>NZ_JBXENS010000002.1:0-986104 GCF_059383675.1 Paenibacillus sp. J22P277
TAGCTCATCGCTGACTTACCCGATGAAACTCGCTTCGTCACCTAGATGACGTCGATCGTTTCACCGTATTTATAACCTTTTGACAGGTCGCTCATTGTTCAGTTTTCAAGGAACAAGTTCTTTCACTTTATTCTTCATCCGGTTCAAGCCCGGAATTAGAATATATCATATTTCAAAACCGTTTTGCAAGCATTATTTTTAGGCTTGTTTCGATTTCGATCACCGCTGCCGCGTATCTCTCTCGGCCGGAATTAGAATATACCATGAACCGATTGAAGAATGCAAGCACTTTTCAAATAAAATGTCGAATAGGCTCGATGATCGCGTATAATAACCCACTTAGCCTGTCAGCTCAAAATAGAAACGGCTGCCCAGAGGCAGCCGCTTTGTTACTATGACGGCTAAGCCAGAAGCTTGAGGAATTCGCGCATAAAGCCCGGCAAATCCGGCCAAGCGTGGCCGGACACGAGCCTGCCGTCTACATGGAGCGTCTCTTTCGCGTAGCTCGCGCCAAGACGTTCAACATCCAATCGGCAGGCATTGTATGCCGTCATCGTGCGGCCTTTAAAATAAGTCGTATCCTGCAAGGAAGCAAAAACCTGCACGCCGTGGCAGATCGCCCCGACGGGTTTGTCCGCTTCAAGGAAATGGCTGAGTATGCGGGGGAGATCTTCACTGCCGCGAATATATTCGGGCGCTCGTCCGCCGGGTATGAGGAGCCCGTCGTATTGAGCCGGGTCTACGTCCGCGAACGCGATATGGGCCGGCAGCAAATGCGCCGGTTTCTCCGTGTAGGTATCCCAGCCTTCAACGAAGTCATGCACGACGGTATGCAGAACCTTTTGGACCGGGGCCGCTATGATCGCTTCGTACCCCTCCTCCAACATGCGATAATACGGGTAGTAGACCTCAAGTACCTCTGCAGCGTCTCCGGTTACGATGAGAATGCGTTTGGACATGATATCACTCCTCCACCAAATGTGATGCTCCTTTCCAATTATGATGAACCTTCCATAACCTGTAAACGGGTTGGTTTTGGCGATCCCTGTCGAAAACGTCGCGGAAGGGGCAACAAAAGAAAGACGCCGATTAAATCTCGACGCCTTCTACATTAATTTATCTATGCGATTTTGTCTGGAGCAGATGATTTAATTCGGATCAGTTCAATTGAAAAGCGTCGAAGAACTGCGCTTTATCCGCCCCGTCAATCGTGAGCGTGCCGATTGCCGTCGACGACGAAAGTTTGAAGTGCGTGGCGTCGATCTTCGCGGCTACGGCTTGGACATCGGCATTTTGAAGCTGCCAGTTGAGGTCCGCGACGAAATCGTCCATATCGTAATACGCCCATTCCAGGATAATCGTGGCCGTCTGCGTACCGTCACTGACCGTGAACGTACGGTTCTTGCTCGTATCTTCATTCGTACCCATGAAATGATTGGCCGCGAAGAACGCCGAATATCCTCCGCCCAGCGTGACGGATGCCTGCGTTCCCGTAGCGAACGTCATGATAAAGAACGTATCTCCAAATCCCATCGCCGTTAGCGTGCGCTGACCGAGATCGATATGATGATCGTTGCAATATTGCTGGATAAAGCTATCGACCGCCGACCCGACTGCCTGGCCCGTCGTAAAGCCGTTGAGCGGGATATCCCAGTTCAGTTCCACCGGGATGACGACATTGCCGTCGCTGATCGTGAAACTTACGGGATGCGTTTGGAAATCGGTGTCCGTGATCCGGACGCTTTCTCCCCTTGCCTGCGTTGCGTAAATCGTTTCGAAGTCGAAGCTCGAGATCGCTTTGCTTGGCAAGAAGCGAAGCTCCGAGATTCTGGCTTCCGCCTGAACAAGTTTGTCGACGTTCGTGACGAGCGCTTGGCGAACGGCCGTCAATGCTTCGAAGGCGCTGCGCGCCGCGGCTACGGCTGCTTTGTCGGACAACGTAATATCCGCCAGGTCCGGCAGATCGTTGATTTGCTGCGTAACGGCGGCAGCGGCTTGCACGTCCGCTTCATGCTCCGCCTTGAGTACCTCGATCCGGGCGACGGCATCGGAAAGTTTGATTTGGTTCGTGACCAGGTTCTGTTGATCCGCGGACAACGCGGAGTAGGCGGTGTTCGCGGCCGTTACGGCTGCTTCGTCGGACAATGCGAGGCTCGCCGTCGCAGGCAGCGCCGCGATTTGAGCGATGACGGCATCCGCGGCCGTCTTATCGGCTTTAAGCTGCGTCATTCTGGCCAGCGCGTCGGTCAGCTTCGCTTTGTTCGTGACCAAGTCTTGCCGGGTCGCCGTCAAGGCGTTGAATGCGCTGCTCGCGCCGTTGACCGCTGCTTCGTCGGACAGCGTAAGATTCGCTGCGGCCGGAAGCGCCGCAATGAGCGCGATAACGGCATCCGCCGCCTGCTGATCTTCGAGCACGATGATTTGCGCCAATGCGTCCGCGAGCTTGTTTTGGTTCGTGACCAGCGCCTGTTGGGCGGCCGACAAGGCATTGAAGGCGCTGCTGGCGGCAACTACGGCTGCTTTATCGGATAGCTGCAGGTCTGCTTTATCTGGCAATTGCCCGATCTGCGCGGTTACGGCGTTTGCGGCTGCGATGAACGCGTCGATCTTGGCGATGGCTTGCGTAAGCTTGTCTTTGTTCGTGACCAAGTTTTGCTGGGCTGCCGACAGGGCGTTGAATGCCGCGTTTGCCGCGTTAACGTCTGCTTGGTTGTCCAGTGTGATTGCGGCTGGATCCGGCAGGGCCGTGATCAGGTTTGTGACGGCGTTTGCCGCAGCGATGAGCGCAGTAATCTGCGTCTCGGCTTGCGTGAGTTTCGTTTGGTTCGTGACCAGCGCTTGCTGCGATGCCGATAATGCGTCAAACGCAGTTCTCGCTTCCGTTACGGCTGATTGATTGTCCAGCGTGATTGCTGCCGGGTCCGGCAAGGCCGTGATTTGCGCGGTTACCGCGTTTGCCGCTGCGATGAGCGCTTCGATCTTAGCGATGGCTTGCGTGAGTTTCGCTTGGTTCGTGACCAGGTTTTGCTGGGCTGCCGACAGGGCGTTGAATGCCGCGTTTGCCGCGTTAACGTCTGCTTGGTTGTCCAGCGTGATTGCGGTTGGATCCGGCAGGGCCGTGATCAGGTTTATGACGGCGGTTGCCGCCGCGATCAGCGAGCTGATTTTCACTTCGGCTTGCACAAGTTTGTCCTCATTAGTGACCAGCGCTTGTTGCGATGCCGATAATGCGTCAAACGCGGTTCTCGCTCCCATTACGGCCGCTTGATTGTCAAGCGTGACCGCTGCCGGATCCGGCAAGGCCGCGATTTGCGCGGTTACCGCGTTTGCCGCTGCGATGAGCGCTTCGATCTTGGCTACCGCTTGCGTGAGCTTGTCTTTGTTCGTGACCAAGTCTTGCTGGGCAGCCGACAAGGCGTTAAATGCCGCGTTTGCCGCGTTAACGTCTGTTTGGTTATCCAGTGTAATTGCCACCGGATCCGGCAAGGCCGTGATTAGGTTCGTGACGGCGTTTGCCGCCGCGATAAGTGCATCGATCTTGGCAGTAACAAGCACAAGCATGTCTTGATTCGTGACCAACGCCTTCTGCGGTTCGGTCAACGCGCCGAGAGCGTCCTTGGCCGCAGTAACGTCCGCTTGGTCTTCCAATTGGAGAACCTCGGGTTCCGGCAGCGCCGCAATGAGCGCAATGACGGCATCCGCGGCCGCTTTGTCCGCTTTCAGCTCCGCGATCCGGGCGACCGCGTCGGCCAGCTTGGTTTGGTTATCGGTCGTCACCAAAGCTTTTTGCGCCGTCGATAGCTTGCCGAAAGCGACATTGGCAGCCTCGACGCCCGCCGCATTCGCCGTTAGCGTCAGATCCGCCGTTGCGGGGAGCGCCGTGATCAACGCGGTTACGCCATCTGCCGCGCGTTGGTCGAGTTCCTGCTGGGACGGACCCGAGGGCGCCGAAGACTTCGGTACGATGAGGTTTCCTTTCTCGTCTTCCAGCCTGCCCGGCTGCGTCTCGAAAGAGCTGGAAGCTTGCGCGGCTTCGTTCATTTGGACCGTATCGATCTTTCCGCCGCCGATCACCTTGATGGCCGCATTCAGCACCAAATCGACGATTTTGGCGCCGGTACCCAGGTTGATATCGTTGCCCGTGGCATTCTCGCCTACCGTAATATGCTGGATATTCCCGCTTGGAATGTCGATGCGGACCTTAACGCCCGTCACGTCGACGTCGTCGAACGCGCCGAGAAGCGTGATCGAGCTGCCCGCCGGAAGCAGCTGGCTTAGCTGCACGTCGGTAAATCCTTCGCCCGTCAGGCCGGCGTCTTCTTCCAACGTGGCCGCGGTCTGCAATTGAACCGTTGCCACCGTCGTCGAGCCTTCCGCCACGATCCGAACGGTGCCGGCCGTTTTGTCCACGACGATCGCAAGCAGCACGGAATCCTCGAAGTGGATGCTATGCGCGCCCCCGCCCTGCACCAGCGTCGTGCCTTTCACTGTCACGCGGTCCAAGACGGCATCGCCCTCGCCGATCCCTGCAGCAAACGTCAGGTTGCCTTCGACAACCGTGTTGCGTAGGGTTACGCCCGGCGAGGAGACGACGACATCGCCATGAATCGTTCGGGTTCCCGTCGCGGGTCCGTAGGTACCCGCTTTATCGAAGACGACAGGCGCGGATTTCACTTTGAGCGCGTGGCTTAAAATAACAACGGCTTCCGCGCGGGTGGCGTTACTCGCCGGCTTGAACGTATGATCCTCGTACCCGTCCATGATTCCGCTGGCTTCGACGGCGCCGATGGCTCCCTTGCTCCAAGCCGGAATCTTGTCCGCGTCGGAAAAGGCTTGGGCGTCTTGCGGCGATGGTGCCAGCCCGAGCAGGCGCTCGACGATCAGCGCGATCTCTTGACGGGAGATCGGCGCATTGGGGTGGACGGATCCGTCCTCGAATCCGGTTATGTATCCCGCTTTCACGGCTTTCTGGAAATCGGCGTAGCTCCAATCGGCCGCTTTCAAATCCTTGAATGCCGCGTTCCCGGGCGAGGTAAAGCCGAACGCGCGGTTGACGAGCGCGACGAACTCCGCCCGCGTGACGGCTTTATCCGGTTGAAAGCTGCCATCCTCGTAGCCGTCGATCAGGCCTTGGGACATCCACTGGGCGATATCCTGCTCCGCCCAATGGCCGACGATATCCGGTGCCGTCCCCTCCGTGACGGCCGCCCCGTTCGCCGCTCCGAGCAAAGAGAGCGATAACGATCCGGCCACCGTAAGGCTGACCATTTTTTTCGTGAATCTTGCTGTTTTCATTTCATGCCTCCGTTATGTTGGTTGACTGCGACTGACTGGAAATAGGTCTCATGCGTCATTGCGATTTCATTCGCCATGCGAGACCTAAAACCCTTTAACGGGATTAACATCGCGCATACGCATGTCTAGACATGAAAAAGAGGAGGCATGACGGCGTAAATTCTTGACGAAAAAACCGTTCTCTTGCGTTATTTGCGCTCTATCTGCAGGTATGCGACGTCCTTGACGGTATACGTATCCTTGATTCTTTCGTCCGAGATGACGTTCAGCTTCACGAGATGCGAGATTTTGCCCGTGTCCGGGCTGGAGAGCAGCCGCCAAAGCTCAAGATCCGGCAGGGCTTCGAACAGCTTCGTTTCGTCGTATTCCTTTCGCCGGTGGGGAATCACCTTCACCTTGTAGCTGCCGACCTCCATCGACGTCGTATCGTGCTCCGCGCAATAGGCCAGGATCTCCTCGCGCAGCCGAGCCAGCTCCTCCTCGATTTCCTTCTGCTTGCGCTTCAGCCGGTAATAGCTTCTGACTTTGTTGTCCACTTGGTTCACGCTCCTTCTAGCAGATGTATATGCCGGCAAAGGAAGCATTAGAGCGGTTAACGCCGCGCACTCGAAGCCGAAACCACCCGGCTGAACGCGTATCTGCTGCAGCAAAAAGCCCGACCATCGCGGTCGGGCTCGTTTATTTGCGCGTATTCGTCGGGATCGAGGCATCCGCTTCACCCTTGGGCAATAGGGGCTAATCAGTCCGCTGCCCGCGACAAAGCGTCCTTTCTTGCCGCGGTCCTCGTCCTTGCCGAACCTTCATTACTCCCTGTATTTCGCGATCAGCGCCATCTTCAGCTCCCAGGCCATCTCGCTCAGGTTGACGCGGTACTCCGCGGGATTCGTCTTGCGCAGCACTTGCGGCCAAAACAGCTTCAACTGCTCGCGGTGATAGCGGCGGATGTCTTCGAGCGAAGGCAGCTCATAGACGAGCTCGCCGTCCTTGAAGACTTCGGCCAGCAGCGGCACGGCGTCGTAGAGCGGGACGACTTTCTGAATGTAATGGTGCACGGGGTCGAAGAGCCGCAGCGGCTCTTCGGTATCCATCGGACCTTCCTCCACGAGCGTCAAGTAATCGCCTTCGGCGATGCCGGTCTCGCGGTTGACGATGCGGTAGACGTCCTTGCGTCCCGGCGTGGTCACCTTCTCGGGATTGCCGGAAATTTTGATGACCGGCACGAATTCGCCGTCCTTCTCCCTGGCCACCAGCTTGTAGACGCCGCCAAGCGACGGCTGGTCGCCCGAAGTGATCAGCTGCGTGCCGACGCCCCATACGTCGATCTTGGCCCCCTGCCCCTTCAGGCTGAAGATCAATCCTTCGTCCAAATCGTTCGACGCGACGATGCCGACATAGTGCAGCCCCGCTTCGTCCAGCATTCGCCGGGCTTCCTGCGATAGATACGCCAAGTCGCCGCTGTCTAGCCGAATCCCGTTCATCTTCTTCCCCTGCTTCTCGAGCAGCTTTCCGATCCGGATCGCATTCGGCACGCCGCTGCGCAGCGTATCGTACGTATCGACGAGCAGCGTCACTTGATCGGGCAGCACTTCCGCGTATTTGCGGAACGCTTCTTCTTCGCTGTCATGGCCCTGCACCCACGCGTGGGCATGCGTTCCCTTGACCGGAATGCCGAACAGCATGCCCGCCCGCAGGTTGGACGTCGCGTGAAAACCGGCAATATACGCCGATCTCGCGCCCCAGACGGATGCGTCGGCTTCCTGCGCCCTTCTCGTGCCGAACTCCAGCAGGCCGTCGTCGCCGGCCACCTGCTTGATGCGCGAAGCTTTCGTCGCGATCAACGTCTGGTAATTGACGAAGTTCAGGATCGCCGTCTCGATCAGCTGCGTTTCGAAAATCCGGCCCGTGATGCGCAGCAGCGGCTCGTTCGGAAACACGAGGGTCCCTTCCGGCACCGCGTCCAGCTGCCCGGTAAACCGGAGCTCGCGCAGCGCGTCCAGAAACGCCTCCGCGTAACCTTCCTCCTGTTCCCGCAGGTAAGCAATCTCCTCGTCCCCGAAACGAAGGCTCCGTATATAGTCGACGACCCGCTCCAATCCGGCGAAGACCGCGTACCCGTTGCCGAATGGCAGCTTGCGGAAGAACACCTCGAATACCGCCTGCTCGTTATGCGAGCCTTGCACCCAATGGGCGTACATCATATTGATCTGGTATTTGTCGGTGTGCAGCGTCAAATTCTCGTGCGTCATGCTCATCCCCGCCGTTTCTCCTTTGCTCTACCGCTTGATCTGTTGCCCATCCCTATAAATCGCGGCGCCGAGCGAGTCCCGGAAATGTCCCAGCGCCCAGTCATGGCCCGGCGCGTTGAACGTCGCGACCGCATCGGCATGAACCGCGATCTTGTAGCTTTTGTTGTACGCATCGACGGCCGTGTGAAGGACGCATATGTCCGTGCACACGCCGACGAGATGCAATTCCTGGATGCCCCGCATGCGAAGCTGCAGCTCCAAATCCGTGCCGGCAAACGCGCTGTAGCGCGTTTTATCCATCCAATGGATGCGGTCGCGGTTCGCTTCGTATGTTTCCTTCAGCTTGCCGTACAGCTCCCGGCCGCTCGTTCCCTCGATGTTGTGGGGCGGAAACAGCTTATGCTCGGGGTGAAGCTCATCCCTCTCCCGGTGCAGGTCGACGGCCATGACGACGAAATCGCCCTCTGCCGCGAACCGCGCCGTCAAAGCCGCGATGCGATCCTCGATGTCGATGGCCGGCTGACCGCAAGGCAGCTTGCCGACGACGAAGTCCACCGTGTAGTCGATGACGAGGAGTGCTTTCATATGGAGCTCCCCTTTCGGATGTGAATGGAAGATTCGTTTCAGATTGAATTGAAGATTCGGATAAAATTGAAGATGTAAGACGGCTAACTGTAAATCGAAAGCCGGGGCACGTAATCGGTGAACCGGTACAGCTGCGCCGCGCGTTGGGAGTGGCGGTTGGACTGCTTCAGCTCGCCCTTGCGGTCGCGCGCTTCTTCTATGATGCCCTTGCGGCTCTGCGTCGACGTGATTTTACGGATAAAATTTTTCTCTTCGAACGACGGCACGACCGCTTCTATCACTTGGTAGAGCTCGCCGATCGTGAACTCCTCCGGGAGAAACGAACGCGCGATCGTCGTCGTCAGCATCTTGACGCGAATCTGCTGCAGCGCGTCCTCCAGAATCGAGCGGTGATCGAAGGCGAGGTCCATCGCCAGCGCTTCCTGTACCGGGAACAGCCGGACGTCCGCGGCATCGTCCGCCGCCCGCCGCTCCGCGAGATCATGCTCGTGCACGAGCGCGAAGAACGCATGCGAGATCATCCATCCGCGGGGATCGCGGCCGGGCTCGCTGTACGCGTTGAAATATTCGATGTGCACGGCGGCGACGCCCGTCTCCTCCCGCAGCTCGCGCAGCGCGCTGCCTAGCAGCGTCTCCGTTTCCCTGGTAAAGCCGCCCGGGAGTGCCCAATGGCCTTGGTACGGCCAGCCTTTGCGCTGAATGAGCAGCACCTCCAGCTGCCGCAAGGGCAGCGACTTCTTCGCCGTGCCGCGCTCCGTCGACGTAATGGTGAAGATCACGATATCCGTCGGAGCGCCGTCCGGCGTGCGGTATCGGCTGGCCGAGTAGGACGCGGCCTCGTCAAAGGATTCGTTCACGATAGGATCACCTGCTTCGGTTTTCTTATATTGTCATTCTGACATAATTAAAAATAAAGTCAAGGGGCATGCCAAAAAATCCTCATTCGCGGAAACGCCGTCTGTTCAACAGCGTTCACGAAATGAGGACATTTAAACCTCCGATTCGGCGAGACCCTCTTCGGGACCGGAGGCCGCCGCTATTTGGAGGGAGCGGGCTTGGCTCCCTTGCCTGCGGCGGACGCCGCCGCGCCGCCCTCGCCCTGAGGGTTCTTCGTGCCTTTGCTCTTGTAGGGCTTGGGCGCGTTCTTCAGGCGCTTCTCTCCCGCCTGCCAGCGGGTCCAGCCTTTCTTGTCGGTGCCGCGGCCCGTGCCGCCTTTGCCTTTGGCCATGATCGTCTACCTGCCGGACAAGGAGGACCACTTTTGTTCCAGCCACTGATCGAATTCAGCTTCCTTATCGCCTTCGTAGGTATCGTAGACATCCGTTCTCATATGCTTCAGCTTTTCCTTGAATGCCTGGTAATCATGGCCTGCCGGCAGGCTCTTCTTGATGCGAAGCAGGATTTTGCCCGTGCCCTTGATCAGCTCGCCCGTCTTCCGTGCCGGCGCTTCCAGCTCTCCGCCCAGCTTGACCGCCGCGCGATGGGCCGCCAGCTGCACCTGATGCACGGGATCGTTCTGCGCGATGCGGGACAGCAGGTCGATCACCGGTTGACCGCCCGCCTCGCCCAGCGCCTCCACCGCTTTCAGCCGCTCACGCCAGTTGGACATGCGCCCCGCGGATTTCTTCAGCTCCTCCAGCGTAGGCGCTGCGTCCGTCATTTGTTCTGTATGTTCCAATTCCATCAAACTCCCTTAGTCGAATCGCTTAGCTTGCTTCACTGCAATCACTACAACGCTACCTTTAAATACTTCGAAAGTCAATGCCGCGGTCTTCGCTAAGGCTGGTAGGCATCCGATAACGCCCTTCCTTCGCTCGATCCGAGTTTCGCGTTCGTACGGTATTGACTCGGCGTCACGCCGTATGCTTTCTTGAATTGCGTAAAGAAATGGCTGCGGCTCGAAAAGCCCGACTTCGCCATGATGTCGGCGATCGGATCGTCCGACGAAGCGATCAGCCGGCTCGCGCAGCCCAGCCGTTCGAGGTTGATGTAATCCGCGACCGAGATTTGGCGATGCTTTTTATGAAGCTTGCCGAGGTAAGGCGGAGACAGATTCACCTCATCCGCGATGGCATCCAGCGACAGGGAGGGATTCGCCAGCTCGCGCTCCACGATGCGCGCGACGCATTCGAGCAGCTTGGTGTACTTGTTGTCTCGCTTGGCTTCGAGCTCGCGCGCCAAGCCGTCGAACAACGCGAAATAATCGGCCAGGATCTCCGCGGTCGTCTCCGCTTTCTGCAGCTTCACCAGGAACCCGTTGAATTGAAAATCCACCTTCATCGCATGGTTGCTCTCCAGCACTTCGATCGCATGGCGAATGAGCAGCAGCAGCCGGATGAACATGGAATGAACCGCCGTGTAGCTGTACTTCGGCGCGGCGGCGGCCACCGCCTGGAGCAGCTCCTTCGCTTCCTCGAACCGGCCTTGAACGAGCGTCTCCGTCAATGCCTTCTCCGTGTCCGCCGGGAGCTGGTATTCGTCCGTGCGCGGTGGAATCCGGTCGCTGAAAATCATGCTGGAATAACCGTGCATGAGCCGGTAATCGGACAGGTCCGCGGTTTTCAAATAGTGAAAGTCAAGCGCCTGCAGCAAAGCGAAGGGCTCGCCGAACGTAATGGAGACGGATAAGCGCAAGTACTCGTGCGTATGCCGCTGCGCCTGCAGCATCGCTGCCGTCAGGCTCTCGTTCGCGGACGGCGCGTCCAGCGTCGGAACGTTCAGCAGGATCGCGATCGAATCCTCGTCCATGTCGATGCACTCATGTTTATGCGCCGGTCGCAGCAGCTCGCTCATGATATTGACGATCCCGAATTTCAGCAGATCGCGGTCGGAGCGGCTGTACGCGGCGCAGAACGCTTTGAAGCGATCGATCCTGGCCAGGACGATCAAGCCGCTCGCCGACGGATCCAATTCGATGCCGTACCGCTGAAATTGCTTGCGGACGAATTCCGGCGGCAGCAGTCCCTTGGCGTGGATCAGCTTGCGCAGGAACTCCTGTTTGCGGTTGTACTGCTCGTTGCGTTTCTCCGACTCCAGCTGGTTGTAATTCTGGATGACGACGGACATCGGCACGTACAGCCTGCGGGAGAAATAAAACGACAGCAGCATGCTGCCTATAATGAAGCAAGCCACGAAAAGATACGTCTTCTGCCGCATCCGCTCGACGTCCTTCACGATCATCGCGTAAGGCGTGACGCTGACCATTTTCCAATCGAATACGTCCATTGCCGCATAGGTAACGAAGGCGTCCACGCCGTTCACGTTCATGCGCAGGCTGCCCGCGCGCGCCTTCGACGCGTTGATCTGCCGAATGTACGCCTCGCCGTGCAGGTCGCTCAGCAGCGGATGAATCGAATCGGACGACATCAGCCTGCCCGCGCGATCGATAATGAACGCGCGGCTGGCATCGCCGGCATTCTGGGTTTGGATGCTTTGCTTCAGCCAATCCTCCGAGATGTTCAAAATGATGGCTTCGTTCACCTTGCCGCTCGTGAGCTGGGAGTCGAAGAACAAGTACGAGTATACGTACACGTCCTTCTCCGCGCCGGCCACTATGCCCGACATGACGTTCGGGATTTTGCGGAGCACGATGCTGTGGGATTTGTAGGTCTTCATGTCGTCGAGGACGGCGAAGATCCCCTGATCGTCGAAATCGGCGCGCGGGCGGACGAACTGCGCTCTGGGCACGGCATACATGCTGTCGCCGTTGTATACGTAGATGGATTGAAGGAACGGATAGATGTTCTTATAGGATTGAAGCTTCGTCTGGTATTTGTTGTAGTCCTCCGAGCTGACGTCGGAATAGAGCAGGTCCTTGATGCCGTCGTCGAAGAACGCCGTCGTGGACACCGACCTGGCCGTTTGTTCGAGAACGCTTACATTTCGGCTCGCGGCTTGCAGGTTCGCCAGCTGTTGGCCGTACACTTGGTCCAAGGCGAATCGCTCGAAGTTGCGGCTCAGCAGCGAGGATTGCGCGAACAGCAGCAGCACGGTGCTGACGAGGAAAGGAAGCAGGATCGTAAGGAAGAGCTGAAACGGATTTTTGAGCACGAATTTTCTAAACATGCGCGCACCACTCCTCTTCCCCCAAGACTATCACAGAACGCAAAATCGATTCAATTCATTTGGAAAAAGAACGGAAATGAGAACTATTGGCCGCTTTGAGAACTCCCGTTTTCGCCGGAAACGGACCGATGCGCAAAACGAGAAATTGCCGGCGCGCGCCGTTTATCCTATGATCGGAGCATGAATGGAGAACGCTTACAATTCGTTGTGCAAAGGAGTCGTCGCTATCCGTGGATAAACCTTCCTTCCTCTCGCCTTCCCGGCATCTGAAGAAGAACCTGCAGCTCACGCTGCTCGCCCTGCCGGCCATTCTCCTGATCCTCGTCTTCTCGTACTTGCCCATGGGCGGCATCTTCATCGCATTCAAGAACATCAATTATACCGACGGCATCCTGCGAAGTCCTTGGGTGGGCTTCAGCAACTTCAAGTTCTTCTTCACCTCGAGCGACGCCTGGACGGTCATCCGCAATACGCTGACGTACAATATCGTCTTCATCGCCGTCGGCACCTTCCTGTCCGTCGTCTTCGCCATCCTGCTGAACGAGATCGTCAGCCGGCGGTGGCTGAAAGCGTACCAAACCGTGTTCTTCTTCCCGTATTTCTTCTCGTGGATCATCGTCGCTTATATGGCGTATTCCTTTATCGGCCCCTACGGCATCCTCACGAACGGGCTCAGCCGGCTGGGCATGGATTTCGATTTCTACAGCGAGACGTGGATATGGCCGATTCTGCTTACCTTCATTAATATCTGGAAAGGGCTCGGATACGTCAGCATTATCTTCTACGCGGGCATCATCGGCATTCCGGGCGAGTATTTCGAAGCGGCCGAGATGGACGGCGCCTCCAAGCTCCAGGCGATCCGGCATATCACGATTCCGCTCCTCATGCCGCTCATCACGATCATGACCCTGCTGTCGATCGGCAAAATTTTCTATTCCGACTTCGGACTGTTCTTCTTCGTGCCGCGCGAGGTCGGCCAGCTGTTCCCGGTCACGCAGGTCATCGATACCTACGTCTACCGCATGCTGAAGGTGTCCGGCGATATCGGCATGTCCTCCGCGGTCGGCTTGTTCCAATCCGTGATGGGCTTTATCGTCGTGCTGGTCAGCAACTACGTCGTGCGCAAAATCGACGACGACAACAAACTGTTCTAGAAAGGAGGCGCGCGCCGTGCCGCTGAAGAAAAGAGCCCCGCAGCTCGTCATCCATCTGGTATTCATCCTGTTCGGCTTATCCTGCATCATTCCGCTCGTCTCGGTCTTGTCCGTGTCGTTCAGCAACGAGGTCGACATCATCCAGAACGGCTACCGCCTCATCCCGCATCTCCCGGATCTCAAAGCGTACGCCTACGTGCTGTACCGCCCCGTCCAGCTGCTCGGCGCATTCAAAATATCGCTGCTCGTCAGCGTGATCGGCACCGTGCTGGCCGTGTTCTTCATGGCGGGCATCGCCTACGCCTTGTCGCGTCAGGATTACCGGTTCCGGAACGGCCTCAGCTTCTTCGTCTTCTTCACGATGCTGTTCAACGGCGGCCTGGTGCCCACGTATATCCTGATCAGCAATTATCTGCATCTGAAAAACACGCTGTGGGTGCTGATCCTGCCCTATCTCGCCGTTCCTTGGTTCATCCTGCTGCTGCGCTCCTTCATGCAGAAAATCCCGCACGACATCATCGAATCGTGCATGATCGACGGGGCGAACGAGTTCCGGATTTTCTGGCAGGTGATCCTGCCGCTCGCCAAGCCCGGATTGGCCACGATCGCCCTCTTCACCATGCTGCAGTATTGGAACGACTGGTGGCTCAGCCTGCTCTATATCGAAGAAGAGCATCTCGTGCCGCTGCAATACATGCTCTACCGCATGATGAACAACATCTCGTTCTTGACCAGCTCCACGAACATGATGCCGCCGAGCATGAAGAACGTCACGCTCCCTTCGGAATCGGCGCGCATGGCGATGGCGGTGCTGGCGGCAGGGCCGATGCTGGCCGTGTTTCCGTTCTTCCAGAAGTACTTCGTCCGCGGACTGACCGTCGGCGCGATCAAGGGCTAGCTTGAACATGGACGTCATGTCCATCTCAGGATATAAGCGACTCGAACGAGAAAAGGGAGGATCCATTCATGGCAAAAAGATTTCGAAAGGGCAAGATCGGATTCGCGGGCATGCTCATGGTTCTGGCGCTGAGCTTGCTGGTCACGGCATGCGGCAGCTCGAACAACAACGGCGCAAGCACGAATGCGCCGAAGAACGACGCGGGGAGCGGCACCGCGAACGGGACGGACGCGAACGCTCCTGCCGCCGACGACGCGGGGACGAACAACGCCAATACGCCGGCCGACAGCGGCAGCACCGCCGATCTGCCCGAGGCGAAGCTGACCTGGTATTTCCCGGGAAACTTTCCGCAGCCCGAGCAGGACAAGGTTTTCGCGGAGGTCAACAAGGTCATTAAAGCCAAAATCAACGCCACCGTCGACTTCAAAGCGCTGCCGTTCGGCGATTACGATCAGAAGATGCAGGTCGTCATCGCTTCGGGCGAGCCTTACGACATCGCGTTCACGGCAGGCTGGATCAACAACTACACGCAGAACGTGGCCAAGGGCGCCTTCCTCCCGCTCGACGACCTGCTGGCGAAGTACGCGCCGCAATCCTACGCCTCGATGCCCGCTTCGTTCTGGGATGCCACGAAGATCAAAGGCCAGATCTACGGCTTCGTCAACCAGCAGATATCGGCGAGAACGCCGGCCGTCGATATTCCGCAAGCGCTCGTGGACAAATACAATTTCGACATGAGCAGCATCAGCGGCAAAATCACGTTCGATACGCTGAATCTGCTTGAACCGTTCATCCAGGCCGTCAAAAAGGATTACCCGCAGAAGTACCCGACCCTCGGCATCGATCCCGATTTCTTCAACATGGAAGCGATCGTCGGCATCAACGTACCCGGCGTCGTGCGCTTCGACGACGATACGCTTACGGTCGTGAACCAGTTCGAATCCGAAGAGTTCAAAACGTTCGCGGCGACGCTTCGCGACTGGAACGCCAAGGGGTATATGAATTCGAAGGAACGGATCTCCAAGAAACAGGATGATTGGGTCGACGCCAAAGCCGGGAAGTGGATCCTCAGCATCAGCGGCGCGTTCAAGCCGGGCGGCGCCAACCTCGCGGCCGCGCTCGGCGGTGAACCGTACGCGGAAGTACCGGCCGGCGTCGCCCACTTGACGACGGGCGGCATCACCGCGACGATGCAGGCGATCAACCGCAATTCCAAAAATCCCGAGCGATCCATGATGCTGCTGGAATTGCTCAATACCGACAAGGATCTCTACAACCTGCTCAACTTCGGCATCAAGGACGACCATTACAAAATCGACGCGGACGGCTTCATGGTGCCCGGCGACAATCAGCAGGCATATAACCCGCAGGTGCCGTGGATGTTCGCGACCAACTTCTTGGCGAACGTGGAGAAGGGCATGCCGACCGACGTGTGGGAACAGACGAAGAAGGTCAATGCCGAAGCGCTGCCTTCCAAGCTGCTCGGCTTCACGTTCGACGCGGAGCCGGTCAAAGGCGAGATCGCCAAAGCGACGGCGGTCTTCGACGAATACGCCCGCGCGATCAGCCTCGGCGTCACGTCCGAGGACAAATACGGCGCCTTCGTCGCCAAAATGAAAACCGCCGGCGCGGATAAAATCATTGCCGAGATGCAGAAGCAAATCGATGCGTGGAAGGCTTCGAAGTAGGCGGTCGCGCGCGGTAGGATGATCGCATGCCATGAGAGGCGGTTGCGGATCGATGCGGTAGCTTCGCCGTAAGCCGGCTCGCAATGGCGGGAGGAAGATTCGCATGCCATGAGAGGCGGCTGCGGATCGGTGCGCGAAAAGCTTCGAGTGAGAAGGCGGATGCGGCACACTACTCGGAGGCGGAACATGAGATCGAGTTGAGCGGGATTCCCGAAAACAGATAAGGCTAATCGCGGCGATCGGCAAGACCGATAGAATCGGTTTCGCATTGCGGCAGGCGTGAAAAATTCCCGAGAAGGACCGCACCGACAAAAGGGGCTGCTACCGTGGCTAGAATCACCGCGGACAGCTCCTTTACGGTGAGAAATCCTGCAAAAAGGCATCAATTAGCTCACAGTTCGTGATAGGAGCATCCGTTTACTGCAATTCTGCAGCAATTACTAGCAGAATCATCAATAGTGGTTTGATTGTTGAGTTATCGCTGCATTTTCGCAGCAATATCGCTTGAATGGACGATTAGGGCAGAAAAAACCTGCACTTTTGCAGCATTTTCGAGGTTGGAGTCCATGACCTGCGACCGCGAAGACACTTCCACATCCGGCGACTCTTGAGCGGCAGATCCCGCACTCATGCGGCGAGGATTCAGCCCATGCTGGCGACTCTTGGATGCCCAATTCCGCACTCATGCGGCGAAGATTCAACCCATGGCTGGCGACTCTTGGGCGGCCAATCCCACACTCATGCGGCGAGGATTACATCCCCATCAGGCGACAATCGAGGGGCCGATCCTACTCCTGCAAAAACGACAAAACGTTCATCTCGCATCGAATCCGCACGCAGTCTGCCGCGGTTCCCGGATGAACAGGCACCCCGACTTAGCAAGTAATCCCCGGACCATTCCCGCCCCAGCCAACGCCGCGACCTATCCAACTGCTCCCGTGCAATTCGCGCTTGCGTCTACCGTTCTGCCGTGCCGCCTACAACGGAATCCGGTACGCGGACCGTTCTTCGACGATGTGCTCGCCGCCCTGCCCGTATATCCATCTGAAAACGAAGGCGCTGCCCTCGTAGCCCGTGCGGCTGCGGAGGTCCGGCAGCACGACGGAATCGAAGTTGTCAAACAGCTTCTGCTGCATGTCGATCAAGCGCGCTTCGTTCGCGTCGCGCTGCCGCAGCGCTTCTTCCTTGGACGGGGCCGACTGCAGGAAGTACGCGAGGGCGACTTGATCCGGCGTCAAATCCTCCGGCAGCGGTTGGCCCGATCCGCGGAACACCTGCTTCACCGTTTCCACCCAGTCGCCGTAGAGATTCATCGTGATTTCATGGTTCATATGCGGTAAAAGCTCCTTCATGTTCTCGTTACCGTTCATTGTAGGGGGAAGCGGCGATCATCGCAAGTGCCGGACGAACGTTCGGCCGCGAACATGACAATCGCAAAAGCTCCCGTGCGTTTCGATAGTCGAAACGCGCGGGAGCTTCGTCGTCTTGCATCCGGTTCGCGAGCCGCGCCGCGTTGCCTGTTCGAAGACCGCGTAGCGCGGCATGTTCGCGGATCGCGCCGCGCGGCATCTCGCGAAACGTCAGGCGCAGGGTCTCCGCCAATACCACCGGAAGCCGCGGTTACTTGACCGCCCCGGCCGTGATGCCGCTGGCGATTTTGCGTTGGAAGACGATATAGACGAGCAGCACGGGCACGATCGTGAAGAACAGCGCGGCGAACAGCGGCCCCCATTCCGTGCGGTACTGCATCTCCGCCTGCATGACGCCGATCTCGACCGGCAACGTGTATTGGGTCGGATCGTTGACGAGAATCGTGCCGACGATGTATTCGTTCCAGATATTCAGGACGTTGACGATGGCGACCGTGATGAGGCCCGGCTGCGACAAGGGCAGCATGACCCTGAAGAACGTGCCGAAATTCGACGCGCCGTCCATGATCGACGCTTCCTCCAGCTCCTTCGGCAACGATTTGAAGAAGCCGACGAGCACGAAGATGCCGAAGGCCAGCACGCTGGACGTATACACGAGGATGAGGCCGATTTTGGTATTGATCAGATGGAAGGAGTTCATCAGGAAGAACAGCGGGATGAGCGCCAGGATGAACGGCACCATCATCGACGCGATGTAGAGCAGATATAGCGCGCCGCTGCCTCGGAATTTGTAACGCGCCAGCACGTACGCCGTCGTGGCTGCCAGCAGCAGGCCGAGCAGCGTCGAACCGACCGTGATGATGATCGAGTTCAGGAAATACGAATCGAAATTGTATTTGTTCCAGACATACGAGAAGTTGGACCATAATAGCGGCATCTCCGGCAAAGCCCACGGCAGGTGGCGGAAGAACTGGTCGTTGTTCTTGAGCGCGTCGAGCAGCGTCCACAGCAGCGGATACAGCACGGACAAGCCCCAGAGGATCAGGATGGCGTAGAACGCGAGTTTGACGATCGGGTTGCGAATGCCGTTGTTCATGATGAAATCCCCCTTAGCTCAGCTCGACGGTCTCATGACGAAGCAGCCGTTGCAGCACCACTGTCGTAATAAGCGAGAGCACCAGAATCAATACGCCGATCGCGGCTCCGAAGCCGAAATGGTACTGCCGGAACGCCATTTGGTACAAATACGAGCCCATGACCTGCGTGCTGTTGTCCGGGCCGCCCTCGGTCATGATCCAAACGATGACGAACGAGCCGTTCAGCGTCGTCATCATGATGTTGAGAATCGATACTTTCATCTGCTCCCAGATGAGCGGAACGGTGATGCGCCGGAATTGCGTCCATTGGCCCGCGCCTTCCAGGTCGGCCGCCTCGTAGTACGAAGCCGGAATGTTCTGGATCGCGGCGATCAGCAGGATCATGTAGAAGCCGATGCCCGCCCAGATGGCCGGCGGCAGCAGCATCCAGATCGTATGGTTCGTGAAGCCGAGCCAGGTGATGCTGACCTTCTCGTCGGTGAACAGGGAGAGAAACGCGTTCAGGAAGCCGATTTGCGGATTGTATATGAAGTTCCACAAGACGCCGATGACGACGACGGAAATGACGTTCGGAATGAAGAAGATCGACCGGAAGAAACCGGCCATCTTGAAATTAAACCGGGTCAAGGCTACCGCGAAGAAGGTCGCGAGCACCATGATGCCGACGATTTTGCCGACGACGAGGAAGTAATCGTTGCCGATCGCCCGCCAGACGATGGGATCCTTGAACATTTCCTTGAAGTTGCCGAAGCCGATAAAGTCTTTCGTTTGCGACATGCCGGACCAGTCGAACATCGAATAGTAGAGGCCCTTGGCAACGGGATAAATGGTGAAGATGCAGAAAAACACGAACGTCGGGATGATGAACGAAGCGATGAAAAGATTTCTCTGCCACTTGGCGCTGCCTGCTTCCATGACGCGACCGCCCTTCCGGTAAAATTCGCGAAGGATGATCGGGCGCGGGCCCGGCCATCCTTCGCGCTTTGTCTACTGCCTTGAAGCGAAGACGATCGTTACTTGGTTACTTTCTTCACGACGTCGGTGACGCGTTTGATCCACTCGTCCGGCGTGATCTTGCTGATCGTCAACGCGTCGGTCGCGTCTTGCATCGCTTTGTCCACGTCCGCGTTGAACGTGATCGTCGGAATGACGACCGTGTTCGGATCCGTCAGGTACTTCGCCGCGTCCTTCACGAAGCTAGGCGCGTTGGAAGCGCTGATGTCGCCTTTGATGTTGGACGGCGCGCCGCTCAGCTCCGCCCACTGGGACGCCTGCGCTTTAGAGAAGACGAACTGCAGGAACGCTTTGGCCGCGTCTTTGTTCTTGGCGTTCTTCGCGATGGCGACGGTGGCCGTCGACGTGTTCGCGACGATCTTCTGGCCCGCGTCCTGCGTGATCGACGGGATGAAGCCGAAGTCGAAGCCTTGCGGAATGTCCTTGGACATCTCGTTCGGCAGCCACAGGCCGTTCGGGATGAATGCGTCCTTGTTTTGCAGGAACAGCATTTGCGAGTCGGTGTGGTTGATTTGGATCGACGCCTTGTCGATGAAGCCTTTGTCGCGCAGCGTCACGATTTTGCCGAGGGCCGTCTTGACCGCTTCGCTCTCGAACGCTTCGACCTTGTTCGCCGCCATGTCCTGCAGGACGGTATAGTCGCCGTTGTTCGCGGAGACGATCGCCGGGTACAGGAACGCGCCGTTAATGTAGTACGGGTATTTGCCGGTATGGATAAACGGCGTGATGCCGGCCGCTTTGATTTTGTCGCTGACTTCGAGGAATTGTCCGAAGTCTTGCGGCTCCTGCCAACCCTTTTCCTTGAAGAGCGCCTTGTTCCAGAAAATGCCCCACGAGTTCAGCACGAGCGGAATGTTGTAGATCTTGCCGTCGTACTGCTGCGGCGCCTGCGCGAGGATGTCGAGGATTTTGTCGCCGTCGACGTTCTTCGCGTCCTTGAGCCAGTCGGTCAGGTCCTCGAGCTGCCCGTCCTCGACCATCTGGCGGTCGTTCAGCTCCGGTCCGTCGATGTACACGAAGTCCGGCGGATTGCCTCCGATCCAGCGCGGTTTGTTTTGTTCGTTGATTTTCGGTCCGCCGAGCGCTTTCACATGGAGGTCGGGGTTAGCCGCTTGGAAATCCGCGATGACCTTCGTCCACCATTTGTCCCCGTATCCGCCGACGAAGTATTGCACTTCGAAATCGCCGGTGAGCTTGGGCGTGTCCGTCGTTGCGCCGGCGTTCGTGCCGCCCGCGTTCGCCGCGTTCGTCGCATTCGTGGAATCGTTCGTCGCGGCGGCATTGTTCGCCGCGTTGTTGGTCGCGTTGTTCGTGGAAGCCGCGCCGTTCGAAGCGTTGTTGCCATTGGACCCGCAACCGGCGAGCGACATCGAAGCAAGCAATACCGCCGCGCCCATCGCGGCGTACTTTTTCTTGTTCATCATTAAGCGTACCCTCCTAGTATGTGTGTGTCGGCGCCGGCATCGAATCTCGCGATTCGCTGGAGAACCTGCTGCAGCGCTTGTATTCATCATAGTGGGCGGGGCGGCTGCGCTGAATCGAATATCTTCCACGAATTCTTTAGTATTTTCTTATTGTAAAAAAATCGAGGAGCTCGCGGTCCGCAAACAACCTGATCTCCAAGAACAAAAAGAACCGGCCCGCGTAATCGCGGACCGGTTCTTTGCATCACTGCCTGCTGCCTACCTAGCGCTGCCGCCTATTGCTTGCTGCGCGTCTCGGCGAAATGCTGCAGCTCGTCGAGTGCCGCCTTCGGCGCTAAGCCGTCGTACAGCACGGCGTCGCCCAACTTGCGCGCGTAGTCCATGACGGCCTGCCAGGCCGGCTCCTGCACCGGGTAGAACTTTGCCCGGGTGAGCGCGAGCAGATTGGCCTTCATGTCGTCGTCCTCGGCGGCCAGCTCGTCGCCCACCTGGGAATTGGCCGGCAGAAACCCCTCCCGCCGGATCATCTCGAGGTAGGACGGGTCGTCGTAGAGGAAATCCAGAAATTTGGACAACGCCTCCTTGTCGGTATGGTCCGTCTTGAAAGAGACGAGCACGTCGTGCACGCCGAACGAGATCGGGGCGCTGCCGTCCTTGACCGGAATCGGCCCTTGGCCCCATCTCAGATTCGGAAATTCCTTCGGCACGACGGACGAGAAATAGTTGCCGGAGATCATCATGCCGAGCTTGCCGTCGCCGAGTATCCGCTGCTTCTCGTCGCGCGTCGTGACCGTCGGCTCCGGGTCGGTGAGCCCGGCATCGAACAGCGCCTTCAGATACGTCAGCCCTTCCACGTTCTCGGGCGAATTGATCGTCCATTGGCCGTTCTGGATCCACCCGCCGCCCGCGCCGAAGAAGAAGTACGACAGGTACGCCTGCGTCTCGTTGTCGGTCAGGTCGACGCCGAAGCCGTAGCCGGCGCCGGATTGCTTGATCTTCTGCGCGTCCGCCTTCAGCTCCGACCAAGTAAGCGGAGGCTGCCGAATGCCGGCTTTATCGAAGATATCCTGGTTGTAATACAAGCTCCGGATCGTGGCGACGTACGGAATCGCGTACTGATGGCCCTCGATCTGGTCCATGCTCATCAAGTTCGGATACAGCTTGTTCCGCAGCTCCGGCGACAGGATGTCGTTGAAATCGTTCAGCAGGCCGTCCTTCGCGAAATGCGCGTAAACGTTCGTGTTCAGCAGGTCCGGCGGCTGGTTCTGGCTGATCATCGTCGTGTAGATGCCGTCCAGGATGTCCCAGTTCGCGACCTGAAGCTCGATGTCGATGAGCGGGTTCTTGAGCTCGAACTCCTTGACCAGCTTCTCCAGGATCGGCTTCGTCTCCGTGCTGTATTCGGAGGCCACGAAACGGATGAGCGCGCTCTTCTCCGGAGGAGGAGCCGCTTGCCCGCCTTCGTCGCCGCCGCAAGCCGAGAGCAGCACGGGAAACGCGAGCAGCAGCGCGGCGGCTCGTTTCGGGTAATGCGACGCAACGGTCATGGCTTGGACGCTCCTTTCGAACGAATCTCTTGATCGCGATGACGCGCTTCGTCACTGGATGACGGGAAACGGAAACATCAGCCGCTGGATTTCCGGGTCGTTCATGTTCGCCCGGGTCACGACGGTCGAGCCGATCAGCGTCGTCTTGTCCGTCTTGCGGCCGCCCGCCGACTCCGCGGCGGTCTTGACGCCCAGATAGCCGACGTTGAACGGCTTCTGGACGACGAGGGCGTCCACGGTGCCTTCTTCGAGCAGCTGAATCTCGTAGATCGAGCTTTCGAAGCCGATCAGCTTGTAGGCGTTCGTCTTCTTCGCTTCCTTGATCGCCTTGGCGACGCCGAGCGTGGCATTCTCGTTCAGCGCGATGAAGGCGTTTACCTTCGGATTCGTCCGCAGCAGCGCAACGGTGAATTCATACGCCAGCTGCTCGGAATCGCCGCTGTAATACGTCCCGGAGATGCGGCCCCCGTGATCCTTCATCGCCTGCTCGATACCGGCGTACCGCCGGTTCGAGATCGGCGCTTTCTGCGAATCGCTGAACACCGCGACGGCCGGAGCCTCGCCGACCGCGAGCGCGGCCGCATCGCCCGCGAGCCGGCCTGCCTGCAAATGATCGTTCGATACGAACGCGGGCGGATTCTTCAGCGCGAGCGGCGTATCCATGACGACGAGCTTGATGCCGGCCGCGCGAACGTCGTCCAGCAGCTCCGGGATGCGGGGATCGTCCATCGGCGCCACCGCGATCGCGGCCGGCTTGCGCGCGATCGCGTCCCTCAGGGCCGTGATCTGCCCCTCGACGTCCGATTCCTGCAGCGGACCCTGCAGGTCGAGGCGGACGCCGAGCTCCTTGGCCGCCGTCTGGGCGCCGGAGATGACCGCCTGCCAATAATCGGAACGGACGTTCAGCGATTTGAGCACGACGGTGATCGTCTTGCCGCCGCGGTCCGGCCCCGGGATCAGCTTGGCGAAAAAAACGGCATAGACGGCGGCCGTCGCGAGCACGAGAACGAGCAGAATCGTGAGGCGTTGCTTGCGCATGAGGCGTTCTTCCTTCGGTTAGAGTGTGGGGATCGTGATCGTCACGCAGGTGCCGACTTCGAGCTCGCTGCGAATGTGCACGCCGTATTCGCGGCCGAAATACAGCTTGATCCGTTCATCGACGTTACGGATGCCGATGCCTTTGCGGCCTTCCCCGTCTTCGGGAAGCAGCAGCCGCTGCAGCTGCTCCGGCGTCATGCCTTGGCCGTTGTCCTCGACCTCGAACACGACGTTGTCGCCGGCCCGCATACCGCGGATCGCGATCAGCCCTTTGTCGGCGCTGCCCCGGATACCGTGGTAGATGGCGTTCTCGACGAAAGGCTGGAGCAGGATCTTCAGCGTCTTGTTCCGCATGATGTCGTCCGCGATGTCGATCTCGTAGTCCAACTGGCTCTCGTAGCGCATCTTCTGGATGAGCAGGTAATTCGCGATATGCTCCGCTTCCACGCGGATCGGGACGATCTCCTGGTCCTTCGTGATGCTCGCCCGGAACAGCTTCGCCAGCGCGGACGTCATGAGGACGACTTCCTCGTGCTGCTTCTGCTCCGCCATCCAAACGATGGAATCGAGCGTGTTGTACAGAAAATGCGGATTGATCTGCGCCTGCAGCAGCTGCAGCTCGCTCTTGCGCTTGCTCTCCTGGTTCTGGATGATCTCGTCCATGAGCGTCTTGATGCGGCCGACCATCATGTTGAACGTCCGCCCGAGCTGCCCGATCTCGTTCATCTGGCCGATCTCGGTCTGAATGCCGAAGTTCCCCCGTTCCACGAGCTTCATGTCCGCCTGCAAATTCCGGATCGGCCGGGACAGCCGGTACGACAGCCAGAACGAGATCAAGAGCGAGATGCCGAGTCCGCACAGCGCGTACAGCAGGATCGAATTCCGAATCGTGCCCTTGCTCGCGATCAGGTCGTCCGTATACGCGACGCCGACGATCTTCCAGCCGAAGCTCGTATCCTGGATGGAGTAGATCCGCTTGCCCTTGTCGTCGTCGGCGATGAACGACGTGCCGCTCTTCGCCGCGGTCACCTCGGGGATGAGCTCCGTGGTCAGGTTGCTGTTGATGAGCTGCTGCTGCGGATGGTAGACGATATTGCCCTTCCGGTCGACGATGAAGACGTAGCCGCGCTTGCCGAGGTTGATGTTGCTCGCCAGGTCGTTGATAACGCTCAGGTTCAGGTCGACCAGAAATACGCCCTCCGCCGTGATGCCGTCGGTGCTCTTCAGCTCGCGGCTGAGCGATACGACCCAGCGGTATTCGTTCTGGATGATGTTCTGGATATGCGGCGCGGAGATGACGGATCGCCCGCCGGCCGCCTTCGCGTCCTTGTACCAGGCCTGCTGCGCGATGTCGGCGTTCGGGTTCAGATCCGTGATCCGGCGGTCGGAGACGAACCGGCCGTTGTAGCCGAACACCATGAGGTTCGCGATGTCCTTCCGGGTGTAGAGAATGGCCTGGAACAGATCCGAGATGCGCTTCTCGTACGGGCGGCGTTCCTCGGGGCTGATGAAGCTGTTGTCCGAGATGTAATATTTCACGTCTTTGCTCGTCATCGCGAGCAGGGAGATGTTCTCCATGTTGTCGACGTAGGACTGGATGTTCGTGTTCACCTGCTTGATGATTTCCTCGATGTAGCCCTGCGAATTTTTCTCGACCGCGCCGACGGACAGCTGGTAGCTGATCAGGCTGATCGAGACGATCGCGGCCAGGATGACGCACGAGAACGCGAACGAGATGCTGGACTGGATGCTCTTCAGCGGAAAGATCGGCAGGCGAAGCGGGCGTTCTCTCGGCATGTCAGGATCCGCTCTCCTTTGCCGTCCCGTCGCGGTAGTCCTTCGGCGTCATGCCCGCCCGTTTCTTGAACAGGATGCTGAAATAATTCGGGTCGCCGTAGCCGACCTGCGCGGCGATCTCGTAGAACTTCAGGCTCGTGGACCGGAGCAGCTCCTTCGCCTTGGCGATCCGGACGCCCGTCAGATATTCGACGAACGTCTCGCCCGTATGCTGCTTGAACACGAGGCTGAAATAGCTGGTGCTCATGAGCACGTGGCGGCACAGGTCCTGCAGCGACATTTTGTCGTTGGCGTAGTTCGTCTCGATGTACTCGACCGCCTTGTGAATTTGCGCATTCGTAAAATGGTTCCGGTTCTCGGCGATTTCCGTCATGACGGCGCTTACGACCTGCTTGAGCCAAACCTCGATCTCGTCGAGCGTCTTGAACCGGTATACTTCCATGAGCATCATCTGGCTGTCGATCGACGCTTCGCGGTCATGCGGCACGACCTCCTGGATCGCGTTCATGAGCGAGAGGACGACCTTCTGCATCTGCAGGAAGCAGGTCTCGATCGGCACGCGCGACTGCTTGAGCTCCGCGATGCCGCGTTCGATCAGCTCCTGCGCCTCGCGGATGGAGCCGGTCTTGACGGCGGACACGAGCTTGCGGTCCCAGGCCATGGTCGCGGGCGGCGCGGCTTCCGGCCGGCCCTCCAGGTCGAGGATGCCGAGCACGCGGTTCTTGCCGTGGAGAAACCGGTAATCGAGCGCGGACAAGGCGCCTTTGTAGGAGTCCGGCAGCATCTCGGCGGACGGGACGATGCGCCCGATGCCGGCCGTCACCGTGAAGCTGAGGAATTTCTCGATGTGATGGCGCGCTTCCTCCGCGTAACGGAAAGCGGTTTCGTAAAGCTCGTTGCCCTCCCCCTCGCCGGTCAGAATCGCGACCATCCGTTCCTCGCGGGTGCGGAAAACGATCGCGTTCTCGCGCTCGGCGATCTCTTCGAAGATATCGAAAGCGGCGAACCGCAAAAATTCAACGTCATGCGCGTACGAGAGCAGTTCGCGGTCGCCGAAGTCGTCGATGTCGGCCACGACGGCGACGGAGCCCGCGGCAAGCGGCGGCAGGCCGAAATACGCGAAGCGGTCCTCGATCTCCGCCTTGCCGAGGCCGACGGCGACGAGCCGTTCCAGGAAGCGCTCCCGAAGCAGCGGCACGCTCTGCTTCAGCTGGCTCTGCAGGCGGCTGAGGTCTTCGCGGCGCTGCCGTTCCTCGTCCATCTCGCTCCGGGCCTTGTCGAGCAGCCCCCGGATCTCGCGGGCGGTGATCGGCTTCAGCACGAAGTCGGATACCTTCAGGCGCAGCGCATGCTGGGCGTATTCGAATTCGTCGAACCCGGTAAGGATGATCACTTTGATATAAGGATAGCTGGCGGCGATCAGACCGGCGAGCTCCAGGCCGTCCATGAAGGGCATGCTGATATCGGAAATGACGAGATCCGGCTTGTCCTGCTCGATCGCCTCCCAAGCGTCGCGCCCGTTGGGGTAATCGCCGGCGAGCTCGAAGCCGTGCTCCTGCCATTGGATCGTATTCTTCAGTCCGACGCGGACGACGGCTTCGTCATCCACGATAATGGCTTTGTACATCCGTCCATCTCCCTCCCGCTCCCCTAAGAGTAGCCGATCGGGACGGCAATCGTCCATGCCTTTTCTTCTTCCAGCGGTGACGAATCGGCAAATGGGTCGTTCTCCGAACGAATAAGGGCCAGCCCCCGCATCGTCCGCCGGCGCGAAAATGATGAATACGCCGTGCCTTGCGCCGTCGTCCGCTCATATCCTACAAAGAATGCCTATGAAAGCGAAGCTTGAACTTACACCAAACGGAGATGATAATCCATGATTACCGTGATCTCGTGCACGATCAGATCCTCGTGCATCGACAACGTGTTCGATAATTTCGACCGGCAGAAATGGAAGGACAAGAAAATGATCATCGTCCTGAACAACGACAAGCTGAAGATCAAACGCTACCGGAAACGAGCGAAACGCTATCCGAAGAACAAAGTCCGCGTGTTCAGGGTCCAGCAGAAATATAAGCTCGGCAAATGCCTGAACTACGCCATTAAACGGGCCAGCAAAGGCCTTGTCGCCAAGTTCGACGACGACGATTACTACGGCCCCAAGTTCCTGCGGGAAGCCGCCCGCGCCATCAAAGGGGGTAAAGCAGGCGTCGTCGGCAAGCGTACGGCCTATGTCTACTTTAAATCGAAGCGGGCGCTGATGCTGTATCGCCCCGGCGGCGAACGCACCTATACGCGCAGCCTCAAAGGCGGCACGCTGGTCTTCCGGAGATCGGTTTGGAAACGGGTCCCCTTTCCCGAATTCAAAAAGGTCGGCACCGACGCCGGCTGGCTCGGGCGTTGCCACCGCAGGGGGATACGGCTGTATTCCTTGTCCAGGAAGCATTACGTCTGCATCCGCCGCAAAAATTCCGGCAGCCACACGCAGAAAAAAAGCATGCGGCGCTACATGTCGCAGTGCAGGATGGTGCGCAAGACGAAACGTTATCGCCGTTACGTGAATTGACGGGGATGGGAGGAAACAGAAGCGGATGCCGCCCATGACGGCATCCGCGAACGGCAAAAAGGCAGCCTGCTCAGGCTGCCTTCTTGCCGTGTAATCAGGCCGAGGCGGGGCGGTATTCGGCCTCGACCGGAAACGGCGCAGGCGTTCATCAGAGGGTGCGCGGCCGTTTCTTGAAATGGGCGCGGCCCGTTCCCGCAACCGCGCATAAACGTTCTCCGATATACCCGCGATCGTTTCCGCAATCGCACCTGGCCATTCTCCGCGACGTGCCCGAAATCGTTCGCGGAATCGCTACTCCGCCTGCTCCTGCAGCAGGAAGCGGTAGCCGATGCCCGGCTCCGTCTCGATGAATTTCGGACGCGTCGGGTCCTCCTCGAGCTTCTTGCGCAGATGACCGATGTAGATGCGCAGGTAATGGCTGTCCGACTCGTGATGATGGCCGCCCCACACCTGCTGCAGCAGCTGCCGCTGGGTGATCACCTTGCCCGCGTTGGAGGCCAAGATCTTCAACAGCTCGTACTCCGTCGGCGTGAGCTTCACGCGGCTGCCGTCCAGCTCCACGAGCCGCTGCGCGAGATCGACGACGAGCCGCCCGAAGCGCAGCACGGGTTCCTGCTGGGCGTTGCCCGAATGGCGCAGCGCGACTCGGATGCGGGCGACCAGCTCGCCCATCCCGAACGGCTTGGTCACGTAATCGTCCGCGCCTCCGTCGAGGGCTTCGATCTTATCCGTCTCCCGGTCCTTCGCCGTCAGCACGATGATCGGAATCCGGGACCAATCCCGGATGCGCCGCAGCACTTCGATGCCCGGAATGTCCGGCAGCCCTAAATCGAGCACGATCAGATCCGGGTGATTCATGCTCGCCTCATAGATGCCCGCCTCCCCGGTCGCGGCCTCCAGCACCTCGAATTGATGCGCCTTCAGCGTCACCTTCAAGAGCTTGATGATCTGCGGCTCGTCGTCCACGACGAGAATCCGCGCGCCGCTAGTTGTCGTCATGCTACGCTTCCTCCTCCTTGCGCTTCCAATCCTCGGGCAGCTCGGGGTCTCCAGCCGGCAGCGCGATCGTCACGACCGTGCCCTTCTCCGCGCGCGGTCCCGCGGCGATGGTTCCGCCGTGGGCTTCCACGATGCCTTTGCAGATGGCCAGCCCGAGCCCCGTGCCGGTCGTGCCGTTCACTTCGGCGCCCCGGTAAAATTTATCGAACACCCGATCGCGGTCGTCTTCCGCGATGCCGATGCCTTCGTCCGCCACCGAGATCCGGACCCACGGCCCGGTCTGCCGGACCGCGATGACGATCTCGCTGCCATCCGGCGAATACTTGATCGCGTTACTGACGACGTTGACCAGCACCTGCTCCAGCAGCACCTCGTCGCCCGGAAAGTACGGCGCCGGGTCGGACATCTTCACGACGATGCGCCGGTCCTGCTGGAATCCCTTCACCTGCGACAGCACGACGCCGACGATATCCTCGGCGTCGCACCAATCCCGGCGCAGCGCCAGCATGCCGCTCTCGAGCTTCACCATGCCGAGCAGGTTGGTGACCAGCCGGTTCATGCGCAGCGCGCCGTCGCGTACCGTGCCGAGCAGCTCCACCCGGTCGGCGGAAGAGAACACCTCGTCGGCTTCCATGAGCGCCGATGCCGAGCCGATGATGGTGGCGAGCGGCGTGCGCAGCTCGTGGGATACCGAATCGAGCAGCGCCGTCCGGATACGCTCGGATTCCGCCGTCAGATGCGCCAGCTTCGCTTCCTCGCTGAGCTTGATACGGGCGATTGCGCTTGCGGCCAGTCCTCCGAACGCCTCCAGCAGGTTAAGCTCCTCCGTCGACAGCGCATCGTCCTCGTTCCCGGTACGAATGACCATCACGCCGAAGGTCCGCTCTTCGGTTCGCAGAGGGACGAACAAACCCGAGAAGTCTTTCAGCGTGCGCGTGCCCTTGCCTGCCATTTCCCCATGCCGGAACGCCAACATCGCGATCGCCATCGCAGATTCGCTTTCGTCGAGTCCAAGCTCCGCGGGAGCCCAAGCCGCCCGCCGCAGCTCCGTCTTGTCGTCGGGCAAATAAATGGCCACGTACGTCCGGACGGTCTCGTATACGCGAGAGATGATATTCTCCAGCAGCACTTGGATATCGCCTATGGCGGTCATCTGCCGGCTTAACGAATAAAGAGCCGCCGTGTTGGCTTCCCGCTGCTTGGACAGCTTTACTTGCTGCCGCAACCGGGCGGCGAGCGTAGCGGTGAGCGCCGCCACCGCCAAATACACCGCGAACGAAAGCACGTACCTGAGGTCCTGCACGGTAAAGCTCAGGAACGGCGGAACGAAGAAATAATCGAATGCCAGGACGCTCGCGGACGCCGCATAGAACGAAGGCGCAATCCCCCAATACACGGCGCTGAACAAAATCGGGAACAAATAAATGAGCGCGATATTGACGTCATCGAATATAAAGCCTAACGCATGAAAAAGGAATGTCAATCCTGCGATTCCGATCGTTATCCATACATAAGGCTTGAATGTGATTCGTTTGCTTTCAGCGGCTGCCGCGACTGTCTTCCCCTTCTTTCGCATCATGATCCGCGACGATCAAGATATCCCTCTCCCTTGACAACGCGATCAGATTCTTCACGACCGAGCCGTGCAGAAACGCATCCCACCAGGAAATCTTGGATTGCCCGATAATGAGCTGCGTGGCTTCCGATTTATTTGCTTTGTCCGCCAACGTGGCCGCGATTTCTTTTCGCGAATCGGCGCGGTGCACGCAGAACTTGCCGCCCAGCCTAACCGTCAACCGTTCCAAAGCCGCCAACTCGCCATGCAAACCTTCGCCGCCGCTATTTTCGCCGACAAGCACGTAATTAACGCACCATGGCGCCTTTAGCCGGTACGCGGTCCGGAAGCCGCGTCTCACGAGACGCTGGGCGTAGGGCGTATCGTTGACGCAAACGAAAATGCTTTCCCGTCTTCGCCACGGTCCGCGAAGCGAATTCTTTCGTTCCAGCGACTCCAGCCGTTCATCCACGTCGTCGGCGATTTCCCGCAGCGCCAGCTCGCGCAGCGCGATGAGGTTGCCCGTCTTGAAAAAATTCGAGAGGGCTTGATCGATCTTTGCCGCCGCGTAGATCTTCCCTTCGCGCATTCGGTTCTGGAGAGCTTCCGGCGCCACGTCAATCAATTGTACTTCATCCGCCATCTGCAGGATACTGTCCGGCACCGTTTCGCGGACGCGGATGCCCGTGATCTGCTCCACCGCATCGTTCAGGCTTTCCAGATGCTGGACATTAACGGTCGTAATGACCGAAATTCCGGCATTCAAAATCTCCTGCACGTCCTCGTACCGCTTCTTGTTCCGGCTGCCGGGAACGTTCGTATGGGCCAATTCGTCCACGAGCACCACTTCCGGACACGCCTCGATAATCGCATCGGTGTCCATCTCCTCGAGCGAGACCCCTTGATATTGGATTTGGTCCCTCGGCATCAGCGTAAGTCCCCCGATTTGGGCGACCGTCTCTTGACGGCCGTGCGTTTCCAACAGGCCGACCCGCACGTCGATGCCTTTGCGCAACAAGTCATTGCCTTCCCGGAGCATCGTATACGTCTTGCCGACGCCGGGCGCCGCCCCGATGTAGACCTTGAACGTGCCCCGCTTGATTTCCCCGATCCGTTCGGTCACTTCCTGTTCGCTAAGCCTGCGGTAAGGCTGTTGCACGGTGGAAGCTATATTGGCGGGAAGCACGCGCTCCCCTTCCCGTTCCGAACGGTCCGCCATGAGAAAAACGTCGATGTTGCGCGCCTTCTTCAACAACTGGTTGACAATGGAGCCGTACACTCTATCCTGCCAACGGGTACGCTTCGTGTGGCCCATGACGATGCGGGTCACTTGATGTTCGACGGCATAATTCACGAGCGTTCTCGGGAGGACGCGACGATTGCGGAAGCTTAGCTCCTCGAATTCGCCGCCGACCTTCTCGACCAACTTGATCATATTGCGGCGAAAGGCAGCCGCTTCTTTGGATAACTTGCGCTTCATGTTGCGGAACGTCACGACCATCAGCTCGCCGTTCAGCCGCTTGGCGATCTGCTGGCCGCGGCGGACGTAGATCGAGCCGTTCCAATGATATTGCGCCGAGACGAGAATCCGTTCGCCCGTGCCCGTCGGGCCGATCAGCCCCAGCTCTTCCCGGTATTCCCGCAGCTCGTCGCCGACATCCTCGGCGACCAGCCGCAGCGCAAGCTCGCGCAACACGCCCAGATTGCCCCGCTTGAACACGGACTTATCCATGCTTCCCGTCAGATGGCCCTCCGCCAGCCGGTTCAGGATCATCTCCGGCGTTACGTCGATCAATCTGACCTCGTCCGCCAGCTCCAGCGTATCCGCCGGCACCGTATGCTTTACTTCTATGCCCGTCAGCTTCTGGGCAATCTCCGTGTAGCCTTCCAGCTCGTAGACGTTCACCGTCGTAATGACGCTGATGCCGTGGCCGAGCAGGAATTTGATGTCCTCGAGCCGCGTGGCGAAGCGCGAATCGGAGCAGTTCCGGTGCGCGAGGCCGTCCACCAGCACGACCTCCGGGTTGCGCGCCAGCAGCGCGTCGAGATTCAGGTCCTTGCATTCGACGCCGTCCCGGAACCAGTGGATGCTCGGCACCCGTTCCAGGTCCCCGATCTGCTCCACCGTCTCCGGCCGCTTCAGCGTCGAGACCGCGCAGATGACCACGTCGACGCCCTGCTGCCGGAGCATCTGGCCTTCCCGGAGCATATGGTACGTCTTTCCCGATCCGCTGACGGGACCGATATATATCTTCAGCGTCCCCGTGTGCAGCTTGGAGATGGACTGCAAAATTTCTTCCGGCGTCTTGCGTTTAAAGCTTTTCACGGTGAGTTCCCCCCTCTATAGCCAGACGGCGCATAACGCAAACGAAGCCACCCCCGACCTGCGGGAGCGGCTGCGCCGTTTTATAGCTTGATCTGCTTCAACAATTCCTCGTTCAGGGCGTTCACGTTGACCCGCGGTTCCCCGAAGATCCCGAGCTGCCTGCTTTTCTCCAAGTCGTCGATCAGCTTGTTCAGGTCGTCCGCGCTCATGCCGGTCGCCTTGCTGATGCGCGGCACCTGGGCCTTCGCCGCCTCCGGCGACAGGTCCGGGTCGAACCCGGAGCCCGAGGCCGTCACGAGGTCGGCCGGGATATCCGTCAGTCCCGGATTGTCCGCCTTCACGGCGGCGACGTTGTCGCCGATCTCCTTCACGTAATCCGGCGTGGCGACGGCCCGGTTGGAGCCGGCGGAAGCGGTCGGATCATACTTGGCCATCGAGGCCCGCGGATGGAAGAGCTTCGGCGAGTCGACGCCCTGCGCGAGCAGCTCCGACCCGGTGACCGTGCCGTCGGCGGCTTCCATCAGGCTGCCGTCCGCCTGCTTGGGGAACAGCACCTGCGCCACCCCGGTCGTCACGAGCGGATAAATGAATCCGCAGATGATCATCAGGCCGATGGATACGCGTATTGCGGTGGATATCATTTTCATGGTTGAAGACTCCTCTGCTTCCATTTTAGGCTAGGTGCAGTCCCTGCAGTATCAGATCGATGATCTTGATGCCGATGAACGGCACGATCACGCCGCCGATGCCGTACAGCAGCACGTTGCGCGTCAGCAGCCGGTCCGCGCTCATGGCGCGGTATTTGACGCCCCGCATCGCGATCGGGATCAAGAGCGGAATAATGATCGCGTTGAAGATCAGCGCGGACAGGATCGCCGATTGCGGCGAGGCGAGGTCCATGATGTTCAGCGATTGCAGCTGCGGCATCGCCAGGATGAACATGGCCGGAATGATCGCGAAATATTTGGCGATGTCGTTGGCGATCGAGAACGTCGTCAGGGCGCCGCGGGTGATGAGCAGCTGCTTGCCGATGGACACGACGGACAGCAGCTTCGTCGGATCGGAATCCAGGTCGATCATGTTGGCGGCTTCCTTCGCCGCCATCGTGCCGGAATTCATCGCGAGGCCCACGTCGGCCTGCGCCAGCGCCGGCGCGTCGTTCGTGCCGTCGCCGGTCATCGCGACCAGCTTGCCTTCCTGCTGCTCCTTGCGAATGACGGCGATCTTGTCCTCCGGCTTCGCTTCCGCGATGAAATCGTCGACGCCCGCTTCCAAAGCGATCGTCGCGGCCGTAAGCGGATTGTCGCCCGTGGCCATGATCGTCTTGATGCCCATGGCCCGCAGCTCCGCGAACCGTTCCTTGAGTCCCGGCTTCACCGTATCCTTAAGGTAGATAACGCCATAGATCCGGTCGCCGATGGAGACGGCAAGCGGCGTGCCGCCGGCCTTCGCGATGCGGTTCGAGATCTCGTCCAGGTCGGCGGGCACGCTGCCGCCCTTGGCGGAGATGTACTTCTTCATGGCGTCCACGGCGCCTTTGCGGATCTGCGTGCCATCGGTCATATCGAGACCCGACATCCGGGTTTCGGCGGTGAATTCGATCGGTTCGGCGCTGCCGTATTCGCTCTCCGCGAACGTCTCGCCGAGCTTCGTGGCCATCTCCACGATGGAGCGTCCTTCCGGCGTCTCGTCCTTGACGGAGGCCTTCAGCGCGGCGAGCGTCATTTCGTTCTGCGACACGCCCTTGACGGGAGCGAACTCGGATGCCATCCGGTTGCCGTACGTAATCGTGCCGGTCTTATCCAGGATGAGCGTATCGATGTCGCCGGCCGCTTCGACCGCCTTGCCCGACATCGCCAGCACGTTGAACTGCGTGACGCGGTCCATGCCGGCGATCCCGATCGCGGACAACAGCCCGCCGATCGTGGTCGGGATCAAGCAGACGAGCAGCGCGATCAAGGTCGCGATATCCAGATGCACGTTCAAGTAGTCCGCCATCGGCACCATCGTCAGGATGACGACCAGGAAGATCATGGTCAAGACGGCGAGGAGCGTCGTCAGCGCGATCTCGTTCGGCGTCTTCTGGCGCTTCGCGCCTTCGACGAGCGAGATCATGCGGTCGAGGAACGACTCGCCGGGATCCGTCATGACTTTCACGATAATAAAGTCGGACGCGACCCGGGTGCCCCCGGTAACGGACGAGAAGTCGCCGCCCGCTTCCTTGATAACCGGGGCGGATTCGCCCGTGATCGCCGATTCGTCGATCGACGCGAGCCCTTGGATGATCTCGCCGTCCGTCGGGATGATCTCCCCGGTATCGACGCGGACGACGTCCCCTTTGCGCAGCTGCGTAGACGATACCTGCTTCAGCGATCCGTCTTTCTGGACCAGCTTCGCCATCGTCTCCGACTTCGTTTTGCGCAGCGTGTCCGCTTGGGCTTTGCCTCGGCCTTCGGCCAGCGCTTCCGCGAAATTGGCGAACAGCAGCGTAAACAGCAGGATGAAGAACACGGCAATATCATAACCCCGGCCCGCGCTTGAAGCGGCGAAGAGATCCGGTTGAATGGAGAGCAGCAACGTGATGAAGGTACCGACTTCAACGACGAACATGACCGGGTTCTTGATCATGACGGCGGGGTTCAGCTTCTTGAACGCGTCCGCGATCGCTTGAAGCACCATATCCTTCGATAAGCTTTTTTTACTTGCGGCCATTATAGATCCTTCCTCTCAGCAATCTTTATTTCGGCATCGCCAAATGTTCGGCAATCGGTCCCAGCGCAAGCGACGGGAAGAACGTCAGCGCCCCGATGACGAGGATGATCACGACGAGGATGCCCGAGAACAACGGCGTGTTGGTTCTCAGCGTGCCCGTCGTCACCGGAACGACGCGTTTGACCGCAAGCGAGCCGGCGATGGCGATCATCGCGATGATGGAAACGTACCGGCCGAGGAGCATGACCACGCCGATCATGATGTTGTAGAAATCGGTATTCGCGGTCAAGCCGCCGAACGCCGAACCGTTATTGGCCGCGCCGGAGGTGAATGCATATAGCACTTCCGTCAAGCCGTGCATGCCGCCGTTCGCGATGGACGACATCGCGTTCGGACTAAGGAATGCGATGGCCGTCGGCACCAGAATGACGAAAGGATGGATCAGCAGAGCGATCGAAGCGAGCTTCACTTCCCTGCCTTCGATCTTCTTGCCCAGGAATTCCGGCGTCCGCCCGACCATCAGGCCGCATATAAAGATCGCCAGAATGAGGTACAATAAACCATTGAGCAGTCCGACGCCCTTGCCGCCGAACACGTTGTTCAGCATCATTTCCGCCAGAGGCACGAACCCGCCCATCGGCGTTAACGATTCATGCATGTTGTTGACGCTGCCGGTCGTAGCCGCCGTCGTCACCGCGGTGAACAAGGCGGACTCGGAGACGCCGAAGCGCACTTCCTTGCCTTCCATGTTGCCGTGAACGCCCATGGCGTCGATCGCGCCGACGCCTCTGTATTCGGAGATGAACACCGTCGCCAGCATGACCAGGAAGATGAAGCTCATGGCGCCGAATACGGCCCAGCCCTGCTTCTTGTTCTTGATCATGAGACCGAAGGCATAGACCAGCGCCGTCGGCAGCAGCATCATGCACAAGATATGGACGAGGTTCGCGAGCGCCGTCGGGTTCTCGAACGGATGCGCCGCGTTCGTGCCCATATAGCCGCCGCCGTTCGTGCCCAAGTGCTTGATGGATTCAAGCGAAGCGACGACGCCCCGCGTGATCGTCTGTTCGCCGCCGCCGAGCGTCGAGGCGTGAACGGCGCCGAGCAGCGTCTGCGGCACGCCTTGGAATACCAGGAACAGCGCGACGATGAAGCTGATCGGCAGGAACACACGCGTGATGGAGCGGGTCATGTCGACGTAGAAGTTGCCGAGGTCGTCCTTGCGGCCGATCAAGCCGCGGATGAAGGCGACCGCCACCGCGAAGCCGGTCGCTGCCGACGTGAACATCGGGAACGTGATCGCCAGCATTTGCGACAGGTAAGACAACCCGTTCTCGCCGCTGTAAGACTGCCAGTTCGTATTGGTTATGAACGAAGTGACCGTATTGAAAGCCTGACCGGCCGGCATGTTGCCGATCCCGTCCGGATTCATCGGCAGATAGCTCTGCAGCCGAAGCACGAGATACATCAGCAGCATCATGACGAAGTTGGATAGCAGCACGGCGCCAAGGTAGCCGCGCCAGCCCATCGATTCCCCTTCCTTTACGCCCATGATCCGGTAAAGCAAACGCTCGACCGGGCCGAATACCCGGTCGAGGCCCGTTTTTTCCTGCGAAAAAACTTTGACGAGATATGTGCCCGCCGGCTTCACCAACAGCATGATGATGACCAGCGTAATGGCAACTTGTACGAATCCCATAGCCATAGCAATGTTTCCTCCTCGTTATTGAAGCAGCTTACTCAAAACTTTTCCGGCTTCACCAATACGAAACCGAGATAGATCATCAGGCAGATGGCGATAATCCCCATTACGACCATGTCGCTTCCTCCTTTGTAGTGGATCCGGCCTCGTTGGCCCGATCCGTTCAGCTAACGCAACTGCTTGGGGAGATCGGCCTCACGCTTTCTCGCATAATTTCTTGAAGCCCCAGAACAATCCGTACAGGACCGCAGCCAAGAGGACCATCGTAAAATCGTTAACCATCCGAGCACCCTCCTCACGAGCCTTTCTGTAGTTAGTCATAACATTTTCCAATCGAAGCAATCTTATGCTAATCCAGCAGAAACGAAATGCTGCCGGTGTTGGAATGCACGATGTGGGTGGCGCCGAGGCTCTTATAGATCAACCGGCCGTGCGTCCGCCCCGTGATGACGTATACCGGCTGATCCGTCCATTTGCGAATCATGCGCAGGTACCGGCAGCACAGCGACAGGCTGCTTTCGAACAAGAACACCTTGCCGACCGGATGATCCGGCATCTCCCACGTATCCGGATCGATCGTATTCACGAGCAGGATGGACGCGATGCCGAGCTTGGACAGCTGCTGCCGCTCCGCGACGCTGTTCGTGATCGCCGTAAACGGCACGCCTTTGACGAGCAGCTGCTTCATGAAATGCTCGCCGGATTTCGTCATGGCCGCGACGACGATCGTTGCCGAATTTGAATTGATTTCCCGTATGTCCACGTCCGCTCCACGCTCCCCTCTTCCGTACTCCGTCATCTTAATCCCATTCCCCATAAAATCGGGGTAAAGAGATCGCCCCCAGGGTGTAAAAAAAATATAAAAACGGCCATGTCGCCGCGGTTCTCCGCCTAGAAAATGACATATGCCTCCGCGTGCTCGAAGCAAAAGGAATGGTCGTGCAGGCTGTCGGACAACGATCGGCCCACCGGCGCCCCGATGCCGCCGGCCAGCTCGCGCAGCGCCGCTTCCGCCGCCAACGACCGGACGTCGCCCCAAGCCTCGTGCTTGATCCGGGCTTCCAGCAGGCCTTCGCTGAGCGTATGGTGCTTGAACCCCTGGAACGCGCAGGCCCATTTGATAAAATCGCCCTTCAAGGCGCATTCCCGGAAGACGCCGATGCCGAGCTCGCCGGAGCCCGTGCCGAGCATCAGGATGCCGCACCAATCCCCGTTTCCGCAGTCCGGCAACAGCAGACGCGCCGTCTCGCGATCGAACCGGAAGCATTCGATGCGCTCGATTTTCACCATATCCATGCGTTCTCTTTGAAGCGAAGCCCTTGTCTGTACGGCGTGCATGCTCATTCACTCCTTCGTGGGATAAAAAAAAGAAGCCGGGAAGAAGAGATGTCTCCACTCCCGGCTTCATGGACAGCGCAAAGAAAAAGGCTGCTTCGCGCGCTTTGGCCTAAGTCGTCTCTCTGGTTCGCTTGCGAGGTTAGCTGTCGGATTCGGGCTAGAGAGTGCCCTACCCGGACAAGCGTTGCTTGTCCGCGATTCACCCCGGGAAGACGCGCCGCCACGCGGCGCCGGCTTCCATTGGTTCCCCCGCTCCCTATAAAGGGATTCAGCGATTATGGGTTGAACGATGATTGCTTGTGATGCTTCTAATCGTAGTCCCGGCGGCGAAAATTGTAAAAAGCCGCAGAAACCCGCATGACGAAATTCTTGTCGGTCAGCGGCAATGAAAGCGCGCACAAAGAATGGTATCGGCGGCATGCCTGCAAATTGCTTTCGTTTTCGGGTGTATCTCCGTTCGCGAGCCCTCCGTCTCGATAAGGTCCGGCGGATATAAAAGCCGACTATTTCTATTGAAATGAACGACTTAAAGGTTTAAAGTTAACCTATAATTTCCCAATGCCCTTATGCCCCAGTCCCTTGATTCCGCATTTTTTCCCGAGGAGGAATTTGGATGAGCACTACTTCTGCGCAAGCCCTGTTCGCCCCCTTCCGTTCCGAAAAGCTCTCGCTCGATAACCGGATCGTCATGGCGCCGATGACGCGCGGCTTCTCTCCCGGCGGCGTGCCGGGCGAAGACGTGGCCGCCTATTACCGGAGGCGCGCCGAGAACGGCGTCGGCCTCATCGTGACGGAGGGGACGCTGATCGATCATCCCGCGGCCGGCGCGAGCCCGAGTTTGCCCCATTTCTACGGGGAGGCTGCCTTGAACGGCTGGGCCGGCGTCGTCGGCGCGGTCCACGAAGCCGGCGGCAAGATCGCTTCCCAGCTCTGGCATGTCGGCATGACCCGCAAGCCGGGAACCGGGTCGAACCCGGACGCGCCTTCCGTCGGTCCGTCGGGACTGAACCTCGCCGGCGAGCAAGCGGGCGAGCCGCTTACCGAGAACGAGATCGCCGGCCTGATCGCGGCCTACGCGCAAGCCGCAGCCGATTCCAAACGGCTCGGCTTCGACGCCATCGAGCTGCACGGCGCCCACGGCTACCTGATCGACCAATTCTTCTGGGGCGTCACGAATATCCGGACGGACCGGTACGGCGGGGACTTGGTGTCCCGGACCCGGTTCGCCGCCGAAGTCATCGCGGCCTGCCGGCGCGCCGTCGGCCCGGACTATCCGATCGTGCTGCGGTACTCCCAGTGGAAGGACGGCGCCTACGAGGCGAAGCTCGCGGAAACCCCCGCCGAGCTGGACCGCTTCCTGCGGCCGCTCGTCGACGCGGGGGTCGATCTGTTCCACTGCTCGACCCGCCGGTTCTGGGAGCCCGCCTTCGAGGACGGCGTCGACCTGAACCTGGCCGGCTGGACGAAGAAGCTGACGGGCAAGCCGACGATCACGGTCGGCTCCGTCGGGCTCGATCTGGAATTCACGCGCCTCTTCCGGGAAGGGATGGGCGCCGGAACGGCCAGCCTCGACGGTTTGCTGGAACGGCTCGATCGCGGCGAATTCGACCTGGTCGCCGTCGGCCGGGCGCTCTTGAGCGATCCCGCCTGGGCGCTCAAGATCAAGCAAGGAAGGCCGGACGAATTGCAGCCGTTCGCGCCGCAAGCGCTCGGAACGCTGTACTGACGCCTAGGCGCTGTCACAAAAAAAAGATTCGCAGACAACGGAAAATCCCGATAGGCAAACGAAGGACCTCCATTTCCGCCGCAAAGCGGAAATGGAGGTCCTTTTCTTGCGATAAATCCGTACTAAGCGGAGCTCGAAAGATCGCAAAAACGAGTTCGGGCAGCCCATGGAAGGGTGAGCCTGCTCGCGCGAGGCGATCGCCGCCTCAGCTAATGCAACGATTAGGAAGGCTCGGCTTGCAGCGTCGTGAACTTGTCCAGCAGCTCACCGGCCGTGGCGGCGATATGCTCGAACGCCGCCGTCGAGCTCCTTGACGCTTTGCGAGTGATGCGCCATGTCGCCTTTGATCCGGTCGATGTCCGCGCCGATTGCCTTCAGCCGGTTCTGCATCAGGCCGAGCTGCGTGCGGATATCTTGGGAGGAGTCGCGACTCTGCACCGCCATGCGCCGGATCTCGGTCGCCACGACCGAGAAGCCCCTGGCCCGGCGGGTGCAGGCGAAGCTGCGGCAGTCTCCGCGGAAACCCGCGATTCGCTCCGCATGCGGCTGCCGCACGCGGATCAAAGCGGGTCTCGGAACTGCTCCGCGTTATGCGCCGCCGCGAATCCGCCCGCCTGGTTCCAGGCCGAGCCGTACGGGTGGGCGCCTCCTCCCCGGAACGGCAGCGCCACGACGCCGGCGTCGCAACGGACGATGCCCTTGCGGCTGCCGTTGATCAGCAGGCCGGTGTCGTCGAACAGCGTATCGGCCAGCTGATACGCGTCCCCCGCGCGGTACGAGAACACGATGCCCCGGCGCGGCCTGCCGGACGCGTTGGCCGCCGAGCCGTGCAGCGTCAGCGCATGATGAATGCTGATGCCGCCCGTCTTCGGCATAATGTAGGCGATGTCGTCAGGATTCGCCGGTTCCTCCCAGTAACGGGTCTCCTGGCAGGCTGCAACGAAGCGTCCGTCCTTCATGTGATTCAGAGGGCCGAGCCGGTGGCTCCCCTTCACCATCTGCATGCAGCCGTTCTCCGGCGTCGCATCGTCCAGCATGACCATGACGGACAACAGATCGGTATTGGTGTGGGGATAGAAGACGTAATCCTGATGCCACGCGAACGCGCCGACGCCCTTCGTCGGCGGCTTCGTCGCCAGCTTGGAATGCTGCAGCTCGATATCGTCGCCGAGCAGGGCGCGCAGCTTGCCCACGATCGCCGGATGCTTCGCCAGCTTCAGAAATGCCGGATGCAGGGACGTAATGCCGAGCGCGTGCACCGTCATCGTCTCGTACTCCTTCTGCGTGCGCAGCGCCGTGATCGGGTCCGCTTCGCACGCTAGCCGCAGCTCTTCGACTTCCGCCTCGCGCAATATCCCGTCGAACACCAGGAAGCCGTCCTCCCGGTACCGCGTGATTTCTTGTTCCGTCAGCCCTGTCTCGTTTCCGTTCGCCATCGTCGATCACTCCCGTGAATGATTGGTCGTCTCTCTCCTCCATCATACGGGTGACAAGAGCCCCCGAGCTATAATAGACTGGGGATAAACTATCAGGATTCGGGGAAAGGTCGTGGCGGGCGTGAACGGACAACTGGATTTTTTCTTCTACAAATCCCATGAAGCGGGCAGCTACGTCGATTATCACAAGCATAGCTGCTACGAGCTCGTCTACTACGTATCGGGGACCGGGACGATGAACCTGAACGGCGGGACGCTGGCCTACGGACCCGGCACGATCACGCTGACCCGGCCGAATTACATGCACGACGAGCGGCATGACGAAGCGACGGAGGTCGTCTTCTTCGGCTTTCGCTACGACGATTTCCCGGTGCAGCTGCCGAACGGCCTTATCCGCGATACGGACGAGCGGTCGATTCTGGCGCTCATGCTGACGATGAAGGAAGAGCTGCTCGCGCAGAAAGCCCATTACGCGCAGCGGGCGAATCTGTTGCTGAACGAGATCATCCTGCTGCTCGGCCGGCAGGCGGAAGCGCCGCAGGGCGACGAGCAGCGTCCCGAGCGGCTGTTCTACGCGCGGCGCTACATGGACGAGAACTATACGCAGCCGCTGCAGCTTCGCACGCTGGCGGAGCTGTCGGGCTACGGCGAGGATCATTTTCGCCATCTGTTCAAGGTCCAGACCGGATTGTCGCCGGGGCAATACCTGCTGCGCAAGCGGCTGGAAGCGGCCAAAGGGCTGCTGCTGAATACGACGCTGACGATCAGCGCGATCGGGCTCGAGTGCGGCTTCTCGACGACCTCGCAGTTCATCGAGCTGTTCCGCAGGGAGCTCGGCGACACGCCGTTGCGCTACCGGAAGACGCGCTGACGCCAAGCCGCTGCGTTGCCGGAAGTCGGCCTGACCCACGCCGGACGCCTCTCTGCTTCATCAACCGCAGAGCGAGTGCCGACTGCCGACTGCCGCCGCCCGCAAAAAAAGACGGCAGGATCGCTCCCGCCGTCTTCCATCCTCATGCGCATGCAACCGTTACTCGCTCGAATAAACCGAGAAAATCAAATCCCGCTTGCCGTCATTCTCGGTCGCCCACGTCTTGCCGCCGTCGAGCGACAGCTTCTCGTATCCGTCCGCGTACGGATCGTTGTCGCTGTAGGCGAAGCCGTAGTTGTTGTCCGTCGATTCCGTGTCCGCCGATTTCGGCGATTTGAGAATCAGGCCGTATTTCTTCGTCGTATCCAGGTTCTTCAGGCGCGGATAGATCGAGTACGGACTCACGCTTCCCGGGATGTTATACGCCGGCAGCGAGGCCGAGAAGATCTTGTCCTGCGGGTTGTCGTTCGCGTCCAGCGTGACGAGGTCGAAATAATAGGCGTCCGCCGGCACCGCGCTCACGTAGCTCTCGTAGATGTACACGTCCAGCTTCGGCAGATCGCTCTTCGTCAGCTTGAATACCTGCATCCGCTGCACGCCTGCGCGGATATCGGAGTAGTTCGCGTACTCCCCGTTGCTGTCGTCCTGCACGATGCTCGGTCCGCCGCCGCCTTTGATGTTATACGCTTCGATCTCCTTGATCGACGGAATGAAATAGTTCGTCTTCATGAACAGCCGGATCTTGGACGTCGTGACCGTCTTGAAATCGATCGTCTTGTCATCCCCGACCGTAAAGCCCTTCGTGATGTCGACGTAACGCGAGCCGTCCCAATACTGCAGCGCGTAATTGGCGATTTGGAAATAGTCGCCCTTGTATTCCTTCACCACGATTTGATTGACGGCCGTCGGTTTCCCGAAATCGATCTCCGCCCATTCGTCGTTCTGATGCTTGTCGGCGGCGCTCCATCTCGTGGACAGCTTGCCGTCCGTCAGCATCGCGCCCTCGTAGCCGGGATCGCCCCATGTGGACGATACGTTGACCGGTTTGCCGAGCGCGAGATTGACCGGCGCGTCGCCATTGCCGTTGCCCGGGCCGCCGTTCGTCACCTTGATGATCGCCGTGCCGCTCGGCGGTAGCGTATACGTGAACTGCCCCTTCGCCTTGCCGAGCCCTTGCCCCGAATAAATCTCCGCCAGCGCGTAATTCGCGCTGCCGTTCAAGCCGAGATCGGCCAGCTTGACGGTGATCGTCGCTTCGTTCTTGGCGTCCCAATTGGACAGGCCGACGTACGTCTCGCCATGCTTGCCCGTCGTATAGGCGACCGACGGAGAATGCTCGCCTTTGTGATAGAAGTTCGTCATGCTGACCGGCTTGGCCGCCCGGCCGTTCGCGGCGATGTCCAGCAGCTCCTTGTTCTGGAGGAGGCTCATGCGGTCCTCGGTCAGGAACGGGATGTTGTCGCCGATCAGCCAATGCCCGCCGCCCATCGCGACCGTCGTCGCCAGCAGCTTGCCTTCGCTCTGGCTGTATTTATACCAGAAGCCTTGGGCGAAATTCTCCGGCATGATCATGTCGGGATCGTTGTAGTCGTACAGCGTGCCGTTCGTCCACCAGGACGCCAGGTCGTTGAACGCTTGGCGCTCGATGCCGGAGTACCCGTCCACGCCGAGCGAGGTATCGCAAGCCGCCCGTCTGCCGTGGGCGAATGCCGCCGGAAGCAGCGGCGCGATCGATTCGTTGATATAGATCGGCCGGCCCGCCGCCAGCACCGTGTCGCGAATGATGCCCATGCCGATCCGGTACGCCTGCACGCCGTTGACCGACGGATCGTAATGCTGCCCTTCGTACATGCCCATATCGATAAAGTCCAGCTTGAGGTAATCGAAGCCCCAATCCACGTATTTCTGGATCGCGTTGCGAATGGCCGTCTGCGCCGCGGGGTTCGAGATATCCATCGCGTACGTGCCCAGATACGTCCGAATCGGCTTGCCGTCCTCGTCCTTGAGGCAGATGTCGCGGTATGTCGCGTCCGTGCCCGGAATCGCCTCGTCCAGCCACGAGTCGTAGATCGTGAACGGCGTCTGGTAGCCCCCGACCTTCAGCCCTTTGCTGTGCACGTAATCGGCGAAAGTCTGCATGCCTTCGTCGAACGGCAGGCTCGTATCCGGCCAGAAGCCGCCGTCTTGGTTGAAATACTCGTAACCGAGCGGCTTCAGGTTATCCGCCACGTAATCGACCATCGCATGCATCGCTTCCGCGGTCGCGTAGCCAAAATGCGAATAATAGGTGTTGTAGCCCATCGGCACGTCGCCCTTCCACTCCAGATGCGGCTCGCCGATATTGTACACCTTGCCGTATTCCTCCAGGCCCGCCTGGTAGTCGTCGTAGAAGCCGAAGAAGAACCGGTCGGAAGCGATCGCCTGCCCGCTCTGCGAGCCGCCCCAGTTATAGACGCCGAATTCGGTGAGCGGTCCGTTCGCCTGCGACGCCTGCCCGAGCTTCTGGCTGCTCTTCCAGTTCTTCACGGTCGCGGCGCCGGCGACGAAGCCCTGCTTCCCGGCATTGTCGAACATCGCGGACACCCAGTGGCTGATGCCGTTGAACGGCTCCCACTTCAGCTGCTCGCCCTCGTAGCGGTCGGCGCCGTTCTGGCTGCTGCCGAAATCGTTCACCGGCGCCACGCCGAAGTCGAAGTTGTTCGTGTACGGCGTGGTCAGGACGCGCTTGTCCGCGCCCGCGCCGATATCCAGGTTGGAGGCCGCGACCGGCTCGAGAATCTCGACCGCCTTGCCCGCCGGATTGACGACGTTCAGATCGGATAAGAAATAAGCCTCGTCCGGGTACAAATAGAGATTCAGGGTCAAGGTCGGTCCGGAATCCAGCACGCTGCGGATCGACAGCTTCACGCCGTCCTTGCCGTAGCCGTCGCGAGGAAGCTTGTTCCATTCCGCCGTCCGCTTCGCCGGATCGGAGGACCGGTAGCGCGCGTCGTCGCCGGCGAACTTGATGTCGGAGCTGAAGTCGCGCAGGATCGTCCGTCCGCCCCACGCGAAGCTGCCGAGCCCCGTCGCGAGATCGTACGCGATCGCGTAGCTGCCGTTAGCCGCTGCTACCTTGCCGTCCTTCTGTTCGACCGTCAGCTTTCCTTTCGCGTAATTCACTTGCGGTATTAACGTCCCTCCCAGCACGATCGTGATGAAAACTGCAATAAGCCGCGTCCATATGGTTGTGCGCATTGGCTGCCTCCTTGGCATAGCGTCGATTATGATACCGGCTGCTTCCGCCGTTCATGCGGGCAGAGCAGCATCCATCCCTCGTGCACGAAGCGGCGGCATATGGCCGGAAGCGCCTGACGGCGCCTCCGACCCTGCAGCCAGCTTCGTTATTTCCACAATTCCATCCGCGTGTTGTAATTGTCGGTGTAGATCTTCTCCAGCTTCGACACGCCCGCCGTTTCCAGCTCCTTGAGCATCTTCTCGTAGGTGGCGACGGCTTCGTCCTGCGAAGCGGCCATGACCATGCGCGGGAAGTATTTGGACGTGGTCTCGTTTACCTTCTGCTGGATGATCGCTTCCGGCGTGCCGCCGCTCGGGCCGAGGTTATCGAACGGCGAGGTGTCGAACGACGTGTCCGCCAGGTTCTTGATCGCGAGCGCCGACACGGGATCCGTCTGATAGCGGCCGATCAGGTCGTACGGCGTGCCGTCGGAGCCCGGTCCGTTCTTGACCGTCCACGTCCATTTGCGGATACCCGTCTGCTTGGAATAGCCGTCCCAGTCCTTCGCGAAGCCTTCCAGCGTCTCCGGCCGCGGCACGTGCTTGCCGTCCTTCATGTCCCAGTCCTTGCCTTCGATGCCCCACATCATGAGGTACTGGCCTTCTTCGCTGGCCAGGAAATCGAGGAATTGGATCGCGCGGACCGGATCCTTGTTGCTCTTCGAGATGCCGATGCCGTCCCAGCCCAGGGAGCTCTTCGGTCCGTACGTCGCCTTCGAAGGGTCGACGCCCGGCGCCAGCACCTTGTACGGGTAGAATTGGCTCTCGTCCTTCAAGGCCGGATCCTTGGCGGCTTCCTTCAGGATCGCGTTCGGCTTGCCCAGGTTCCAGAAGGCGTCGGCCGTGGAGAAATAGCTGCCGCTCGCCAGCTTCTGCTCGTACTGCTGCGTCTTGTTGGTCGCCCATTCCGGGTCGATCAGGCCTTGCGTGTACAGGGAATTCATGAACTTGATCATGTCCAGGTAGCGCGGATCCTTCACGTCCGTCTTCAGCTCGCCGCCATCCTGGTAATACGGCATGATGCCGAACATGCCCTTGAACGAGCCGGTGATCGCGCCCATGTTCTCGCCGTTGAACGTAATCGGCACCGTCGGCTTGCCGTCCGACGTCGGGTACTTCTCCTTGTATTTCTTCAGCAGCTCGACGTATTCGTCGGAGGTGAACGGCTCGCCGTTGTTGACCTTGTCGCCGACGCCGAGCTCCTTCATGACGTCCATCCGCATCAGGAAGCCGAAGACCGGGTACTGCTCGAGGCCGTACCAGTTGGCCAGGTAATAGTTCTTGCCGTCGGCGCTTCTCGTTTTCTTGAGCATGTCGCCGTACATTTCCTTGATGTGCGTGCCGTATTTGTCGATGAGATCGTTCAGCGGCACGAGCGCGCCGGCCGCGATGTATTTCTCGAGAATGTCGCCTCGGCCGATGTCCATGATGTCCGGCAAGTCGTTGCTCGCGAGCATCAGGTTCAGCTTCTCGGACGGATTGCCCGTCGGCTGCTGGATTTCCAGCGACACGCTCGTTTTCTTCGAGATTTCCTGCGCGACCGGGTTGTCGAACGTATCCCCGACGTTGGCGTCGAAGAACGTGAAGGTGACCGGCTTATTGTCCGCCGGCGCCTCCGCGTTGCCCGCGTTACCCGCTTCGCCCTCATTGCCGGCCGCGGCCGTATTCCCCGTATTCCCCGTACTCGCCGTTCCTCCGTTATTGGCCGGCGCGTTGTTGCCGCCGCATCCCGCAAGCATCGACGCCATCAACACCATGGCGACCGTAAATCGAAACTGCCCTTTTTTCCACATGCGTATTTTTCCCCCTTCACGTATTGGCGACCAATGCATGACAGCGATTTCATATCCGGTCGGACCGGCCGGTTCCGCGGGGCCCATCGCTGCCGCCTGCATTCATTGTAGACACCGGGTCCGCCGCGTTTCCATACCACTTTGCATTCAAACGTACCGGAAAACGACTTTCATCCCCGACATCACCGCTCCATCGGCATGCGGATGTGGACCGAGGTTCCGATGCCGAGCCTGCTGTGCACGCGTACCCCGTACCGCTCCCCGAAGGCGAGTTGGATGCGTTTATGCACGTTGTAAATGCCGTAGCCCACCGATGCATCGGGTCTCTCCTGCATCCGTTCCATGACCGCCCGCGGTATGCCCATGCCGTCGTCGATGACCGCCAATACGAGATCGCCCCCGTCCTCCATGAGCTTGATGACGATGCCGATGCCGCCCTCCTCGTCCCACATGGCATGATTGATGCAGTTCTCGATGAACGGCTGCAGGATCAGCTTCGGCGTCGTGAAATGCAGCAGCGCCTCGTCGAGCGCGAAGCGGACGCTGAACAGCCCCTCGAATCGAACCTTCTGGATCGCGAGGTAATGCTCGGTCAAGCGGATCTCCTGCTCGATCGGAATGCTCTTCTTCCCCTTGCTGAGCGAGATCCGGTAAAACCGCGCCAGATCGTCCGCCATCAGATGGCTCTGCCGCGTGTTGCCCGCGATGGAGAGCGCCGAGATCGAAGCCAGCGTATTGTACAGAAAGTGGGGCGAGATCTGCGCCTGCAGGCTGTCCATCTCCGCTTCCTTCTGCGCGATCTCCTTCTTGTACACGTCGTTGATCAGCTCCTGGATCCTGACCGCCATCTTCTTCAGCGCGAACGACAGCTGTCCGACCTCGTCCGTCCCCATCTTCGGGAGCCGCACGTCGAAGTTGCCCCGCTCGACCTTGCGGATCTGCTGCAGCAGCGATTCGAAGCGCTTCGTCATCAGCTGGCTCGTCCAGTAGATCAACACGATCGCGACGGCGATGCAGACGATCGAGATGTACAGCATCTTCCGGGATGCGGCCGACGCTTGATCGATCAGCTCGTTGTACGGCAGGACGACGACCGTCTTCCAGCCGTTCGGCAGCGACTTCTGCACGAAGATCGAACGTTCGCCATGGATGCTGCCGTAGACGACATCCCCTTCGTTCAGCGCTTCCGCCTTCGCCGTGCCGGGCACGATCTGGGAAATATTTCGGTACGCCGACCGCTTGGCGCTCGACGAGATAATGTCGCCGTTCTCGTCCGCGACGTAGATCGTCTTGTTCTTGTTCTCCTTCTCGATGAGGGAATAAATCTCCCATTCCGAGATCTCCATCGTCAGGATGCCGTACGGATAGTTCAAGCTGAGATAATTGAGCGAGCGCGCCAACAGGATGACCTTCTCGTTCGTCGCGGAGTCCGTCATATAGAAGCTCGTCAGCTGTCCCTCGGCATGGAACGACCGCTCGCGCAGGGATTGCGGCAAATCTTCCATATGCTTGATGAAGAACCCGTCCGAGTTCAGCGATTCGTTGTCGGAATAGATCGTGAGCGCTTTCATATTGGGATTCATCGCCATGATCTTGTACAGCGACTTGTTGATATAGTCGAACGCGTCGAGGATGTACACGTCGTTCTTCTTATACTGGTTGACCAAATAATTGCGGAGCTCCGTATCCAGGTAGAGCAGCGTCGAGAGCTGGGAATACAGGCTCAGCTTGTTCTCGATGTTGTTGTTGATCTGGTCCATCGTGCTGCCGACGTTCTCGACGGCCTGCCGGACGAGCTGGTCCTTGATCGCATGGTACGAATACGAGACGAGGAACAAGACCGGGACGATCGTGACCAGGAGAAAGACGAAGAACAGCTTGCTTCGATAACGCTTGTTGACCAGATCCGCATAGAGCAGCCGCACGGGTTTATAAAAACTTCTTGCGATATTCATTCGGCGTGACTCCTTGCGTTTTATAGAAAAACGAGCAGAAATAGGACGTGTTGTCGTAGCCGACCCGGCGGGCGACGTCGTGGATCTTGAGCGACTTGTCGCGCAGCAGCTCCAGCGATTTGCTCAGCCGGATCCGGGTCAGGTACTCGTGCACGGTGCAGCCTGTCTTCTCCTTGAACAGCACGCGCAGATAGTTGGGCGACAGATAGACCTTCCCCGCCAAATAATCGATGGTGAGCGAGTCGTGATACTCGCGGTCGATGATGTCCCTCACCTGCCGCACGAGCTGCATATGCCGGTCCTGCTGCCGGTCCTCGAGCTGCGCGCAGAGCCTGCCGCTCAGCTCCAGCATGTACCGCTTGACCTCCTCGAGGGTTTCCGCGCGTTCGATCGCTCGCTTCCAGCCGGCCAGTTCGCCGGCGATATCGGCCTCGCCGGCCGCGTCCTCGTACTTCGCCCGCTCGGAAGCGATCGCGCCGAGCAGCTCGCCGGCGCCTTGGAGCACGCGCGATTTCGTGGCCCGGAGGCTGTGCATGACGTCGAAGAAACGGCCGACGGCCTCGGCGGTCCCTTCCCGGTCGGACAGATCGAGCTTGCCGGGCCGCTCCGCGTCGTCGGTCGCGCCGAAGCCCAGGTCAAGCCGGGCATGCAGCCGGGAGTCCAGCACCACGTTCCCCGGCCCGGCGAAGAAACGCTCGTCGGCCGCGTTCCTCGCCTTCGCGAACAGCGCGCTTCCCTCATGCAGCGCGGCCTCCCGGTCGCATACCCCGATCGTCGCCGTCCGGCCGAGCGCGGTCTTGATCGCGTCCGCCAGCTCTTCCCACAACCCGGCCGCCTCCGGCACGGCCGCAGCGGGAAGCGCGAGCAGCCATTCATGCTCGTTCAATCCGATCACCGTTCCTTCGAGCCCGCGGGCTTCCAGCCGCTCGCGGAGCATTTGTGCCGTTCGCGGCGCCTCGCGCGCCGTCCCCGGGCTGTCCGCGAGCAGGTCCGAATACCCGTCCACGCTGATTAAAGCGGTTACAAATTTTCGGTCCGCGTATTCGGGATACAGAGCGATCAGCTCCCTCCACGCCTGTTCCCGGCTTCCGGCGTCCGTCCCGACGAGCAGGGCAGCCAACAGATTTTCGATCAGCACCTCTTTCGAGCGGCGAAGCAGCTTCGCTTTCTCCACCTCGGCCTTCGCCTTGGCCATGACGGCGGACAGCTCGCCGCGATCGATCGGCTTGAGCAGATAGCCGACCGCGCCCGATTCCAGCGCGGATCTCACGTATGTAAACTCGTCGTGCCCGCTCAGGAACACGACCTTGATCCAATCGAAACGTTCCTGGACGAGCGCCGCCAGCTGAAGTCCGTCCATGAACGGCATGCGCACGTCGGACAGCACGATATCCGGCTGCAGCGTCTGGATCTCCTCCCAAGCCTTCTTGCCGTTCTTGGCGGCGCCGACGACCTCGAGCCCCATTTCTCCCCAATCGATATGGTTCTTCATCAGGTTCAGTTCGATGATTTCATCCTCCACAAGATATACAGCCAGCATTTCCGAACCCTCCCCCTATTACGTCCAGACCTATTATACTATCTGTCCCGATCCGCGAAGAAGACCGAAAAGCCCCATTGCGGCATGAAAGACGTTTTCCCGCACGATTCTGCACATTGTTGTATTGCTGGCGCAAATCGCGGACCCGTATACTTTTCCCAATATGAACGAAAGAGGTGCACCCCATGGAAACGGCTGCGACGACGATGCGCACCAAGGAGAAGACGGCCAAAAAGAAATTCAAGCACCGGCTCATGGAGCAGCGGTTTCTCCTGCTTATGCTTCTTCCCGCGATTATTTGGGCGGTCTTGTTCGCCTACTTGCCGATGGCCGGGCTCTATATGGCCTTTATCAATTACCAGCCGATGCTCGGCAGCTTCTGGACCAACATGTTCCACGGCGAGTTCGTCGGCCTGAAATGGTTCGACTATTTCTTCAGCAACGGCGATTTCTTCATCATCATGCGCAACACGCTGGCTTCGACGCTGCTGACCTTGATCGTGTCCTTCCCCGTCCCGATCCTGATCGCGATCGCCGTGAACGAGATCAAAGGCGCCGCGTTCAAGAAAACGGTGCAGACCGTGTCCTACCTGCCGCATTTCATCTCCTGGGTCATCGCCGCGAACATCATCGTCACCGTGCTCTCCTCGGACGGCATCGTGAACGACCTGCTCAAGTGGCTGCATCTGACCAAGGACAGCATTCTGTTCCTCCAAGAGGGCAAATATTTCTGGTGGATCGTCGCCTTCGGCAATACGTGGAAGGAGATGGGCTACAGCTCGATCATCTATCTGGCGGCGATCTCGTCGATCAACCTGGATCTGTACGAGGCCGCCAAGGTCGACGGAGCCGGACGGTTCAAGCAGATCCTCTACGTCACGCTGCCGCATCTGAAGCCGACGATCGTCATCCTGCTCATCCTGTCGCTGGGCGGCGTCCTGAATGCCGGGTTCGACCAGCATTTCCTGCTGAGCAACGGCCTGAACCAGGATTATTCGGACGTGCTCTCGACGTACTCGTTCCGGTACGGCCTGCAAAATTCCATGTTCTCCTACGCGTCGGCCGTCGGCCTGTTCAATTCCGTCGTCGCCTTCCTGATCATCGTGATCGTCAATTACGCCTCCAAGAGGTTCAACAACCAATCGCTATTCTAAGGAAGCAGGTGCAGCATGCTCGGAAAAAGCACGATTTCGGATAAAGCGTTCGATGCGGCGATGTACGCGTTTCTGTTTCTCGTCTTCGTCGTCACCTTCTATCCGTTCTGGAACATCCTTATCGTCTCGCTGAACGATGCCACCGACTCCGTTCGGGGCGGCCTCTATCTCTGGCCCCGGGAATTCACGCTCGAGAGCTATCGGTCGATCCTGCGCAATTCGGAGCTGATCAGCTCCGTGAAGGTTACCGTCCTGCGGACGATCGTCGGCACGCCGCTCTCCGTGATCGCGATCTGCATGATGGCCTTCTCGCTCAGCAAGCGCGAATTGATCGCCTGGCGCTTCTTCACGCTGTTCTTCATCTTCACGATGTACTTCGGCGGCGGCTTGATCCCGACGTACATGATCATCAAGTCGCTCCATCTGATCGACTCCTTCTGGGTGTTCGTGTTCCCGGGCCTGATCGGCGTCTTCCTGATGATTCTCGTGCGGACGTACATCGAGCAGCTGCCGCCGGAGCTCGAAGAGTCGGCCAAGATCGACGGGGCGAACGACCTGCAGATCTTCGGCAGCATCGTGCTCCCGCTCTGCGTGCCGGTGCTCGCCACCATCGCGCTGTTCATCGGAATCGGGCATTGGAACGCTTGGTACGACTCGTACATCTACACGTACAAGCCGGAGCTCAAGACGCTGCAGGCGGTGCTCGTGAAGATCCTGAACCAGTTCCAGACGGGCGCCATGGTGTCCGAAGCGGAGGCATTGGCCAAGTCGTCGAAGCGCATCCCCGTGTCCGGCGAAAGCATCCGCATGGCGGTGACCATGGTCTCGACGCTGCCCATCATCCTCGTCTATCCGTTCATCCAGCGCTTCTTCGTGAAGGGCATCATGATGGGCGCGATCAAGAGCTGACCGCATGGCGGATTGACGCGACGGTGCTGATTGGCGCGGCTTAACGCGGGTTGGTTGGCACGCACGAATGCTTCTCCGGTTCATATCGCCGATCGCGGTGCATGAACCGGAGTTTTTGCGTTTGCTCGGCGGCAGCCGGCGCGGCCGCCTTACGCTCCTGGGCCGCCGGCTCGCGTCACGGCCGGCGGAAGTCTTGCTTTCCGCAGGTATATCTGGTTGCGATTAGGAAAAAACGGGTATGAGAGGATGCGGACGTACAAGCATTCAGACGTGCTAGCTTTCTAGTCATACAAGCATTCCAGGCGCACAAGCATTCCAGGCATACTAGCATCCAATCGAAAGGGAGGTCTCTGCCCGTCATGACCACATCGAACGGCAAAGGAATCGTAAACGGCAAAGTCGCCGTCATTACCGGGGCCGGTTCCGGCATCGGCCGGGCCGCGGCGCTTCGGCTGGCCGAGGAAGGGGCGCGGATCGCGCTCGTGGACGTCAAGGAAGATCGCGTCGCGGACGTCAAGAAACGGATCGCGGAGGCGGGTGGCGAGGCGATCGCCATCGAGGCGGATATTGCGAAGCCTGCGGACATCGAGAGCGCGGTTCAAGAGGCCGCCGGCCGCTGGGACCGACTGGATATCGTCTTCGCCAACGCGGGCATCAACGGCACGCTTGCGCCGATCGAGACGATGACGCCGGAGGATTGGAGCACGACGCTCGACATCAACCTGAAGGGCACGTTCCTGACCGTCAAGTACGCCGTTCCGTATCTGAAGAAAAACGGCGGCAGCATCGTGATCACGAGCTCGATCAACGGCAACCGGGTATTTTCGAATTTCGGCATGAGCGCCTACAGCACCTCCAAGGCCGGTCAGGTTGCGTTTATGCAAATGGCCGCACTGGAGCTGGCCCAGTATGGCATCCGCGTGAATGCGATTTGTCCGGGCGCCATCAAGACGCATATCGGACAAAGCACGCACCCGACACCGGAATTGGACGAGATTCAAATCCCGGTCGAATACCCGGAAGGCAACCAGCCGCTGGAGAACGGCCCCGGCCGCGCCTCGCAGGTCGGCGATCTCGTCTTGTTCCTCGCTTCGGATTCGTCGAGCCATATTACCGGCACTCCGATCTTCATCGACGGGGCGGAGTCGTTGCTGCGCGGGTAATTTGTTCAAGCGAAAGCGGGTACAATGAGCGGATTTGTTTTGCTTGGCGCTGTCGAATCGTTGCATGCGAAATGCGCGCAAACGAAACGACAAGTCATCGCAATGTTGCGTGCTTTGCCGTCTCGCACTTGATCAATCGGATGACAACGATGGACGTTCAGAATATGGGGTCTCCACGGACCTCATGCATAATCATCAAGACCATGCACGGGATATTTCCGTGCCGCATCAAGCAAACAACCTCCAGTACCGCCGAGATCGGCGGCGTGGAGGTTGTTTGTGTTTGGCCGGCGTGCGCCGGCTGGTCTGCTGCGGGGAGACGGTCATCGCTTGGTCGGTGATTGCCGGGAGAGCGCGGCGGGGGAACGATTATCGCTTCGCCGGTGATTGCCGGCAGATGCGCGGCGAAGGTTGCTTTCGCCTCGCTAATGATACTGGCACTACGCGTGTCGGGAAGAGGTTTTCGTTTCGTCAACGTTCGATGCCATGCGCTCGGCAGGACGACGTTTTCACTATACCGGCGATCATTGGCAGACGCACGGCGGGACGTTGTCCCGTGTAGTTATGCATATACCCAGAGCTGCGCCTATCGAAAAAATTGCTGCGAAAGTGCAGGAAATGAAGATCAAACGGGGGCCTCAAGGTAAAATGGCTGCAATAATGCAGCCATTTTACCCCATACATACATGGAGCTGTTTTATTCGCTCGAAATTGCTGCAGATTTACAGCAATTCCGAACTAGTAGCGCACTGAGCCATGATTTCCTGTTGATTTGCAGCAATTCGGACCTCGGCGCAGAAAAAAACAGGAATTCCTGCGGCTGTGACCTACAATCAATTCGTATCTCTCATGCAATTCGTATCTCTCGTGCATTTCGTGCATCTCGTGCATTCGTACATTTCGTTCATTGCGCAAAGTTCATTCAGGTATGAGCTGCTGGCTGCATCAGCGTTCGTGATCTGCTCCATCCGCATTCAGCTGAGGAGTGCCGCTGCTGCCTCCATTGGAGTCAGATACGGGCAGTCTCTCCTCTCACGATAACCGCGTGCGCTCCGTCTCGATGCCGCAGCGCTGCAGCAGCCTCTCCACCGCGTCGAATTGAATCGGCTTCGCGAGAAAATCCGTCATGCCCGCTTCGAGGCAGCGTTCGCGGTCGCGCGGCAGCACGTTCGCCGTCATCGCCACGACGACCGGAGCGCGGCCGGACGGGGCGGAGGCGAGCACGCGCCGGGTCGCCTCGAGACCGTCCATGACAGGCATCCGCATGTCCATCAGAATCAGATCGTAATGGCGAAGCGCGGCCAAATCGACGGCATCGCTTCCATTGCTGGCGACATCCGCGGCGATGCCGAGCTTATCCAGCAGCGACAGCGTCAGCTTCTGGTTGATCTCGTTATCGTCCGCGACGAGAACGGCCGCACGGCCGCTCATTGGACCGGGGGCCGAGTCCGCGATCGCATTAATCAGCTTACCGTCCGCCGCGAATTCGCGATTACCCGCTCCCCGTTCTCCGGCGGCGGTATCCTTCGCGGACCGGGCTTCCGCCGTGAGCGCGTTATGTACCGGACCTTCCGCGGCGAATTCGCGATTGCCCGCTCCCCGTTCTCCGCCGGCGGCATCCTCCGCAGCGAACATGGCGAAGCTGCCGGCATCGGGCAGCTTCGCATCCGCGCGGTACGATTGCGCGGCGGATTCGTCCCGTCCCGTCAGCCATGTGCCCAGCTGCACGGTAAACCGGAACGTCGTGCCTTCGCCCAGGGCGGACGCGACGCCGATGGAGCCGCCCATCAGCTCCACGAGATTTTTGCAAATGGCCAAGCCGAGTCCGGTTCCTTCGTACTGCCGCGTGAGCGACGTATCGACCTGGGAGAACGGCTGGAACAGCAGCGGCAGCTTATCCTCGGGAATGCCGACGCCGGAATCCGACACGACGAATTCGATCAATGCCGTATGCCCGCTTGAAGCCAGCATCCTCGATGCGACGGTTATGCTGCCCTCCGGGGTGAACTTGAAGGCATTGCCGACGAGATTGACCAGCACCTGGCGCAGCTTGATCTCGTCGCCGACCAGCACCTCCGGCAGCGCGGGATCCGGCTCGTAGGTCAACGCGAGGCGGCTTTGCATCGATCGGGCCGTGAACAGGTCGAAGGTTTCGGCGATGAGCAGCGGCAGCTTGAACGGCAGCTGCTCCACCTCGAGCTTGCCGGATTCGATCTTGGCGTAATCCAGGATGTCGTTGATGACCGACAGCAGCGCTTCGCCGCTCTTGCGGATGATCTCGGCGTATTCGCGCTGCGCGCCGTCCAGCTCCGTATCCAGCAGCAGGCCCGTCATGCCGAGCACGCCGTTCATCGGCGTACGGATCTCATGGCTCACCATCGTGAGGAAATTCGTCTTCGCCCGCGCCGCGACCTCCGCCGTTTCCTTGGCGGCCATCAGCTCGCGCTCGAACCGAACGCGCTCGGTCATGTCGCTGACCGTGCAGGCGTAGATCCGTTCCTCGTCGACAACGGCGACGCCGATCTGGATCTCCGCCGGGAAGGCGCTGCCGTCCTTGCGAAGGGGATTCAGCTGCATCCGTTCGCCCGGGAGCGAAGCGAACATCACCGGCCCTTCCGCTTTCTTGCCGTTTACGGCAGCCGTCGCGGACTGACCGGGCCGCGGAAAGAACCATTCTCCCGCCGGCGCAGGCTGTCCGGACATGACTCGGCCCGCTTCTTCCGCGCGCGGCACGGACCCGAAAGCTCCGCCCGCGGCGGAACCCGCACCACTAGACATGTGTCCTTCGAGGTCCGCCGGGGCGGCGAATTCGGACTTCTCCATTAACTCGGTCTGCGCCATGAGTTCCCTCTGCTGCATTTCCGTCTGCCCCATTGATTCCGCCTGCCCTATTGATTCCGCCTGCCCTACTGATTCCGTCTGCGCTACCGATTCCGTCTTCCCCGCTGCCCGGCGGCTCGAACCATCCGGCCCGCCGGCGATTCCCGATCCCGCCCCTGATTCCGAATGCCGGAACGCGCCGCCCTCGAAGCATGGGATGAGCAGCGACACGGGCAAGCCCAGCACCTCTTCCTCCCGGTAACCGAACATCGCCGCGACCGCCGGGTTGACCGTCAGGATGCTGCCGTCCTCGTCGAAAGTCATCATCGTATCCGTGCTCGTCTCTTGAATGGCGCGCGTCAGCGCCTGCGTCTTCGTCAGCTGGTAGGTCGTCCGCATCAGCTCGCGGTTGCTGCGCTCCAGCTCCGCCGTCTGCCGCTGCAGCAGTTCCGCCTGCAGCTGAAGCGTCTTGTTGCCCACGTAAAGCCGCACGAACCCTTCGATCTTGGCCTTCAGGATCTGCGGCACGAACGGTTTGAGCATGTAGTCGATCGCGCCGGCCTCGTAGCCCGTAAAGAAATGCTCCGCCTCCTTGCTGGTCGCCGAGATGAAGATGATCGGCGTCTCTTGCGTTTTCTTCCGCGACTTGATCAGCCTGGCCGTCTCGAAGCCGTCCATCTCCGGCATCTGCACGTCGAGCAGGATGACCGCGAATTCGTCCTTGAGCAGGCAGCGCAGCGCCTCGGTGCCCGAGAGGCATTTGACCAGCTTGCAGTTCAAATCCCCGAGCACCGCCTCCAGCGCCAGCAAATTATCCGGGTGGTCGTCCACCAGCAATATGTTAACCGGTCCATCATAAGCGATCATAACTGCTTCTTCACCTTCCCCTTGGTTCGGAAAACCGATGTTGCTCCCCTATCCAGTCCCGAGAATGCCTGCAACACATCCGGCGCGCGCCGCCCCGGCTACGATTTGATTTTGCGGTACAGCCGGCTGTGCGCGTCCAGTTCCTCGTACGAATCGGCGTACCGCGTAAAATTGATGGACTCCTTCGTCCCGAGCGCGAGAACCCCGAACGTGCTGAGGCTGTCGAAGAGCAAGCCGTGCACGTGGTTCTGCAGCTCTTTGTTGAAATAGATCATGACGTTGCGGCAGAAAATGACGTTGAATTCGTTGAACGAACGGTCCGTCACCAGATTGTGCTGCGCGAACACGATATTGCGCTTGAGCTCGCTTTGGAACAGCACGGAATCGTACTTCGCCGTATAGTAATTGCTGAACGATTCTTTGCCGCCCGCTTCGATGTAATTGCGCGTGAACGTCTGCATCCGCTCCAGCGGAAATACGCCTTCTCGCGCCGTCTCCAGCACGCGCTCGTTCATGTCCGTCGCGTAGATCCGCGTTTTGTCGTACAGGCCTTCTTCCTTCAGCAGGATGGCCATGGAATACACTTCCTCGCCGGTGGAGCAGCCCGCGTGCCAGATGCGGATGAACGGATACGTCCGGAGCAGCGGCACGACCCGCTCGCGGAACGAGCGGAAAACCAGCGGGTCCCGGAACATCTCCGTCACGTGGATCGTCAGGTCGGCCAGCAGCCGGTTCATGACGGTCCGGTCGTGCAGCACCCGCTCCGTCAGCGCCGTGATCGTCGGCAGGCGTTCCGCGTTCACCCGGTGCCAGATGCGCCGGCGGACGGAGGAAGCCGCGTAATTGCGAAAATCGTACCCGTACAGCTGATACAGCCCTTCGAGCAGCAGCGCGATCTCGATCTGCTCGCGCTCGCCGGCTTTGTTCGTTTCTTCGTCGCCCTGCATCATGATGTTCTCTTCACTCGCCGTTCCGTTATTGATATAACCACACCCTCATCAAGGACAATAGCTGATCGATGTTCACCGGCTTCGCGATATAATCGGAAGCGCCGGCCTCGATGCATTTGTCCCGGTCTTCTTTCATGGCCTTCGCCGTGACCGCGATCATCGGCAGCCGTTCGAACGCCGGTATCGCGCGGACATGCCGCATCGTCTCGTAACCGTCCATCTCCGGCATCATCATGTCCATCAGGATCAGCTGCGTCTCGGGATGCTGCTCCAGCTGCTCCAGCGCTTCCCGCCCGTTCTCCGCGAAATGGATGTTCATCTCGTACCCTTCCAGCGCGCTCGAGAGGGCGAATACGTTGCGGATGTCGTCGTCCACGATCAGGATCGTCTTGCCCGCGAAAATCGTCTCCACGCTGTGCAGCCTCCGCAACACGCTCCGTTTCTCCTCCGGCAGGTCCGCCACGACGCGGTGCAGGAACAAGGTCGTCTCGTCCAGCAGCCGCTCCGGCGACTTGACGTCCTTGATGATGATCGTCTCGGCATACTTCTTGAGCTGGATCTCTTCCTTCTTGTCGAGCTCGCGGCCGGTGTAAATGATGATCGGCAGCTCGCGCAGCTTCTCGCTCCGGCGGATGCCGTCCAGCAGGTCGAAACCGGAGATGTCCGGCAGCCCAAGATCGAGCACCATGCAGTCGTAGTGCCGGCTCTCCAGCTCCTCCATGGCTTCCGCGCCCGAAGACACGGCCTTCACGACGACGTCTTCGTCCCCGACCAGCTCGATGATGCCGGTCCGCTGGGCGGCGTCGTCCTCGACGACGAGCACGTATTTGAGGTCGCGGGCGAGGAACGATTCGATCTGCTGGAACAGCTTATCCAGCCGCTCCTTGTCCGCGGGCTTGCGCAGGTACGCGATCGCGCCCATGGACAGCCCCTGCTGCACCTCCTCCATGACGGAGATGACATGCACCGGTATGTGGCGCGTATCCGCGTCGTGCTTCAGGTGATGGAGGACGGACCAGCCGTCCATGACCGGCAGCATGATGTCGAGCAGCACGGCGTCCGGCTTGAAGGTCCTCGCGTCGGCGAGACCCGCGTCGCCCTGCATCGCCACGATGCCCTTGAAGCCGCGCGAGCGCGCCATCTCCAGCAGAACGCGGGCGAACGGCCCGTCGTCTTCGATGATGAGCACGACGCGGTCCTCCGGCCCGATCGCGTCCCGGTCGTCCTCGATCGCCGCCTGAACCGGAAACCGGCCGGCCTCGGTCCCCTTCTTCTTCGGCGCCGCTGCTCCAGGCGCGGCTTCCATGATAGCCGCGCTCGCGTCATGCCGCGCAGGAGCGGCAAGCATGGCCGCCTGCACGGCCTGCTCGCCGAGCTTGGCGTCCTCCGCCGCATGCGCGGCGCTGCTGCCGGCCGCAGGCGCCACGTAATACTCGGGCAGGTACAGCGTGAACGTGCTGCCCTCGCCTTCCCGGCTTGCCAGCGCGATCGTCCCGCCGAGCAGGCCGGCCAGCTCGCGGCTGATGGCAAGGCCGAGTCCCGTGCCGCCGTAGATGCGGCTCGTCGTGCCGTCCACCTGCTGGAACGCTTCGAAGACGAGCTGCTGCTTCTCCGCCGGAATGCCGATGCCGGTGTCCCGCACTTCGAAGGCGAGCATGCGGCCGCTCTCCGGCGCGGCCTGCGTTTCCTCCGGCCGCGCGTTCCGGATCGTCAGGCCGACCGCCCCCCGATGCGTGAATTTGAAGGCGTTCGACAACAGGTTCTTCAAGACCTGCTTGACCCGGTGGCTGTCGGAATACAGGCCCTCGGGGACATCCTTCTCGATCGTCAGGTCGAAGGCCAGCCCCTTCTGCTGGCTCATCGGCCCAAAGCTGCGGCGCAGCGTCAGCATCAGATCGGAGAGCTTCACGTGCTCCGTGACCAAGCTCATTTTGCCCGCCCCGATCTTGGATAAATCCAAAATCTCGTCGATCAGCTTCAACAGGTCCCCGCCGGACGAATGAATCGTCGTCGCGAATTCGATCTGCTTGCCGGTCAAGTTGCTGTCCTTGTTGTCCATCAGCATCTGGGACAGGATCAGCAGGCTGTTGAGCGGCGTTCGCAGCTCATGCGACATGTTGGCGAGAAACTCGGATTTGTATTTGGACGACATCGCCAGCTGCACGGTCTGCTGCTCCAGCGCCGACTTCGTCCGCTCGATCTGTTCGTTCTTCCGCTCCGTCTCGCGCATCTGCTTCTCCAGCAGATGCGTCTTCTGCAGCAGCTCCTCGTTCGTCTGCTCGAGCTCTTCTTGTTGGCTCTGCAGCAGCTCCTCGGATTTCTTGAGGGAGCGGGTCTGCTCCTCCAATTGGCCATTGGAGCGGCGCAGTTCTTCCTGCTGCGAGACGAGCTCCTCCGACTGCGCCTGCAGCTCTTCGCCGAGCGCTTGGGATTCCCGCAGCAGCTCCTCGATCCGAAGCCGGCCGAACAGGTTGTTCAGCAGGACGCCAAGCCCTTCGGCGAGCTCTTGCAGCAGCTCCCGCTCCCGGCCGCCGACCGGCGACAGCGAGGCCAGCTCGATGACGGCCAGCTGTTTGTTCTGGTAAGCGACCGGGAGGAGAAGCAGCGTCCGCGGCTCCGTCTCGCCGAGCCCGGAACGAATCCGGACGTACGCGGGCGGCAGCTCCGTCAGCTCGATCGGCTGCCCGCTGCCGGCGCATTGCCCGACGAGCCCCTCGCCCATGCGGAACTGCCGGTCGAATGCCGTCTCGTCCGTCGGCGCATAGGCGCCGTATAAGCCCAGCCGGTTGTCCTCGCCGAACCCTTCCCGGACGTACAACCCGCCGTACGCCGCGCCGACGAGCGGCACGACCCGCTCCATGAACGCGGCGCCGAGCTGGCCGAGCTCCGCGGCATCTTGAATCGTGACCGCGATGGAAGCGAAGTTGGATTTCACCCATGCTTCGTCCTCGACCTTCTTATTATAAATCTGCTCCGCTTCCGTCTTCCGCTCCAAATCGTCGGCGAGGGAGAAGAACGCTTTGGCCACGCTGCCGAATTCGTCGCCGGTCTCCGCGCGCCGGCGCAGGCCGGGATCGCTGATCCCGCGCGCATAAGCGCCGATCATGTCGGTCAACCGGTTCAGGCTGCGCGTCAGGCCGGCGATGTTCCACAGCATCGTGCCGATGCCGATCAGCATGCCCGCGGCCATCGTCGCGACCATGATCATTCGGGTGCTGCGGTTCGCCTCCTCCGCCGATTGGACCGCTTTGTCCGTCGCGCTGCGGTGGAACGCGGTCAGATCGTCGATCAGGTTGATCGTGTCCTCCTGCGCGCTCAAGCCTTCCTTCTCCCGCAAGGCGACCGCCTCTGCGCCGTGTCCTGCCGCGATCAGCCGCTTCACGTCGTCCGAATACTGGACGTACCGGGCCATGCTGCGGCTCAGCTCGTTCAACGTCGCGGATTCCGCTTCGTCGGCGGACAGCCGCTTCAGCTCGTCGAAATCCTGCTGCGCCTTCTTCGGCTCGTCGGTGAGCAGCGAGTCGTTCTTGGCCAGATTCTCCGCGGTCGGCACGGTCAGCACGTTCGCGAGCCCTTTCGCGATGTTGTTGACGGAGCTGCGCATATCGTAGGCGGCCATCAGCTTCTGATAGCGGTTGCCGTACACCTCGTTCAATTTGCCGCCCAGTACCGAGCTGTTGTTCAGGCTGACGACCGAGATGAAGATCAGGACGACCATCAGCACGACGAAGCTGATCGTTAGTTTGGTTTTCGTTTTCATGAGACACAACCCACATTTATTTCCCCTTTGCCCGGCGGCCCCGCCCAAGCGGAGCCCCTGTATGTCAACATGCGAACAGGCCGCGCGTCCCGGGGGACGGCGACCTTCTCGCTATCGATCGTTGTCGAAAATCGATGAATCCGTGCTGCGTTGGTTAATGGACGTTGGTAATAACGAGTACACGGCCGCGATCAAGCTCCTCTTCGTAACGTTCCGCTTCCATGTCGGACAATCCGATGGAAGTCAGCTTGGAGCGAATCTCGTCGCCCCGCGATTTGAATACATTCGCCATTGCGGTGAACATGCCTTCTTCCTTCAAGCCGATTTCGTTGGCGTCCGCCGCCTCGGACAACGATTTCGTCTGGCTGCTGTCGTGCGCCAGGACGAAAATGTTTTCCTGCCTGTATCCACGCCGGTTCAGCTCTTGAACGGTATGCAGCGCATCCATCGCCGTCGGTACAATTTGAACGCTCGGTTTCATCTGTTGCATAGTCAATCCCTCCGCTTTCCAAATGGATTTGCCAGGTGAGGCTAGTCTGAATTTACCCCGGGCCGGGCGGAATGAAACAAACCGCGTCCGGAAAGAACGCGGATGCGGGAGGCTTTCGGCCTATGCGGACCTATGCGGGCCGCGCCCGGATCGAGGCGGATTCACGGTTTCGTCTCTTCGTGTATATGAGGATAGACTGCCGGGCGGCGACGCCCGCGTCCTGCCCGATCACCCCGAAGGAGATGAAGCTTATGTTTCAGGAATGTTTTCACCACTCGCCCCGCAGCAATTGGGCGTACGCCTACGATATGGATACCATTCATCTGCGCGTGCAGACCAAACGCGACGACGTGGAAGAAGTCACGGCCATCGCGGGAGACAAGTACGATTGGGACAGCATCAACGAAGAACTGCCGATGCTCAAAATCGCGACCGACCGGTTCTTCGATTATTGGGAAGCCGCGGTGAAGCCGAAATACAAACGCTTCTCCTATATTTTCCGCCTGCGCCAGGGCGAGGAGACCGTTTATTTGACGGAGGACGGCATCTGCTCGGATCAGCCGCAGCCCGTCGCCGGTTATTACGAATTTCCGTACATACACGAAATCGATCTGTTCGCCGCGCCGGAATGGGCCAAATCGGCGGTATTCTACCAGATCATGCCCGATCGCTTCGCGGACGGCGATCCTTCCCTGGACCCGGAGAACAAGGCGGAATGGGGCGGACAGCCGACCTGGGAAAGCTGCTTCGGCGGCGATCTGAAGGGCATCGCGGACCATCTCGACCACTTGACCGACCTCGGCGTGACGGCGGTGTACTTGACCCCGGTCTTCCAATCGCCCTCCTATCACAAATACGACACCGTCGACTACATGAAGATCGATGCGCATTTCGGCGACAAGGCGACGCTCAAGAAGCTCGTCCGCGAATGCCACGATCGCGGGATCAAAGTCGTGCTGGATGCCGTGTTCAACCATACGAGCGAGCAGTTTCCGCCTTTCCAGGACGTGCTGAAGCATGGCAAGCAATCGAAATACGCGGACTGGTTTCACGTGCGGACGTTTCCCGCGGAGGTAAAGGACGGCATCGCGACGTACGATACGTTCGGCTTCTACGGCCAGATGCCGAAGCTGAACACGGCGAACCCCGAGGCGAAGCAGTACCTGCTCGACGTCGCGACCTACTGGATCCGCGAGACGGACATCGACGGCTGGCGGCTCGACGTGGCGAACGAGGTCGATCACCATTTCTGGCGCTCCTTCCGCCAAGCCGTCAAGGACGCGAAGCCGGATGCGTACATCATCGGCGAAGTTTGGAACGATTCGCGCGCCTGGCTGCTCGGCGACCAATTCGACTCCGTCATGAACTACCCGTTCGCGGACAAGGTGCTCGGCTTCTTCACCGGCGAGGGCGTCGACGGCCGAACGTTCGCGGAGGGCATGAACCATCTGCTCATGCGCTACCCGCAGGGGACGAACGAGGTCATCTTCAACCTGCTGTCGAGCCATGATACCCCGCGGGTGCTGACGCGAGCGGGCGGCAACAAGCTGAAGCTGAAGCTGGCGGTCGTCTTCCTGATGACCTACATCGGCACGCCCTGCGTCTTCTACGGCGACGAGATCGGGCTGCAGGGCGGCAACGATCCCGATTGCCGCCCCTGCATGGAATGGGACGAAGGAAAGCAGGACGGCGAGCTGTACGATTTCTACAAGCTGCTCATCGGCCTGCGCAAGTCGCATCCCGCGCTGCTGAGCGGCCGGTTCCGCTTCCTGAAGGCGGACGGCGGCGACGCGCGCATCGTCTACGAACGGCTGGGGGAGGGCGAGCATTTCACCGTCTGGATGAATCCGACCGGCGAGCGGACCGTGCTGGAGCATGCCATGGACACGAACGATTGGCATGACGCCCTGACCGGCGACCATGCGCCGGCGAAGGACGGCGTGCAGCAGGTCGAGCTCGACCCGTACGGCTACCGGATCTTGCGGCGGGAGCTGTGAGGCTGGCCGCGGTAGGTGCGTCGCGTCAATGGAGGCGAAATGGCAGCAGGATTGGCATAGGAAAGACAAGCAGAATGATTAAATCCCAGTTACTAGGCGAATTCGGCGTTCGGAAGCGGGTAAAACAGATTTTTCCGCATTATGGACGCATTCCGTTAATTTACGCACAGGTCGGCTCATATACTTTACTGGGCGCAGTACGCCAAGCGTAATCGCAGCGTTTGTCCGCATGCATCGTGCGGGTACGAGGTGCCCAGGCTGCCCCTCGCCAAACCGAACGTACCCTTGAACCGCGCGGAAGCGGTACGTTCGTTTCGCGTTGAGCGCCCCCCTCCCCCACCGACAGTCCCGGACATGCGTCGGCCGCAAAAAACCGCGGGTATATACCCGTCCTTTTGCCGCTTGAAGCGCCGCTTTTTCCCGCGCCGGAGGAAATTTTTTTGGGCGTTTCATCCTATTTTGCCGCGTGTATTAACTAGTACAACGGACTTCGGGGAGGAAACGAAATGAATTCGAATGGTTGTGTCGCAATGCTGTTAGCCGGTGGAGAGGGACGGCGGCTCGCGCCGCTGACGGCGTCCATGGCAAAGCCGGCCGTGCCTTTCGGCGGCAACTGCCGCATCATCGACTACACGCTCAGCAACTGCATCAATTCCGGGATCGAAACGGTCGGGGTGTTGACGCAGTACATGGCGGATTCGCTTCATGCGCATATCGGAGACGGTTCCTCTTGGCGAACGAACGGACAATCGGCGAACATCACGCTGCTGCCTTCCGGCAGCGCCGGCGAGGAGGGCTATCTGGGAACGGCCGATGCGATTTACCAAAATATCGGCTTCATCGACGAGCAATCGCCCGAGCACGTGCTCATCCTGTCCGGCGACCATATCTACCGGATGGACTACCGCACCATGCTGCAGGATCATATCGCCGGCGGCGCGGCGGCCACGATCGCGGTGAAGCGCGTGCCGTGGCGCGAGGCCGGCCGCTTCGGCATCATGATGACGGATGAGCGGCGGATGATCCGGGATTTCGCGGAAAAACCCGCGAAACCGAAAAGCAACCTGGCTTCCATGGGCATTTATATCTTCAAATGGGCGGCCCTGCGGGAGGCGCTGCTGGCGGACCGCCGGAACCCGGCCTCGAGCCATGATTTCGGCAAGGACATCATTCCGCGCATGTTGAAGGAAGGCACGCCCCTGCTCGCCCATCCGTTCGAAGGCTACTGGCGCGACGTCGGCACCGTGGAAAGCCTGTGGGAAGCCCACATGGATCTCATCGACGGCGAGCTGGACGCGGCGGCCGAGACGAAAGCCAAACCTTGGCCGATTCTCTCCCGGAGGCGAAGCAGCGCCATGCGCACCTATCTCTGTCCGAACGCGGACGTTCAGAGCTCGTACGTGCACCACGGCAGCTCGATCAAAGGCGACCTGGACCGCAGCATCGTATTCGGCGACGTCGCCGTCGACGAAGGCGCGGACATTCGCGAAAGCATCCTCATGCCGGGCGTTCGCATCGGCCGGGACGTGCAGCTCTCCCGCGCCATTATCGGCGAAGGTGCGATCGTCGAGGACGGCGCGGTCATCGGCAGCCTGAACGGCGAGGTCACCGTCATCGCCCCGGGCGAACGCGTCACGGCGCATCCGCGCTTCGTCGTCACGCCGGACCGGCTGCCGCAGTCGTTATACGACCGGGAGACGCCCGCTTCGGCCGGGATCGCCTACGACAAGGTTTAATTCCTATCCATAAGCAGCGAACGACCGATTCACCGCACGCGCCGCGGCTCCGATCCGGGCAAGCGGGCGGCGAACGGGACTATCCATACGCAAGAAAGCCCGAACGGGGATGGCTATGCCTCCTCGTGTCGGGCTTTCTTGCGTCTTTCGTGTTTAGTCGTTCGATCACTGTTTTTCGACGATCGCCACCGTGCAGCGGGAGATGCAGACGAGCTTGCCGGCTTCGTCGGCGACTCGAATGTCCCACACCATCGTCTTCCGCCCCCGGTGCAGCGGCGTCGCCACGGCGGCGAGGCGGCCGTCCGATTTGGGACGCAGATGATTGGCGTTGATCTCCAGTCCTACCGCCGCGTATTTCGACGGATCGATATTGAGCTCCGACGCGATGGACGCCGCGGTCTCGGCTAGGAGCACGGACACGCCGCCGTGCAGAATGCCGGCCGGCTGATGAACCTTCGGGCCCACGGGCATCTCGAGCACGACGCGGTCCATGGCCAGCTCCGCGAATTCGATATCCATGAGGCCGATGACGGAGCTTGCGGCCTTTTCCTTCATCCACGCGACAAACGCTTCATGGGTCATTCGGTGCAAGTCGAGAACGTCTTGGGCGACGATCATGCATGTTCCCTCCTTCGGATCGGGCTAGTTTCACGGTTAATTCATCGTATGGAACGATGGGCGGCTTCATGCCGCCATGCGGCGGAGCTTCGTACTTTTCCAGCATTGCCGAAAATTAAGGCTGCATACAAACGACTCACCTCACGATTTCTCCTGTTAATGGACATCCCGCAACCCGCCTTAGCGTAAAAACGACCCTAAGTAAGAAGAAAGAGCAAGCTCTCCTAATCCGAGATGCTTGCTCTTTCTTTCTTCTTAAACGAATGCATCGGCCTCTCCGAAGATTGCCGCCGCTCCTATCCGGCAACCGTAATTCCACCCGCACTCCGCGCTCACTTCACGCGCACGGAACGCCGCTCCTCGGCTGCCTTCATCGCCGCCTGGATCAGCTTCAGCGAGACGAGTCCGTCCCGGGCGCTGACCGGCGGCTTCTTGCCTTTCCGGATGCAGTCGATGAACGCGTCGATGACGCCGCTGTCGGTCTGGCTGTCGTTCGTCTGGATGCCGTCGATCTCGTATTGCCGGGAGGTGCCGTCGCTGCGTTTCACTTGCACCGGGTAGGATTCGTTGGCGAATATTTTCACGATGCCCTTCTCCCCGTACAGGGTCGTGCTGTTGTCCTCCTCGCCGTAGTAGGTCCAACTGAGCGAGACGGTGCCGAGCACGCCGCCCTCCGTCTTCACGATGCAGACCATATTATCGTTGACGGCGATCGGCTCGCCGTCCGAGTCGGTCTTGTGCAGCGCCCCGCCGAATGCCGCGATGTCCGCGATCTCGTCCTCCAGCAGATACCGGATCAGATCCAGCTTGTGGATACCGAGGTCGCCCGCCGCTCCGAGCACGGACCGGTCCTTGCTGAAGAACCAGGAATCCTTGCTTTTCTCGAACGCCCAATGCTCCGGTCCGCTATGGCCGAAGGTCGTCTGGAACGTCAGCACCTTGCCGATCTCGCCGGAGGCGACGAGGCGCTTCGCCACGATATGCGCCTTGGAGAAACGCTGATTGTGGCCGATCATGAGCACGCAGTCCGACTCCTCCTCGGCCTTCATCATGGCCCTCGCCCCCGCCACCGAGATGGCGATCGGCTTCTCGCACAGCACATGCTTGCCGGCCCGGAGCGCCTTGACCGTGACTTCCTCGTGCGTTTCGTTCGACGTGCAGACGCTGACGGCATCGACCGCCGGGTCCTCGATGATCGCGTCGATGCTCGGCGCGACCTTGCCGCCGAACATGTCGGCAAGCCGCTCCGCCCGTTCCGGATTATGATCGAAGAACGCGACGATCTCCGCATGGGCGTTCGCCGCGTACTCCGGCGCATGGCGGAATTCCGAGATCGAGCCGCAGCCGATAATCGCGACTTTGATTTTCATTCGTCCTCACCCCGTACTCCATAGTCGGCCTCTAGCGCAAGGCCTCTGCCTCTTTATTAACCGCAACATGACGGGTCGGAAGCAGCTGCGTTCGCGGAGCGGCCTCGCGCAGCCGAACGGCCGCCCGACCCAGAATAGCAGCATCATGCGCCGACTTAGCCGAATCGGCGTTTTATCCGCGGCTCGACTTCGGTATCCTTGCTCTCAGATGGCCATCTGCAGCTTGAAACCGAAGGAGGCATTTATGTCCGGCAGCGGAAAATTGACGATTCATTGGACCACGGATTTGCATATCAAAGACCGGGTGACCGACCGGCCGGAGCATCCGGAGGCCGTATTCGCCGAGCGGCATTTCTACGGATCGCTGGATAAATGGCGGCAGGCGGTCGACATCGCCAATCGGGAGATGCCGGAATTGTTCGTCTGCACGGGGGACATCGTGGACAAGAAGCAGAGCCTGGCTTCCTTCCTTGTCCACTGGGAACGCATTCGGAGTCCCAAGGCGATCATGATCGGCAATCATGATCTGGACAACGGGTACGACTTGCTCGCGAACCAGCTTTGCGGCCCGGCCGCGCCGATCGTCGCGGGCAGCCATTTCAACCGTTCCTTCGCGGTGACGGCCGGTCACGGCATCTCCGCGCGCGTGCTGCTGCTCGACACGTACGTTGGGGAAGACGGCAAGCACCGCGCCGGATCCTGCCTCGGCACCATCGAGCCCGAAGCGTTCGCTTGGCTCGAGCAGGAGATGAGCGCCTGCCCGGAGCCGGTGATCTTCGTGTTCGCGCATAACGGCATCGGCGGACCGGAGGCGTACTTCGACCAGGAGCATGTCCGGCAATTCGTCCGTCTGGCCGAGAACGTCGGGACCGGCAGCCCGGAGAGCGGTCAGGCGAAGGACGTGTATTACTTTGCCGGCCATCATCACGTGCATCCGGCGGCGGAGATTCGCCGCATGGCGCCGAACCTGACGTTCGTCAACGGCGTCGCGATGGTCGCCGGAGAGCAATCGTACGTGAACGCGATTACTCTCGAGGCGGATGGCGCCGTCCGGCTCCGCTATCTCGAAGTCGGCTATCCTTATCTTGAATCACCCATAGAGAGGAGCGTATTTCCATGAAAGCAACCGCATTTCGCCGCTGGACCTTCGCGTTCGGCTTGCTGATCGTATTCGGCGCCTGCTGGATCGCCGGGTCCCGTTCGGCCTTCGCAGCCGCCGAGAACCCGCCGACGCTGCTCCTGACGGAGGCGATGATCCAATCGCCGGGCACCAACGAGCCGTACCGCTATTTGGAGATTTACAATAACACGGACCGCACCATCGACCTTGCCGACTATAAGATCATGTACTATTATCAGCCCGTCGCGTCCAACCCGTGGTCGAACAGCGCCGCGGGCCCGTCCGACATCATCTCCGCCGGCCGGGCCACCGATATGTACATCCACCCGTACAGCACCAAGATCGTCTGGCTGCTATCCGACGCGACGAAGACCGTCGCCGACTTCAACGCCGCCTACGGCACGAGTCTCGACGCCAGCCGGTTCGTCTATACGCAGGGCAGCGGATGGGCTTACGCGTCCCAGCGCTATCTGGCGATCGTTAAGGCGCCCTACGGCCAGGATGCCGACCGCGTTACGTTCATCCGCTATAACGCCGATGCCGGCACGACGCCATGCACGCAGGGCGTAGACTGCGACTTCGCCAAGGGAGAAAGCGTCGATTATTTCTATCCTGCGGTCTTCAACGCGACGAGCCGCGAGATGGAACGCATTCCTACCAAATCGCTGCATAAGGCGCCGACGCCGGGAGCGGTATCATCCGGTCAGGTGCCGACTCCGCCAGGCAAGCTGCTCATCACGGAAGCGATGATCCAATCGCCGGGCACGAACGAGCCCTACCGGTACATCGAGGTGTACAACAACAGCGGCCAAGCGATCAATCTGGCGGAACAGAAGCTGCTCTATTATTACCAGGCCGTCTCCTCGGAGCCTTGGAATAACAGCGCTTCCTCGCAGGAAGACATCATATCCGCCGGTCGGGCGACGGACATGAACATCCAGCCCTATTCGACCAAAATCATCTGGCTGCTCTCCGATCCGACCAAGACCGTCGCCGACTTCAACGCCGCGTACGGCACGAATCTGCCCGCGAGCGCCTTCGTTTATACCCAGAATAGCGGTTGGGCTTACACGTACCAGCGGTACATGGCGATCGCCGCCGCCCCGTACACCGTCAACGACCGGCATTCCTTCATCCGCTACAATGCGGACGCCGGGCTGAATGCCTGCACGACGAACTGCGATTTCAACAAAGGCCAGAGCGTGGACTACTTTTATCCCGATTCGTTCGATACGGCTTCCAGGGAGATGAGACGCGTCAATCCGGATTCGCTCCATCAAGCCCCGTCGCCCGGCGCGGTCATGGCCGGTCAAGTACCGCCGAAGCCCGTCACCCAGGAAGCCATGCCGATCGCCATTACGAAGCATACGGTCAACTACGACAAGTATCTGGGCATGAGCGCGCCCGGCCCGATCATTCCGGGCCTCAATCAGGATTACATCGTGCAGGGCGCCGATTATTACGCCCCCAAGGATTGGATTCTGCTGTCGTATTACAGCGACAAGGGCGCGCCGAGCATCCTGGCCGCGGTCGATAAATCGACGGGCCAGCTCGTGAAGTACGTCCGGCTGTACAAGGATCCCGGCACGGCGTACACGGAGCATGCCGCCGGCGTCGCGCTCAGCGCGACCAACGGCTGGATCACCTCGTGGAAGTATTTGTACCAGTTCAAGCTGGCCGATTTCGTCGCCGCGGTCAACGGCGACAAGCTGATTTTCAATGACGCCATCGAGCTGGAAAACAAAGCCGGCGCCGTCGGCATCGATAACGGCATCGTATGGGTCAGCGAATACGGCCGCTACAACTACGAGACCGATCCCGCGCATGCCATGACGAACCGCGACGGACGCGTCAACAAAGCATGGATGGCCGGTTTCCGCCTGAACGCCGCCGACACGGTCGACCGGACCCGCTTGCGGCCCGGCACGAGCGCCGTCGTGCCGAACTACATCATCTCCGTCCCGGACGAAGTGCAGGGCGTCGAGGTGTCCGGCGATAAATTCATCGTCAGCAAGTCGTACGGCCCGGAATGGGACAGCGAGCTGCTCGTCTACCAGATCAATCTGAACGGCACGCCGAACACGACGACCAACCGCTTCGGCTCGCCGAACGTTCCCGTCTGGTACATGGACCATGTGAACCTCGTGAACACGATCATGATGCCGCCGCAGTCGGAAGGACTGTTCAGCGCGAACGGCACGCTGTACGTCTCGTTCGAGAACGCCGCTCCGAAATACATGACGGGCTACGCCAGCATCTATCCGATCGACCGCCTGATGGCGACGCCTTTGACGGCCGTGACCGCCGCGACAAAGCCGGTCGGCACGGTACCCGGGGCGCTGCTCATCACGGAGACGGTACTGTCATCCTCGGGGAACAACGCTTACCGGTACGTCGAGCTCTATAACAACAGCAGCTCCGCGATCGACCTGAGCGGGCATCAGCTCAACTATTACTGGCGGTACGAGTTCGCCGATCCGTGGAATTACGAGCTGCTGCGGTACACGCTGCACGATGCCGGTCGCGGGGGAGGCATGACGATCCCGGCGCACGGCACCAAAATCGTCTGGCTGCTCGCCGATCCCACGAAGACCGTCGCCGACTTCAACGCCGTTTACGGCACGAGCCTGGCCGCCAACCAATTCGTCTACGTTACCGGCGCCGAATGGGACGCGACGAAGGAGCGGTTCCTGGCGATCGCCGGACCGTTCGGCGACAAGGACACGGACCGCTATTCCTTCGTCCGGTACAATCCCGGCATCGGCGATAACGCCTGCGTGCCGGCCACGGGCTGCGACGCCGCGCAGAATCAGAGCATCGCCTACTATTACCCGGCGGCATTCGATCCCGTGAAACGGGAAATGGAGCGGCGCTCGCCCGCTTCGCTCCATCAGACGCCTACGCCCGGAACCGTCTCGGCAGGACAGGTTCCGCAATGACTTTAAGGAGTGTATCGCTTGCGCATCTACATCATTCGTCACGCCGATCCCGACTATGAGAACGACACGATCACGGCCGCCGGCCATCTGGAAGCCGAGGCGTTGTCCAGACGAATCGCGGCCGAGGACATCAGCCGTATCTACTGCTCCCCGCTCAAGCGGGCGCAGCATACGATGGTTTACACCCGGGCGTTGACCGGGCTGCCGTTCGAGACGCAGCCTTGGCTGTCGGAGATCCGCGGCTGGGACGTGCCGGATAACCAGGGCGGCACGATCGCCCCCTGGAACGTGGACGGCGAAATCATCCGCGGCGCGAGACCGTACCCGACACGGGATACGTGGACGCGGATGGAGCCGTTCAGCGGCGAAGTGTTCGAGCAGGGCTTCGCCGAGCTCAAGCGGCAGTCCGATGCCTTCATGGAGGCGGCCGGTTACCGCCGGGAAGGCGGCAAATACCGGATTCTCCGGGAGAACGACGACAAGCTGGCGGTCTTCTGCCACATGGGCTTCGGCCTCGCCTGGCTCGCGCATTTGCTCGAGATTCCGCTTCCTCTCGTCTGGTCGGGCTTCTGGCTCCCGCCCAGCTCGGTGACGACGATCCTGATGGACGCCCGCTCCGAGGAATGGGCGGTCCCCCGGTGCCTCGGCGCGGGGGACGTCTCCCACCTGTACGAGGCTGGACTTCCCGTCAGCCGGCAGGGCATTATCGCCAACTTCGGGTAGTCCGCGGCACTACGATCTATCTTCGCCATTTACTGCGTCCTGACGCACGGCGCCTTCGGCGCAATGAGGCGCGCCGGGAGATGCGCGCGGTAAAGGCTTGCCGCATGTGCCGCGCGTTCGCGACGCCGCCTAATGCTGCGCTTGGCCGCGAATCGGCGGCCATCTACTAAGAGTCGCAATGGCAAGCCGCCGATGGAGAGACCGTGCTTGCGGTTATCCGTAACAGATAAACCGGCTCGGCAGGAAAGTTTACTTTTTTCGCGAATGGTAAGAAATACAAGTTTTTCAAGGAGGCGGCGACATGTTAAAACTATTCCGGTATAACTGGCAGGTTCGCAAAGAGTGGTTTGACTGGTGCGAGGACGTGAGCGCGGAGGAGCTGCTGAAGAAACGCACCGGCGGCATCGGATACATCCTTCCCACGCTGTACCACATCGTGACGGTCGAGTATGGCTGGATCTGCGGCGGCATTCAAGAAAAAGCGATTGACGTCCCTTCGTTCGGGGACGTGGCAAGCTTGGGGCAAGTGCGCGACCTCTCCGAACGCTGCCACGCCGAGCTCGCTCCGTTCGTCTGCGATTGGAACGACAGCCTGGAGGACCGCATCATGATCGATATCACGGATGAAGGGGAACGGGAAGCCCATACGTACGGGGAAGTGATGCGGCACCTGATCGCGCACGAGATCCATCACGCCGGCCAATTATCGGTCTGGTCGCGAGAACTCGGCAAGAAGCCGGTTACGGCCAACTTTGTCGGCAGAAAGCTATTCGAAAAATAGATTTTTCCTTAACGGGTCTTTGCGCTTGCTTGGAGAGAAGGGAGTACGATATGACGGTCGTCGATTGGATGCAATTGGAGTTTTTCGGAAGCCATCCCATGGGTTACACCAAGCTCCTTTACCGTCCGGACGGAACGATGGAATATGATTGCGAAGGCTCCGATTTACCGATTGCTATGCCGGATGGCCACCGCTGGCCGGCTTCCAAGCGGGTGTACCAAAACCTGGCCAAGGCTTTAGCGGCCCGGCCATGGGAGGTGGAAGCTTCCGGATTCGAGCCCGACATGGTATGCGACGGATACAAGATACATTGAGTTGGTCCATGAAAGGGCAAACGCATGCGTTCAGCGCGGTCATCGGCATCGGGCCGCCAAGCGTTCTCAAGATCATGGAGCGAATCAAGCGGTTGGCCCAGGATGAGGCAAAGAAATTCCCTTTTATGGTGCAGGACGTGAATGTTGTTCCCCCGCTTGTCCGTCATTGAACATGAGCCCGAGCAGATCACAACGGTGGTCTGCTCTTTCGTTTACGGGATGGACACCGTTATTTCCGCCCTTTGCGTTCGGCCGGCCATGTCCTCTCCCGACGCTCAACCTCCGACCGGCAACCGCGGCTAGCCCTTCACCGCGCCTGCGACCAGCCCTTGAATGAAATACCGCTGCAGCAGCAGGAACAGCAACGTGACGGGCAGCGACACCGCGATGGAAGCCGCCATCATGCCGCCCCAATCCTGCTGCGCTTCGCCGAGATAGCTGAGGATCAGCCCGGGAGCCAGCGTGCGCTTCTCCGGCGACGTGACGAGCGTGAGCGAATACAGCAGGTCGTTCCAGCTCCATACGAAGCCGTAGATCGCGACCGACACGAGGCCGGGCACGGCCAGCGGCAGGATGACGCGGTGCAGGATGCGCGCATTGCCGGCGCCGTCGATCTTGGCCGATTCGATCAGCTCGTCCGGGATGCCGTCGAAGTACGTCTTCAGCGTCCAGCAGCCGACCGGCAGCGTGAACGTCACGTAAGCGAGCACGAGCGAGAGGTAATTGTCGAGCAGCTGCAGCTTCAGCATGAGCGCGTACATGCTCAGCAGCAGCACCGCGTAGGGGAACATTTTGGCCATGAGGAACAGCAGCATGAAGGACATGCGTCCGCGGTACCGGTACTTGGAGAAACTGTACCCGGCGTAAGCGGAGATGATCGTGGCGAAGACGCAGCTCGCGATCGACAGCGTCAGGCTGTTAACGAAATAGCGCCGGATCTCCCGATCCCGGAAAACTTCCCCAAAATGTCCCCATGTCGGGTGATGCGGGATGAACGAGAGATCGAAGATGTCGGACGCCGGCTTAAGCGCGGAATTCAGCATCCAATACAGCGGGAAGAACAGAAACGCCGTCAGGCAGACGAGCGAAATCCAGAAGAACACCCGGAAGCCTGAAGTTTGCTCGAACATGGGGCTTGCCTCCTTCGTGTCGGTTATGATTTCAATTGCTCGCGCATACGGCGCAGATAGAACGCGGCGAACACCCCCATGATCAGCACCCAGACGAGGCCGATGGCGGAAGCCCTGCCCAAGTCCCATTCGCGGAACGCGCTGCGGTACACCTCGATGGATAACGTCGTCGTCGCCCGCGCGGGACCGCCCTCGGTCATGACCCACTGCAGGTCGAACTGCTGCAAATTGCCGATGGCGCCGAGGATCAGCGACACGGCGATAATGGGCCGCATGCTCGGATAGACGATCTTCAGAAACGCCGTCACGTTGCCAGCGCCGTCCATCCGTGCCGCCTCCAGCTGCTCGCGCGGCACCGCCTGCAGCCCGCCGAACAAGAAGACCATGAACCACGGGACGCCTTTCCAGGTCGACGCCAGGATGACGACGGCCATCGCGTAATTGGTGGAGCCGAGCCAATTGATATTCTCCGAGATCAGGCCCAGCTTCATCAGCAGGCCGTTGATCACGCCGTAATTGCTTTGGAACATCCACATCCACAGGAAGCTGATCGCCGTGCCGGGCAGCACCCAGTTCACCAGCGTCAGGCTGCGGAGCCATTTGGACCCTTTGAACCCCTGCTGCAGCACGATGGACCAGACGAACCCAAGGATGAACGGCGCAATCGTCGCCCCGACCACGAACACGACGGTATGCAGGAACACGTCCAGGAAATTGGGATCGTTCCAGAGCGCGCGAAAATTCGCGAGCCCGATGAAATGCCGGTCGGCTTTCAGCAGCGTCTGGTCCGTGAAGCTCATGTACGTCGAATTCAGCAGCGGATACAGCAGCACGGCGGCATAGACGATCAGCGCCGGAAAAAGCAACAGAAAGCCAAATTGGCTTTCTGTCAACCGCAACCCGCGATTGGATTTGTTCATAGGGGACTTCTCCTTATTTCTTCAGCTCGGCCGCAATGCGCGAGGCCGCATCGTCCAGCGCTTGCCGGCTCGACTTCTTGTTCAGCATCGCCGCTTGGAATTCTTCCACGATGACGTTGTCGAGCGCCGCCTTCTGATTGTAAGCATCGGTATCGACGGAGGTGCTGTTCTTGGTGATCTCCAGGAATTTGCTCGACGTCGGATCATTCTGCACGATCGGATCCGTGATAGCCGACTTCATGGTCGGCAGCAGGCCGCCGTTTTGGAAATAGTAGAGCGAGTTGTCTTTGCCGACGATTTGCTTGATGAAGTCGGCCGCCTGCTGCTTGTTCGGCGAATTATTGAAAACGACGAGGTGATGGCCCCACATTTTATCCAGCGTCTTGTCGCCTTGGTTCAGCACCGGACGCGGAATCGGCACCAGATGCTTCGTCACGTCCGCTTCCGCGACGCCGTTCGTCAGCTCCAGCCCCTTGGCCAGGATGGAATCCTCGTAGAATCCGACCTTGTCCTGCAAATACAGGTTGCGCGCGTCGGCACGGGCCATGTCCATCTTGACGTACCCTTTGGCCAGCAGGCTCTTGTACCAGTCCAGCGTCTTCACGCCCGCGGCGTTGTTGAGGATGATATTGCCCGCGTCGTCGAATACGTCGCCGCCGAACACCTTCAGCCATACTTGAATGTCGTTGCTGGCCGAGGCCGACTTGGTCAGCATGCCGTACGGCACGATGTCGGGACCGAGCGCCTTCAGTTTGCCGAGGTCCGCTTCGAATTCCGCGATCGTGGCCGGCGAAGCGGTAATGCCCGCCTTCTCCAGCAGCGTCGGATTATTGACCATCGAAGTCGCGGACATCGTCCACGGCAGCGCGTACAGCACGCCGTCGATGCGGCCGGCATCCAGCGCGGACGGCTCGAAATTGTCTGCCAGCCACTGCTTGTCGAACAGCTGGCCCAGATCCGCGAGCGCGCCGGAATCCGCCAGCGTCTTCAGCCATCCGAGATCGGTCTGGCCGATATCCATCGGCTGCTTGGACTGGTTGCGCACGAGAATTTGCTGCAGCGTCTGATCCCACGGCCAGCCGAGCCAGCTGACCTGCTCCTTCGGGTTGGCCGTATTCCAGTCGTCCATCATGTGCTGGATGATGGGAATCCACGGCTTGTCCGATCCGGACCAGCCTACCCAGGTCAGGTCGACTTCCTTCGCCGGTTCTTCGGCCGGGGGCGCATCGTCCGGGGCATTGGCGGCATTTTGCGCGGCGTTGCCGCCCTTGTCCGCGGCATTGCCGGCGCCTTGCGTATCGTTGGCGGCGGAACCGCAGGCCGACAGCATGGCGAGCAGGCCGATCATGATGCACATCGTAAGCGTAAAGCGAAAGCGTTTGGTCACAAATGTCACTCCTCGTTGGGGTTGGTTGGCTTCGGATCGATCCTGTGTTCATTATAGAACCGCCCCTCGCCGCAAAGAGCGCTCGAAACGGCTGAATAACACTACAATCCTGCTATCGGCAGCCGCCGCACGCGGCCGCATGCCGCATTGCTGCGGGAAATTTACCTTTTCTTCACGATTGCCATGATCTCTCCTAACGTTCTCCGCCTACACTGAAGAGACAAGCAACTCGCAGAAAGGAGCGTGCCCGCATGCATCAAAAGCCGCCTGTCCCCCTTTGGTACGAAACGCCTAAGAAACGTCCGCCCGGCGTCCTGGCGACCGAACTCTACGATAAAGCCTACGGATACTTCTGCCATCGTTCGAAAGGAACCAAGGATTGGCTGCTGATGTTCACGCTGTCCGGAAAAGGCATCGTGGAGAACGACGACGCGCCTTACGAATGCACGAGCGGCGACCTCGTCCTCATTCCGCCGGGCACGCCCCATGATTTCTATACCGCCGCGAACAGCGTATGGAAGAAGATGTGGTGCCATTTCACGCCGAAGGCGCAGGTCTTCTCGTGGCTGTCCCTGCCAAAGGAGCACAACGGGTTCCTCTATCTCCGGCTCGGCCAAAGCGGCATGCGGCAGCAGGTCGAGCAGGCGTTCGAACGGTTAATCCGTTATAATCAGGGCGAACCGGAAGCGTTCACGGAAGAGCTGTCCGTCAATGCGCTGGAAGAAATCCTGCTGCTCCTCGCCAAGCACCACCACGAAGACAGTGCCCGCCTGGACCCGCGCATCAAGGAAGTGATGGATTACCTCTTGCTGCACTACGCGCAGCCCGTCCAGATCAAGGAGCTCGCCAACAAAGTGTACCTGTCCCCCTCGCGCCTCGCGCATCTGTTCAAGGAGCAGGTCGGCCATACGATCGTCGACGTCATTCAAAAGGAACGGCTGAAACAGGCCGCGAAGCTCCTGCTGAATACGAAGAAATCGGTCATCGAGATCTCGATGGACGTCGGCTTCAACTCCTCGGCTTTCTTCGCGAGGAAATTCCTGCAGTTCTACGGGATGAATCCGTCGGATTACCGGAAAAAGGGAATGGGGGCAAGGTCAGGCTGGGAAGGCGACGGGGAGTCGGTATCGGCAGGATAGATTCGGCAGAACCCGCGCGCTTGCCCGGACTGAAATGCGCCTGCCATCTCCGCCCATGCCCGCTGGCGACCCCCACGCAAAAACGGCTGCCTCCGGTCCATGACCGGAAGCAGCCGTTATTTCTTTCTCAACCCGCAGCCCGCCGCAGCGCGCGTTCAATCCTGCAGCTTAAACCGTTCCAGCTGCTCCCACAGCCCTTCCCGCTTCAGAATCTCCAGCTGTTTCTCGCCGATCAGGTCGAAATGCGGAAACGGCTGCCGGCGGTGGATATACTTCGGATCCAGTCCGTTGCTTCTGCACCAGGCGGTCAGCTTGTCGAGATCGCCGCAGCCGACCTTGGTCACGGTCTTGATGTCCTTGAACCGCGGCTCGAGCCAATAATGCGTCAAGAAGGCGATCTCGCCGCGCGCCACCTGCGCCTTCCACTGTTCCAATTCCTCGCGCTTCACGCCGAATGCCACGGGCGTCCCTCCTTATCGGTCGGCACGGCACGAGATTCCCTGCACCGATTCTAGTGTATCCATTCCGGCAGCTTGCATTACTTCGCGGCAGCGGCGATCCGCATCGGAGCGAAGAACTCCTGCTCCACTTGAACCGCGGGGAGCGGCCGGCTGTAATAGTAGCCTTGAATCTTCTCGCAATCGTTGTCCGTCAGGATATCCAGCTGTTCTTTCGTCTCGATGCCTTCCGCGATGACGTCCATGTTCAAATGCTGCGCCATCGAGATGATCGTCGCGACGATCGCCTTGTCGTTCTTGTTCACGACGATGTCGCGGATGAAGGAACGATCGATTTTGAGCTTGTGGATCGGCAGCAGCTTCAAGTAGCTCAAGGAGCTGTAGCCCGTCCCGAAATCGTCCAGGCTGATGCGGATGCCGTATTCGGTCAATTCGTTCAGGATGCCGGTCGAGACCGCCGCGTCCATCATCATGCTCTCCGTGATCTCCAGCTCCAAATACTGCGGCTCGAGCCCCGTTTCCTCCAGGATACCCTTGATATATGTCGTTAGATTGGGTTGGTGAAACTGCTGGGACGAGAGATTGACGGACACCGTAATCAGCGGTCCGCCCGCGTCATGCCAGGTTTTCATCTGCCGGCAGGCTTCGCGCAGCACCCATGTCCCGAGCTCGTAGATCATGCCGGTTTCTTCCGCGATCGGAATGAATACGCCCGGCGAGATCGTGCCTCTGGACGGATGCCGCCAGCGGACGAGCGCCTCGACGCCGATCATCTGCCCGTCGCCGGCCCGAATCTGCGGCTGGTAATCGAGGAACAGCTGGTCGCGCAGCAGCGCTTGCCTCAGCTCGACCTCCAGCTCGATCTTCTCCTGCAGCTGCGCGTTCAGCTCGCCGGTATAGAACTGGTAGCCGTTCTTGCCGTTCTTCTTGACCTCGTACATGGCCGTGTCGGCGTTCTTGAGCAATTGGACCGCGTCCTCCCCGTCCTGCGGATAGACGGCGATTCCGATGCTGGCCGTGACGTAAAAGTCGTTCTCCTTCAGCCGGTACGGGATCGCGACCTCCTCGATGATCCGTTCCGCGATGCGGGCGACCTCTTCCTTCCCGTAGCAGCTGTCGCACAGCAGCGTAAACTCGTCGCCGCCCATGCGGGCGAGCTTCACGCGATAATCGCTCGTGCAGCGCAGAATCCGCTGGCTGACTTCCTGGAGAAACAGATCCCCGTACGTATGCCCGAGCGAATCGTTGATCAATTTGAACCGGTCCATGTCCATCACCATGACGGAGAAGCGGTCGGCGTCGCTCTGGATGACCCCGGCCAGCGCCTGATTGAACATGCGCCGGTTCGGCATGCCCGTCAATTCATCGTGGAAGGCCAGGTATTGAATCTTCTCTTTCGATTCCTTCTCCGCCGTCACGTCCTTGGCGATAATGTAGCTGCCGACGACTTGTCCGTCCTGTTCGACCGGCACGTTGACGACGCTGACGTCGATCCGGCGCCCTTCGCGGTGGACGATCGCGGTCTCATAATTTTGCATCTCCCCGCCCAGCGACTTCAGGAACATTTCCCGCGTACGCTCGCGCTCCGCGACCGCGACGAAGGGCAATATGCCCTCGATCGTCCGGTTGCGGAGCGAGTCGCCCGATAGGCCCGTGAGCTTGATCGCGGCCGGATTGAAGCCGATGATCCGGTACTGCGAATCGATGGATATAATGGCATCCTGGTTATTCTCGAACAAGGAGCGGTACCATTTCTCGCTTTGCTGGATTTCTGAATCTTTACGGGAGAAGCGATTGGAGATATAAATGCCGAATATCGACAGCCCGAGCGTCAGCAGCGTGCCGCCCGCGATGATGAAGGCCAAGAATTTCTGATCCAGCATCATGCCGTTCGCGCCTTCCATCGCATCCGCCATATGAAACCTTGCGGCCCGCATGCCCGTGTAGTGCATGCCCACGACCGCGGCGCCCATGATGAGGCTGCTGCCGAGCTTCTTCCACAGCCCCCCGCGCGCATTCCCTTGGCGCAAATAAAAGGCCAGCCACAAGGCCGCGACGGAAGCCACGATCGCGATCAGGATCGAGCAGGCGAACAAGACCGGCTCGTAGGTAATCCCGATCTGCATGGCCGACATGCCGATATAATGCATCGCCGAGATGCCCGCCGCGAGCAGCAGTCCCCCGCTTAGCAGTTGAGCTACGGACAGGCGGCCGCGTCCGACGACGTACAGCGCGACGAACGAAGCCGCGATGACGACTACGACGGATAGAATGACGGTCAACAAATTATAAGCAACGGATACGCTCAGCGAGAAAGCAAGCATGCCGACGAAATGCATCGACCACACGCCGAGTCCCATCGCGACCGCTCCGAACCAGAGCCATCCCCAGCGGTGAATGCCCTTGGCCGTGCTGATGCGGCCGACCAAATCAAGTACGGTATAGGATGCCACGACGGCAACCACATAAGAAAACAAAACCAGCAGCATATCGTAGGAGCCATGCACGTGATGCACTATTGTCCCTCTTTTCATGGATGTAATGGACGCAATATCGCTCACTGAAGAAGTGGAATGAAGTGTCGGTCGGGCGACAGTCCCAATTTACTAATCATAAACGGAATTTTGCCATTTTCAAGAAAAAATTCATTTTAAAAGAGCGATTTCTTCCCGGCATTTCAAAATAAACGGAAAGAAGGACGGCCCCGGTTCTTCCCCCGAAGCCATCCTTCTATTGCTTGCCGGCGACAGACTCCGCCCGCATTCCGATCCGAGCTTTTTCAATCCGATCCGAACCAGCCTTCATCAGCTATACCCGTTCCGTTTCAAATTCAAAACTACCCGGGGATGCCATCGCGTAAGAGGTTGTTATAGACCGGCATGCAGCGACACCACGCTCCGCGTTTCGCTGGCCCGCACGATCGCCTCCAGCACCGCTTGATTCCGGTACCCGTCGAGCACGCCGGGCAGCCCGTCCGCCGGCAGCCCGTCCAGCGCCGCCAGGAAGTCCGCGTACTGCGTGACTTTGCAGCGATTCGGCACGGCCAGCGTCGATCGGGACAGCTGCCCCTCTCCGTCCTCCCGGACCAGTACCAGATGGTCGGGGTCCAGCGTGGACGCATGGATGGTGCCGCGATCGCCGTAAATCGAGATCTCGTGCTGGTTGCCGGAGCCGACGGCATTGCGCGACGCTTGGAACACGCCCATGGCGCCGTCGGCCATCCGCGCTTGGAAGCTGACGAAATCGTCGACCTCGATGCGGACCATCCCGCCCGTCAGCGGGTCCGGCCGCTCCGGAACGATCGTCTGCATCTGCGCCGACAGCTCCTCGAACTCCCCGAAGAGGAACCGCGCGAGATCGACCATGTGCGACCCCAGGTCGCCGAGCGTGCCGGTGCCCGTAATCGCCTTGTCGAACCGCCAAACGTACGGGCAGTCGTACTGCTCCGCGCCCCAGCCCTGCAAATATTGGCCGGAGAAGCTTCGGACCGCGCCGATCCGCCCGTCCCGCAGCAGCTCGCGCGTATAGCGAAACGCCGGGGTATAACGGTAGGAAAAGCCGATCATCGCCGGAACGGGCTGCCGTTCGTACAGGGCAAGCAGCGGAACCGCTTCCTCGAAGACGCGGGTGAACGGCTTCTCCGCCATGAAGGGCTTGCCCGCTTCCAAGCAGGCCCGCACGATCGCCGCGTGCACGTTGTTCGGCGTCACCGCCACGACGGCGTCCACGTCGGGATCCGCGACGAGCTGTTCGAAGTCCGCGTAGCGCTTGGCTTCGGATATACCGTGCTTGTCGCCAGTCGCCGACAGCGCGAGCGGGTTCACGTCGCTGACGGCGACGAGCCGGAACCGTTCGCCCGCCTCCGCGAGCCATCTGATATGCGCCTGGGCCATCCCGCCCAGACCGATTAAACCGATTCGATACGTTTTGATGCTGCATCCTCTCCCGATCGACGACATGATAGCGTGTCCTCGCATGCGCAAGAAACAGGCATCTTCGCATGGAGCATTCCCTTTCATCTTACTCGTTCGCCCCATTTTCTGCCAGAGGATGTCCACAGGATGCCAGTAATCCGATCATCACCTGCGGCATGAGCCTCCGCAGCTGTACGATAGCAGAATAGCCAGTCGAAGCCCGATAGGACTGACAATGGCTGCGGGAAGCCGACTGCTTTTGCACTTTCCTGCAATTTTACAGCAATATTTCTCAAAATCGATCAACGCGCATATCATTCCTGCAAATGTGCAGCAACTCGAATCGTTTTCTCGCATCTGCCTCCCGAATTCGAAGAAATACTGCATTTTTGCAGGAAATCCGCTTGAATGCGTGCCAAGACAGAAAATTGCTGTACTTTTGCATCATTTCACTCCTAAATTCGATTCGCCCGCAGCCACTCGCCAGCCGCGTCCACGCCTGCCTGCAAACCGAAGAGCCGGCAGTCCGCGCCGCCGACCTTGCCTCTCGCCGGGAGCTCGCCGCGTTCGTCCAGCACGGCGCCGATCAAGCTGAAGTCGGCGGAATCGTATGCGAAATCCGTGAACCATTTCCATGTTCTCGCGCCCGATTCCATCATCGCCGTGCCCATCTTCTTCGCGGGCATGTCCGGCAGAAGCGATTCGGCAAGATGGAAGGCGGTGCAGGCGCCGTAACTCGCTCCGAGCAGCAGTACCTTGGCGTTCTCCAGGTTGTACAGCTTGCCGAGCGGCGAAGCCATGCCGAATTGCGGGGTCAGCGGATGATCCGCGACGATCGCCGCCGCGTGCTTCCCGTTCGCGGAGAAGGACACCTGCGGGTGATGCGACCGCACGCTCCCCGGAAACGTGCGGAACAGCTCGGCGATCCGTCCCATGCCCCGCGTCGGCGTGGTCAACGGATCGAACGCCGGCATGCCGCGGTAGATCGGCTCGAGCCACTCCGCGGGGACGGGCGGGTTGGACCATTCGGCCGGGTCGCTCCAGTCGCCGCTTTGGGCGGGCATGACGATCGTTCCGGCTTCCCCGACCGTTTCCAACAACGCTTGCACGACAGCCTGCGGGCCGCCGCATACCCAGCCCAAGCTCGATAACGACGCGTGCACGAGCAGCGTATCGCCTTCTTCGACGCCAAGCGCCCGCAGATCGCGAACGATCCGGTCCACCGTTACCGGCATGCCCGAATTCGCGATGATTTCCCTTTCTCCCATTGCGCTCACCGTCCTCTATGATTCGTGATTAAATCATAAAGAGAACGCGGCTTCGATGCAACTCTCTTAATCGCACGCAATAAGGAAATGCCGCAGAATTTCGCGCAAATCGTCCGGGTCGCTCAGCATCGGCAGATGGCCGGCGGCCAATCTTTCCACGCGGGACGGCGTCATATTCGCAATCATGCGATCCTGCAAATCCGAGCCGAACTCCTTGTCGCGGGTCAGTTTGACGTAAAGCGACGGCGCCTGGGGAACGGCAGCCCCGCAGGCATCCGTATAGACCCGAATCGCTTCCGGCACGAATCCGTCAACGATGGCCGCGGACCGCTCCGGCGATAAATCCTGGCATAACCCGCTCCGGATGGCCGACGCCGGGGGCTTCGTGCCGAACAGCCGCATGAACGCGCCCGTCAGCAGCCGCTTCGGCATCGGGAGCGCCGACAGGAAGGATCCGCCGTCGCGCGGAATCGCCGCGCCGACCGCGGCGAATCCCGCCAGCCGCCGTTCCGCGGCCAAGGAAGCGGCGAGCTGCAGCGCCGGCACGCCGCCGAGCGAATGCGCGACGACGACGATCCTGCGAACCTCCCACGCTTCCGCTTGCTCGCGGAGATGCGCCGTATAATCGGCGAATCCGAGCCGCAGCCTCGCTTGCCCGCAGCCGTCGCGGAACGGAAAATCCGCCAGCAGCGCCGGCGCGCCCAGCCCCGACGCCACCTCCTCCCAGATGCTCCCGCGCAATCCCGCGCCGTGAATGAACAGCATCCCGGTTTCGTGCCCCGCTGCTTGACTGCCCAAAATCCTCGTCATTCCGATGCCTCCCTTTCTTCCTCGTTACTGCCTTCATTGTAGCACGGCCTCGCGACAGAACCTGTCAGCGAACGGCAAACGATTCGGCATCATCGCGTTGCACCATGACGGGACAGGGAGCCTCTATCAGAAGAAAAGCCGGACGAAACGCTCGTTTCCGAGTGTCCCGTTCGGCTCTGATTAATAATTGGCTGAAAGCACGGCAGATTGCGCATACCTTCGTACCCAGCCGTCCCTGAAGTAGAATTGCATCCTTTCAATAGCTCGCGAGAGGCTTGACGATGCGTGACGTCCGTCACCCCCCGCGACCGGAATTACGGCCGCGCGTCCAAGATGCCGGCCGCGATGATCGTAAAATCCGTCGTGTCGACGATACCGTCGGCATTGACGTCCGCCCGCCACGCGCTGCTCCAATCGGCAGCCTGCGGCGTCGCGCGGTAATGGTCCAGCGCCAGCGACAGGTCTGCCGCCGTCATGCTGCCGTCCCCGTTGACGTCGGCGAGATCGGCGTACGAACGAAGCATGATCGAGGCCGAATCGCCGTCCTTGGTCGGCTCGATATCCGCGTTCACGCCGCTCGAGGCGGTCGTCGCGCCGAGCAGCCGCAGGTCCGCCTGCACGCTCTTCGCGTTCGTGTCCAGCGGATCGAAGGTCAGCTTGATCATGTCCGCATAAGCCGTCGTCGTAATCGAAGCCGGGAAGCCGGCCAGGATATGGACGGTATTGCCGCTGACCCGATTGTCGATGACCGCGCCCGGCGCCCCTACGGCTTCCACGCTGCGCAGGCTGAATTTCGAGCTGTCGAAGCCGAAATCGGCGCTCACGGCATTGAGCTTATCCGCGCCGTTCACCGCCAGATAAAATTCCAGGCTGCCGCCTTCCTCCTTGATCACCGTCGCATGCTTCGCATAGAGCTTCACGCTTGGAACCGCCGAGCCGCCGTCGCCAGGGTTCGCGGGGGGATTGCCGCTCCCGCCGGACGTACCCAGCAGCAGGAGGTAGTCGATCTTCAGGCTGTCGAAATTGTCCAACTCGTCGTCCTTGTTGATCTGCAGCTTCACGGTGGCTCCTGCCGGAATCCGAACGTCGTTCAAGACGACATAGCCGTAGCTGTTCGACCAGGAACGGCCATGCTGCTGGAACAAAATGTTCTTCTTCACCAGCGCGTCGTTGACGTACAGCGACGCTTTCTGATCCGACTGCCAGCCTTGATACACGATCGCGACGCCGTCGTTCGCCTGCGGCGCGTTCGCGAACGTCAGCGCGTTGACGGATCTGTACATGACCGCGAATTCGCCGCCGGATGCCCAGGGATCTCCGTGATACCGGAAGGCGCTTCCCGTGAGAACGCCGTCCTCGCCTTCGAGCTTCGCGTAGGACTCGCCGCTTGCGACGATGTCCGACGGCGCGATGGCCGGGGAAGTTTGAGGCGCGCCGCTGGGGTTCCACAGCTCGCTGAATTTCGCGGAAGCTTGCGGGAACGCCACCGTATCGTACAAATCATGGTCGCCGTCGCTGGCCGATACGTTGAAGTATACATGCCAGGCCACGTTGTTGTTCGCGATCCAATCATGCATGTTCTGAATGAAGACGGGGTTGTCGCCGCCGCCCATGCCGTCGGACCTCGTCGCGAGCCCCCATTCGCAGATTCCGAGCGGAACGCCTTGGTCCTCCGCGAAATCGGCGATCATGCCGAGGCCCCAGTTGCCGTCCGCTACCTCGGCGTTCCAGGCCAGCTGCTGCCTTCTTGCCCGCTCGGCCGGGTCGGCGGTTTGGTAGGCCGGGCCGTACAGCGGCTGCCCGTTGCTCTGCGCCCACGTCTGGTCATAGTGGTCGATGCCGATGAAGTCCACGTAGTCCCGGCCCGGGAACGCGGCCGGAAGATCGACGCCCCACACCGCGGTCGACGGGTTCCAGACGAACTTGAAATGCTGCCCGTCGATGCTGCGCAGCGTCGTGACGAATTGGCGGAACGCTTCGGCGAAATCGGCGCATTTCTGCTCGTGATCGGGTTCGTTGGCGTTGCCGACCGTCCAGTAGTACCAGCCGCCGTTGAACTCATGCCCGAAACGGATCATCGCGTTGTCCATGCCGGCCGCGATCAGGTTCTCGCCGAGCTGCCGGTAATGCTCGTTGTAATCGCCGTGCGCCGCGGCCGCGAGGCTGCCGCCCGATTTTGGGAACGGATACGTCGCCCACAGCATGCTCTGCGCATAAGGCGAGTCTTTCCAGGCGTCCAGCCGGTTGCCGCCTTCCAGGTCGGACCAGGTATTCTGCTCGAGAAAGTCTTCGGCCAGATACGGGGTCGTGCCGGTCCACGTGCCGAAATCCGATACGCCGTCCGGGTTGCGGTCCCAGGAATACGCGCCCAGATTGGCGATGCCTTCGTACTGCCGCGCCGGCGGATTGTCCGATTGATCGGGATACCGGACGAAGACGTTTCCTTTGTCGCCGCCCCAATATTTCAGCTGCTCCTCGAACCCTGTGTTGCGCAGCAGATTGGCTCCGCCCGTCGGGCCGAAGGCCAATTCGTCGATGTACATCGTCCCGGCCGCTTCCGCTTGGGGAAGCACGTTGCCCGCGCTGTCCGAGATCGAGAATACGATCGTGCCGGCATACGAGCCCGAGTTGAAGCTCGTCGTTACGTGCGTCCAGATACCTGCCGCTTTCGGACGCATGAAATGCAGATTCTCGCCGCCGCCGAGCTTCGCCGCCTTGATCGTGACGGCCCCGCTGCCTTTGATCCAGGCGCCGAACGTGTACTCCGTATTGGCCGTGATCCCGGCGATCTGCTGCGTCGCGGACTTCCAGTCGGACTTGAGTCCCTTCGTAACCGCTTGCATGGAACGGTTGCCCGCGTAAATATTCGTCGTGTTGCTCGGATCCGTCGCATCGTAATTCGTGCCGTCGTCGTTCGGGTCCTGCGGATCGGTCGGATCCGTCGGCTCGCCGGGCGTCGTCTCGTCGGTCGCAACGACGGAGAATACGTCCTTCAAGCTGCTGTTCCAGCCGGTTATGCTTTGCTCGAAGCCCGGATTTTGCAGCAGGTTGACGCCGGAGTCCTTCACGCCGAAGTAAGCGTCGTCGATGTACATCGTGCCCGCGACTTGATTTTGCGGGAATGCGGTCGCCGCGCTGTCCACCACGGAAAACACCATCTTGCCGGATTTGGCGCCGGAATTAAAATCGACGCTTTCATACGTCCAATCATCCGTCGCGACGGGGCGCTTGTAGGTGACCGTCGAGCCGTTCGACGACACCTTCATCGTGACGATGCCGCGCCCCTTCACCCACATGCCGAACGAATAATCCGTGTTCGCCGTAATGCCGCTTACCTCTTGCTCCGCGTAAGCCCATAAGGATTGCTCGCCCTTCAGCGCCGACTTCAGCATGTACGTCCCGGAATGCGGGGTAACGGTCTCCGTGCCCGCATCCCCTTCCGCGGCGAACGCGAATGCGCCCGGCAAAACCGACAACATCAGGACCACCGCGCAAAATATCGCCATCGTCGCTTTGAGTTTTCTAACCCGTTTCATCAAATCATCCTCTCCCTGTCTTGTTGCGACCCGTGATTCTTCCTGTCCGAAGGTTGACGCAAGCCTGAATTTCTACTACATTTTAGAAAAGAAAGCGCTTAAAATATAGTTTCATTTTAGTTTCAATTATCGTTCTGGTTCGTATGATCAAGGCTTTTCCGGGGAGGATGCGGCACATGCCCAGAAAAAAACAGGTGACCCTGCAGACGATCGCCGACGACCTCGGCTTGACGATCCACACGGTATCCAAGGCGCTGCGCGGCCTGCCGGGCATGGCGGAGACGACCCGCAAGACGGTGGCCGACCGGGCGCGCGCGCTGGGTTACCGGACGAAGGAGCAGGAGACGGGCCTGTTCGGGGAGCGGATCCCGTCGGTGTACGGCAAATCCCGGCGGTTCGCGATGCTCATTATCGGGGATACGAATTTCCACCGGCTGCAGTTGGAGGGCGTGCGGCTTCGCTTGAACGAGCTCGGCCATTCGCTGTATCCGCTGATCGTTCCGGGCGGCTTGTCCGAAGGCGCGGAATTCCATGCCTGGCTCGACAGGAACGACCTGTTCTTCGCCGACGGTTTGTTCCTGACCGCGGCGATTCCCGAATGGATGGAGGCCGTCCTGCTGCGGATGCCCGTCCCCAAGGTGCTGATCAATTATCCGCCGGACTTGGCGGAAGTGGACAGCATCGTCTGGGACGTGGAGTATGCGGTTCAGCGCTCGATGGAGGAGCTGTACCTCCACGGCCACCGGCGCATCCTGTACGCGGTCGACATCGCGCCGCTGCGCGGGTTCCATTTGCGGTGGAAGGCGTTCAAGGATGCGGCGGAACGGCTTGAATTGGAAGGGCTGACCGATCCCGGCCAGCATGTCACCGGTCCGGCGGGGGACAGAACCGCCTGGCTGGAGGACCTGGGCGGCAAGCTGAGCTCGGGCCGGTTCACCGCGGTCATCAGCGCCGTGCCCAACATGGCGGAGTGGATCTATATCGCGGCAGGCTTCCTGAAGCTGAACATCCCGGAGCATTTCTCGCTGATCGGAATGGAGAACGAGGAAAATCCGTATTTTCCCGAGATGTCGCGTCCGTATCTGCTCGTGCGGGAAGTGGGCGAGCGGGCCGCGGAGCTGATGCTGCGGAGGATCGCCAACCCGCTGCTGCCGTTCGAGCAGATACGGCTCAAGGGCGGCTTCTACCTCGGAGGCACGATCCGCACGATCCCGTCGTGAAGGCGCGGAACAGCCGAGCAACCAACGTTGCGGGGCGGCGGCAGAGAGCAGCAGACTTCGGCGCTGGCTCGGACACGACATTGGCCCATACTTGGATGTAACCATCATGAAGCTCCAAATAAAAAGAAGACATTCACCCGAAGTTACGAAGGGGGAATGTCTTCTTTTCGTTGGACGGTCGCTTTCGAGCCTCGCAAGCCACGGATCACGGCGGCCTGAGCGCTCCCATGCTCCGCGTGCTCGTTGCGGACAGGAATTAATTCACGATCAAATTCATGGTCATGCCCTGCTCCATATGGTTCGGTTTATCGCAGATCACTTTATACGTGCCGGTCTTATCGGGGGCGGTCCAGTCGAACTCCGCGGTTTTCCCGGGGTCCACGTCTTGGTCGAGCTTTAATTCCTCGCTGTTCATATCATGCGGTACCGTGCCCGTGTTCGAAAGCACGAAATGCACGGTATCGCCATGCTTCACAGTGACCTCGCCGAGCGAAAAGCTGAATTCGTTCATGTCGATTTTAACCGTTTGCGCGCTCGATGCACCCGCCGATGCATTCCCCGATGTCGCTTCGGTATCATTCGTTTTGCCGGAACACGCGGACAACGCGCCGGTCAAGGCAACGGCGACCAAACAAGTACGGACAAGCTTTTTGTTAATCATTACCCTCTCACATCCCATTCGCTGCGTCATTTAACCCCTCTCTACACGTAACGCGGTTAATGGAGAATCGGTTCGATCATTCGGAGATCTGCTCCCGGCAGCCGCTGCGGACCGGTCGCTGCGCCCGCGATCGGAGCGAAGGGAACGCTGCTCCTTGCAGCGGTCCGGTCGACGCCAGTGTAGGACGAAAGCAAAAAGAGCCCCGTCCGGAATGCGGCTTCGTCGGTCGACGAACGTCCTGGTCGCGAGCTCTTCTGTGCCATGATCCAATTTTACCAAGCGGCGATGCAGCCGTCGGTTCGCGGCTCGGTGCCGCCGATGAGCGCGCCGCTCGGCTCGCGCCAGATGATCTGCCCGCAGCCGAAGGATTTGCGGTCAAGCCTCAGCTGAAGCTGATGTCCCCGCTGCTCCAGTTGTCTGGCTAAGTGGTCGGGGAACCCGGTCTCCACGGCAAGCTGCTTGCCCTCCAGCCACTGCCACCTCGGCGCGTCGAGCGCCGCCTGCGGGTTCAGACCGAAATCGACGAGGTTCGATATCGCCTGGACATGTCCCTGCGGCTGCATGAAACCGCCCATGACGCCGAACGGGCCGACCGCTTCGCCGTTCTTCGTGATGAAGCCGGGAATGATCGTATGGTACGGCCGTTTGCCCGGCTCGACCGCGTTCGCGTGCCGCGGATCCAGGGAGAACGACGCGCCGCGGTTCTGCAGGCCGATGCCCGTGCCAGGGACGACCAGACCGGAGCCGAATCCGCTGTAATTGCTCTGAATGAACGAGACCATGTTGCCTTCCCCGTCGGCCGTCGCCAAGTACACGGTACCGCCGCTCGGGAGTTGCCCCGGCGCGGGCAGCAGCGCCTGCTCGCCGATCAGCTTCCTGCGCTGCGCGGCATATGCGGGAGAAAGCAGCTCGTTCACGCTTGCCTGCATCCGCCCCGGATCCGTAATGTACTGCAGGCCGTCGACGAATGCCAGTTTGAGCGCTTCGATCTGGGCATGATAGGTCTCGATCGTTTCCCTATGGGTCAAGGGAATTTCGTTCAGCACGTTCAGCGCCATGAGCGCGACGAGTCCTTGCCCGTTCGGCGGCATCTCCCAGATGTCGTAATCGCGGTAGCGGACGGAAATCGGATCCACCCATTCGGGCCGGTGCGCCGCCAGATCCTCCTTCCGGATCAAGCCGCCGGTGTCGCGGGCGAAGCGGTCCAGCGCTTCCGCCAACTCGCCGCGATAGAACGCTTCGCCCTTCGATTCCGCGATCATGGCCAGCGTCCGCGCATGATCCGGCGAGCGCCAGAGCTCGCCCGGGCGCGGCGCCCGGCCCTCCGGCGCGAAAACGCGGAACCATTCCGCGAGCAGCGGATCCTCCTGCTTGGCGGCCCATGCCCGGTATGCCTTGGACCATGTAGCCCCAAGCTCCGGCGTCACGGCAAAGCCTTCGTCCGCATACTGCACGGCCGAATCGAGCAAGCGCGCGAACGGCAGCCGGCCGAACCGTTCGGACAAGGACGACCAGGCGGACGGCGCCCCGGGCACGGTCACGGTAAGCCAGCCGTTCGCCGGCATCGCGGAATCGAAGCCTCTTTCCCGCACGGCTTCCATCGTCATCGCCATCGGAGAGCGGCCGCTGGCATTCAATCCGTGCATGCGCCCTTCATGCCAGACGATCGCGAACGCATCGCCCCCGATCCCGTTCGCCGTCGGCTCCACGACGGTCAAGCACGCCGCGGCCGCGATCGCCGCGTCGATCGCGTTGCCCCCCTGCTGCAGCACGCGAAGCCCCGCCTGCGACGCGAGCGGCTGCGAAGTCGCGACCATGCCCTTCCGGGCAACGGCCGCCGTCCTGCGCGAAGGATACGGATAATTCGTCAAATCGAACGTCATGGTAAGCAATCCCCTTCCTCTTCCATTAGTGAATGATAAACACGATACCTTACCTTTTCGCTGGCCGGCTTCCCGATTCCTGCGAAAACCCCAAAAGAGCCGGTCAGCGCAAGGCCAGACCGGCTTATCTTATCTATTTTATGCACCCAGAAAAATGGTGAAGAAGTGACCGGAGGTCGGGACGGAGCCGGAAAAACGAAGTGTTCGCCTTTGTAGTCGGATATCGACCTCTACCTGTTTTTCCATTCCAGATATCCGACTACAACAGCGATTGCAGGCCCATCCCGACCGCAGGTTACTCGAGGAAGCCGGCGAATGCTGCATTTCCTGTCTCTACTCGAGGAAGCCGGCGAATGCTGCATTTCCGTCTCTATTCGAGGAAGCCGGCGAATGCTGCATTTCCTGTCTCGCGACGGAAACGCAAACCAATCGCCTTACGCAAACCAATCTATTCGAGGAAGCCGGCGAATGCTGCATTTCCGTCTCGCGACGGAAACGCAAACCAATCGCCTTACGCAAACCAATCGCTTAAGAATCCATCGACTTGAATTCCCCTGCTCCCGCCGCGGTCGCCATGTTGTTTTTGCGCTCCAGCATGATGTTCCGGAAATAAATAAAGACGCTCGGCGCTTGGCCCAGGATGAACACCGGGTCCCTGCGGTAGATCGCGTAGATGGACAACACCACGCTGCCGAGAATGCTGTAGACCCAGAAGGAAAGCGGCACGACGGTTCGCTTCGCCTTCTCGCTGGCCAGCCACTGCGTGATGAATCGCATCGTGAACATGATTTGACCGATGAACCCGAACACGATCCACGCCATGTTGCCGGCGGAGAGATTGCCGATCAACGAATGCCACCACATCTTACTGTCCCCGGATCTGGTAGCGAATGACCCGTTTGCGCAGCCAACCGATCACGATCGCGTCCATCAGGCCGACGAACGCGCGGTTGAATACCCCGTACTTGGACACGCCGTGCTGCCGTTCTTGATGGGATACCGCGATCTCGATGACCTTGAAGCCGTTGATCTTCGCGAGCGTCGGCAGAAAGCGGTGCATCCCTTCGTACAAATAATAACTGTCGGCCACTTCGCGCTTCATCAGCTTCATCGGGCAGCCGGTATCGTAGATCTTGTCCCCCGTCAGCCAATTGCGGACGCCGTTGCCGATCCGGGACGATACCTTCTTCACCAGCGTATCCTTCCGTCTGACGCGCTTGCCGTTCACGAAATCCATGTTCGGAATATACGGCATCAGCTTGAAAATATCGCGCGGGTCCGTCTGCAGGTCCGCGTCGATCAAGGCGACGAGTTCGCCGGAGGACTCTTTCATGCCGGCAAAAATCGCGGCGGTTTGGCCGCAATTTTTCGTGAAATGGATCACCTTCACCGCGGGATCCGCTGCCGCCAGCTCGTTCAGGATGCCGGCGCTCCGGTCCTTGCTGCCGTCGTTGACCAGCACGATCTCGTAGCTGTCCACTTTGCTCTGGACCGCGTTCGTAATCGCCTCGTGCAGCAGCAGGATATTCTCTTCTTCGTTATAGATCGGCGCGACGATCGAGAGCTTGACCATTTGTATTCCCCCTATACCAAGTGACGAACTTATTCAAGCCATCGGCGAAATCGGTCCGCGGGTCATAGCCGAACAGCCGCTTGGCCTTGGATATGTCCGCGTACGTCCGCGCCACGTCGCCGGGCTGATTCGGCAGCCGGCGGATCCGGGCCGCCTTGCCGAGCGCCTGCTCCACGCCCCGGACCAGCTCGAGCAGCGAAATCGTCCGGTTCGTGCCCAAATTCACGATTTCATAGACGTTCTCATTCTCCTCGACGTAGTGCAGCGCGCCGACGATGCCGTCGATAATGTCCCCGACATAGGTGTAGTCGCGCCGCGACGAACCGTCGCCGAAGACCGTCAGTTCCTCGCCCTGGTCAAGCATGCGCACGAATTTATGGATCGCCAGGTCCGGCCGCTGCCGCTCGCCGTAAACGGTAAAAAAGCGCAGCATCAACGTATCGATGGCATGCAAATGATAATACGTGTGCCCCAGCACCTCGCAGGCTTTCTTCGTGGCCGCGTACGGCGATATGCTCCGGTCGACGATATCCCGCTCCGAGAAGGGAACCTGCGCGTTATTGCCGTATACGGACGAGGACGAGGCGCACAGCCATTTGCGCACGCCGTGCTTCCGCATCGCCTCCAGCACGTGGAGCGTGCCGCGCACGTTGACGTCCTCGTAGAGCAGCGGGTCCGCGATGGACGGCCGCACGCCGGCCATTGCAGCCAGATGGATCACCGCGTCGATCCGCTCGCCCGCGAACGCGGCGTCCAACTCGTCCGCATGGCGAATATCCGCCGCAACGAGCCTGTAGCCGTCCCCGTCGACAGCCTGCTGCAGTTGAAGCAGATCGGTTTCTTTGTTAAAAGATTGAAAAGTCGATTCCATTCCTTTACTATTCAGGATATTCTTAATCTTGATTTTGTAGTCGTACGCGTCGTTGAAGTTGTCGACGCAGACGACGCGGTGACCGAGCCGCAGCAGACGCTCGCACAGATGGGAGCCGATAAAACCCGCTCCCCCGGTTACGCAATAAGTACTCACTTTGCCTCCTCCAGGGTATACGCCAGTTCGCTCGAGCCGACCGGATAGTAGCGGAAAAGCCGACGCACCCGCGGATGCTCCGCGAACATGTTGCGCAAGTCGAAGAAGGCGTTGCCGCGCATGCTTTTCGCGAGGATATCCCAGCTGACCTTCCTGAACTGTTCCCATTCCGTCATCAAAACGATGGCGTCGGCGTTCTGCGCGCAGTCCGCCTCGCTCTCGCAGTAGGTCACGCGTCCGTCCAACTCGGTCCATAGGCGCTGCGCCTGCTTCATGCCCTGCGGGCAGTAGGCCTTCACGGCGGCGCCGCGGCTTAACAAGCCGTTAATAATAGCATAACTCGGCGCATCGCGAATATCATCGGTCTCGGGTTTGAAAGACAAGCCCCAGACGGCGATCGTTTTCCCCTTGAGCGTGCCGTCGAACGAGAGCAGCTCGCCGATTTTCGCGACCATGCGGCTCTTCTGCTTCTCGTTGGCGGCCATGGCGGCGCGCACGACATGCAGTTCTTCGCCGTGCCGCCGGCCGGTATCGACCAGCGCCTGCGTGTCTTTCGGGAAACAGCTCCCGCCGTAGCCGGGACCGGCCTGCAGGAAATGCGGGGAAATGCGTTCGTCGAGCCCCATGCCGGCCGCGATGTCCCCGATGTTCGCGCCGACCTTCTCGGACAGAAGCGCGAGCTCGTTGACGAATGATATTTTGACGGCCAGGAACGAATTGGATGCGTACTTGATCATCTCGGCGGTCTCCAGATTCGTATAAAGGAAGGGAACGTTTCCGCGGATATGCGTCTCGTATACCTCCTGAAGCATCCGCTTCGCTTGCTCGCTCTCGGTTCCGATGACGACCCGAGACGGCGAACGCGAGTCGCCGACCGCCTTGCCCTGCCGCAGAAACTCGGGATTCGACGCGACGTCGACCCGGAAAGGCGCATTCCGCGATTTGAGCGCGCCATCCAGATAACGCGCGATGGTCCGGTTGGTGCCGACCGGCACCGTGGACTTGCTGACGATCACTTTATAGCCGTTCGCGTATTTGCCGATGGCCTGCGCGACTTCGTGGACATAGGCAAGATTGGCGCTTCCGTCGTCCTTGGCAGGCGTCCCCACCGCGATGAAGATCACGTCGCTGGATTGAATGACCTCTTTGGCGCTTGTCGTGAACGACAGCGTCCCGTCCCGTACGCCGCGTTCGAGCAATTCGTCCAAACCCGGCTCGTAGAGGGGGGGAAATCCGTCCGTCAATCGCTTGATCTTATCGGCGTCTACGTCCATGCAAGTCACCCGGAAGCCGTAACCGGAAAGAACGGCGCCGTGGACAAGCCCGACGTACCCCGTTCCCATAATGCCAATCTTCACCATCGTTCCACCTCATATCCAGCAAGATGAGAATAATTAGTTTACCAACTTAACTTTTATCATAATGATCCATGTAGTATATTTCAAGCAGAAGATGTAACCGATCCTGCGGTGCTCGGCGCGACCGGCCCGCGTTTCGCAAAAAACAGAATGGATAGGAGCATGTATGAACGACAACCACGAAACGATCCAACAGCTGCAGGATGCTTTCTTCCGTTTCTTGAAAGCCGAATGGCGGCAAAAGCCGGTCGGCGGACTGACGCGAAGCGATATTCGCATCCTCTTCTGCATCATGGATTTCGAGAACGGCGGCAATCCCAAGCCGAAAATTTCGGAAATCAGCAGAAGGCTGCAAGTCACGACGCCGACGGTCACCCAATTGATCAAGAAGCTGATCGAAGAGGATCTCATCGAGCGCTCCGTCGATCCGGACGACAGGCGTTCCGTCGGCATCGAGCTCACGCCCAAAGGAAAAGAGGTCGCCAAGGAAGCCGATGCGCTTTTCAAGGAATCGCTCGGAGGATTGATCGATCATTTGGGCTTGGAAGAAAGCCGGCACTTGGCCGATCTGCTGACCAAAGCGTATCACTATTATAATAATCGGGACTAGAACGAATCATGACAACCAAAACGGAACTTAAGGTACCCGTATTGGCTAGCTCCACTATAATACGAAAGCGCCTATGTTAAGAAATACATAGTTTGCACAGGCGCTATAGACCGTGTCTATGATGGAAAGCCCGTCGCAAAGAGAAAGAGACGCCAGGATGATCCCGGCGTCTCTTCGTTCGTTTCGGCGGCGCAACGAGGCTCACAGAATAATGATACGGTCGATTAACCAGTATGCGCCTAGCAGCAAGGCGATGGCGGAGCCGGCCATGATCGCCCGTCTCGAGAACTTCCAACGATGCAGCAGCAAGAGCGGAAACAGCACCAACGCAACCAAGGTGATTTGAATCGTTTCAATACCGAGATTGAAGCTGATCAAGTCTACCGCCAGCTCGCTTCTCGGAATCTCCATTTCTTTCAAAATATCGGCAAACCCCATACCATGAATCAATCCGAACAAAAAGGTTAATACCCATCGATAGCTGACTTTTTTCCGCACGATATTTTCAACGGCCACGTAGCAGATGCTCAGCGCGATTGCGGGCTCCACGAACCACGCCGGTACATTGATCATGCCGAGCACCGTCAACGTCAACGTGATGCTGTGCGCGATCGTAAACGCCGTTATCATCTTTGCATATTGCCCGAACGTTTGCCTGGCAATCAGCAGCGAGAACAAAAACAAGAGATGATCATAACCGCCTAAAATATGACCCATGCCTAACGTAAAGAAAGAATACCAACCTGAAGTCTGCTCCGTTCCGTCCGAGCTTTCCGTACCGCCGGATTCGGCGCTATTGCTATCCGCCTGCGATTGCAAATCTTGACGGAGAGCCGCATAATCGCTTTCGGCGAGTTTCATCGACCATACGCGGTACTTTCCCGACAGTGCGGACGTGGCGTTATGTTTACCGTAATCGATTTTGACTAAATCAACGTAATTCGCGGTCACTTTATCGCTTAAGTACAGATTATCCGTTAACTCGATCGACTGGGAAGCCAATACGGGAGGGAAGTCGATCGCGAGGACCAGTTTTGTTGCGTTTCCTTCGCGTGTCAACGAATAGCTTTCGATTTGGGACCATTCCTGCGGCACGTTATCGATTTTTAACTGGATATCTTTCTTTAACAATGCCAAAAATTCATCCTTCACCCCGTCGAACTCTTCCTGTTCCAGCGTACCGTTCTTATTCGCGTCCCCCTCCGTCAGCTCGATGACGGAAAGCTCGTCAAGCGTGTACGTCATCCCGACGTTGGCTTTCGTCAGCGTTAACGTCGTATAGCTGGCGCTGTATGCATGCGCATCCGCTCGTCCAAGGGGGATCAGCAGCAAGGATAGAAGAGACAGCATAACGGAAACTCGCATTGCGGTTTGGATACGAAACATGATTACTCTCCTTACTGGATGAATAATTTTACAAGCAGCCAAAGGATTGCAACTGGCAAAATCACTTTCGAAATCCGGGGAATCGCGCTCTTCGCTTTCAAGGCGAAATGAAGCAGGAGGTATAAGAGGCCGGCTATTAAAGTTAACGCGACAGCGATTCCGACCATATACGCCAGAACAGGATATGGATTATTCCCTTCGTCCGATTGCAACCCGGCCAGTCCTTCCGCATAACCGGCTCCGTAGAAGAAACCAAACCCTCCCGCTAACCAGGGATAGAGATTTTTCTTCTTGCCGAGCAGGGTATAGAGCGAAACGATAACAATGCTTAGCGCAATCATGAAATGCGTGAACTGGCTGGGCAAGTCCACCAGACGCATGCTCGCCAAAGCCAAAGTTACGGCAACCATGCCTAAGAAAACGGACAATGCCATCGCAAGCTGCTTCAAGGATGTACGACCTATGATCAACAGCGCGATTAAGATTATCGCTTCGAACATGATCAGCATTTCCTTAAGACCAAGCAAGGAAAAATGCCCCAACGTATAGGGCATGCTCATTTGCCCGATTCGCATGTCATGCAGCTCGGCGACGAACACCGCGTTTGCTTTTAAATCTCCGAGCGCCGCGTTGACGTAATTGACATGATAGGGATCGCGCTGAAAGACCAGATTATACGCCATTTCGAATTTCCGCGGCGTATTCACGACCGGGAACTCCAGCTCCGCTTCCGCGAACGGCTGGTTCTGATCCTTGATCTCGACCTGACTCAGCTGCGTCATCTTCCCCTTGAGCGGTAAGTCGTCCGCATACAGCTGTATATTCGCCAGCAAGTATTTCTCTACGGGATCCTGCAGCTCCGTGACAAACCGCTTGTACGCTTCCGGCGTCAGGTCCCCTACGTCCGGCTCCTCCGGGGTTGCCTCTACCCGGATATCGTACATATTGATTTGCAAGACCATCTTAATGGCATGGCCTTTCATCGAAATATCCGTAAACGCTATGCTTACATTGTCATGCGCGGATGTAACCTTGGGAAACAAACCTATCGCAAAACCTAAAATAATTGCCGTACAGCCTATAAGCCTGCCCAATCGTAGTAACATCGCTGCCTCCTAATGAACTGAAATCTGCTTCAGTCCACACGATACCATACGTTAATTATGCCAATATTAACTTAATCTCCCTGTGTATTTCCTATCTATGAGCGTTCTGGCAAATAGCTCAAAAAAAAGGAACAAGTCGATGCCGTGACTTGTTCCTTTTTTGGCTTGACTGGAACTTACTCGTTCTCGCATACTTCGTTCGTACAACGCCGAATATTGCTCTATGATTGTTCGCCTATTACGGGTTCAAGCGCGTAAAGATGGCATACAGCACTTTAGCCGCTTCGTCGCGTTTCAAGTTATCCAGCGGTCTGATCTTGCCGTTGCTGCCGCTGATAATGCCCGCCGCGACGAGCTTCGCCGTGCTGTCCGTTGCATAAGCCGACACTTGCTTCGCGTCGTTGAAAGCGGAGAGAGAGGCTTTCTCCGAAAGCGGCTTGCCGGCGATCGTAAACGCGCGATCCATCAAGGCCATCATTTCCTGTCTGGTGATCTGCGATTTGGGGTTGAACTTGTTGTCGCTGGATCCATTGACAAGGCCGGCCGCTTTCGCCGTCATGACCGCTTCATAGTAATACGCCGTCGACGTTACGTCGCTGAAATCCGCCCCTTGCTTCTGCGCTTTCAACCCCAGCACGCCCACAAGCAGCTTGGTGAAGTCCGCTCTCGTAATATTGGCCGCAGGAGCGAACGTCGTTGCCGTCATCCCCGTAATGATGTCGCGGACGGCAAGCGCTTCGATCTCGTTCTTCGCCCACGAGGTTTGAATGTCCGTAAAGCTCTTCCGGGCAAAAGCGATGCCGTAATTGCTGAAATGATTGGTTGCAAATTGAATGCTGCCGCTTTGCGCGTTATACGTGCTGTTGGCCACCGCATGCAGCTTGCCTTGGTCGTCGATATAATAAACGACCAATTTATTGCTGTTCTTTGCTTCGTCCGCGGTCGGCGCGTAAGGAATCGATACCGTTACGGCTGCCTCGTCATTGTTCCAAGCGATCGCTTTCCCATCCACCATGAAATGAAGATCAAACACCGGATGATTGCCGACCTGCGTCTGAACATCCTGCGGCAGGAGGGTAACATCCTGCTTTTTCACGACCAAAGTCAACGTATTGGCATTGGCTGCTTGTTCCTTCGTCAACACGTTAGACGGAAGATTGAACGTTCCGTATGGCGTCAAGATTGTAACCATCCGCTTCTCGGACGTAGCGAGCAGGAAGTAAGGGAATTGCATCGCGATTTCACCCTTGTCATCCGGCTTGACTCCGGTTGCATCGAGAGTGATGACCTTGACATTGTTCTTGTCCGTTTTGGCTTGTTCCACTGCGACGAGCGCATCTTGGCTGTTCAACACGTACAAACCGTCGTTAACCGGAGGAGGTGTCGTACCCGTCTGGTTACCCGGACCAGTACCTGTGTTGCCGCCCTGATCGCGCGTGACATGCAACGCTTTATTCGGCTGCGCCGTTTCGGAGCTTACAGAGCCATCCGTTGTGATGGTCGTCACTTTCGTTTCCGCAAGGGTTACAGTGGCCGGAGAATTGCCTGTGTAGGCGAACGTAATCGTAGCCACGTTTATTTTTCCGCTGTACTTATTGGCAAGATCGAAAAAACCGAAGTACGTGATGCCATTGCTTTCTTTCGGGCCGACTTTCGAACTGGCGGCTACGGTGTTGCTATAGGTTACTTTTTGAAACGTTACGCCATCCAAGCGAAGACCGAATTCGGCGCTGCTATAAGAGGCGTTATTGTCTAACAGGAGATCGACGGAAAATTCGTTGGCACTGCTGCCAACCTTAATGCTGGATTGCGAGAAATCCACGGATTGAATATGTTGATCGGCTAACGCATAAGCAGGTGCTTGGAAGCTAAGGCAGCAGATGACTAAGAGTGCGGCTAACCATTTTATTTTCATAGTATAGACTCCCTAATTTAGTAAGGAGCAGGCGATGACGAAAGGTCTTCGCCTGCTCGTTTACTTGCTTTTATAGTTATAGGATGTGGGTCATGATTAAGGTTAAGTCTGCGGTGTCAATCACGTTGTCTTCGACAACGTCGGCGCGCTTGGCCTTATCCCACTGCGAATCGGTAGTCGTCGTTCTGTAGTACTCGACGCCAAAGGAAATATCGCCAACGTCTGCTTTGGTGTCTTCGTTAACGTCAACGAGGTCTTTATACGTACGAATCAGGATCGATGACGTTTTGTCCTCCGTGTTGTTCAGCACTTCCGTATTGATTCCCTTGGAAGCCGTTGATACTTTGTCAAGCTCGATGTCGGCTTGCAAGAATCGATTGAATACATTGAGCGGCTGCAGCGTCAGCTTCACGACATCCGTGTAGCCCTCATTCGTTATTGGTTTCGTAAAGCCCGCGAGGAAGCGCACGGTGCCATCCTTATCTTCGAAGGCTTGGATGTCATCGGTTTGACCGATCAGTTCCGGAGTCAGCAACTTGAACTTCGTGCTGTCGTAATGGAATGTCACGTCGAGCGCGTTCACGTCATCCGTGTTGCTCAGTGCCAGATAGAATTCCGCCTTGTTGGACAGCTCCGCAATGATCGTATCCTTTTTCGCGTACACTTTGACGTTCGGCTGATTCGTAACCGTGATCGGAGCGGTATTCGCTTCGAGTGCGGAAACGGTAGCTCTGTGTTTATTCAATGTCGTGAGATTGGATTTGGTAAGCTCTACATTGGTTACTGCGGATTTTTGGCCGGTTGGCGCTTCAAATGCAAGCTTGATGACATCCGCATAATCCACCGTGTGAATCGGGTTCGCAAGCGTCGCCTTGATGTTAACTTCTCCGGCCGTAGCGCTGTCGACTACGAAGCTGCCCGTATCCGGCGTTACCAATGCCGCTTCTTTGAATTTCGCTTTCGTGCTGTCGAACTTAAAGGTCACATCTAGATCCTTAACGGCATTCGCGTTCTTGATTGCGTAGTACGCGCTGGATTTATCCTCTGCTTTCGCGTAAACCTTCGCGTCCTCCGGTTTTTTCAACACGGAGTAGGAATCGAGCTTCGTAATGCTGTCGTCCGTTTGGATTTCATACGTGTCGTAAGTGAACGTTGTCGGCGTTACGGTAATCGTAGAGAACATCGGTTTTTTGTGCTGGATTCTTTCTGCAGAATAATACTCAGCAACCGCCGCAAGATCATAATACTTACTTCCGCTCGCGGAGTTCGCCGTAAAGTAGGACGTACCGGTCGGGTTGATATCGTTGCCTGCTGCGTCTTTGAATTGCGTTTGCACGTTGTTGTTATACAGCGGGTACGATCTCGCATACGAGTGGTCATGACCCGTGAATACCAAATCGATGTCAAGCTCGTCGATGATCGGCTGGAGATAAATTCTTCTGTCTAGCGAATCCGATTGCGAGTGAGACGCACCGGCGCCATAGATGTCATGATGCAGCGTAACGAAACGCCATTTTGTATCCGGATGCTCAGCAACGGCTTGTCTCATAAATACGGCATGGTCCGCGGTGCTGGAGCTATTGGAGTTCAACACCATGTACAGCGCATCGCCGTATGTATACGAGTAATCGCCGTTAACGACCTCGCCGCCAACGGTTTGACCGCCCAAAGTCGTCAAATTAGGAACATTATAGTGGTACTGATAGTTAATGTTTGTATCATGGTTACCGACAGTCGTTGCTACCGGAAGGTTTTTGAGTTGGTCGGGAGCCAGATAGAGATCGTATTGCGCCTCGGATGTTCCCGTATCCACCTGGTCGCCGGCAGACATCACGAAGTTGATGTTCGGAAAGTTTTGTTTAGCCAATTGCATGGTGCGTTTCCAACCGGCACCGTCGGTGGTCGCGTTGCCGCTTGCGCCGATTTGCGGATCGCCTACGTACATGAACGTGTAGCTGTCCGGATTTGGCGTTTTGTACTCGGAAGCCGCGCTCCAGTTACCGTCCGTGCCGTCTCCGAAACGGTACGCATACTCGGTGTCTGGCTCGAGACCCGTTGCCGTTACTTTGTTGGAATTGAATCCGGTGACTGCCGCAGAAGTCGTTCCAGTGAATGTCATAATCTTGTCAGCAGTCGGGAAATCAGTACCGTTAACCAGATCTGCGGCTTTCGCCATTTGAACGACGGCAGCGACCGGACTAACGGAAGAGTACCAAGCGAAATTCAATTGGGACACGTCCGAACCCGGAGAAAGCGAAAGGTCCTTCGCCGAATAGGCGGCTTGTACTTCGACTGCCGCTGCCGCACCTTCGGCCCCTTCATCTCCAAGCGCACTAGCTGGCAATATAGATACTGCCAACATCGAAGCCAGGATCAACGAACCTACCTTCGTGAACTGCTTTTTCTTGCCTTTGCTGAACATTGAGATATCAACACTCCCCTAAACTATTTTGCGAGCCTATCAGCCCGACTGTTTAAGTGTAAGGTTGATTTGTTAAATCGCTTTCAGAATTTAGTGTTACCTTTGTAAATTTATGTATAATCTATCATCGATAGCCAATGACCTGCGACCTATGGCTTTCGTACCTGGCTTCTTTATCTTCGTATCCAAAACTTCCAATTTTCAGGTAACTGCTTACGAAAACAATATATTAATCTCCTTGTGCATTTTCTGCCAATAAGATAGATTGATTAGTGTATTTGAGCCAACTCATGCATACAATCCATTCGGGGGTAAGCGATGAAATTAACGAAAACGACAAGAACGGCTCTCTCTCTCCTTGCACTGTTAATCATCTGCGTTTCCATTTATATGTTCCACAGGGCTCCCGAGGTAAAATATCTCCAATCAGGCACCACGAATTCCAAATACGAAACGGCGAAAGTATTGAAGATTCTAGAAGAGCAATTAGAGCAAAGTCCCGATCAACTGAATCTTAGAACCGGCACGCAGCAGCTAGAGGTGAAACTTCTTACCGGCGAGCATAAAGGCGAGGTTCGCACGGTCATGAATTATGTCAGCTTGTACAACCACAATATCTTCAAAGAAGGCTCTACGGCCGTCGTGAACGTGGATACGGCTTCCACGAAAGAATATGAGGTTTTTGTCTACAGCAACCATAAAGCTCCTATCATCCTCGGTTTAATCCTGCTCTTCTTTGCCGCATTATGGGCGGTCGGAGGTAAAAAAGGGCTGCTGTCCGTATTCGGCATTATCTTCACGTTTGCTTGTATCGTTTATTTATTTATTCCGATGATTTATAGAGGTTACTCGCCTATTCTGGCAGCTGTGTTGATCGTCGTTCTAGCCACGTTCGTCACGCTTGTGCTCTTAAACGGCTGGAGCTCAAAGACCTGGTCCGCGATCATCGGTACGATGATCGGGGTGACGGTTGCCGGCCTTATCGCCTATGTCGCCGGAAACATGGCCCATATTTCGGGGTATAACATCGATAGCGGCGAGGCGCTCGTGACCATTTCCCATAACACCGGTTTGCAGCTGAAAGATCTGTTATTTGCCGGAATATTACTCGCTTCGTTAGGTGCTATGATGGATGTCAGCATCTCTGTTGCGGCAGCCGTTCATGAGGTGTATCTCGCCAAACCGAACATCGGCAGGAAAGAATTGTATTTGGCCGGCCTTAACGTGGGACGGGATATGATGGGGACGATGGCATCCACCCTAATTCTTGCGTTCACGGGCAGTGCGCTCAGTTCGCTCATTATCATCTACGCGCTGCGAACTTCCATCGCTCAAATGCTGAACATGAATCTGATCGGCATTGAAGTTATCCTGGGCATGAGCGGATGCATCGGAATCGTGCTCCTCGTACCTGCCGTAGCATTCGTATCATCCAGAATTATTCCGAAATATGAAAAGCTCCCGGCCATGGTTTCTCCCGTAACCGAGAAGCTCCTAGCAACCGAGAAACTTCAAGTAACCGAGCAGCTTTAAAATAGCCGAGCAGCTTCAAACCATGCAAAAAAGGAACACGTCGACTTCATGACTTGTTCCTTTTTCATGCGGCCATGGCTGGAGCCTTGGAGCCGATTCCGATCGCATAATCGCCGGGCCGGGGACAAATCCCTTATCCAAGATCACCCATAATCATCCGATCCAGCGTCGTGCCGGCGACGACCATCGGATAGACGTTCTCGTCCGTCGGTACCATGAATTCGACAAGCACCGGCGCGGGCGTGTCGAGCGCTTCCCGCCAAGCGCGCTCGGCCTCGGCTTTCGTGCTTGCCCGCAGTCCTTTGATGCCGTAAGCTTCGGCCAGCTTGACGAAATCGGGGCTGCCCGCCAGGTCGATCTGGCTGTAGCGGCGCTCGTACATGATTTCCTGCTGCTGCTTGACCATGCCGAGCACCTGATTATTGATGACGACGATCTTGACCGGAATGTTATGGATCGCGCAGACCGCCATCTCCTGCGCGCACATCTGCATGCCGCCGTCGCCGTTGATCGAGACGACGAGCCTCTCCGGATTGCCGAGCTGGGCGCCGATCGCGGAAGGAAAGCCGAAGCCCATCGTCCCCATGCCCCCGGAGGTGATCAACGCGCGCGGATGGTTGAACTTGTAAAACTGTGCGGTCCACATCTGGTGTTGGCCGACGTCGGTGGTAATAATGGCCTCCCCCCGCGTCGTCCGGTGAAGCATCTCGATGACGTACTGCGGCTTTAGCTCCGTCTCGGAATCGCGGTAGCGGAACGGATAGTCCGCCTTATCCCGTCGCAGCCGGGCAATCCATGCTTCGGTCCGGGCCGGCGACGCCGCCGCATTCGCGTAATCGAGCACGTCCTTGATATCGCCGATGCAGGCGATGTCCGTCCTGACGTTCTTGCCGATCTCGGCGGGATCGATGTCGATATGGGCGATCCGCTTGGCCCGCGGGGCGAAGCCGTCCAGCTTCATCGTGACCCGGTCGTCGAACCGCGCGCCGATGGAGATCAGCAGGTCGGCATTTTGGATCGCCGTATTCGCCGCATACCCGCCATGATGGCCGGGCATCCCCAGCCACAGCTCGTGGCTGCTGGGGAAACCGCCCAATCCGAGCAGCGTCGTCGCCACTGGAATCCGGGTGCGGTTCACGAACGCGAGCAGCTCGCTCGCCGCATTGGCGTACACCACGCCGCCGCCGGCAATGATAAGCGGACGCTCGGCTTCCGCGATGGCCGCCAGCAGCTCGTCGATGGCCGCCGGATCGATGATCGGCGCAGGCTCGTAACCTTTCAGGCTCAACTCCGCTTCATACGGTCGATAAACCATGCGGTGATTGGAGACGTCCTTCGGGATGTCGATCAATACCGGACCTTTCCGGCCGCTGCCCGCGATATGGAACGCCTCGCGAACGATGCGGGGCAGGTCGCGCGCGTCGCGCACGAAGTAGCCGTGCTTCGTGATCGGCATCGTGATGCTTACGATGTCCGCCTCTTGAAAGGCGTCCGTGCCCAAGACGGTCGTCGGGACGTTGGCGGTAATCACGACGAGCGGCACGGAATCCATGTATGCCGTGGCGATGCCGGTCACCAAATTCGTCGCCCCGGGGCCGGAGGTCGCGACGCACACGCCGACCTTCCCCGTCGACCTGGCATAGCCGTCCGCCGCGTGGACGGCTCCTTGTTCGTGCCGGGCGAGCAGATGCTTGAATGCCGGATTGCCGGTCATCGCATCGTAGATGTAGAGCGCATTGCCGCCCGGATAGCCGAACACGCAGTCGACGCCCTCGGCCAGCAAACCCCGCAGCAGCGCCTCCGAGCCGCTGATCGTCTCTTCCTGCGCTTGTTCGCGCTTTGGCTCCTGCTTCGACGCCAACTCCTGCACCATCTCCGGCGCTAGTTCCTGCCCCGGCTCTAACTCCTGCTCCCGCTTAGCCGCGCCGTTCGTTGCCATGAATAGCTGCTCCATTCGAAACCCTCCCGAAAATAAAATAACCCCTCTCCTCCCAAACGCCAGACAGCACTGTCTGGCCAAAGGGACGAAAAGGGGTCAAATTTTCGCGGTACCACCCTGGTTCGCCGAAATCTTGCGATTTCGGCCTCACGAGGCAGGGACAAGCCTGCCTCCGCACGCTAACGTGTGCGATTCCGTTCGATTCTACCGTTCGAACCCGGGCGCGGGCGGACCGCCGGATTCGACTTTCGATCGACCGCTCCGAGACGACGCCATACCCGGGCTTAAGGCAAAGGTTTCAGCATTCCCCCTGCTCTCTGGACATAAGGCCACCGGTACTTTTTCTCTTCATCGCGTTCGTATAGGCAACAATAAAACCCCTCTCCTCCGAAGGCGCAGACAATGGTCTGGCCAAGGGACGAAAGGGGTCATCATTTTCGCGGTACCACCCTGGTTTGCCGAAATCTTGCGATGCCGGCCTTGCGAGGCAAGCTTCGACGCCTGCCTTCCGCACGATAACGTGTGCCACTCCGTTCGAGCCTACTCCGCCGGAATGCCGGCTTGCAATGCCGGGACCGCGTTTCGATTCGACCGCTCCGAGACGACGTCATGCGGCGCTTAAGGCAAGGTTCTCAGCGTTCCCCCCGCTCTCTGAGCATAAGCAATCGCGCATGTGATTCTCTTCTTCGCGTTGTAAATTTTTATCATCTTAGCATACCGCCGGACGATTGGCAATCCATATCTTGCGGGTAACCGGCGGCGATCAGCCCTTGACCGCCCCGTCCGTAATCCCCTGGATAACCCACCGCTGGAAGAACGCGAAGATCAGGACGATCGGAATCGACGACAGGATCAGCGACGCGAGAATAAGCGCCCAGTCGCGGCTGTATTTGCCGAAGAACATATTGATCGTCAGCACGAGCGTGTATTTGCGGTAATCGTTGAGCAGCAGCACCGGCAGCAGGAAGTCGTTCCACAGCCAGAGCAGGTTCAGCACGACGATCGTGAACGTGATCGGCACGAGCAGCGGGAAGATGATCAAGAAGAAGCCCTTCCATTCTCCGCAGCCGTCCATGCTCGCCGATTCGTCCAGCTCCCGGGGGATGCCTTTCACGAAGCCGTGGTAGAGGAAGATCGCCATGCTGACGCCGAGGCCCGCGCAGACGACGCCGAGGCCGAACGGGGAGCCTTGCAGCCCGAGGTTCCGCGCCATCTTGGTCAGCGTCACCATGATCGTCTGGAACGGAATGAGCATGGAGGCGACGAACAGCATGAAGATCCAATTGCTCAGCCGGCTCCGCGTGCGGGACAGCTTATACCCCGCCAACGAGCTGCAGACGACGATGCCGACGATGCCCGTCACGGTGACGATGATGGTATTCAAGCCGCTGTGCAGCATGTTCGCTTTCTTGAACGCTTCCGTGTAATTGTCGAATTTGAACGTAGACGGCAAGCCCAAGACGGAGCTGTACACTTCGCCCTCCGTCTTGAACGAATTGACGATGGCCATGTAGATCGGAAAGAGGAAATAAACCGCCAGCAAGGCGAGCACGAGCCATGCGAGCGCGGAATAAAGGCGTCTGCTCATGCTTCCACCTCGCGTTTCTTCATGACCGTCACTTGAATCATCGTGATGACGAAGATGATCAGGAACAGGATGATCGCTTTGGCGCTGGCGTAGCCGTACCGGTTGTTGCCTTGGAACGCTTCTTCGAAAATATTCATCGTAATCGGCTGCGTGCCCCGTCCGGGACCTCCGCCGGTCAAGGCGTAGATCAGGTCATACACTTTGAACGAGCTGTTCAAGGTCAGAAAAATGCAGATCGTCAGCGCGTGCGCGATGAGCGGCAGCGTGATGTAGCGAAGCATATGGAAAGGCGTCGCCCCGTCGATGATCGCCGCTTCCTTCAGGTGTTGGGGGATGCCTTGAATGGCCGACATGTAGATCAACATCAGCGTCCCGACGCCGCCCCAGAGCGAGACGAGCAGAATCGACCAGAACGAGATGTTCGGATCGCCGAGCCAGGACAAGTCCAGGAACTTGAAAGCAGCGTGCTCGGACAGCGCCGGAAGAACCTTCGAGAAGACGAACACCCACATGAACGTGCTGATGATGACGCTGAGCATGTTCGGCATGAAGAAGATCGTGCGGAACAGCCCTTTGGCCCGCTTGCGGGATTCGATGAGCATCGCCAGCAGCAACGCCACCGCGTTCTGAAAGACGACGGCGAAGAACACGTATTTGGCGGTAAACCAAATCGCCGTGCGGAAGTTGCGGTCATCCCGGAGCGCCTCGGCGAAATTGCGAATGCCGACGAAGTCGTAAGTCTTGTTCAAGCCGTTCCAGTCCGTGAAGCTGTAGTACGAGCCTTGCAGCATCGGGATGATCAGAAATATCAGGTAGAGCACGAGGGCGGGCAGGACGAACAACAGCAGCGAGAAGGTCGCTTTGTAGCGTCGGGTCATTTATGCGTTCACTCCTTAAGGACATACCCCGTTTCCGCCGCCCGCTCCCGGGGGCGGCGGCAAAAACAGGGTAGGCTCGTTTTGATCCGGGTACGGGTTACTTGACGGCCGCGTTGGCTTCCTTCCACGCTTTGTCCAAAGCCTTGATGACATCGTCTTTGGACAGCTTCTTGTCGAAGTAGGACTGCAGCGCTTTGCCGGACTCGTCTTTCACCGCGGACGGAATCGCAGGGTCCCTGTAGGATTGCCCGTTGTTCACGTACACCGATGCGTCTTCTACCCAAGGATACGGTTTGAAGGTGTGGTTTTTGGAAACCGGGTTGAATTTCAAGCTTTGGTACAGGTCGTTCGACGCCTGGTCATCCAAGATGAAGTTGAGCAGGTCGGTCGCGACGTCCTTGTTCTTGCTGTTCGGCGGCACGGACAGGGCCGTGGACACCGATACGTTGATGCGCAGCGAAGCCGGGTCGTCGTTGATCGGCAGCGGCGCGACGCCGAATTCCATCTTGTCGTTCATTTTCAGGATGCTGTCCGCGTCCCAAGTGCCCTGCACCCACATCGCCGCTTTGCCGTTGGCGAAGTCGGCCGCGCCGTCGTCGTTGCCCTTCTCGAACGCGCGGTCCGTGCCGTTCGCGTTGACGAGGTCGATGATGTCGAACATTTCCTTGATGTCGGCGAAGCTGCCTTGGTCGCTGTTCATTTTGTCCATGAAATCCTTATGGCTGCTGTTCACGAGCCCGCCGACCGTCAGCGGCAGGAACAGTTGCGGAATCCAGCTTTCCTTGTAGCTGAGCAGGAACGGCGTGACTTTGTTGTCCTTCAGCTTCTGCACGACCGCTTTCATCTCGGTGAGCGTGTTAGGCGGCGCGATGCCGAGATCGCTGAAGATCTTCTTGTTGTACAGGTAACCCCACGAGAGGCTTTCCATCGGCACCGCGACGACTTTGCCGTCCATGGAGACGAGGTCCTTGATGCCGTCGATCAGCTTGCCCGCGAGCGGCTGGTCGGACAGGTCGGTCAGATAGCCGGCTTTGTAGAAGGTCGGCATGTCGTTGCCGGCATGCAGGCTGAATACGTCCGGCACGTCGCCGGTGGCGAGACGGGTTTTCAAGATTTGCGGGGCGTTGTCCGCGCCCGGATATTCGGAGTTGAAGGTGACTTCGATGTTCTTCTCGGCTTTCTCTTTCTCGGCGAACTTCTCGAAGTAGCCGTCGAACTGCTCGCGGAACCGGTCAAGGCCGCCGAGAAAAATTTTGAGCTCGACTTTCTTCGGCGCCGCCGCCGGCTGGTTGTCCGCCGCGTTGTTCGCAGGCGCGTTGTTTGCGGGCGCATCGTTCGCTGCCGCGTTGCTTCCCGAGCCGCCTGCGTTCGCGTTATTGTTCGCGGTTCCTCCGCCGGACGAACAAGCGGCTGTCAGTCCCAGCACTGTAACCGCTGCCAAAATCGAAATTGATTTCTTCATTTCAAGGCCCCCCTATGTCGTGGTAACGCTTACGTAATGAGTATAACGGGGAGGGTACGCCCTTGGCATTGGACCGCATTTGCGTATTGTTATGGACGATATTGATATTGGGCAATGCTTCCTTAGCGCTCGTCCGCCGCTTCCCTTCTTGCCTGCGCGGGCGTGATGCCCGTGATTTTCTTGAAAATGCGATGAAAATACGTCAGATCGGAATAGCCTACCGCTTCCGCCGCGCTCTTGATCGACGCGGAAGCCTGCAGCAGCCGGTTCGCCTCCTCGACCCGCCTCGCGATGATATAATCCATCACCGTCGTGCCCGTGACGCCCTTGAACGTCCGCGACAAATGCTCCTTGCTGACGAAGTAGAGGCTCGCGATCGACTCCAGCGTGATCGGCTCCGCGTACGCGCGGTCGATGAACTGCCGGATATGCTCGATGTCGATCCGGCCCTTGCTTCGGCGGAGCTGGATCGTCCCTTCCAGCACGCACACGTACGACGAGCGAAGCATGCCGATCCATTGCTCGAGCGGGGTAAAGTCGGTCACGAAGAACGCCCCGGCCTGCGCCGGCAGCGCCGAGGAGGAATCAATGCCGGCTTTCGCCATCAGTTCGTCCAGCAGCAGCATGAAATGTTTGTACAACAGATGGTTCAACCCCGGGGCGGCGTTCGCCTGCGACCGCAGGAGCGTCTCGAGCGCGTCGAACGACTCGCGGACGGCCTCGGCCTGCAGCTCCTGGAACTGCCGCGAGAGCTGTTCCTTGAATTCGGTCACGGCGCTCATGACGTCCTTGGCCATCGGCTGCGCGGCGTGAAGACCCCGCGCGGTCCGAAGCTCCGACGCGGCCTTCTCCAGCGCACGGTTCAGCTCCTCCGCCTGAACGGGCTTCAGGATATATTCGTCGACCCGCGACTGGATCGCTTGCTTCGTATACGCGAAATCATCGAAGCCGCTGATGACGATCTTGCGAATGAAGGGATAGTCTTCCGTCAGCTTGCGCAGCAGCTCCACGCCGTCCATGCCGCGCATGCGCATGTCCGTGATGACGATATCCGGACGGATCTCGTCGATGATCCGCAGGCCGCTCAGCCCCTCCTCCGCTTCCTCGACCTGCACGATCCCGAAGCGTTCCCAGTCCGCGAGCCGCTTGATGCTGTCGCGCGTCCAAAATTCATCGTCGATGATGACCGCCTTCATTCCGTTTCTCCCTTCTCTTGGGCGGGAATCAACAGTTTGACCGTCGTTCCCTCGTTCACCCCGCTCGAGACGAACAGCCCGTACTCCTCGCCGAACAGCAGCTTGATTCTCGCGTTGACGTTGCTCATGCCCATGCCTTCCGCGCTCTCCTGCGCTTCCGTCTCTTGGCTCAGCTGCCGGCGAATCTCGGCCAGGCGCGCTTCTCCGATGCCCGCTCCGTTGTCCGCGATATCGATCTCGATCTCGTCCAGCACCTTCTCGACCCGGATGGAGATGCGCCACGCGTCCATCTTGCCTTCGAGGCCGTGGAAGAAGCAGTTCTCCACGATCGGCTGCAGCGAGAACTTCGGAATCCGGCAGGCGAGGCACTCCTCGTCCGCTTCGATCCCTACCTCGATCATGCTCTGGAACCGCAGCTTCTGGATCTGAAGGTAGTTCCGGGCATGCTCCAGCTCGTCGGCCACCGTGACCAGGTCCGACTTCATCCGGATCGCGTAACGGAACAAATCGCTGATCGCCCGGACGTGGTCGTTGATCTCGGGCACGTTGCGGGACAGCGCGATGCCCCCGATCGCCTGCAGGGCGTTATGCAGGAAATGCGGATTGATCTGCGCCTGCATCGCCTTCACCTGCGCCGTGCGCTTCTCGATCTTCGCCTTGTACTCCGTCTGGATCAGCTCCTTGATCCGGCCGAGCATGGAATTGAACCGCCGCTCCAGCGTGCCGATCTCGTCGCTTCGCGGCTCGCGGATGTCCACGTCGAAGTTCTGGATCTCGACCGCCTTCATCGACTTCGTCAGCCGGATGATCGGCCTCGTCGTGACGTAGGCGATGAGCACCGACGCCGCGATGGCCACGAACGCGAACGCGATCGCGGTGAACAGGCTGAAATTCAGCGTCGAGGACGCGCCTTCGGTGACGTACCGGATCGGAATGAACTTCACGATCCAGACCTGCCCGGACACGCTCGGCTGGTAGAACAAGAAGCCCCGCTTCGATTCCGTGTAACCCGGGCCGTACGGGCCGGAAATCGCCGCCTTCAGCGTCTCCCGGTCGGTGGAGATGGTCGGGGCATACGGATTGTACATGACGTTGCCGTCCGCATCCGCCACGAACACTTCGCTGTTGGATTCCGAGCGGACCATGTCGAGCACGCTGTTCATCATCTTCCACCGGACCTCGAGCGTGACGCCGCCGAGCACCTCCCGGTCCGAGAACCGGTTCATGCTGCGGACAAGGGAGAACGTGTTCTTCCCGTTGTTGAGCAGCAGGTTCAAGCTTTCGTGCGTCCGCCCGATCGCGCCCCAGTCGGCCTGCGGGGTCCCCAGCTGATCCGTCGTGATGCCCGCGTCCTTGTCGACGACGTACAGGCGATTCTGGGATTTCAGATAGAGCGCGATCTGCGCGATATTTTTATTGTTGGCGCTGTAGAGCGATTTCAGCTTGTCGATCGTGTATGGATTGACGAACGCCGGCGTGCCCTCGCTCTGGACCGTGCCTCCGTTGGCGTTCGGAAACAGCGTGCTGTCGAGGAGAAGCGAATAGGACACCGCCTGCAGCTGATCGAATTTCTCGTCGAAGTATTTGGACGCCCATTCCATCCGGGATTCGTTCGAGCGAATCACCTCGGACGCGAGCGATTGCTTCGTCGTCTTCGTCGCGAACAGCGTGACCAGCGACAGCGGCAGCACGGCGATCAGCACCATGAGCAGCATGAGCTTGTACCGGAGGCTGAGCTGGAACGGACGGACGATGCCCCGCAGAACCTTCCTTGCCATCATTATCGCCATCGTCATCCCCGCTTCGTGTAGAAATGCATCTACCAGCAAGTGTGACGCCTGTCGGTGCAAGTTGTCAACGCTTCCATTATGGAAAAGCGTTTAGGTTGCAGGAAAGCGGATCAGGCGGACCTGATCGTGATATGCGGTCCGCAGCATCCGAGAGAGCCGATGCACGGGTGCAGGATAAGCGTAGTGCGGATGCAAAACTGCCGCTGCACGGCTGCAGTCCAGACGCATCGCGGCGCAGCACGGGAGCAGCACAAGAGGAGCGCGCAAAGCATGGGCGGACGAGCATTCCTCGCCGCGCCGGCGGGAATCGCATCATTCGCCTCTCCCTATTCCCGCGCCGCTTGGTATAATACGGAGGAAGGGAGTGAATCATGGCATGAGTCGATTTATCGATCATTATATCCGGAGCGAAGCGGAGAGGGCCAGAGCGGATCGGGCGGAAGCCTTGGCCGCTCGGTTCGCGGAGCGTGCGCCGAGGCATGACCGGGAGGGCTCGTTTCCGTTCGATAATTTCGCCGATCTGCGCGAAGCCGGGTATTTGAAAATAACCGTTCCCCGGGCATTCGGCGGGGACGAGTTGTCGCTCTACGAGCTCGTCATGCTTCAGGAACGGCTTGCTTACGGGGACGGATCGACGGCGCTGGCGGTAGGCTGGCATGTCGGCCAGGTGATGCATCTGCGAACGACGCGGAAATGGCCGGAGCCGGTCTTCGCCGAGCTGTGCCGCGCCATCGTGGAGGACGGCGCGATGATCAACACGTTCGCCAGCGAAGCGGCCTCGGGCAGTCCGAGCCGCGGCGGCCGGCCGGAGACCATCGCGGTGCCCGCGGAGGGCGGCGGCTGGCTGATCACGGGACGCAAGACGTTCAGCACGCTGTCCCCGATACTCGACCGGTTCGTCGTGACGGCTTATCTGCCGGACGAGGAATGCGCGGCGGATTTTCTCGTTCGCCGCAGCGACCGCGTGACCGTCGTGGAGACGTGGGACACGCTCGGCATGCGCGCGACCGGCAGCCACGACGTCGTGCTGGACGGCGCGTTTGCCGAGCCCGGCATGCGGCTGTCCGGCAAAGGCATGGACGACGGAGCCGGCTGGATGCTGCATATTCCGGCGTGCTACATGGGCATCGCCCTCGCCGCGCGGGATTACGCGCTGGCCTTCGCCCGCGCGTATCGTCCCAACACGATGGACAAACCGATCGCCGCGCTCCCGGCCGTCCAGCAGACGATCGGCGAGATGGAGGTCCTGCTTCGATCGGCGCGCTCGCTGCTGTACGAGGCGGCGGACCGCTGGGACAAGGAAGCGGACCGCCGGCCATCGCTCAAGCCCGAGCTCGGCTTGGCCAAGTACGCGGTCACCAATAACGCCATCAAGGTCGTCGACCTGGCGATGCGCATCGTCGGCGGCACGAGCTTGGCGCGCAGCAATCCGCTGGAGCGCTATTACCGCGACGTCCGCGCCGGGCTGCATAATCCGCCGATGGACAATGCGGTGCTCTCGACGCTGGCCGCGGCCGCGCTGGGCGAGACGCCGGAAGACTGACGCATTGCGGCGTTGTCCCAAAAGTATTTGGACGACATCGGCACTTCCCATTTGACACGCAAAAGGACCTCGAATTCCACTAAAGCGGAAATCGAGGTTCTTTCGTGCATAGAATTTCGTGCTAAGTCCGGCTTGAGAACTCGCGGAATGACTTTTGGGACAATTCCGTTTCTTGAGCTAGAAGACCATATACCCGCTAAAACAAATCGTGATACGTCCGCTGCGGCGCATCCCGGTTGCCTTTCAGAAAATACTCATGGTTGCCGAAATGGGCCAACGCCTCTCGGTCCGACAGCCACACCCACTCGTCGATCTCCGTCTGGCAGCGGTGGGCGCGGAACGAAGCCAGCTTGGCCGCCAAATGGTCGCGCACGTCGACCTTGATGACGTCCTTATGGGTATAGCCGTACCGTTCGGGATGCTCCATCGCGTCGCCGAACGTGATGAAATAAAGCGCGCCCTTGCCCGCGGAACGCCGGAATGCGGCCGTCGCCGCCTTGCCGATCGCGCAGTGGTCCGGGTGCCCGCCCAGCTTTTCGTGAAAGGTCAGCACGACGTCCGGCTCGAGCTCGCGAATCAAATCCTCGATCCTTCCCGTCAGCGCTTCCTCGTCCGCGAACTCGACCGTTTTGTCCCGCATATCGAAGAAAATCAGCTTCCCGATGCCCAGGCACTCGCAGGCCGCCCGCAATTCCTGCTCCCGCGCGGCCGCCATCGTTTCCCGGTTCAGATACGGCGGATTGCCCATCCGGCGCCCCATCTCGCCCCTCGTGGCGCTTACCAGCGTGATGTCCACGCCTTCGCTCGCGTATTTGGCCAACATCCCGCCGCAAATGAACGATTCGTCGTCGGGGTGCGCGAAGACCGCCAGCAGCTTGCGTTTGCTATCGCTCGTGTTCATTCCGGAAACGGCTCCTTTCCTGCATGCAGGGCGACATGCATGCGTCCTCTGTCATCGTAGCCGGCCAGCAGCAGCCGGCCCTGCCCGTCGACCTCGTAATGCGTGAGCGCTTCCATCCGCAGCCATCCGTGGCCGTCGAACCGGAGCGCGACCCGGTAGGAGCTGCCCTCTCCCGCGATAAACGCGTCGGTCACCTTGACCTTGAAATTCCGGACGAACACGAAGGACGTCGCCTCGCTGTGAAGATAGACCTCGGCTCCGACGAAACGCCGAAGCTCGGTCTCGACTTCCGGCTTGTTGATTTTAATCATCGCACAGGATCCTTTTCTCGTGGAATTTGGATTGCATGCTTATTGTAGCATGAGAAAGCGGCTTGCCGAATCGTTCCGAACGAATAAAAAAACCCGTCCCGGGGCGGATTCGCCCAAACCCGGAACGGGATCGGATCGAGAGAGGCTTAGATCAAACCGGACTTCTGCAGCAATCGCTGCATGATCGCCGCGGTCTCCGCCCTTGTCAACGGCGCCTGCGGAGCAAGCGCTCCGCCGGCCGGCCGCATTCGCGTTACGGCTTCGCTTGGCGTTTGCGGCTTGCTTTCTCCAAGTTCTCCGCGGCCCGGTATTCCACGATCCGGCGGATCAGCTCGTACGGCAGAGGGTCGCCGATCGGAAATTGCACGGCGCCCTTCGACCCTTTGTACGCGGACAGCTCGTCCTTGAACGCCGCGATGCCGCTCGACGTCGGATAGAAGCCGATATGCTTCTTGTACGCGGCGAAGTACACGAGACTGCCCTCCAGCTCGAACGCGGGCATCCGGTACGCGATTTTCTCCTTCGCGTCCGGCGCAGACGCGCGGATGACCTGCCGCAGCGTTTGCAGCTCGGCCTGCACGTCCGGCGGGAACAGCGCGATATAGGCGTCGATCGTGGCGTAATCCGTTTTGTCCGTCTCCTTCATGATGGGCTCCTCTCGCACGGCTCGTACCGCGACGGTCGCTGCTGGTTTGTTAGTGACTGTATGATGGCTTTAAAATTGGCTTTTACGATGGCTTTAGGATTGGCTTTACGATGGCTTTATTGTACCAAAAGCTTGCCGCCAGCCAAAAAAAGCGGCAAAACGGGGTTCCCCCGCTCGCCGCATCCAATCGATTACGATTTCACGAGCTCGTTATCCTCGAATTGCGGCAGCCAGCCCCGGTTCGCTTCGAAGAGCTCGTCCACCATGCTTTGGATCTCGCTCAAGCTCAACACGGCGGAGGTCAGCGGATCGAACGCGATCGCTTGGAAGATCTTGCGGCGGTCGCCCGTCAGCGCCCCTTCGACCGCCAGCTCCTCGCATCTCGCGCTCGTGTTCACGAGGATCGCGAGATGGTCCGGCAGCTTGCCGACGTGAATCGGCGACAGGCCGCCGCGCGATGCCAGCACCGGGACCTCGACGCACGCGCCTTCCGGCAGGTTGTCGATCAAGCCGAAATTGCGCACGTTGCCGTTGAACCGGAACAGCGTGCCGTCGCCGAACGCCGCGTTGAAGATATATGAAGCATACTCCCCGCCGCGCGCCAGGTCGACCGGCGCGTCGCGCCACGCTTCCATCTGCTTCTGCCAATCGTTCTTCATGCGCTCCCCGTATTTGACGGTGACGCCGTATTCGCCCGGATTCCAGCCCGTCCCGTGCGTGCAATAGCGCTCGATCAGATCCGGACGCTTGCGGAACCACGCGTTATATTCCGAGTTGTGGCCGCTCGACTCCGTGACGTAATAATCCAGATGCAGGAACATTTCATTGCGCACGATCTCCTCGTTGTAGACCGCGGGGTCGTGCTTCACTTTGTCCCGGATAAGCGGGTAGACATCCTCGCCGTTGCGCTTGAAATCCAGATAGAACGCCTGATGATTGATGCCCGCGCACGTATACGTCACTTCCTCCATCGGCGCGCCGATCCAGCCCGCGAGCATGGCCGCCGTCCCCTGCACGCTATGGCATAGGCCCGTCACCTGCACGCTCGTCTCGCCCTGCAGCGCCCGGCAGAGCATCGCCATCGGATTCGTGTAATTCAGGACGATCGCATCCGGACAGAGCAGCTCGACGTCGCGGCAGATGTCCAGCATCGCCGGAAGCGTTCTCAAAAAACGGAATACGCCGGCCGGACCCCGGGTATCGCCGATATTGATGTCGACCCCGTATTTCTTCGGAATCTCCACGTCGTGCCGGAACACGTCCAAGCCGCCGACCAGGATCGTGCAGACGACGCCGTTCGCGCCCCGCAGCGCCTCTTCGCGGTCGGTCGTGGCCTCCAGGGTCACCTCGCCGTAATTTCCGGCGGCAATGATCTTCTCCACGGCCGCTTTGGCGAAAGCGAGCCGGCCCGGGTCGATATCCATCAGGGCAATCGTGCTGTCTTGAAACGCGGGAAAGGTCAGCAGGTCGCGCACCAAATTTTTCGTGAACACCAAGCTGCCGGCGCCGATAAAGGCGATCTTCGAAGTCAAATCAATCTCCTCCTTCATGATCGTTGCATGCGGGCGGTTGCGCTGTGCCGCAGGCGCGGCAGCAGGTCAGCCTAATGATTGGTATTCGGCGTCCGCGTTTCGGCACCTGCCCGATTCTTCAACTTCAAGGCGATTTCGTCCTAAAATACCAAACCTATCCAGCCGATATACCAGAAGGAGGGAAGTAGAAAACATGAAAAAAACAATCGTTCTATTCGCGCTGGGCGCCCTGCTGCTCGCGGGCTGCTCGAACGGCGCAAGCAACGACAAGGCCGCGAACGGGGCTGCCGCCAATGTCCAACCGGCCGATGCGCCGGCGGAGAATGACGCGAACCGGACGGATGCGGCGGGGACCGAAGAGGCGGTCGACGACGAACAGCAGATCGAAGCGGACAAAGGATTATTGAACGCGGAGGTCACGCTGCCGGCCAGTTTCTTCGAAGGCGAGGACCAGACCAGCGAGTCGATCATCGCGGGCGCGAAGAGCAAGGGCGTCAAAGACGTCACAAAGAACGCGGACGGCTCCTATACGTACAAGATGTCCAAGTCCGTCTATAACGACATGCTGAAGGATGCGGAGAAAAGCGTGCTCGACTACGCGGCCACGCTGACGGACGGCGAGACGTTCAAATCCATCCAAAGCGTGGACCATAACGAATCGCTCTCCGAGTTCACCCTGACCGTGGACAAGGCCGCGTTCGAAGGCGGTTTCGACGGCTTCGCCGGTCTTGGCCTCGGCATGAGCGCGATGATGTACCAGGCGTTCAACGGCGCTGCTCCGGACAAGTATAAGGTCACGATCAACTACAAGGATGCTAGCACGAAAGAAGTGTTCAACACGGTCGTATATCCCGACGCCTTGAAGGACCTGCAGGCAACGGAATAATGCTGCGCGTTTGACGTCTCGCCGGTAGGCGGCGGCTTGTCCATACGCATAAAAGGCTTGCCCCGCGTAGGAGCAAGCCTTTTTGACGTCCTCATTTGTTCCCATATCCGAATGCCGCTTAGTTAAACCGGTACGTCCAGAACCGTTCCGTTCCGAACCGTTCCTGCATCTCCCGATCCGTCAACGAGTTGCTGCCGATCACGCCGTGGAACTGGGAGCGGTGCGCCCGTATCGCGCCCATCTTCTGCTTCAGGAAGCCTTTAACGTCGCTGATGACGTCGGGGCGTCCGATCGCCAGTTCGTGGTCCCGCGAGAATGCCATGCAGCGCACGAGAGGACGCTCGTCCTCGGGCAGGCTTCCGACCGTCCGCACCACGGCCGCGCCGGTGGCGTCATGGTCGGGATGGACCGAATAGCCCGGATAGAAGGTATAGACGAGGGAAGGCTTCACCTCGTCCAGAATCGCCGCGATGCTGCCGTCCAGCAGCGCCGTATCTTCGAATTCGACCGTTTTGTCATGGTATCCGAGCAGCCTCAGATCTTGAATGCCGATCGCGGCGCAGGATTCCTCGAGCTCTTGCTTGCGAATGCCGGGGAGTCCGACCCGGTTGGTGAAGGGCGGGTTGCCCATGTTGCGGCCCATTTCCCCCAGCGTCAGACAGGCGTAAGTGACCGGCGAGCCGGCCACGATATGCTTCGCCAGCGTACCGGACAAAGCGAAAGCTTCGTCGTCCGGATGCGGCAGCACGACAAGGATGTGACGTTCCATCGCGTTCTTCATCTCCTCTTTCATCAGAAAGGCTCCCGGCTCAGCTGCAGGGCGACGACCAGCTTGCCCTGACCGTCGTGCCCGGCCAAAATCAGCCGTTCCCGATCGGTCTCTTCGAAATGGGTCAGCCCTTCGGAGTAGACCCAGCCGTGCGGCATTTTGAGGCCGACCCGGTAAGGCCCGTTCCCGGAGATCGAGCCGTGCGTGAAGCGAATGACGGCATTGCTGATAAAGGTCGCCGCCGGATGCTTCGACGCGTCCATATGGGCGGCATACGCGCCCGTGGTCATCTCGAGATGAATATATAACTCCTGATCCCGTAACTCGTCAATCCGATGCTGGATCTCATTAAAGTCGATTAGCTGCATGTGCTGCCTCCCTCCCAACGTTACAACGTTGCCCTTAATGCGATTATAGCCCAAATCCGCTAGACTTCCAAAACATCCGTCAAATCCCGACATTACGGAAGCAAAAAGCCCCTAAGCCGATGGACGGCTTAGGGGCGGCCCATCCGGACCAGTCTGTTGTTATGCTTGCTTGGTGAACGTCATCTTGTCGAAGTTGCCGACGTAGAGCAAGTCTTTCGTCGTCGATCCCTTGAACACGACGCAGATCGTCTGTTTGCCGGCCACGAGCTGATCCAGCTTGGCGGTGGCAGGCTTGTAGTTGCCCCATGCGCCGCCCGTGTTCGGAAGCTTCACCGTCCCGATGAGGTCGCCTTCTTTATCGTTCAGGCGGATCTCCGCCGTGACATCGGCCGGCGCCCGGTTGGACGGGGAATCGTATTCGATCGCGATCGTATTCTTGCCCTTGGCGCCGAAATCGACGTCATTGTACGTCAGCCATGCGCCCGTGAACGTGTTGCCCACGATCGTCCGCCCGGTATTGTCCTCGGTCTTCAGCGGATTGCTGTTGAACGTATTTTTGTCCGGCGACCAGTTTGTCCGGTTCTCGAACTCGACCGTAAGGCCTTGCTCCGGTTGGGCGTTCAACGAGAAGCCGGCGTTGTCGAAGTTGCCGACGTAAATCTTGCCGGTTTCACCTTGAGCGGCACTGCCTTTCAGGACGAAAAAGACATCGTGAATGCCGTTAACGGTTTGGGTCAGCGTACCGGTTACCGTAGCGTACTTATTCCAGCTTCCCTCCGTCGGAGGCGTGGCGATCGTGCCGGCCAGCGGTCCCTCCAAACTATCCAAATGCACTTCGACGGCGGAGTTCAAGAAGGTATTCGTCGTATTGCCGACATACTCGACGAAGAATTGGTTCACCCCTTCGGTGCCGAAATCCATCCGCTTGTACTGCAGCCAGGCGCCGTTGAACGTATTCGCCACTTGCAGGCCGACTTTATTTTTGCCGGGCTCCGTCTTAAGCGGGTTACCGTTACCCGGGTTTTTGACCTGCGTCCAATCGTCATACTTCTCAAGCTCCAGCTTGGCGAAGTCCGTGCGAACCGGATTATAGGTCAGCGCGAAGCTGTCGAAACTGCCCACGCTAGGCAGCTCTGCGGACGTCGTACCTTTCAACACCACGTACACGTCCTGGAGGCCTTTAAAAGTTGTCGTTAATTCCGCGTTGACTGTGGCATACGTGCCCCAGCCCGTTCCCGTGTTCGGCAGGTTGACCGTGCCGACGAGTTGGCCCGCGATGCCGCCCAATCTGACTTCCGCCTTGATGTCCGCAGGCGTCAGGTCGGATGGAGCGTCATAAACGATCGCGATGTTGTTTCTGCCATTCTCGGTGCCGAAGTCGACGTTTTTGTAGGACAGCCATGCGCCGTTGAACGTATTGCCGACCGCTTTGCCGCCATTGATGTCCTGGACCGCCAGCGTTCCGCCCGAGACGGGGTTGAGCGCCTTGGTCCAATCCGATTTGTTCTCGAATTCGACGACCGCTTGAGCAGGATCGGCTTGGAACGAGAAGCTCGCGTTATCGAAGTTGCCGATATATTTGAGCGCGGTCGTGGTCGTACCCTTCATCACCAGATAGACATCTTGAATGCCGGTTACCATCTGCGTGAGATTAGCCTTGGCGATCACATAGTTGCCCCATGCTGCGCCGGTCGGAGGCGTAGCTGCCTTGCCGACCATCGGCCCGTCAATGCTGCCAAGGTGAACTTCGATGGAAGCATCGGCAGGAACGCTATCGTTCTTGCCCGTGTACTCGATGGCGAATTGATTTACGCCCTGCGTGCCGAAATTCATGCGCTTGTAAGCGAGCCACGCGCCGTTGAACGTGTTGGCCACTTGCAAACCCGCGCCGCCTTTGCCTGCTTCCGTCTTGAGCGGGTCGTTGTTCACCGGATTTTTGGCCGACGACCAAGCATCGAACGTCTCAAGCTCCAATGCGGCATAATCGGCGCGCTCGTAACCGAGCATGAAGCTATCGAAGTTGCCGATGTAAGGCAGGGCTTCCGTCTGCGTGCCTTTCAGAACGAGGTACAGGTCTTGCTTGCCCTTAACCTTCCTCGTCAAACTTGCGGTTGCCGTGCTGTAATTTCCCCAACCTGTTCCCGTTTTCGACAGATTGACGGTCCCGATCAAATCGCCTGTTGCGCTACCTAATCGAAGCTCGACCGCCGTATCTGCTGGCGTTTTATCGGAAGGGGCATCGTAGACGAGGGAGATCTTGTTCTTGCCCGTCTCGCCGAAATTAACGTTACGATAATGCAGCCAAGCGCCGCCGAACGTGTTGCCGACCGTCTGGCCGCCGTTGTTGTTCTCGACTTTCAACGGTCCTCCCTTGATCGGATGAACGTCTTCAGTCCAATCGGTCTTCTGCTCGAAATCCAGCTTCAGCGTGTCCGCATCCGGCTGATCGCCCGGATCCGTCGGCTCTTCCGGCGGAGCCGCGTACGAGAAGCTCGCATTATCCAGGTTGCCGACGTATCGTTTGCCCGTCTCTCCGTTAGCCGCGCTGCCGGTCATTACCAGATACAGATCCTGCATGCCGCTTACCGTCTGCGTCAAGTCAGCGGTTACGGTCGCATAGGTTCCCCAGCCGCCAGCAGTCGGAGGCACGGCTACCGTTCCGACTTTCGGACCGGTCACGCTGCCGAGGTGAACCTCGATCGCGGAATTGACGAAGCAGTTCGTCGAATTGCTCGAATACTCGATCGCGAATTTGTTCACGCCTTCGCTGCCGAAGTCCATGCGCTTGTAGGCCAACCATGCGCCGTTAAACGTATTCGCTACTTGTTGGCCGCTCTTGCCGCCTTCGGTCTTGAGCGGCTGGCTGTTGTCCGGATTCAGATCCGTCGACCATTCGTCGAAGGATTCCAACTCCAGCTTGGCGTAGTCGGATCTGATCTTCTCGTAGCCGAATTTGAACGAATCGAAGTTCCCGATATACGGGAGATTGTTCGGCTGTCCGGCCACCATCACGACATACAGCGACTGTTCGCCGGCGAGCGTCTTGCTCAATTGCGCTTTCGTTTCGGTATAGGTGCCCCAGCCGGCAAGCTTATCATCCAGATTCACGGTACCGACCAATTCTCCGGTCACGCTGCCCAAGCGGAATTCCAGCTTGCTGCCCGCCGGAGCTTTATCCGTAGGCGAATCGTACGAAACGGTCACGTTATTGGCGCCGGTCGTGCCGAAATCGACATTGTAGGAGAGCCATGCGCCGTCGAACGTGTTCGCCACGACGATGCCGCCGTTGCCCGCTTCGGTCTTCAGCGGATTATGGTTGGTCGGATTGACTTCCTGCGACCAGTCGAGCCGGTCTTCGAACTGTACCGTCGATCCGTCGCCCGGTTGTCCCGGATCTTCCGGTTGATCCGGATCCGGGAGCGGCAGCGCAGGCGGGATCGGATCATCGACGGTCGGCGCGTCCGGCAACGTGCCCGGCTCCGCCTCGTTCTCGATCGGATCGGCGAGCCACAGCGACGAATCGTAGATATCCCCATTGAAGTCGCTGACCAAATAAACGTTGATGTTGTATTTGGATGCATTGACGTTATAGATTTCCGCGATGTCGAAGCTGCCTTGTTTTACGGGTACTGCGCTCGATAACCACGCGCTCTTGTTGCCGGTGCCGTCCATCAGTTGGAAGACGAGAACCGCGGAATCCACGTAATCGCCCTTCAATGTTCCGGTTACGTTCACCGTCATGTTGCCGTCGCGCTTGATATCGGCCTTGAGGTCGTATACGTCCCATTTCACGTCGGAGGTATAGACCGCATTAGAGACAAGCGCCTTTCCTGCCCCGCGGTTCTTCTCGGCATTCGGCGCTAACCTGACTTGAACCGCGCCTGCCGCGTAATTCAGCGGTCCGACCGTTTGCGGATTGGACTTCGCCTTACTCCACGATTTTCCGCCGTCCGTACTGAATTGGTAGTCGGTCGCTTGCTCGATGTCCGCAACCGGCGTCCAGCCGAACGTATTCGCCTTGTCGTCCACGACCGGACTCGTCGGCGCATCCGGAATCGATAATTTCCTGACGGCTTCGAGGCTGAATTCGAACGCGATGTCCGAGCTCGTGCCGTTGACCTGATGCACCTCGGCCGTCAATACGTTCTGGCCCTCGACCAGATAAGACGGGTCGACGACGAAGCTGTTCCGGTCGCGCTCGTCCGCCACGGTCGCATTCGCGTACGTGTCGTAGCCCACGGTGCCCGTCGGCATGTTCGTACGGCTGATCTCATGACCGTTCAAGTACACGATCGCGCCGTCGTCGCGAATCAACGAGGCATCCAACTCGAGAATGCCGTCGATGTCCTTCGCGTTAAAGGTCTTGCGGAAATACGTCGTCGGGTATTTATCGTTGGTATTCGGCCCGTAGCCGACTTTCGTCGCCGGCTTGCCGTAGCTGTCGTAACCGAGCATCGCCGGGCCGGAGCCCCACGTGCTGTCGTCGAAGTTCAAGCCCGTCCAGCCGTTGCCGGCGTAATGGCCTTGATCGAGATACTTCCACGTCGATTTCTCGGCGATCAGCGGCTCGTGATTAAAGTTGTTGTCGACGTTCGCCGAGTAATCGATCGCTGGCGGCGTCGCGCTTGCTTTCGCGCCCCAATCGGTGTTCGGCGTGCTGCTCATATGGAACTCGAGCGTGCCGCCGGCCATCAAATCGTCGTACTTGATCCAGGCTTGATCGAAATTAGCGCCGTTCAGCTCCGCGGATTGAATGAAGCGGTTCGCGCTGGAAACGTCGTCCGCTTTGATCGTCAGCGTCTTGCCGCTGCCCATATGCAGCTTCACTTCTTGGAAGATCGGCGAGCCGATCAAGAAATCCGCTTCGCCCGGGTTACCCGGGAACAAGCCGAGCGCGCTGTACACATACCAGGAGCCCATGCCGCCGGCATCGTCGTCCATCGAGGACAAGTAGCCTTCCGGATCGTCGCGGTAAACGCGCGACTCCATCGGATACATATATGCCCCGTGGTTATGGTATTTCTGCGTCACGACTTCCGTCGTGTACTCTCTGGCATAATATTGCGTCAGATACGGATAGCCCAGGTAGTCGAACAAGTATGGCGCCTGGATATCCTCTTCGTTGATCGCCATGTATTCGTCGATCGCGAAGAAATGCTGCAGCTGCTTCGCCATCTCCGTCTTGCCGCCCATCAGGTCGGCCATGCCGCTCACGTCCTGCGGCACCGACCAGCGGTACTGCCACAGGTTGCCTTGGTAGGCGTAACGGTCGACGGCCAAGATATCCCCGGCGCCGACCGGCTTGCCGTTCGGCGTGAAGAAGCCCGTCTTGACGCCCTTCTCGTCCACTTGATCCGCATTCCACAGCCCCTTGTAGGACAATGCCAACGTCTTGTACTTGTCGTACGTCGCTTTGTCGCCGATCAAGGAAGCCAGCTTCATCGGGAACGAAGCGCTGTTGTATTTCTCCAGCTTGCCGGAAATGTCACCGTCGCCGATCGAGAAATTGTCCGCATCGACGGCCATGCCCTTCAAAGCCTTGGATACGTCGAAGTCCTGGAAGCCTTTTGCATACGCATCGAGGATAACGGCTCCGTTGAATTCGTTCCGTACCGTCGGGCTCGGCCAATAGCCATCGCCATATTGGGTGTACGTGCCGCGGGTGCCGTACAGATCGACCAGCGACTTCACCATATTGTTGTAGCGATCCGGCTCGAAGAGCGAGAACATGGAATATTTACGGAAATCATCCCATGTCGTCCAGCCGTTGTAGTATTCGAAATCTTCGCCGAGTCCCGGTTCCGAGACGCTGCGAATCGTTTTCTCGTCACGGCCTGCCTTGAACGTGCCGACCGAGCTCGTCACGTTCTTCGGGCTCTGGTAGGCGTGGTACATTTGCGTGTAGAACACGCGCTTGTTTTCTTCGTTCGAATCCGTGATTTCCACCTTGTTCAGGACGCTGCTCCAAGCGGCTCTCGCTTCTTGGTGGCGCGCATCGAAATCCCAATCGGAATATTCGCCGCGCTCGGCTTGCGCCTGCTCCACGCTGATCGTCGAGAGACCGACTTTCGCTTGAACGACTTTGTTGCCCGTCGTGTTGAAGTTCAGCCAAGCGCCGCTGTTGTAGCCCGTGCGCTCTGCCACTTGACCGACCGCATCGTTCTGCCACGTGCTGTAGGTGTCGAAATCATGATCGAATTGAATGGAATAATAGATCGTGTAATAACCGTATCCGCAAACGTTCTTGGACTTGATCATACCCGTGATCTCATGGTTGTTCGTGACTTTCAGGTTGGCATCTACCATGCCCGCGTACGAGTTCGAGAGATCCACCAATACGGAGCCCTTATTCGCCGTGCCCGGGAACGTGTATTTGTGGAAGCCGACGTTATCCGAGCTCGTCAACTGAACGCCGATGCCGGATGCAAGCGTCACGCCGTAGAAGCCGGCGGAAGCCTGTTCGCTGCTCTTGTCGTACTTCTGCTTGTAGTCCGCGACGTTCTTCGTGAAATCCCGCGTCTCCGGCATCATAAGAATGTTGCCGCCGCCGCCGCTGCAGCCTACGCCGCTGAAGCGCAAATGCGAAAAGCCCTTCAAGCTCTTATCTTGGTAATAGTAACCGCTGAACGCTCCGCCGTCGCTGTCCGGACCGAGGGCGACAAGTCCGAACGGCGTCGTCGGCCCGGGGTTCGTCTGGCCGTTATCGCCAAGCGTGTTGATGAACGGATCCACGTAATCGATCGGCGCCAGGTTCGTAGCCGGATCGGCAGGGGTTTTGCCTGCGTCTACGCCGTACACTTCCAGCTCGTAGATACGGGCCGTGTTGTTGTCATAGGCGGCTTTGTCGATGAGCAGCTTGACGTAACGAGCTTCGAACGGCGTTACGAAACGGTCGACGATCGTCTGCACGTTGCTCTTCACGACGTCGACGTCGGTCCATGTCATGCCGTCGTCGCTTTTCTGGAGACGGAAGTCCTTCGTGTTCCAGAACGGGGCGTTGCCGCCCTCGTTGATCGCCGCGTTTTGCAGCACCCATTCATTGATGTTGTAGACCTTGCCCAGATCGAGTATCAGCCATTTCTTCGCGGCGGTCGTATTGTCGCACCATTTCGTGTCGGTTTTGCCGTCTATGGCGTTGCTGGCGCCTTCGTTCGCGTTGCATTGGCCCGAAGACGTCGCCGTCGCGCCGAGCGCAACGTTTTGCGTCGGTTCGCCTGCGACGACCGTCGCCGCGGACGCGATCTCCGAAGAGATCGGCATCAGCATGTTGTAAACGAACAATGCCGTCATCGCAACAGCAAGAAGCTTCTTAAACATTCGAATGTGGCCCTCCTTCTTTCGTCTTACTCAGAGACCGGCAGCAGTCGCGTGACCATGACGGCCACTTCGGCCCGCGTCACGGATTGCTTTGGATGGAATTGCTTTCCGTCGCCTTCGATCAGGCCTTTCGTCCAAGCTTCGTCGACTGCGGCAGCCGCCCAAGCCGAGATGCTCTTCGCGTCCGCGAAAGCAGGCGCGCCTTTGCCCGTCGCCGTCAGGTCGAAATACTTGGCTGCGCGCACGAGCGCAACGACCGCTTCTTCGCGGGTGATGTTGTCGGCAGGTCTGAACGCGCCCTCGTAGCCCGTCACGATGCCCAGCGCCGACGCTTTCGCGACCGCGTCCGCATAGTACTGGCCAGCCGGCACGTCTTTGAACGGGTTCGTGCCCGCTTGAACGTCGGTATTGCCCGCCCATTCCATGCCGCGCATGATCAGCGTGGTGAACTCGCCGCGGGTAATCGCCCGGTTCGGCGCGTAGTGCTGCTCGTCCACGCCGTTCACGATATGCTTCGCGGTCAACGACTTCACGGGCTTCTCCGCCCAGTGTCCCTTCATGTCCGCGAAGGTCTTGTCGTATTCGAGAATCGTGTAGTACGAGAAATGATTCGCTTGGAACGTGAACGTTCCGGCGCCGACGGTGCCGCCGACGTATTCCAGCTGCTTGCCGTTCACGTAATAAACGCCAGCCAGATCGGAAGCGATCAGCTTCTCCTGCTCGGGCGTCAATTTCAGCTTGACCGTCGCGGGTTTGGCCAGATCGTGAATCTCCGTGACCTTGTCGCCGACGACGACTTGAATGACGACCGAGATCACGACGCCGGTCGGCGCGTAATCCGGATTCGATTGCAGCGTTCCGTCAATGGCGTTTTTCGCATCGTCCGTCAGCGCGGTGTTCAGCACGATGCGAACGTTCGCGCCGTCTCCGCTTTGGGCGGCAGACGCGATCGATCCCGCCGGGAAGCGAACCGTACCGTTATCGGATGTAATGACAAGATCCAATTCCTTGTCGTTCAAGGCTTTCAATGCTTGCGCGGGGAAGGCCAGCGCGTTCCCGAGCGTGCCGGCGGAAGCAGGCAGCCCGATCGTGACGGCATCCTTGGCTTGTCCGATCGCGGCAGCCAGCGTATCGCTGCCGAAGATGTACGTGCCGTCCTTGTCTTTATCCGGTTGAATGACCGGGCCTGCCGCGCTGCCGGCATCGGCCGGAATTCCGTTGGAGGTAGCAGGCGGGATGTAGCCGCCGCCGGTGCTGCCATTCGGATTCTTGACGTTAAACGTCGCTTTCAACGTCTCGGATCCGCTGCTTGCGACGACTTGATAATCGCCGTATGGCGCTAAATCTTCCTCTTCCGGGATCGTGATCGTTTCACTGAACTTGCCGTCGACCGGCTCGATGACATCGAGGTAGAATACCGTATTGTTGGAACGTACGATTTTCAAGCCAACGTCGCCGGATGCCGTCCCGGAAAGCGTAATTGCATCGCCGCGCAGCACCTCCTTCGCACTCAACTCGAGCGCGAAAGAAGCTGCCGCGTAACTGGATACCGGCGATATCACGAAGAGCAATACCAGTACAGCCGCCAAAACCTTTTTCACCGTTTGCAGTCCTCTCTTTCCAGCCGTTTATTGAAGCAGAATCGGCTTCGCCAATTGAACCGGCGTCTTAAGCTCGCTATTGAATTGATTCACCACGAATACCTTCACCTTGTAATCCGCGCCGGTTTCGTTAAAGTACTGCGTGATCGCCATCTTCGTCTGCTTCAGCGGAACCGCGCTGATGAGGACCGGGGTCGGGCTGTCGCCTTTCATCAGCTGGAACACCAGGAACGCATCCTCGCTGTAGTCGGTCAACGATTCGACGTTTACTTCGACTTTGATCTGATCTTGACGGTCGATCGTGCCCGAGAGCTGGAACGTGTCGCCCAGGTCGTTCTTGGTATACGCCTTGGTCGAGACCAGCGGCGCGCCGGAAGCGATGCCGAGCGCCGCATTGGCCGCAACGCGCACCTGCACGGTGCCGGCAGGGAAATCGCCGTCGCCGATCGGCTGCGGATTCGCCGTTGCCGGCTTCCAGGTCGCACCGTTGTCCACGCTGAACTCATAATCCGTCGGCTTCGTATATGCCGGCGAATTGGTCCAGCCGAACGTGTTATGCGTGTCGTTCATCACCGGCGCGGTAGGCGCCGCCGGCTGGTTGCCTGCGCTGACAGCGGTACCGGCATCCGAATTGTCGCGTTTGTTGACGGCTTTCACGACAAAGTTATACGTTTGGTCGGGGTTCGCATTGTCCACGACGTATTGGTAGTTGTCTTGGCCGTCCACCGCCGGAACATAAACGTTCCAGTTGGCGCCCAGCTTGCCGCCCGCTTCGTAGATCCGGAAGCCGCGGATCTTGTTGTTCGCGTCGTCCTGCGGCTTGGTCCACGCGATCGTCCGTTTGCCGCCATCGTCCGACTTGGACGCCGACAGGCCCGTAACCGGAGCCGGTTTCACGTCGTCCCGCATGATGGAGTACGTATCGAACGGCGTACCTTCGCCCGATTTGAAGGAGTTGATCGTGAAGCTGTTCTCCGTGAAGCTCACGCCGGAATAGATGGCGATTTTCGGTTGCTCGATTTTATCCGCGTAGAAACTATTGACGCCGTCCTTGATGTCGTAGAACTTCGTAGCGGCCGAGTTGTTGATCATGTACAGCGTACCGCCTGGGTTGACGACACGGCCTTCGGCGTCCTTCTGCACGTCCTTGATCGGCGTGTTGTTGTACATTTGGAACGAACGCATGAACGTATGGTCATGCCCTTGCAGCACGACGTCGATGCCCAGTTCGTCGAAGATCGGGTACATCTTATCGCGCAATGCCAGAATGTCGCTGTCGATGGCATGGTTGCCGACGGAATAGATCGCTTTATGGAAGGCAACGACCTTCCACTTCTTGTCCGTGGTCGCCACTTCATGCTTCAGCCATTCGACCTCTTGTTCGAATGCCGCCTTTTGGCGATCGTCCCATCCGATATCCATCGTGTTGAGGATCATGATATGCGCGTCGCCGTAGTCGTACGCATAAACGCTGCCCGGAGGAAGCGGATCCTTGATCGAATTGTTCGGATAGTTGAAATGGTAGTAATAGTTATCGTTATAAGGACCTTCGTGGTTGCCGACGGCCGCCTGGATCGGCAGGTTCATCAGCATGTCCTGCGGTTGGCCGAAGTAGTCCAGCCACTGGCCTTCCTGCGCGCCCGCATCGACCTGGTCGCCGGTCATGAGCAGGAACTTCGGATTATCGACGTGGCCCAGCGCTTGTTTCATCGTATTGGCCCATACGCCGTAATCCTGCGTGTTGGAGCCTTGCGAGTCGGTCATGTACAAGAAGTTGAACGTATTCTCGTTCTCTCCCTCGGTCGTGAACTTGCCCGTCTCGCTCCAGTTGTTGTCCGCGCCGACGCGGTACTTGTACGCCGTTCCCGGGGTCAAGCCTTCCGCCAGCACTTTATGGCTGATGAACGATCCCGTCGTGCTGCCGGAGATGACGAGGTTCTTCAGAATTCGCGTGTCTTCCGGCTTGCCTTCGACGCGAATCTTCGGCTCAAAATCGAAGTCCTTGTCCGCCGGAACGATCTCGACGATGCTGTCCGTCGCGTTCTCCGGCGCTTTTTGCGGATTGTCGTATCGCGTGTACCAGGCGAAGGAACGGTTCGTCTTCGCGCTGCCGTAGATCGACATCGCGATCGCGATCGGCGAATAGATGCCCGCCTGGGATAAATTGGACGGGCTGAACTTGAAGCTCGCAACGGCCGTGCCGTCCGCGAATTGCAGCCCGGCTAATCCATCGTAAACAAGGTTTACGACCTGACCCGGCATGACGGCTTTCGCAAGTTTTACGGTCATGCTGGAAGCATCCGCTCCCGCTTCCACGGCATCTACCGAAACGGCTTGGCCGCCTGCCGTCACGGTCAGGTGAGCCTTGAGCTCGGCGGGCAGTGCGCCCAAGTCCGAGAGCATCGATAGCGAGACGCTCTTGCCGTCTTGTGCGATGACGCCTGCTCCCGCTCCCGCATAGTCCGCCGGGAGGTAGAACGCGTTGCTCGGCACGAAGTCTTTCGTCACGCCCGGCGCCGACCAGCGAAGGAACAGATGGGAGCCGCCGAAGTTCTCGAAATATTCGATTTTGAAGCTGTATTTATGATTGCCTTGCAGCGTGATCGGGGTGCTCGAATACTCGGTATCCCAATCGTCTACCCAGTGGTCGATGGCGAGCTGATCGTTGATCCATACGCGATAGCCGTTGTCGCCCGTCATGTAGAACGTATAGTCGCCGTCCTGCGGCGGCATGATTTGGCCGGTCCAGCGCACGTTCGCGCCGTCCTCTCCGCCCGTGAAGCTCGTCAGCACCGGGTTCAAATCCGGGAAGTTGATCAGCGGATCGACCGTCGTGCCTTTATACTCGCCGAACGCGAAGTTCTTGTCAGGACCTTGGTTCAAGTAATACTCGCCGAGCAAACCGTGCACGTTGCCGGCCGCGGCAGCCGCATCGGCAGCGGCGTCCGTCGCATCGGGTTGTTCCTGCGCGAAGCCAATGGCCTGGAACTCGTAGATATGGGCCGAATAGAAGCCGGTCACGGGGTCCGCGTCGCCGGGATTCGTAATGTTGAGCTTGAAGTACCTCGCCTTGACCGGCGATTCGAGATCATGCGTCGTCGTGCCTTCCGTGTTGCCCGTTACGGTCACGACCGGCGCGTAGTTCACGTCGTCTGTACTTGTCTCGATCGTGAAGTCCTTCGTATTATATTGCGCCTGCTCGTCTCCTGCACCGGCATGAGCCAGTACGAACTGCTGCACGGTGACTTCCGAGCCGGCATCGATTTTGAGCCAATACGGATTCTCCGGCGTAGGCAACCCTTTGTCGCCTTCGAACACCCATTTGCCGCTATTCATGCTTCCGTCGATGGCGTGGGCCGGCGCGAATTCGTCCGACACGTACCCATTGGCGGTCGCGGTTACGCCGGCTGCCGCAAAAACGTTCGTAGCGGCCGTTCGGGCATTGGCATGCTGCACCACGAAATAACCTGCGGCGGCAAACACCGACGTCCAAAGCATTACGACTACGAGCAAGCGGTTTGTCAGCTTGACACTCCTTTTCACTCTTGCATTCCCTCCTACTATTACTAATTTCACTGACCTAATATAAGCCTGTACAATGGGGGGTTCAATTCATGGAGTGTCAACGGAAGTTAAATCCTTTGTAAACAAATTGGCTTATATCTATAAATGGTTTTAAGCACTTTCCGCGGCCGGCCATCGTAAATTGGAGGCGGTGTATATATCTGTAAAAATGCAGTCTCCCGTAGGTAGATCGGCCCGTGTCGCGCGAAAATCCTCGAATGGCCCTTCTTTATGACTTGGAAGCGGTTCATGCGCGATCGACGGCGAACGCCCTGTTCGAAAAGGCCTACCAAAGTCATGGAAGACTCTGGCAGGCCTTGATTGTTAATAAAACGTAAATATAATTCAGAACGCAAAAGCTGACATATAAATCGCAATGCGCCGGAGGTTGTCATTCCGCGTCCTGCCGCGACTCAAAATCGCGCGCCGGCATCAAAAACGATCGCAAAAAAATAGCCGGGCGGGATTCAGGAAAATCCCTGAATCCCGCCCGGCTATCCGCAGCGCGACTTCCTTTACTTGCTCAATTCCTTGGTCGCCGTTTCCAGCATCGCTTTCCAATCCGCGAACTTCGTCTCCCGGGCAACGTGCCGGTCGAACAGCTCGTCGGGAATGTTCCCGATGTCCTCGCGCGTCTCGATCTTGAAGTTGCCCTTCTCCACGAACTCCGCGAAGCTGTTCATGTTGGAATACTTCCCCATGAACGCGTCGTTAAACAACTGGCCGAGCGGAACGTGATTCGGATCTTCCTGCGCCGTCTTCTGTCCTTGCAATTCCTTCAGCAGCTCGTCGAATGGCATTGGCTTGTGCTTTCTCAGAGAATCACCCCTAGGTTTCATGTTATAGTCACGATTAAGCTTGCAATCCATTACACCGATAAAAAGGAACCTTTTTACAATATCGTATAGGATTATTGTAATGCTATTCTTTGTATTGTATACACCGCATACATAAATAGGTTCCGCCTTAAAGCCTGCGCGTCGCAAAGTTCCGCAGCCCAACCCCCACACTACCACGATTGACATGGATTTGGCAATGCACATTTATCGGAGACGACGCCCCGGAGATGCGGCGCGAGCGCTTCGCATGCGTCCGGAACCGGCCTCCCGTCCCACGGCAACGCCAAAAAAGCGGGACATGCCGTCCCGCTTTTTCGCTCATTCACCCATTGGCAGGGATAACGATCGATTCCCCGCGCTGCCTACCCCTTCACGCTCCCGAGCACGAAGTACTTTTGCAGGAACGGGTACACGCTCAAGATCGGCAGCTCGGCGAGGAAGATCTGCGCCGACTTCGTCGTGCGGTCGTTGATCTCGTTCAGGATGGCGATGTCGCCGGTGTCCTTCCATCGTGCAAAAACGCACGCGAGAAATCGGGGGCAGACGATCAATCGCTTGTTCGAACCGCGTTGCGCTAGCCTTCCTGCGCCGTACCGCTTGCCAAGTCGTCGTACAGACGCATTAATTCTTCCGAAGGCCGAATGCCGAGCTCGCGTACGAGCAGCCGGACGTAATCGGCGTAGAGCACGGCCAAGCCTTTCTTGTCCCCGGCCTGCGCCCGCAGCTTCATCAGCAGACACAGGACGGATTCCTCGAGCGGATTGCGCACGTTCAACTTAAGCAGCAGCTTGGACGCCGCGGACGAATCCCGCATGGCCATCAGCGCGGCGGCCAGCTTGAGCGAGAAGGACTCGTAGATCCTCGCGTACCGTTCCGTCGCGCTCGCGGCCCAGACATAGGCCTTGTCGCCGAACAGATCGCCCGCATACAGCCGTTCGATCCGCAGCGCGGCGTCGACATTGCCGGCATCGATGGTCTTCAAATGCTCCGCCTGCCGCGCGAAATCCACGTAATCGATCGCGGCGTGATTCAGCTCCAGCGCGTAGCCGTCGTTCTCCGAACGCACCGTTTCGCGCATGCCGAGCGGTTCCAGCGATTTGCGCAGCTGATACACGGTCGTATTCAGATAGCTCTCCGCGTTGGATTGATTCATGCCGCCGAATATATCCGCGATCAGTCTCGAGCGCGGGATGCGCCGACCGTGATGAAGCAGCAGGTAGGCGAACAATTCCGTGCATTTGCGCGAGATCCACTTGACGCGGACTGAACCGCTGCTCGCCGCGACGTCCCCCAGTGCGAGAATCTCGAAGCGATCCGCCAGAGTGCCCGCCGTCTCCGTCAGCTGGGTGCGACTCGAATCCCCCCGGACGGCCAGCACGCGATTCACCGTCCGCTGCAGCCGCTCTTGGGAGACCGGCTTGACCAGATAATCTAGAGCCGACAATTCAAATGCATCCAGGGCGTAATCCTTGTGGGACGTAACGAACACGATATGCAGCGGATAACCGGCGCGCTCTATCCGGGCGGCGAATGCCAAACCGTTCTCGCCCTTCATCGAGATGTCCACGAACGCGAGGCCGATGTCGGCGTTCTCACTTAGAAAAGCGGTCGCCGACGACGTGTCCGCAAAAGCGCCCCGCACGCGAATGCCGGGCAGCTTGCCCAGCATTTTAGTCAATATCAGATGCATGGCCGGCTCATCGTCCACCAGAATCACGTTCATGCCGCCTTCGCCTCCATCGCTTCGTCGTCCACTTGCTTTTCCGTAAATGCAGCATAAATGCTTAAACAGAAGCAGGCCTTAACCGGATGCCCGCCGCATCTGGCGGTTTGCCTGGGCGCGCCGTTAGGACGCGCGTCGCGGGGCGCACCTTGCTTGAATTCCCTCAGCCGGGCCGGATCCGAAAAGGGGGATCCGTCAGCCCGTTCGTTCGACCTGCTTCGGGGCAACCCCTGTTCGACTGCGAATTACTCGCTCTTCAACGCCAGCATGCGCAGCAGCATCACGGCCGCCTCCGCTCGCGTTGCCAAGGCAAGAGGGCGGAACGCGTTGGTCTCCGTGCCCTCGATCAAGCCGAGCTTGCGTGTCTCCGCGATGGCGGCATACGCCCATTGCGGGATGTCGCCGTCATCCGCGAAGCCGGTCATCGCGTTGGCATCCGGCGCCAAACCCAGCGCTCTCGCCAGCATGACCGCCATCTCGGCGCGGGTGATCGCGGCGTTCGGGCGGAAACTGCCGTCTGCATAGCCGCTGATGATCCCGGCCTGCGCCGCTTGCGCGATGGCTTCCTTCGCCCAAGCTGCGATCTGGCCGTCGTCGACGAAAGCCCGTGCAGGTCCCGCGGCTGCGGGCAGCGGCTTCAGCGCATGCATCAGCATGACCGCGAATTCCGCGCGCGTCACGGCATGGTTCGGCCGGAACGTTCCATCCGGGTAACCCGAGACGATGCCGCCGGCGGCGGCTTGCTTGATCGCGGCCTCGGCCCAATGTCCGGCGATGTCGCTAAGCTCGATCGCAGGTTCGTCCGCAGGCGCGTCAGTAGGCTGACCGGCAGCGAAAACGGCGAATGTCGCGAAATGATCCACCGACACGGTAACACGATTGCCGTTGACGGCGCTGCCTGCAATCTCGATCCAGCTTTTCTTGGCTTCGTCGTAGTAGAAGACGGCGGGCGTTTGGCCGGGCTTGAGTCTCGCGGGATCGAACAAGATGGATATCGTGACGGGATGCGCGAAATTCCCCGTGAAGTTCTTCGTGATCTCGAATATTCCGCTGACCGGCGCTTCGTTGCCAGACAGGAGCGATTGCGGATTCCTCAGCTTATCGATCGTGACGAAGATATCCCGCTCCGCCGCATTCGCCGGGATCGTGACGATGACTTCGTCGTCCAAGCTGACCGTGCCCGCATGGCCGGCCGGAATCGTAAGCTTGCCATTTGTCGATTCGAATTTGTCGTCGGTCGAAGGAGCCGAGCCTCCGCCTCCGCTTACGGGCGGCGCATCCACCGTTACGGTGTACGTTACTTTCGTCACGCCGTCCTCAGCGGTGACGATGACCTTCTTGCCGGTCGCCAGCACGGTCGCCGCCGTTATGCCGTCCGCGTCATAGACGTCGAACGTCGCGCCCGCCGCCGGCGTAATCGCGGCTTTCAATGCCGCCAACGTCGTGCCATTCGGAATGTTCGTGATCGTCTCGTTCGCTATTCCTCCCGTGCTCACGGTTCCGATCGTCGAAGTCAGCGTAGCCGCGCTGCTCGCCGCGACCGTCACCGTGACGGTCCAGCTCTGCGTGCTCCCGTCCGCCGCCGTAACCGTATAACTGACCGGACTCATGAAATCATTCGCGGTCACGCCGCTTACTTGATCCACCGTACCCACCTTCGCCGTGGCGCCGACGGACAGCGCGAACGTTGCCACCAGGCTGCTCGCGTCTGTACCGTTCGCCACCTCAACCGAGACTGTATGCGCGGCCGCATTGATCACAGCCACCCCGGTTTGTTCCGCCAGGCTGAACGCCGTGATTGCTTTCGCGCTGCTCGCCGCGACCATTACCGTGACGGTCCAGCTCTGCATGCTGCCATCCGCTGCCCTAATCGTGTAGCTGACCGGACTTGCGAAATCATTCGCGGTCACGCCGCTCACCTGATCCACCGTGTCCACCTTCGCCGAGGCACCGGCGGACAGCGCGAATGTTGCGACCAGGCTGCTCAAGTCCGTACCGTTCGCCACCTCAACCGAGACTGCATGTGCGATTGCATCAATCGTCGCCACCCCGGTTTGTTCCGCCAGGCTGAACGCCGTGATCGCCTTCGCGCTGCTCGCCGCGATCGTCACCGTGACGATCCAGCTCTGCGTGCTCCCGTCCGCCGCCGTTACCATATAGCTGACCGGACTCGTGAAATCATTCGCGGTCACGCCGCTTACCTGATCCACCGTGCCCACCTTCGCCGTTGCGCCGGCGGATAACATAAACGTTGCAACCAAACTGCTGACGTCCGTTCCGTTCGTCACTTCAACCCCGACCGTATGCGCGGTTGCATCGATCGTAGCCGCACCGGTTTGTGCCGCCAGGCCGAACGCCGCGATCGCCTTCGCGCTGCTCGCCGCGACCGTTACCGTGACGATCCAATTCTGCGTGCTGCCATCCGCCGCCCTCACCGTGTAGGCGACCGGATTCGTAAAATTATTTACCGTTACGCCGCTCGCTTGATTCGCTGCGCCGACCTTCGCCGACGCTCCCGGGGAAAGCGTGAACGATGCTCTCAAGCTGCTAAGGGAAGTATCGTTCGCGACCTCGATCGCCACCGCATGCGCGACCGCATCGATCGCAGCGGGGCCAGTTTGCGCCGCCAGGCTGAACGCCGTGATCGCCTTCGCGCCGCTCAAGGCAACCGTCACGGTCACTCTCCAATTCTGCGTGCTCCCGTCCGCCGCCTTCACGGCATAAGTGACCGGACTCCCGAAGTTGTTGGCGGTCGTGCCGCTCGCTTGCGTCACGGCGCCGACCTTCGCCGAAGCGCCCGGGGACAGCGCGAACGTCGCCACCAAGCCGTTTCGGGACGTTCCCGCCGCTACTTCGATCGTCACCGTATGCGCGGCCGCATCGATCGTGGCTGGACCGGTTTGCGCCGCGAAGCCGAAGCCCGTCATGTCTTTCTCGCTGCTGGCGACAACGGTGACGGTCACCGTCCAGCGCTGCGCGCTGCCGTCCGCCGCCGTCACCTCATAGCTGACCGGACCCGTAAAATCATTCACGGTCACGCCGCTCGCCTGCGTCGCCGTGCCGACCTTCGCCGAAGCGCCGGCGGATAACGCGAACGCGGCGGTCAAGCTGCTCGCGTCCGTGCCGTAGCCGACTTCGATCGCGACCGTGCGCGCGGCTCCGTCGATGACCGCCCAACCCGTTTGCGCCGCCAAACTGAATCCCGTAATCGCCTTGGCGCTGTTCCCCGCAACGTTCACGGTATAGGTCACCTGCGTCGCTCCGTCCTGCGCGGTAACGATCACCTTCACGCCGGTCGCCAGCTCCGTTGCCGGCGTCGTGCCGTCCGCCTCGCAAATCGCGAACTCCGCGCCCGCTGCCGGCGTGATCCCCCCTGCGAACGCGGCCAATGCCGTCCCGTAAGGAACGTCCGTGATGCGCTCGTCCGGGGTTCCGCCGACGCTGACGGTACCGATTGCGGAAGTCAGCGTCGCGTCCGTGCTCGGATGGATCCAATTTGCGTACAGGACGGTATTGCCGGAGATGACGAACGTCTCGCCCGGCCTATAGGTCGTCCCGCCGCCATCCGCTTGCGTGTTCCAGCCATAGAACCCATAGCCCGCTTTGACCAAATCCCCTGGACCAGGTGCCGCGATCGCCGCTCCCCCCGCGACGAACGACCGGCTTGCCGGGACAGTCCCGCCGTCACTGCCGTTCCCGTCATAATCCACGTACGCCTGGCTTCGCCGCAGATAAGGGTACCCGCCGTTATGCGCCGCATCCATTGCCCAGATCGCGGCAAAGTCCCACGCATGCGGGACATCTGCTTCATAGGTGCCCTGCGTCTGCAGCTCGGCGGTCGTTTTGCCGTCGCCTCCTGACGATACCGACTGTCCGGTCGTATTCGCGTCGTAGAAGCTGTTGACCGCCGTGCCCGAAGAATACGCGATCAAACCGCCCGAATTATCGCTTTCCGCCGCGCTTACCGCGCCCGATGCATAACTATTGCCGATCGTCTGGTCGAAGTTATAGCCCAACAGGCCGCCTACGCTTTGGATGCCCTTCACGCTGCCCGAGGCATAACTGTCGGTGACGGGCTCGCTGCCATGATACCCGGCCAGACCGCCGATATAATAGCTGCCGGTGACATCGCCCGAGGCGTAGCTCGCGCTTATCGCGCCGTTGCTATTGCCGACCAGGCCGCCGACGGCGCCGCTCTCGTCGCCTCCGGTCACCGCTCCGGAAGCGAAGCTCGCACTGACCGGACCGAAGTTGTCGCCGATCAAACCGCCGAGATGAAAAGCGCTCTGGCCGCCGGATACCGCCCCGACCGCGAAGCTGCCGACGATCAGGCCCTTGTTGATTCCGACCAACCCGCCGATATCCATGCTAGTGTCATTCCCATTAACATCCCCCAAGGCATAGCCGCGAATGATGTCGGACGACTCGTTATAAGCGATCAAGCCGCCAACGCCGCTAGCTCCGCTCACGGTCCCGGATGCATAGCTGTCCGTCACCGTTCCGCCGAGAAGATCGCCGATCAAACCGCCGATACCAGTACCGTTATTGCCCCCGACCACGTCTCCGGACGCATGGCTGGCACTGATCGCAACGCCGTAGTTCCGTCCGATCAGGCCGCCGACGGCCTGTCTGCCGCCGACCTTGCCCGACGCGCGGCTGCCGACGATCTCCCCGCCGCCGGAACCGCTTCCGACCAGTCCGCCGATATCCGTATTGCCGCTCACGTCGCCCGTAGCATAGCTGTCATGAATAAATACCGAATCCTCGTCGCCGACCAGTCCGCCTGTTTTTTTCTTCCCGCTCACCTTCCCCGAAGCATGGCTGCGGTCGATCGTGCCTCCTCCTTTGTATCCGACAAGCCCGCCGACGCTGTCGCCGCCGCTATTGCCGGTCACGTTCCCCGTCGCGTAGCTGTCGCTGATCGCCCCGTCCTCCCCGCTCGAATGTCCGAGCAGCCCGCCGATGGCGGAATTCCCGGTGACGCTCGCCGAAGCGCGGCTGTCGCTGATCGCGCCGTCGGCGTTGTAGCCGATCAGGCCGCCCGCGTTGTAGGTGCCAATGACGGTACCCGAAACGGCGCTGCCGCTGATCTGCCCGCCGTTGTTGTATCCGGCCAAGCCGCCTACGAATTGATTGCCGGTCAGCGACACATCGGCGATCTTCATGTTCGTCAATGCGCTCCCAACTTCCAGGTAGCCGAATAAGCCGACATATTCGTTCTCGCTCGCATCGATCGTCAACCCGGCGATCGTAAAGCCGTTGCCGTCCATCTGGCCGTAGAAAGCCTCGTCTTGATTCCCGATCGGCATCCAGCCCGTTCCTGCCGCGTACCCACTCAAATCGATATCGGCAATCAGCTTATAGTGAAGTCCCGCGGCCAAATACTCGTCCCGAACCTTGTTCAGCTGATCCGCGGTGGCGATCAGGTATGGATCCGCGGACGTGCCGGAGCCCGGAAAATCGGACGATGCCGCATAAGCGCGCCCGCCGCCGGACAGCCCTCCGGTCATCGTGCCGAAAGCGACCGTCCCCGCCAGCAGCAGCAGCATGATTTTATGGCTCGTCTTGCGCATGTTTCTTCCTCCTCTTGGCGTTATTCGTTCAAGCGCCGTCGACATAGGGGCTGAATAGACAGCCCTCCTTAGCCAAGTCTACCGAAGGTGAATAAAAGAATAATGAAAAACGCGGCCGGAATACGCGAAAACCGCGCGGCAGCTGCGGGAGGCGCTCAATGGGAGCGGTTGCCGGGGCAGCCGTGCGAATACACCCGGCACCGCGTTACAAATAAACGTCAAAAAACCGCGCAGCGTAAGGCTGTCGCGGTTTTTCGTAATCGGTCGATAAGCTAGCTCCGTGGTTCGCCTCCTCAGGCATGAATCTTGACCTTCGTTCCCGTCGGAACCGTGTCGAACAACCACTCGGCGTCCGCGTTGTTCATCCGGATGCAGCCGGCGCTGACGCTCTTGCCGATCGACGTCGGCGCATTCGTGCCATGGATGCCGTAAGTCGTGCCCTCGGTATTCGGGACGCTAAGCCCCAGCCAGCGGCTGCCCAGCGGATTCTTCGGGTCGCCGCCGGGAATGCCCTTGGCCGAATACCACGGATTCTTGATCTTCGTGATGATCTCGAAGCTGCCGATCGGCGTCAGCCCCTGCCTGCCGCTCGCGATGGCGAAGCTTTTCTCGACCTTCCCGCCGGCTGACACGTACAGCTTGTTTTGCTTGATGTCGATCTCGATGGCATACACCTTGGTTGGCGCCGCGACCGTGACTGGCGCCGCTGGAGCTGCCGCGCCGCCTCCGGTCGCGTAATAATACGGATTCGGAATTCGCAGGACTTGTCCCGCTTTGATCGAGCCCGCGGGCGGAAGGCCGTTGGACTCGGCGATCGCCCCCCGATAGTCCTGCGCCTTGAAGTACCGCGCGGACAGGCTGTACAAGGTGTCGCCCTTAAGCACGGTATGCCTGCCTTCCCCCGACGGAAGCGGCACGCGAAGCGCCATGCCCAGCTTCAAGCCCGTGTTCGGGTCCGAGATCCGATTATAAGCCATCAGCGCGCTCATATAATGGTCGCGGCTGAAATAGCGATTGGTGATCGCGAACAACGTATCGCCGGATTTGACCGTGTATTGATCCATCACCAGCGGATTCGACAGCTTGAGCGTCGTCCCCGCCTTCAGGCTCGCCTTCGGATTCAATCCGTTCAACCGCGCGACCTGCTCGTAATCGCCGGTCAAATAAAACTTTTTGGAGATGGCGTACAGCGTTTCCCCCGGCTTGATGTCGTACGAGACGCTGATGAAGCTTTCTTTGTTTTCCCCCGCGTGCGAAATCCTCGGATAACTCGCCAATACGAACAATACCATCACCATACAAAAGACCCACTTCGTCTGCCTGCCCACCGTTGATCACACCTTCTGCCGGAATAAATTGCGGCTGAGAGGATTCGTCATCATTCGGCATAAATCCTTTTAATCCGGCAGGTCGGGCGGATAATTGAGCCGGTAGTAGGAGCGCATGGCGAGCACTCGTCTTCATGAGGTGCTTTAGAACCGCTCCGAATACCACTATCGGGTATTATGCATTACGCCATTGATTGTTCTATTATTATCCTAAAGTAGTATATTTTCGGTATTTTATCCCGCAGTTCGCAGCGCTCAGGCGTTCGATATCCCGGCTGCCGTCGCTCAACCACATAAAAGCCGGTCCTATTCTAGGAATAGAACCGGCTTGCCGGCAATTACGGTTTCATTTCGAATCTTATCTAAGCCTCGTACTCTAGTCTCGAACCTAAGCTCTGACCCCATCGCCCCACACGATCCGCAGGATCCGGTCCGGATAATTCGTCGTAATCCGCATTCCCGGATACTCCTTGATGATCCGCGCCAGCACCTCCGGCTCGTCCACCGTCCAGACGCCCAGATCGATCCCCAGGCCAGCCATCTCGTCCGCCAGCTCGGGCGTCATGAACGCATAATGCATCGACACGCTCGTGGCACCCGTATAACGAAGCTGCTCCGCGAGCAGCGTCGGCTTGCCGAGGAAGATGAGGCCCGTCGCGATCGTGGCATCCAACTCGTGCGCCCGCTTCATGGAGTCGTGATTGAAGGACGAGAGCACGACCTCCTCCTGCATGCCATGCCGCTGAATGAGCGAGATGACCTTCTCCTCGATCCCCGCATACTCGTTGCCCAGCATCTTCAGCTCCACATGCAGCTTGCAGCGTCCTTTCGCGAGCTCCAGCACGTCCTCGAGCGTCGGAATCCGCTCTGATGCGAATTCGGGCGCGAACTTGCTGCCCGCATCCAATTCGCGCAGCTCTTCCAGCGTATGCGCCTGGACCAAGCCCGAGCCGCTCGTCGTCCGGTCCAGCGTATGATCGTGAATGACGACGGGCACGCCGTCTTTGGACAGGTGCACGTCCAGCTCGATGATCGCGATATCCGGCTCGCCGAGCGCCAGCTTGAACGCCGCCATCGTATTCTCGGGCGCGACGCCCGAACATCCGCGGTGTGCTACGATCGTTACCATGATTTCATTCATCCCTTCTCATGCTCTTATTTTACGCCGTTATACACGAAAGCCTTGATGATCTGCCGCTGCGACAAGAAGAAGACGATCAGGATCGGCGTGACCAGAATCAGGTTGCCGGCCATGAGGACATTCCAGGTCGCGACGCCTTCGACTTCCCGGATCTTGGCGATGCCGAGCGGCAGCGTTCTCGCCGTCTCGTTGGTCGTCATGACGAGCGGCCAGAAGTAATCGTTCCAATGGGCGATGAAGCTGAACAACGCGAAAGTAACGAGCACCGGCTTCACCAACGGCACCATGATCCGCAGGATGATCTTCCATTCGGCCGCCTGATCCAGGCGCGCCGCTTCGATCAGCTCGTCCGAGATTTGCATGAACGCCTGCCGCAGCATGAAGATGCCGAAGGCGCTGGACGCGAAGGGCAGGATCAGGCCAAGATGCGTATTCAGCAGCTTGAAAGCGCTCAGCTCCAGGTACACGGGCAGGAAGATCAGTTGGGCCGGAATCATGAGCGTGACCATGACGATGCCGAACAGGAAGCTCGAGCCCGCGAACCGGTACCGGGCAAACGCGTACGCGGCCGGAATGATGGTCAGCATCTGCAGGATCAGGATGCCCCCCGCGATGATGATGCTGTTCGTGAAATACTGCAGGAACGGCCCCGTGTTCCAGGCGTCCGCGTAATTTTGCCAGACGGGATCGGTCGGAATCCACCGCGGCGGGAAAATCATCGTCTCCGGCAACGTCTTGAGCGAAGTGGAGACCATCCAGATGAACGGCAGCGCGAAGACCAGCACCAGCGCCAGCAGGCAGGCCACGTTGATGACGCGCAGAATGGCGGTTATCGTTTGCCGGATCATCGCTTTGCGGGTACGCACATAGCTCCGCTGGCTGCCTGCGGCGGCGGTTCCGATTTTGCCGATCGTATTGTCTACGGTTTCCAAGAGCTTCACCTCTTCCTAACGGTAATGAACGCGATTCGACAACAGCTTGAAGTAGATGATCGTGAGGATCCCGACGATGACCAGCAGGATAACCCCGGCCGCGGAGGCATAGCCGATCTTGAAGAACCGGAATCCGTATTCATAGATGTAATAGACGAGCGTATTGGTGGAATTGACCGGTCCGCCCTGCGTCATGATCGCGATCGTCTCGAACACCTGGAACGACCCGATCATGTTGATGATCACCAGGAAGAATATCGACGGCGACAGCATGGGCAGAATCAGCTTCGAGAAGGTCGTCCACGGCTTGGAACGGTCCAGGGAAGCCGCTTCGTAGATGTCCGGCGGAATGCTCTGCAGCCCCGCGATGAACACCAGCGTATTGTAGCCGAGCCCCTTCCAGACGGCCACGATCACGAGCGAGACGAGCGACGTGCTCGGATGGGACAGCCATTCCAGCTTGCCGAAGCCCGCGAGTCCGATCACCCAGTTCAGCAGCCCGTATTCGGGATCCATCAACCAGCTCCACAGCAGCGAGATGGACACGAGCGAGATGATATGCGGACTGAAGATCGCGCCTTGCACGAACCCGTGGAAGAAGCTTTTGCGATTCAGCCACAGCGCGAGCAACAGCGCGAGTCCGGTCGTGAGCGTCACCGTGAGCAGCGTATAGATCGAGGTATTGGTGAGGACCTGCCGGAAATCCGGGTCCGTCAGCAGGTCTTTGAAGTTCTGGATGCCCACGAAGGTCTTGGTCGGGCTGACGAAATTCCAGTCGAATAGGCTTAGGTAGATCATGTAGAAGATCGGATAGATGAAGAACAGCGAGAACACGATAATCGCCGGCGCGACCATGCTGTACGGACGCAGCTTTTCCCAAGTGCGCATATTATCTGCCCCCAGCCGCCGCCAGGCGCTTCGAGCTGCCCTCGACGCCGCGCAGCCGTTCCCCGTTCAGCCCGAAATAATAGAGATGGCCGTACGGAACCGTCACCTTCACGCGGGCGGCCGTCTCGAGCGGCGCAAGGAAGGTTTTCACGAAGAAAACGCCGGTCCGGGACTGGATCTGATAGATATTCTCCGCCCCGAGGCTCTCCCGGGTCAGAATCTCGCCTTCGATCTCGTACCCTTCGACATCCGCGCCCGCGCCGATAAGCGCCTGCTCCGGACGGAATCCGACATGGCCGACGGCGGCGGCCGACCGGATCTCCATCCCCTGCAGATCCTGCCCGTTCATCATGTTCATGGCCGGCGTCCCGATGAACTCCGCGGTGAACCGGTTGGCCGGATCGTGATAGAGCTTCATCGGCGTATCCGCCTGCTGGATGACGCCCTTGTTCATGACGACGATCTCGTCGCCCATCGACATCGCTTCGACCTGATCATGCGTCACGTAGACGAAGGTGGTGCCAAGGCGCTTGTGCAGCTGAATGAGCTCGGTCCGCATCTGGTTGCGCAGCTTGGCGTCCAGGTTGGACAAGGGCTCGTCGAGAATGAACACCTTCGGCTGCTTCACCATCGCCCGGGCGAGCGCTACCCGCTGGCGCTGTCCGCCGGAGAGGTTCTGCGGCTTCTTGTTCAGATGCGGCGTCAAGCCGACGATCTCGGAGATATCCGCGATCAGCTTCTCGCGCTCGCTCTTCGCGATGCCTCTGTTCTTGAGACCGAATTCGATATTGCCGCGCACGCTCATGGTCGGGTACAAGGCGTAATTCTGAAACACCATCGCGACGTCCCGCAGCCCCGGCGGCGTGTCGTTCACGCATTCGTCGTCGATCCAGATCTCGCCGCCCGTCTGCTTCTCCAGCCCCGCCACCATGCGCAGCGTCGTGGATTTGCCGCAGCCCGACGGGCCGACGAGCACGGTAAACGATCCGTCCTTGATGGTCAGGTTGAGATCCTCGATGACGGTCTCATCCTTGAACTTCTTGCTGATATGCTTCAGCTCGATCTTGGCCATCCGCTATGTTCCTCCTTGTAATGGATTCCTGCAACGCGCGCATGAGCTGCTCCAATTCGTCCAGATGGCGCAGCCTCATATCCCAGACCTCCGGGTCGCCGCTCGGATAAGGGGAGATCATGCACGTTCTGCCTCCCAGCTTCTTGGCCGGATGCAGGTCATTCCACGGGTTATCCCCGATCGACAATATCTCGTGCGCTTGGTAGCCTTGCGCAAGCAGCGCGTTGAAATACGCGTGAAGCCCGGCAGGCTTATTCGCGCCGCAGACCACATCGCCGAACAAATGGCGAATTCCCATATAGCTCATGAACGCGATGCCCGACTCGAGATGGGTGTTGGTCAAGAGGATTTTCTTCTCGACCGCGCCAAGGGCTTCAATGGCCTCGAACAGCTTGCCATGGCGCTCGAATCGATACGGGGGAAGGAGCATCTCCTTGCGGACCCGGTCGAATGCCGATCTTAACTTGGACTCGGGCAGCCGGTATTTGCGGCCGAGCGCCGTCACGACTCCCCAAGGGTCGCCGATCGGAATCAGATGAAGCGCTTGCGAGGAGAACGCGCCGTATTCGCGTAGGGCCCCCTCCTCGATCGCTGCCCCTTCCCAGGTAAAGCCCCGGACGAAACGCTCGCCCTCCAGCACCAGTCCCACGTCATCCCGCATATGATAGAAATGGCCGAACCCGATGGCATGCTCGCCTGCGAGAATCGCTCTTCCGAGGCGCATGGCCGTGTCGGTCGCCGCTTCGTGCTCCGTTCCTTCCAGCAGATACCGGATATACCGCTCCAGGAACGTATCCTCCTGGTAGAGCGTTCCGTCCATATCGAATATCACGACTTTGATCGCAGACAGCCAATTCTCGTTGTACATAAGGTGGTACCTCTCCGCTCTTAGGATAAGAAGGAGAAGACTTCCGCCCAAGCGAAAGGCTCCTCCGTAGCTTCAGCAATTGCCGCAGTAGATATAGAGTAAACAGGAGGGACAAGCCCGGCCGCGCGATGGCAGCCCAGGCTGCAGACGCGGGTGCCGCGTTTATTTGCTCAGCAGCTTATTGGCTTTCTCCGCGGCTTGGTTGAGCGAATCCTGCGGCGACACCTTCGGATCGAGAATCGCCTTTTCGATGGCTTCCTTGATGATCTTCGCCACTTCCGGATACGCGTTCTCCATCGGGCGCGGTCTGGCGAACTCCAGCTGGTCCACGGCGACTTTGAATTGCGGGAACTCGGCAAAATGCGCCTTCAGCTCGTCGCTCTCCACGGCAGAGATACGGGTCGGCAGGTATCCGACATGCTTATGCTGGTAAATTGTGTTTTCCTTCGACGTCATCCATTTGAGGAATTCCCAGGCCGCTTCCTTCTCTTCGTCGCTGCTCTTCGACGTGATGACCAATTGACAGCCGCCGGTCGGCACGCCGTAGCTGACGTTCGACGGCATGAACGCCGTATCCATCTCAAAGCCGTTGCCCTTGGCGATCTCCAGGCTTCCGGTTACGCCGGCCGTCGAGCCGAATTTGAAAGCCGACAACTGGTTGGCCCAGTCTTTGTCCGCGGTCGGTCCCGCTTCGTCGCCCATCGGGATCTTGATCAGCCCTTCGCTGGACAGCTTCTTCCAGAACTCGACCGGCGCCACGCCTTCAGGCGAATTGAACGCCGCCGATTTGCCGTCTTCGCTCAGCATTTGGCCGCCGCTTTGGGCAACGAGGCCTTCGTAGTACCAGATATCGGCCGGCACGGTCATGCCGACTTTGCCCTTCCCCTTCAGGACGCGGGAATATTCCTCCAGCTCGTCCCATGTCTTCGGCCCGGCCGGGTCGAGTCCGGCATCCTTGAGCATCGTGACGTTCTTGTACAGGATCGGGGTGCTGCGCATGAACGGAAGGCCGTACAGCTTGCTGTCCACGTAAGCATTGCCCATCAGGCCCGGATTGAAATCGTCCAGCTGCAGCTGCTCCTTGTCCCGCTCCGCGTACGTCGTCAGCTCTTCCAACATGCCGGAGTGGGCGAACACGCCGGTGGACGAGATCTCGAGATCGGTTACCGCGGGCGCGTCTCCGGCCGCGAAAGCCGCTTGCACTTTGGCGTGAAGGTCGTCGTAGTTGCCTTGGTGCTCGGCGACCACTTCGATTTTGTCCTGCGATTTATTGAAGGTATCGACCATATGGAGCTTCGCTTCTTCGATTTTGTCCCCGAACGCGTACCAGTATTTGATGACGATCTTCTTGGAGGCATCGGCATCCGCGGGCTTCGCCTCGCCTCCGGCCGTGGCGTTGTCCGTATTGGCGCCAGCGTTCGTGCCGGCGTTGGCATTCGTGTCCGCCGCCGCGTCGTTCGTGTTCGTGCCGCTCGCTCCGCAAGCCGAGAGCACCCCCGTCATCAGCATTGCAACCGCCGTCACTGCAGTAAGCTTCTTAACCATTCCCTAATCCTCCACCTTTTCTTATCCTGGGATACGACCGGGGGCGCAAAAAAAGAAACCTTAATCCTGCCGAGGACAAGGCATGTCCTCGAGCGGATAAGGTTTCTCCAATACTCCAACCGTTCGCTATTTACTTTTCATAACGAATCATAGCAGGCGTTCGTTAAATCTATGTTATCTGGTTGCAAAGATTGTATGAATATTCGAAGAGCGCGGCCAGCCCGCATCCGATCTGCGCCATCGGAAGCGTCTTCCGATGACGCGCGGCGGAAGGCGCCGCGCCCGCCTTCCGGCCATCGGCCCTGACCGGCGCGGGTCCCGCGCATCGCCACAGCTCGGGCTTCGACGTCGAGATCGCGGCCGCCCCGTGCCTCAGACACTCCTCCGCCTGACTCTGCTCGTAGAGCAAACCGCCGGTAATGATCGGCACCGAGGCGAACGCCTTCACCTTGTCGATCATGTCGGGGATGCGCGCGGGCATGACCTCGATGATGTCCGGCTCGCTCTGGCAGATGCTCTTCGCGATATTGTCCAAGCCTTCGCTATCGACGAGGAAGAACCGCTGGACGGTGACCAAGCCCAGCTTCTTCGCGGTTTTCACCACGTTGGTTTTCGTCGAGATGATGCCGGTCGGCTTGATGACCTTCGCGAGATAATCCAGGCCGTAATTGTCCGTGCTGAGGCCCCCGATCTTCTCCAGATGCAGGAAGACCGGCAGCTGATGCGCCTTGAACACGTCCACGTACCCCTTCAAGACGCCGATGTGCCCGGTTAACAGGAAGACCCCGCTTAATTGGCCGCGCAGCGACAAGGCGGTCTCGATATGCCTCGGGTCCTTGATCGATGCGATCATTCTGTGCGCGGCGAGGCCTTCCAGGAAAGCGGCATGGCTCGCGGCGCGCTTCATTCCTTTTCCCTCCGTCATCAAGGCTGTGCCGCAGTCGTCAAGCGAATCTCGGATTGACGGTCTGCGTCCAGTCCGCGGGCGTTCGGATTATGGCGGAAATGAGACATATGCAGATGCATCGTGGCCGCATACGCCAGCATGGCTTCGTCCATCAGATCCACCGGCGTGATTCGGATCCGCTCGCCTTCCAGCTCCACGATGCGAAAGCCAGGCTCGTCCAGACAGGCGGCGAGCTGCACGAAGGTCCAGTTCTTCCGGGCGACGATCGAATTCACGTGCGTATGGCCGTTGAAATACACGCCCGTCCCCTGTTTGCGGTCCAGAATGCGCCACATGTCGATGCTCGGATGAATCGAGCCTTTGTCCATCTCGGATCGGGCCGTGGTCTGATAGACGGGATGATGGCCGAAGACGAGCAGCGGCTTCGTGCCGGATTGCTCCACCATGGCTTCCAGCCATTGCAGCTGCTCCTCGTCGATCCAGCCGCTCCAGTCGGCGGTGTCCATCTCTCTGGCCGTATCCAGAAAGACCAGCATCGCCTCGTCCGTGTCGATCGCCCGGTAGCGCTGCTGTCCCGTAATGGCCAGCACCTGCCGGCGCGTCTGCGAGTAGACGTCATGATTGCCCAGCACATGGACGAACGTCCGTTCCTCGCGCCGCAGCAGCTCGTACACTTCCTGCAGCTCCGAGGGCGAACCGAAATTCGTCAGGTCTCCAAGCGATATATGCAAATCGGCGTCCGTGTTCAGAAATCGTTCCAGCAAGGTGTGGTAGAAAGCAGTCCTAGCCTCCGGCAACCCCGGAATCGTCGCATCGATCTCGTGATAATGCAAGTCGCCCATCAGAACCAATCTCATTGCTTCTCTCCTCCTGGAAATACCCAATTTTTCAACTACCACCCTCATGCTAGCGAGCGAGTATTGCTTGTCCATTAAGCCGGTAAGGTATTTTTGTAAAGGTTTATGAAAACGAAGAAACACGACCGCAGCGGCTTTCAAGCGAAAACATCATGCCAACCTGTTTAGGAGAAAGTCCTCGCTGTCCACGCGGCCTTGACCGTCGCCCGCATGCCCGCGAAACATCAACAAAGGCAGCAGTCCCTTGTTGAACTGCACCTCCAGCTGTTAGCTCGTGTCTAACAATCGGAGTGCAGTTCATCGTCGGACTGCTGCCTTTGACTCTGCCTTTGCACGGCTTGCTCTGCCTCACTCGGGCATAATTTTACGATACAGCCGATTATCCCAGCCTTCCGAGCCCGCCGCATGGTCGTACGCGAGCCAGATGTCCATCGTGCCGCGCGACCGATTGTTCCAATACGGATACGGGATGGCCATCAGCGGATGACCGTCCGCGTCCTCCGTTCGGATGATCACGGCGCCGTCGAAGAAATCAGGGTCGTACTGCGTCTCGAATACGGGCGATTGCGGCAGCTTGCGGTTCAGGCGCACTTGTTTATCCAACGCCTCGCGCGCGTAGTTCACGACGCCGTCGTCATATCGCTCGTTATCCATGGACTCCAGGCAGTACAGCACCGGTCCCCGTCTGATCGCGGCCCGGTTCGCATGGGTCGTCACCTTGGGATGGGCCCCGATCAGATCGACCGCCAGCTCCATGTCCAGCCGGATGACATCGTCCTTTGCCCATGTGCGGGTTAACGCCGCGTAGCCGTTGAACGTGTCGTACGCCGCCTCTTGGCCGTTGACGGTGATGACGTACCGCGCGCACCATTCCGGAATCCGCACGCGAACGTCGAACCGCGCCTCCCGTTCCGGCGCAACCGTGACCGCGACCGCCCCGTCCCAGGGATACAGGGTTTGCTGCTTCAGCCGCACCGGCACGTCCCCGACCTGCAGCGCGCCCTCGCTCGCGATGAATAAATTGACATAAACGCCGTTCTCGTCCTTCGCATAAACGTAGGAAGCCAGCTCCGGCAGCAGCTTGACGATCATCGGCGGACAGCACGGACAGCCGTGCCATTCCCACCGATTATGGCCGCCGTCGCTGACGAGCGGATTCTCGTAGAAATATTTATGGCCGTTCATGGACCTTCCCGCCAGCACGATATTGTACAGGATCGTCTCCAGCTTATCGATGTACCGGCTTTCCCCGGTCGCGAGAAACAGATTCCAGCTGAAAAAGCCCAAGCCTACGCCCGCGCAGGTTTCCAGGTACCCGTTGTCGGGCAGCTCATACTCGCCTCCGAACTTCTCGTCATGATGTATGGCGCCGACGCCGCCGGTAATATGCGATTTGCGGTAGGCGATATTGTCCCACAGCTTCTTGGCCGTGTCCAGATACGCGGCTTCGCCGGTCGCCAGGTGCAGCGACGTCAACCCCGCATAGAGCAGCGTCGCGCGGACCGCGTGCCCGACGGCTTCGTCCTGCTCCAGCACCGGTTTATGGTCTTGGGCATATTCGCCGTCATGGGACGCTCTGCCCTCGTGGTTGCCCCGGTTATGAATCCAGAACGCGGCGAGCGCCAAGTAATCGGATGCCGCGAACGGCAGGTTCAGCGTATCCGCCAGCCCGGGCTCGTCGACGGCGAGCTGGTACAGCTTAAGCACCGCTTCTTCCGGCAGCGAGTGCGCCGGGACGATATTGCGCTTGGGTGCCGGCCCCATCAAGCCGCTCATGTGATTGGCGAACTTGACCGCGACCGCGAGCAGCGACGTCTTGCCCGTGGCCCGGTAATGGTGCACGGCCGCTTCGATGAGACAGCCCGCGTTGTACACGTCGTGCTGCCAGCGCAAATTGCCGCCGTTCTCGCCCCAGCGCTGGGTCGGCCGGTCAAGCAGCGTATACGTATTAATATAGCCGTCGCCGACGGCATCCTGCGCCGCGGCGATCTTCGCCACGATATCGTCGACTCTGCGGTCCAACGCTTCGTCGTCATGAACCGCCAGAATATCCGATATCCCGCGAATCGTTTCGTAGAGCAGCCCGTCGAACCACGGTTCTCCGTTGTGATAGCCCTCGGCGCCGGCAGCCACGAAATCGAAGTTGCGCAGGGTGCCGTCCTGCTCGAATTTATTGAGCACGTCATGCACGGTCGTGTCGCGCAGCACCTTCAGCTTCGGCGCCCAGAAGGAATCGTCGATGCTTACCGAGCGAACCGGTATATTGGTCACGGTCTGATGCTTATAGGTTGTCGGCCGCATGTGCGCGTGCGTTGTTTGACTGGACAAGGGGTACACCTCTTCCGGGATGATAGATAATAGATGATAGACTGAGGGCCATGCGTTATTCTTCGGTCAGCCATTCGCGCAGCGCCAGGGCCACCGTATGGGCCGCATGCGCCGCGGCGGCGCGTACTTCCTCCGGCGCGTGGGACATCGCGATGCTGTGCGCGCAGACCCGGAACATTGCAAGATCGTTGAAGGAATCGCCGATGCACGCCGTATCCGCCGGGCCGATGCCGTGCAGCGCCATCAGCGCTTCCGCGGCCGCGCCTTTATCGACGCGGCCGGGCATGACGTCGACCCCGTCCGGATCGGAGAACGAAGCCGTGATCCGGCCGCCGAACCGCTCGCGCAGCCGCTCCAGCATCGCTTGCAGTGCCGGAATCTCGCCGTATACGGAGAACTTCGTGACCGGCATCCCGTCCGCGATGTCCGCCGCGAGCTGCTTGCGCTCGCGCAGCGGCGTCAAGAATCGCCGGCCCACCTGCTCGGCACGCGAATTCAAGTCCGCGACGAAATTGCCTTCGGCGCTGCAGATCACGGGGACGAATCCCTCCTGGTCCGTGAACGCTTGAACGGACAACGCCAGGTCCGCCTCGTAGCGAAACGACCGAAGGACATTGCCGTCCAAGCCGACGAGATCGGCGCCGTTCTGGCAGATCGCGTAGCACGGCACGCCCAGCAGCTCGATGACCTGCCGAATCTCCGCGTGCATGCGCCCGGAAGCGAGCGCGATGACGACGCCTTGCCGGTGCGCCTCCCGAATCGCCTCGATATCTTCGGCTTGGATTTCCTTCCGGCTGTCCATCAAGGTGCCGTCGATATCCGATAGAAACAGCTTCCTCCGAGTTGATTCATGAACCGTCATGCGGACCGTGCTCCTTTCCGTTCGTTCCATGCTCTGTTACTCGCCGTCAGAATCGCCCGGCTCGCGCGCGTCCGCGTTCTGCTGCAGGCCGGCCCTGCCTTCAAGGCGGACCAGCGACTCTATAGCTCGCCGACGGTCACCCTTCGCCCGCTCTCGAACGAACGGATCGCCGCCTCGGCGACGAGCAGCGCGCGATACCCTGCCGCGGCTTCGACGGGCGGCCGCTGCCCGGCGCGAAGCGCTTGGAGCAGCGCGTCCGCGTGCTTGTCGAACGTCCGGTGGAACTCGCGGTCCGCATCGTTGAAGTAGCCGGCTTCCCAGCTCTCCCCGATCTCGCTGCCAGCCGCGTGGAACGTATACCGCTTCACCGTATCGTGAATGACGGAGCGCCCGCGCGTGCCGTCGATCTCGACGCGGTGCGTGTCGGGATAGGCATACGACGAATCGTACGTGCCGATCAGACTGCCGACCGCGCCGCTGCGGAAACGAAGCGCGAGCGACATCGTGCGGTAGCCGCCGCCCGTCTTGTCCGTCATCTCCGCCATGACCGATTCGATCGGTCCGCACAGATGCTCCAGCATGTCGATGCCGTGGCACTGCGTCTCGATCAGATTGGCGTGCGGATGCGCGCCGCCGCCGTCGCCGCCGAACCGCCAGGAGGCGAAGGTAATCTCGCCCAGGCGGCCTTCCGCGATCGCCGCATGCGCCAGCTCCACCGGCTTGGCGAAACGATGGTTGAAGTTGATCGCGAAGAAGACATTATTCTTGGCAGCCTCGTTCATCAGGATATCGGCCTCCCGAATATCGAACACCAGCGGCTTCTCCACGAGCAAAGGAACCCCCGCGCGGATCACTTCGAGCGTCGCGTCGAAATGCCCTTGATTCGGCAGGCACATGCTGACCAGGTCCGGCGTTTCTTGCGCGAGCATATCCGCGATCCGCGTATACGCCCGGGTGCCGAACGATTCCGCCTTCGCCCGCGTCCGCGCTTCGTCCCTGCCGACGATGGCGCAGAAATCCACGTCCGGCCGGGACGACCAGATCCGCGCGTGCTGCATTCCCCAGCTGCCCGCCGACCGGAAACCGTCCGGCAGCCCGAGACTGCCCGCGGAGCCGCCGGCTCCGATCAAGGCGACCTTCAGCTTATCCCCGGCGCTCATTGCTCGATCAGCACCTTTCCGGTGTCGCCTTGGAAGAACAATTCGTACGCTTCTTGAATCCGGTCGATGCCGAACCGGTGCGTGATGATCTGACGGAGATAAGGCAGATGTTCAAGGATGAGCGCGTGATTCTCGGCCAGCTCTTGATACCGGAAGTATTCGCTGCCGAGGACGGTCCGCTCCGCGGCGATCAGATCGTTCGACACGTCCAGATTCAGCTCTTGGCCGTGACCGACGCACACGAGCACGCCGCGCTGATTCAGCGCCTGAAGCGCCGTTTGGCGTCCGGCCGTCTTGCCGCTCGTGTCGATCGCCGCATCGACGCCGCCGAAGCCCGCCGCCCGAATGACGTCGTTGGCCTTCTGTTCGGCGAGATTAATCGGGATGGCCCCCATCTGCTTCGCCAGCTCGAGGCGGTACGGCACGAAATCCATGATGAAGACCGGCATCCCGGAGCCGAGCAGCAGCTTCGCCATCGCCAGCACGCCGAGACCGATCGGTCCCGCGCCGCCGATGAGGACGGATTCGATGTCCTGATGCACCTGCAGGGCGCGCTTGATCGCATGGCCGCCCGTGCCCATAATATCGAGCAGCATCGTCGCTTCGCCGAACGGGATCGACGGATCCATCGGGAAGAACACGTTCTCGTTCACGACCATGTAAGGGCCGTATCCGCCGTCATGCGAGAAGCCGTAGTCCGCCCGTTTGCTCAGGCATTGATTGGTGAAGCCAAGCTTGCAGCTGCGGCACTCCCCGCAGAAATCCATCAGAAACACGACTCCCGGCGTGCCGACCGCCGTAACGGTTCCCTCGCCGGTCCCGACGACGACGCCTGCCGCCTCATGGCCCGGCGTCGTCGCGCTCCCGTCGTAAAACTGGCTGCGGTCGGAGCCGCACAGCGCGTTGGCTTTGACTTCGATCAGCAGCTGCCCCGGGCCCGGAGCCGGGACCGGCTTCTCCCCGTACGCGATCTTGCCCTGCCCGACGAACAGCGGGATCGTCATCGTTTGCGGCGTGTTCAGTACTTGGCTCATCTTCTTCATCCTCCGATTGCGATAAGGTACGTGCGGCGACACCAAAATCAATGCTGATTCAGGTATAAGGAACGATAACATTAACGATAATGTTAAGTTAACACTCCATCATTTTCCTGTCAATACGTTAGATGGGGGATTTTACTAGACGGATTGTATGCGCTTTCGAATCGGACAAGTTAGGTTCGCGCACTCCCCTAACCCTCCTCGCTCGCCGTTCGTCTCGTGCTGTCTCTCAAGATCAGCGCCGTATCGATCACGTCGCGATAGCTTTCCGTGGAATCCGGATGGTTGATTTTGTAGAGCAGGATGTCCACCGCCCGTTTGGACATTTTGCCTTTGGAATTGCTGATGGACGACAATTGGAAGGGCAGGAACAACCGCGACTGGATGTTATCGAACCCGATGATGGCATAGTCCTCGGGCACGCGGTGGCCGTACTTCTGCAGCACGTACGCCGCTTCCCAAGCGATCACGTCGTTGAACGCGAATATCCCCGTGAAATCGGCCTTCTGCTCGATCAGCTGCTTGACGATCTGCCGCGCATCCCCCGCCGTAGGCTCGACTTCGATGATCAGGTCCTCGCGTATCGGCAGTCCGGCTTCCCGGTACGCCCGCTTATACCCGTCCAACCGTTCCCGGGCGCTCGAGATGCGGCTCGGCCCGTTCAGATACAGCACGCGCTCGTGACCGCTATCGAGCAGATGCTTGGCCGCCAGATACCCGCCCTTCTCGTCATCGCAGATCACGTAGTCGAATTCCGGCTCCTCCTCGAACCTTCGGCCGATCAGCACGAACGGGACGCCGTTCTTCTTCAAGAGGCGAATCGTGTCCGCGCTGCGCTGGGAAGGGCAGATGATGATGCCGTCCACGTTCTTGCCGATGGCGGTGTAGATCGCGCGCTCCTCCATCTCGTGGTCGTCCTCGGTATTGATCACGATGCTGGTATAGTTGTGCTTCCGCGCCGATTTCTCGATATCCTTGACCATGATGCCGAAATGCGGGTTCGCCACGTCGCTGACGATGACCGCGATCGTCTTCGTCAGTCCCGACCGGAGAGAGCCGGCAAGCGCGTTCCCGACGTAACCCATTTCCTTCGCCAGGTCTTTGATCAACTTCCGGGTGGCCTCCGCGATGTCCTCTTTATCCTTCAGCGCCCGCGACACCGTGTTGACCGACAGCCCGGCCTTTACCGCCAAATCCCTGAGCGTTACCTTCTTGCCCTCCATGCTTTCTCTCCTTCAGGACTCAATGTCTGCGAAACAGCCCGATCCAATTCATAGAGAGCATAGCATCCAACCAATTTGACGTCAATCGAGCCGCTCTCGGCCGGTAAGCCTGCAGCAGCGGCAGTTTTGTTAGCCTTTCACGCCCGTCATGACAATGCCCTCGACGAAATACTTTTGCCCCGCGAAGAAGACGGCGATGGCCGGAAGCAGCACCGCGGTCGTCGCGGCCATCATGAGCTGCCACTGCGCGTTGTACATGCCCTTGAACGTCTGCAGCCCGAGCGCGAGCGTATACAATTTCTCGTCGCTCAAGTAGATCAGCGGCCCCATGAAGTCGTTCCAGCCGTTCAAGAACGAGAACAACCCGACCACGACCAGCGCGGGAACGACGAGCGGGAGCAGGATGCCGGCGTATATCCGGAAAAAACCCGCCCCGTCGACCAATGCCGCTTCGTCCAGCTCTTTGGGAATCGTCATGAAAAATTGGCGCAGCAGAAAGACGTTGAACGCCCCTCCGCCGAACCAAGCGGGAAGCGTGAGCGGAATGAACGTGTTCGTCGCGCCCAAAGCGGACCAGCCGACGAATTGCGGGATGAGCGTTACCGCCCCGGGCATCATCATGCTTGTCAGGATGACCACGAATACCGCGTTTTTGCCCGGCCATCTCAGTCGCGCGAACGAATAGGCGCAGAGCGAGCTGGACAGCACCACGCCGGACACCTCCAGCACCACGATCGTCAGCGTGTTCAGAAAGTAGCGGCCGAAGGGCACTACCGTGAGCGCCTCCGAATAATTGCCGAACCGCAGGGGATGCGGCAGCCAGATCGGCGGAATGACGAAGATGTCCGACTGGTCCATCAGCGAGCTGCGCAGCAGCCAGTAGAACGGGAATAGGCACAGGATCGCGCCGGCGATCAGCGCGGCATAGACGGTCCCTTTGGATAAACGGCCCGGTCCGGTCATCGTTTCCCCTCGCTTTCGTTGTACACCCATGCCGCGGAGGACTTGAACACGAGCAGCGTCAGCAGCAGGATGATCAGAAACATCACCCAAGCGATCGCCGAAGCGCTGCCCATGCGGGCGGATTCGAACGCTTCCCGGAAGAGATAGTACGAATAGAACAGCGTTGCGTTGTTAGGTCCCCCTTGAGTCATGATGTACGCTTGGCCGAACACTTGGAAGCTGCCGATGAAGCCCATGACGAGATTGAAGAAGATCGTCGGCGTCATTAGCGGGATCGTAACGGAGAACAGCTTATGCCGCCATTTTCCGCCGTCCACTTCGACGGCCTCGTACAGATGCCTCGGAATCCCCTGCAGCCCCGCCAGGAAGATGACCATCGTCCCGCCGATCGTCCACAGGCTCATCAGCACCAGCGACGGCACGGCCAGCCGCTCGGAATAGATCCACTGCAAGCCCGGCAGGCCGACATAGCCCAGCAGCTGGTTCAGCAGGCCCAGATCGGGATCGAACAGCCACAGCCACAGCATCGAGGAGGCCACGGCCGGCACGATCGTAGGGAGATAGAAGACCGTGCGAAACAACGCTTTGAGCCGGATGTCGTTGTTCAGCAGCAGGGCCAGCAGGAACGCGAACAGGATTTGCAGCGGGACGCTAAGCGCGACATAGTACGCCGTGACCTTCAACGATTGGTAGAAGAAAGGATCCGTCCCGTCGAACAGATTCGTATAATTGCGCGCGCCGACGAAATTCATCCGGCTGATGACGTTGTAATCCGTAAAGCTGAATACCAGGCTTGCGATCATCGGACCCAATACGAAGATCAGGTAGCCCGCAATGACCGGGGAAGCGAAGAGGACGCCCGTCCATGCTTCTTTGTTCCACGCCCGTTTCTTGGCCGATACCGCTCGGCCGGCGGAAGTCGCCGCTTCAATCACCTTCGCGTCCCTCTTTCCATTCGGGAGTTCCGGGGCGAAGTCCGCTGCTCCGCCCCGGCGGATCTTATTGCTGCTTGTAAACCCCTTTGAGCTCCTTTTCTACCAACGGCTTCACTTTATTCAGCGCTTCCGCCGCCGTTGCTTTGCCGAACCAGACCTGCTCCAGCGCAGGATCGATGAGACTGTTGATCTTCGACAGGTTCTTGACGTAGTACGACGTGTTCGGGAACCCGTTGTTGAACGCGTTTTGCATGACGGCGTCCTCGTAGCCCTCCGGGTGAGCCGCATTGCCCGCCGCCCATTTCTTGACGAGCTCGGGGTCCTCGTACCACTTCTTCAGCACCGGCATCCACAGTCCGCTCGTTTGCAGCTCCAGCGTGTTTTCGGGATTCATCATCCATTTGTAGAGCATCCACGCTTCCTGTGGGTGTTTCGTGTCCTTGAATATCACGATCGGTTCGCCGAGCGTCATCGTCGCGTTCGTCTTCATGACCGGCGCCACGCCGATGCCGAAGTTCAGCTTCTTGGTCGCGCTCAGATCGACCAGGCTCCACTGTCCGTCCAGCGTCATGGCGACCTTGCGGGACTGGAGCGCCGTTGCGCCGCTCGGAATGTTCTTGGATTGCGAAGGCGACGGGGCGACATGGTATTTGTTGATCAAGTCCGCCCATCGCTGAATGGCTTCGACTGCCTCGGGATCGGTCAACCGGAATTGGGTCCCGTCCTCGTTCACGAACCGGCCTTCGTTGGACGAGACCGCGTTCATGTACGCCCACAGCGGCAGCGTGACGCCGAACTGCTTGATCGCCTTGGCATCGAAGTCCGGATCGAGCGCGTTCCGGCCTTTCTGGTCGAGCGTCAGCTTCTGGGCCGTCTCCACGAACTGTTCCCACGTGTACGCGGCTTCCGCCTTCGTCGGAGGAAGCGGCACGCCCGCATCCGCAAACGCGTCCTTGTTATAGAAAAGCGCGAACGCCTCCAACGCGCCGTTCACGCCCGCAAGCTTCCCCTCCTCCCAGAAATACAGCGTATTGGGCAAAATGTCCGCCAGGCCGATGTCCGCGTCGCCTTCGAGAAAGTCCATAATATTGGCAATCCGGCCCTGCTCGGCCCATGCGAGCGCGACGTCCCCGTTCAGCAAGCCGATATCGGGCGTTTGCCCGGAGGACGCCATGGTCGTCAATTTGGTCGTATACGCATCCGGAATGTGCAGCGTGTTGACCTTGATCCACGGATAATGCGCGGTAAAGGATTTGATCGCCGCTTCCTGGACCTTCTTCTCGTTCGGGCTTCCCCAGAACGTGTACTTCAACGTGACCGGCTCGTGATTCTCCGGCGTCTCCGCCGGCTCCTGCGCATTCGCGGCATTCGCGGCGTTCGCGGCGTTCGATCCGCCCGCATTCGGACTCGAACCGGCATCTTGTTCCGCGGATCCGTTCCCTGCGCCCGCAGCGCCATTATTGCTCCCGCAGCCCGACAATACGAGCGTAAGCGCTATCATTATTACCAGTGCAAAACCTGCTCCCCTTTTCATGTTCCTTCCCCCGCCTTCATGAAATGAATGAAATACCTATTCATGCCAAAGGTACCGATCGAAGCCAGAATGACGCTAGATGGGATTGATGGGTCAAAAATGAATGCTGGATTGATGCTGCGAAGATCCTTGTGAACGTTAACATTAACGTTCATATTCCGGTCGATAAGAGAAGCAGACATCTGCTATGTCTGCTTCATCTTAGCAACCGAGGGAGGAATTGCGGCAACAAGCGGAGATCACCTCTTTCCTAATTTTATTATCGTTAACATTAACGTTCATAATTTAATCGAATATAAAAGCAGGCGGTGAAATCGCCTACTTAAGTCGTGCGCCGATTAAATTAAACTCATTGTAGATTTTCTCTTTTTATTTGTCAACACTTTCCTTTTCGTCTCTTGACCGATAACTCGTCCGCTAACACGATCGTTTCCGGTGATTTGACAGCCGCTTCACTCACATTCTACCGTAGCCAGCGCACCGGCTAACACCGGACGTATTTGCGCTTGAACCCGATCTGTCCTTTGTCGACGGCCTTCTGGATATTGCCGGAGGCGTTCAGGAATTTGCTCTTGGGCTTGTCCCGGTTGACCTCGACCTGACCGATCGCCTTGGCGGTCTCGACCGCCTGGTCATGGAGCGGCACGTACGATACGGCCACGGTGTAGATAAAATTACTCATCGCGAACTTCGTCCGCTCGGGGACGTCGTGAATCGTGCGCTGCACCTGCTCCAGCATCGCGGCCAGCTTGCTTGCGGCGAATTCGCCGTCCGGCCGGCTCCCGAGCAGCCAGCAATAGCAGCTCCAGCCCGCCGACATGCGCAGCTCCTCGCCGCTTGCGATCCATTTATCGGCCACTTCCTGCGCGATATCGGTCTCCGCCAAAGTGACCGCAACCACGTAATCGGAAATCATATAGAAATACGCCGCAGCGATCCACCGGTCGAAATCCGCTGCCGTCATCGCTTTCGGGTCGGCTATGATGCCGGCAAAGTACATGGCGTCGTAGTTCCCCGTGGCGTACAGCTCCTCCGCCAGCGGTTGGTTGAGCTTGATCTTCTTGGCGATGGGCTTCATCTCGCCCGTAGCCACGCCGTAGAACGGCTCCTGCGCGCCGTTGGTGCCGTACATTTTCTTCAGGCGTTCCTTGCCGAGCGCTTCGAGCTCCTGCAATACCAGTTCTGCATTCATGGATAGACACTTCCTTCTATTTGGGATTATGCCCTTTGAAGGGGAATTAGCCGGCATGGGTTCATGATCCACGCCGCCGGCAGCTGCTGTTGATCGTACCTTTATTATAGCGCATGGCTGTCCGAAATTCGCTCGTTTTCCGGTTCGGTTGCGCTTCTCCGCCTCATTCGTTATTACGCGATGCCGCCTGCGTGCGTTCCCGGGAAATTGGCTGCAGCAGGCTTGACCAGCCCTACCGCAACGGATGGGCACAATACAAAACGCCCGCGACAGAGAGTCGCGAGCGATAAAAGTGACCCTGTGCGGTTCATCGCCGGCATGCGCCGTAACAGCGTGCCCGGCAGATCGTACGCGTTCCAAAACTTCGGTTTGGACAAGAGCGGCCGACTGATCATCCTGCAGCGTCAACCGTTCCGTCAGCCGATAAACTGCATCACGACCTGATTGAACCGATCGCGTTCGTCCAGGAAGGAGGCATGGCCGCTGTACTGGAACGGCACGAGGATCGAGCCCCGGATGAGCTGGTGGGTCTCTTGGGCATTGGCGAACGGCACGACCTGGTCATGGATGCCGTGAATAATCAAGGTCGGCACGTTTATCATGGGCAGATCGCCTCGCACGTTCTGATCCCTTAGCGTCGCCATCACGGCCGCCGTCGCCCAGCCCGCTCCCTGCAAGCCGACTTGGAAGAACCAATCCGAGAACGGACCCGTGATGTACTTGAAGAAAAACTGATTCGTTAGCCCGGCAAGCAACGCCGGCCGATCGGACAGCGTTTGCGCGATGAAATTATTGGCCGCCTGCTGCGGTACCGAGCCCGGCGCCTGCGCATCGATCAGCACGAGCTTGGCTACCCCATGGCCTTGATGCCTGGTCATGTAGCGGACCGCCAACGCGCCGCCCGCCGAATGTCCCGCGAGCGTGATGTTTTGCAAGTGCAACGCATCGATGACCGCGCGGATGTCGTCGGCCAATCGATCCAAGCCGTAGCCATGATAGGGCTTATCCGAATTGCCGAACCCCCGCCAGTCCATGCCGACGCATCGCACGCCCATCGACGGCAGCACGTCGTATTGATACTCGAACTGTTTATGGCTTAACGGCCAGCCGTGAATGAACAAGATCGTCTTGTTCCCCGTCGGAAGCAAATCCTGCACGAATACCCGAACGCCCGGTTCTACCGTTACGAAAGATTCCAAGGTGATCCCCCTTTGTTGAAAGTGATGCACCTTAGATACATATTGGAGACCGAACGGCGGTAGACCTGAATCTGCCGCGCGCTCTCTCCGGATGAAGGCATCGAGCTTGACAATCACGATGAATTCTTATAAGTTAAATACGTATTTAACTATTTAACTATTATATAGGTTTAATTTGAGAGGGGATTGCTGTTCGATGAGTACGTTCGTATTGGTCCATGGATCATGGCACGGAGCCTGGTGCTGGGATAAGGTCGTCCCCTTGCTGCAAGACGCCGGACATCGCGTCGTCGCGATCGACTTGCCCGGGCACGGCTTAGATACAAAGCCCGTACAAGAAATTACGCTGCAGGACTACACGGACCGCCTGTGCAGCGTATTAGATAACGAGACCGAGAAGGTGATTCTGGTCGGGCACAGCTCGGGCGGGCTCGCCATCACCCAGACGGCCGAGTATCGCCCGGACAAGATTCAGACGCTCGTCTATCTCTGCGCGTATCTTCCGCAAGACGGGCAGTCTCTCTTGCAAGTCATCCAAAGCGAGCAAATCGATCCCGCTGCCGTTAGGCCGCCATCGGCCGTCGTGTTCAGCGACGACCAAACGTACATGTCGCTCGACGGAGATCGCGTCAAGGTGAACCTGTACGGCGATTGCTCGGACGAGGACGTGCAATTCGCCAAAGAGCGGCTTTGCCTGGATCCGATGGCGACCTTCGTCGCGCCCGTCCAACTCACGCCGCAACGCTACGGATCGGTACCTCGGGTCTATATCGAAACCCTCCAAGATGTCGCGATCTCGATCGGCTTGCAACGGCAAATGCTGGCGCAGACTCCGTGCGGCGAAGTCATCACCATGGATACGGCCCACTCGCCGTTCTTCTCGCAGCCGGAAGCGCTGAGCAAGCATCTGCATCATATCGCCGAAAAGTCTATCGGTTAGGTAGCCGCGGCTAATCGCTCATTATTATGGACACCACGAAAGAAAAGGAGCCGCGACCCCATGTTCGCTGGCTCCTTTTTCTCATGATCTGTTATAAGCTTATAATTCTTTCACTGTGGGAAACCAGCCTGGATCGCTTAAAATCAGCTGCCACATTCCGTCCGGGATGACCAATTTCTGTTGATCCCTTAATGAAAGCGCGGTTCGTATTCCATCCTCGCTTCCTTCTGAAGTCAGCTTCATCCAATCCGGTTCCATGATAAGTCCGCGTCCTAGCGCAACGAGTTGAACTCCGGATTGCAGCGCTTGAACGGCATCATCCGGCGTCTGCACGTTCCCAACTCCGATTACCGGCAGCCGATCCCCCACGCGTTCTTGAATAATGGCAAGTCGCGTGCGCGGATCATCGATTCCCCGACGCGGTACTGCTTTATAATTTTTCAAAGAAATATGCAAGTAGTCCAATCCTTTCGAAGCAAGGGCATCCACGAACGGGAGTGTTTCAGCCATCGTTATTCCGGGTGTTTCCGGCTCTTCGGGCGATAACCGATAGCCGATGATAAAGGGGGTCTTCGCGTGCACGGCTGCAACCCGTTTCACCTCGCTCACAATCTCCAAAGCAAACGTCATCCGTTTCTCGAGCGTCCCGCCGAAGCGGTCACTGCGTCTATTCGTAAACGGCGAAAAAAACTGATGAAGGAGATTGCCGTTCGCGCCATGAATTTCAACACCATCGAACCCTGCCTCGACGGCGCGTCTTGCCGCTTGACCATAGGCATGAATAAGCTCTTCCACTTCATGATCCGTCAATTCACGCGGTACCATGGAACCCTCTGTCTGTTCCGGTACGGCGCTGGCGCTCACAAGATCTCCGGTTAACGTTGCTTGGCGGCCGGAATGGAAGATCTGTAAAATCGCTTTAGCTCCTTGCTCCTGTATAGCTAACGCAAGCTTACGAAGCCCGGGAATCACTGCGTCGCGGTCAGCGGCAGGCGCGCCGGGAATACCGCCATTCGGTGCAACCCACGTGGCTGCCGTGATGACCATGCCGACACCTCGTGCACGACGAGCGTAGTATTCAATTTCCTGGTCGGTAATGGAACCATCGACCCCCGAAGATAAGTGCGTCATGGGAGCCATAATCACTCGATTGGTTAATTGGATCCGATTCGGCAGGTTAAGCGGTTGAAACAAAAGTCGATAGCGTTCGTTCATTTGGAAACCTCTCCTTTGATAGCGTCGTTAGCTGATAATTGGAATTATAGTGAAGACACTTTCATGATGTAAGAACGCAAAATTTGTGGACCTAGCCGATTTGAATTGACCAACTAACATTTATATCGTTACTATGTTTAGAAATATCCATGCGTTACACGAACGGAAACGATAGCTGAATAAACACGAAGAAACGGCAGCCGGCTTATGGCTGCCGTTTTCTCAATTCACGGGCAGTTGTTTGGAACAAAATGGAAGGATTGTAGCCGATTCTGTCGAATATATAGTGAAGATTGCTTAGATGATTCGGAGGTGAACAGGTCACGCTCACGTCGTTTGAACATGACTTAGAACTGTTGAAAAATAATGCGATTGGAGGCCATATGAAATGAAGCATCTTGTCGTCTATGCCCATCCAGAACCCGAAAGTTTAAATCGTGCTCTATTGGAAACTACGATCGCCGCATTGAAACAAAACGGTCATGAGGTTATTGTGCGCGATTTGTATGCGCTGAATTTCCAACCCGTGCTAAAACCGGAAGATACGGCCGCTATGAGAGCTGGACGCACGCCGCAGGATATTAAAACGGAACAGGAATTCATCGCCCAAGCGGACGCGATTACATTTATTTATCCCATTTGGTGGACGGGGCTTCCCGCCATCCTTAAAGGTTACGTTGACCGCGTGTACGCTTACGGCTTTGCCTATAGCGTCGGTGAAGAAGGCATCGTTAAGATGCTGACGGGCAAGCAGGGTTTCATTATCAATACGCACGGTACGCCGCAAGAGATTTACGATCAGATCGGCATGACCGATGGATTAAAAATCACGTCCGATATCGGGATCTTCGACTTCGTCGGCATCGAGCCCGTAGGCCATTTATTATTCGGCAGTATCGGGTACCTCGATGACGAATCGTATTATAAAGGGCTGCTGAAGGAAGTGGAAGATAAGATCGATTCATTGTTTCCACAATGAATTCAAACCGCATCAGCGTATAGGCTGCCGCAGGATCGAGCGGCGGCCTCACTCCGAGGGACAGGTACGATCGCTCATTACAAAAGGCAGTCTACGACTTTATTTTCCAAGTCGTCAGACTGCCTTTCGTTATTGTGAAGCGTAGCCGAAGGCTTAATTGTCATGGGACAGTTACAGCACTTCCTCCAGCTGATTGCGGCTGTGCGCGTCCAGCTCCCGCCAATCGACGATCTCGCAGCGCTTGCCGCTGATGTCCGTCAGGATGACGCGGCCGCCGCCGGGGTATTGCATGTACTCGTGCAGGTTGCGCATCACCATCCGGGTCGCGCCAAGATGGGTCTGCAGCTCCCACATCCAGAGATCCGACTTCTGCTTCACGCTCTCGACGCGGGTCACGCGCGGCATGAAGTAACGCAGCTGAAGCTCCTGTTCCAGCTCGGTCGCGCTCTCTTCGTAGAGGTCCTTCAAGTCGGGCACGATGCCGAGTTCTTCGCCTTTCGTGTTGCGAATCGAGATGTACTGCGTGGCGTAGAGAAACGGAAACGCGCGGTACACTTCAAGCTCCTCGTACGGCTTGCCTTCCACGATGCCTTGGAACACGCCGCCTTGGCCGCGGCTGAAATACACGTCGTCCGGCGAAAATAGCCGAATATCGTACTTGTCATCGGCAGTCATCAGCCTTCAACCCCCTTGATCTTGGACAGCTCCTTCTGCGCATCGACGAGCTTGCGGTAGGCACCGTCTTCTTTCTCGAGCAATTGCTCATGCGTGCCGACCTCGACGATCTTGCCGCGATCCAGCACGACGAGCCGGTCGGCGTTGCGGAGCGTCGAGAGACGGTGCGCGATCGCGAAGGTCGTACGGCCCTTGACCAGCCGCGAGATCGCCTCCTGGATCTGGCGTTCCGTCTCGGTGTCTACCGACGCGGTCGCCTCGTCCAGGATGAGAATGCGCGGGTCGTGGATGATGGCGCGGGCGATCGCCACCCGCTGCTTCTCGCCTCCGGAGAGCTTATGGCCCCGCTCGCCCACGCGCGTATCGTAGCCGTCCGGCAGCCGCACGATGAAGTCATGCGCATTGGCGATCTTCGCCGCGCGCATGATGTCGAGCGGCGTGGCATCCGGCTTGGAGTACGCGATGTTCTCGGCGATCGTGCCGTCGAACAGAAACGTCTCCTGCAGCACGACCCCGATCTGCTTGCGCAGGTCGATCTGGCTAATATCGCGGAGATCGGTGCCGTCGATGCGGATGGCGCCTTCATCCGTGTCGTAGAACCGGCAGATCAGGTTGATGAACGTCGACTTGCCCGCTCCGGAGTGGCCGACCAAGCCGATCATCTCGCCGGCCTGCACGCGTAGATCGACGTCCTTCAGCACCGGATGATGCTTCTCGTAGCCGTACGTGACGCGCTCGAATACGACATCGCCGCGGATGACGCCGATCGCGGCAGGTTCCCGCACGTCGGGCACGTCGGACGGCGTATCCATGATCTCGAAGACGCGGTGCGCGGCCGCCATCGCATTGCTCGCCCAACTGATCATCTGGCTGATCCATTGCAGCGGGCCGAAGAGCATGCCCAGGTAGGCAATGAGCGCCATCAGCACGCCGAGCTGCATATTGTCGTGCAGCACCTTGCTGCCGCCGTTATACCAGATCAGAAGCGTGCCGAGTCCGGCAATGAAGGCGAACGCCGGGAACATGAAGGACCAGAGCCCTTCCATGCGAATATTGCGCCGCACCACGTCCACGTTGGCTTCGCCGTAACGGGACAATTCATCCCCTTCCCTGCCGAACGCCTTGACCACCCGGATCCCCTGCAGCGAATCGCCGACCAGCGTATTCAGCCGGAAGATCGACCGCCACTGCTGGTACCAGCGCCGTCCGATCTTCGGCCAGATCGTCATCGACACCGCGACCATGACCGGTACCGGGAGAATCGCGTACAGCGTCAGCTGCCAATCGAGGCCGAACATAATGATGAAGATCGCGATGATCCGCAGCCCCTCCGCGGACATGAACACGACGCCGTCCGTCATGAACTGGCGCATCGCCTCCGAATCGCTGTTCACCCTGCCGATGAACTGCGACGTCTGGCGGCGGTCGAAGAAGGCGAGCGAGAGCCGCATGAGCGAGCTGTAGACGTCCTTGCGCAAATCGCCCATCAGCTTGGAGCCGACCCATACGCCGATCAAGCCGCGAATCGTCTGCATGACCGACATGAGCAGCATCGTGGCGCCCAGCCCCAGCACGACATACAGCAGCGTCGAGCCGATATCCTTCGGACCCAGTACGTCATCAATGATGACCTTCGTCAGGTAGGGCGGCACCAATTCGACCAGCGTCGTCGTGATCAGCAGGCATGCGGCCACGACCATTTGCAGCTTGTACGGCTTGGTGTAACGCAGCATGCGGGCGGCAACCTTGCCGTTATGCGTGCACACCTGGCAGATCTGCGTGCCTTCCGCCAGCGGATTGCCGCAGCTCGGGCAGCTGCGGGGCATCTCGCGCTCCGAGAGCACCGGGCGCTCTTCGTCCTTGGCGATCGCGCCGAGCAGCTTGGCGGCAAATCCGAACACCGGGGATTGCGCGGCCGTATAGCGCGCGAGGACGACCGGTCCGCTGCCCGTGTCGGCCAGCAGCGTACCGCCGCCGATGCCGCCGACGGCCCGCGCATCCTTGAGATTCGCGATCGGCTGCCGGAGCAGCTGCGTCCGGTCCTGCTTCCATACCACGATCGCCTGCTCCGTGACAGCCAGCCATTGCTCTCCGAATCGACCGTCCTGCAGCAGATCGGTCTTGGCGCTGAACAGAAGCTCAGCCGTCAGTTGATTCCTCAGTACATCCGGAAGCTGATCTTGGGTAGACATGGTTTCCCCCTATGCGCCAATGCACGTATTCGGCGGGCTCCTCATCGGACGCGTTCGTCGGATGGAGCCTGCACTCCGAATATATGTTCGGCATGGGCCGCATAGTTCCTGCTTAATTTGTAAGGTTTACCCAAATTTTTGCGAGTGGGTCGGTACTGTTGAAAACCCTTATGATTTAAGCCGAGATATCAGATTTGCTCCTTTGCTTCATTGAGCGTTAGTGCAATCGAACGGTATGAAGCACTGGAATCTATTTCAACAATGGATGGCGACAGTTCTACAAGCAAATGGTCTATCCGCTCCAAGTATCCGCTGATCTCCGTTTCCGTGATCAGCGATGAGAAGTGTCGGTGACCAACGTCATATTGGACTCGAAGCAGCGCAATACCGGCATTTATCTCAGTGACCAATTGGGCATAACTGAGCCAACTCTCGGTGTCGCGCGCCGGAACGCTGCGGATGCATTGATTATGGATGTATGTTGCTTTAAGCATCGCATCCAGAGCCATGTCCGCAACCAACTGACAGTCCGAATACATCTGGTGCCGATAAAAGATGACCGCCGAATTCATGTAAGCCCGGGATGTTTCGTGCCAGTAGTTCGAATTCCATAGCGTGAAGAAAGATCCCTCAGCAGACCTATCCTGCATGCATTGTCCCCCTTAGGTAGCGTGGCTCGTGCGAATTTCACTCTATTGCTGAAGTTAGTTAATAAAACGGTCACTTTAATCCCGTAACGAATAAGCAACTAGAGATCATGGCATGTAGCTCCATTCCAACTTCATTAAATGTATATTTTTTACTATTTGTTGAATACTTTATCTGTTTTGGTTAGTATACCAGACTGATAATGGACTTAAAAGGAGAAAATATCCTTGCGCGAGCAGCCCGTTATCCTCAAACAAATTATCGGAAAAACTTTGAAAGCCATACGTATCAAGCAAGGGTTGAGTCAAGAGGACTTGGCGCATGAATGTGACGTGGATCGCTCCTATATTTCCATGATTGAAGTCGGTAGGAATGAGCCTTCCGTCACGAAAATATTTGACCTCTGCAAAGGGCTTAGAATTAGGCCGTCCGACTTTTTCAAGCTAGTAGAGGGTGAATACGAGAAGATGTGTGAACAGGACTGAGAACGCAAATAAGAGCGAGACAGAAGGCTTCAGTAGCCTGCGTCTCGCTCTTATGTTTAATTAAGAATTATCGAGCCCGGTCCTTCGTTTATACCTAATAGATGTATTTATTCCTTCAAGGGCAGCATTATTTACAGTAGACGTTACACATGCACCGTATGCGGGAACATGTATGGTTTGGATGGATTCTGTTTCAGTTGGTTAAAACCCTTGATTTATAATGGTTTTAACCAAGGCATATTGTTCTATTTGTTTGCGTTTTATTGATTGTTGACGATGTTCGTCAACAAAGCGTCAACAACTATATTGTAAAATACATTTTCATAATCACTCAATAAAACATGAAGGAATACACTGGGGCAAAACCATACCTCATCCGAGTCCCCCTCATAACAGAAGCCTCGTTCAAGTCGCTATTGCGATGTGAACGAGGCTTCTGTTATGAGTATTATTTTTTGTATTATGTAAAAGCAACAGAGGTATTCTTTTCTCTCTAACTTTGTTACCACTAGCTAAGTAATAGCCTTCTGTTCAAAAAGTCTTTAACCATTCGTAGCTTTTCTTAAGAATTCAATTAGGGATTCGATTCTTTTCTTCCTTCTTGTAGCTGTACGAGTTGCCGAAGACATACTCCACTTATAATTGATGACTGTTTCATCTTTGGTTGGGTTATTTCTCAATTGTTCATAAAACTCTTTTATTACCTCTTTTGTAGTTTCATTCGGAACATTATATTCAACACAATATTTACAGAAGCCCCATATTCCGTAAAGGTGGCTGACACCTTTAATTCTGTATCCATCATAATCAATTTGCAAAGCATTCATATAATCTGTTATTGTTGTAAACTTCCCTTTTATTTCATTTTCAGATATATCTGGGATTCTCGCCGACCATTTTTTATACAAATCTTCAACTTTAGAGGGTATAGAGTCAATCCATTGATTTTCAAGTAAAGTAAAAAACAATTCTGAAATAAACTCATCGTCTTCCATACGGTTAATTGATACTGCTTCACTTAAACGATCTTTCCAAAAGTCATTTTTTAACTTTTTAATAATTCGAATTAAATCATAATAATTAGCATTTGCATTCCGAAGTTCCTGATCATTAAGCGGTTCTCCATTTCGATTTAACCTATCAAAAATAGTGTGAACAACTTTTTCCTCTTCTTCATTTGCTATAGTTATATATTCAATAGGTATTAGATAGTTCCAGAAGTTATTCTTAAAGTGTTCACTGTCGAGATCAGATAACTTTTGAATATCCTCAAAGTTCAAACCATTAAGACTTTCACTTCCATAGTTGTCATCGCCAAAATTTTCAGGTAAAGAAAACTTGTTAGATATAAAGTCTCTAACCGTTTCTAAACGCTGTTTACCATCAATTACATCGTAAGTGGTCTTTCCTGTTTTTATATCTAACTTTGAACGTAAAAATATAGGAGGTATGGGATAGTTTTTGAAGATACTATCCATTAAAAATGACTTTTGTTCAGTGTTCCAGACTGCACCGTTTCTTTGATATCTAGGATCATAATTATATTTTTTTAAATCGTGATTTTCTAAATACTCAGAGATAGTTATGTTATTTGAACTGCGAGTTAAACTCAAACTTTTGTATTCACTCAATGACAATACCTCCTAGTACCTTTGAACTATTATATGTAATATGTTCTTCATATAATCCTGTAAGTACAGCATTAAAAGTGCTTGTTGGTCTTGGATTAACAACTCTCAACGCAATCTTAGAGTTTACGCTAGTTAATATTTGATCTAACTCAAGTCTGTCAACGTGCCAATAGGAGATTCCACAAATAAACATTTCATCTGAATAAACAAGGTCTTTTGCTGCTTTGTTTGCTTCTACTCTCAAAAACCTTGCCCAGTTTGTATTCCCAGTAGCATTATCCAGTCTAATCGAATCACCAGCAGGAGGTATCATTGCATTAAAACTGTAAATATTATCAAGAGCACCATAGTTCACAGAATAATCACCGATTTCACCGATAACAATTTCATCTCGATTTTCGGATGCCAGCTTAAACCTATGTCGTTCGATTGGATCCTTATATGAGAAACTTATTGACCCGTGGGGTTTAATAATTTGAACTTTGCAAGGTTCCCCTGGTTTAAACATACCATTTTGGACACCAACAACTTCAAAATTAATGTCTGCCATCATTAGTACGCGTTCAAGCCAGATATCGTAATTATATGTGATAATAGTTATTTTGGACGTATTTGGGGAATCCTGAAGCTTTTTAAAAAGAGTAAACCAGCCCCAAGTTTCCACTTTTCTCTTTACTTCATCAACAGAAAACGATATTTTCTTATCGTATGAGATGAAAAGATATTTTAAATATGTGATTAGCTCTTGGTATGCTTGCAGATAAACAGTATCAAATCTACGATTAATAGCACTTGCAGTGTTTGCACAAGTAACGATTGCTTCTATTAATTCCATAGAAGACTCATATGACATATTAGGTCTAGCACCTAGATTCCATAGGTTTTTACACCATCTATACGAAAGAAAACCTGGTTCATTATTACTTGGATAATTTACAGTATCACCAAGTGAAAACAAATTCAGAACGTCTATTTCGTCTTTTTTCACTTCCATATGATTTAAAAAGTCTATCGTAAATCCATTACCAAGCAGAAAAAGGTACTTTCTCAAAGAACAACATCTCCTGTTCAGATTATGCCGATTATGCTAGAACTGGCTCCATGTTAACTATCCAAGACTTATTCGGTAATCCCTTTTAACTTACTCTCAAAATATAGCATACAATTCTTTCAACTGAACAATTATGGGAGGAAGCGTGTATTCAAAGATTGGTAGAAATTATTGTTAATATAAGGATTGCATGTTTCCCCATTCATATGCTTTAATTATTGATTTTTGGTTACATCTGTAACACTCCTAACTAATCAAGAGGGAAATACACGTTTAACCAATTACGGATTGATTCCTTAGTACAAAAACCGTGTGATTTGAGAATTGTAGCTATATCCTCCGCACATACGATAATAACTGGATGTCCATCTTCTTTAATTTCTTCATAAGCTTGTTTCTTTACAAAAGAAGTTGTTACCAATATTCCGAACTGCCTGTGCCGCAATCTTGATATCAATCTTGAAGTTTCTCTAACTCCAACACCATTATGAAGAGCATAGCATTTTGCTTCTAAAGAGAAGTCAATAAGAACAGAATTGCTTGGCAAGCCAATTCGCATCTTGCCATATGCGTCACGTCCCCCGTCACGGCTCTTCGATGTATTCTCGTATTCGACAATAGCCCCATCCAGCATCATATTTGCAATTTTTATTGCACATTTCTCAAATGCATAGGGGTCCTCAGAAAAATAACCTATAATGGTTTGGACAATATCCAGATTGATTCGGCTGCTAGGCTTTTGTTCTGTCTCCGTTCGATATTCAATTGCTCTGGGAGATTGCAGAGGAGTATAACTTCCTGTTTCAGTCCAGTTCTTCCACTCGATTGGGCAATTAGGACTGAAAGGATTACCACTTTGAATATCGACAATCCATTCCCGGCTTAGAGTGGGTACATTTAAAATTGTGAAAATAGTACGATAGTTTTGAAAACGTGCATTATTAGTTGTTTTCCAAACGGCAACCATATCGTCTACTTGAGATGACTCGGCTGTTCCAGGAACAGCTAACCCCCTAAAAATAACTTCACGTTTAGTTTGACCTTGAGTGAAAAGAAAAATTGGACATATATCAGTTCGACAATTAGTATGTAGGGCATCAAAAATCTGTTTTAGAAATTTGTTGCCACTAGTACTATGCAAGTCATTTCCAGGTGTTTTATTATCTCCGAAGTACACAAATTCACCGGTTTCTAAATCAAGTGTATCCGGCCAATTAACGTCACTGAAGTCCGAATATAAGACTGCAAATTTATATTTGGGATTCCTTCCACTGACACGAATTCCTTTCGCATTTCCACAACCTTTTAAGAGTTTACTTATGGGCTCTGCACTTAAATTGGGAGCACCTCCCCATTTATATATAGCATCGACCTTCAAATCGGCGGTCTGTAATTCGTTAAATAGAAAAACTCTTTTATCTTTCATCACGTAACTCCTAAGGCAACGAATAATAATTTTTAAAGAAAGAGTGTGTATTCGGAATCTTTTTTAGTGCCGCTTCTTACCCAGAAATTGAAAACAGAATAACGATGTCTATAATTATTTATAATATAGAAAAGAGCAGGTTTGTTATCTGCTAAATAAATACATAATTTAGCACTTACTCTCCCCATACTGTAGTGTATAATCCCGCTTCATAAATGCAATCTTCTTTTTTAACTAATTCTGTAATGATAATTGTGCTTTGTTCATTCAAAGTACAAAAAAAATCATACTGGGCGCCAGGCAATTTCCTTATAACAACATTTTGATTATTAAATTCATTCTTTAAAGTAATCTCTAAAAAGCCGCTCTCCTTAAGAATATGACTTACGAATATACCTTTCATAGTAATAAATTTTTGATCTGTAAATTCCTGTTTCAAGAACTTATTACATTTAAATTTATAAGAGCAGTAAACACAATTATCAAAACTAGGCTGTGCCAAATCATCAAACGATTTATTTGCATTTACTATCTTGCCTAAATCGAAATTAACTTTCTCCAATAAATTAACGGCTTCCTCTGCAAGTTGGACCGCCTCATCGATATTCACTAGTTCTTCATAAGCAACTCCCTTTAGGGGAATGACCCGAAAGCGAATACTACTATTAGGATATAACTGATCTAATATAGCAGAGTATACCAGCATTTGCTGTCTGATACCTTCTGTTAACTTTAAATCTTCATCATAAATAAGGCCTGTTTTATAATCCTCAATCAGTAGTTCATTTTGAGAAATAAAGATAAAACGGTCTGGTCTCCCTTTGAGCTTACCATCAAAAACGTTAACAGATTGTTCTAAAAATTGTCTGGAATGCCGAATGACTGCGTTCTTTCTATTGTTCCACAAATTCCGGCCTATTATTTTTAATCGTGCTAAACGTATAAAATATCCCGGCCATTGTTCAGGGAGGGCCTTTTCCCTATAGATACTTTGCATTGCCAAAGTATATTGATTCAGGCACAACTGCTTATAAAGCACTTCAATGTGATCAGCTAGCTCACCTTCAGCTAGCTGATCAAATTCACCACTTCCAATCCGCTCAAGTATCTCATGGCATACACTACCTATTCTTGCCTTTGGATGAATATATACTAAATCCTTGTATATTGCAGATCTTGATAAGACTCCTTTAAGAGCACACGAACGGAATGCCGTATAAGTAGAAGGAGTCAGATAAGGTATCAATTCAGGTGTAGGCCAGTCGGGTATTTTCATTCGTTGTTTCCTTCAATCATCTTTTGAATTATCCAAGTTGGACGACGGATTAAATCGAAAATATTAAAATGTTTGATCACTCTAGCTTCTACTTCTGCTTCTGCCGTCGCTGTGGATAATTCACGAGTAAAATAATCATCATTTTTTGTGTTCCAGAACGGATGTCCAAATAAGGCAATAGCTTCATCCTCAAAAGCAAACTTTAAACCTGGGACTCCAGAAAACCATACTGGCTCTACCCCTGGAAAGTTTTCTACTAGATTTGCTAAGGACTTCTGAACCAGTTCAATCCACTGTCCGTCAATAACAGGTGTACTGCCATCTCTTAAATATCGCGCCGCATCGAGTCCAAGCCGCCAATCAAGGATGCCATGATAACTCATATTTTCATAGGTACGCAGGCATTCATAACATGAAGAATCACAGTCGTGATTACGAAGTTTTGGAAGATAATTCAGCTCACCGCATAAGTCATCTAGGATCCTCTTCATGACTTTCTCTTGAGCTAAATATTTTGCATAACCCGCTCCATTAATAAGCCTGTCACCGAAAAAAATCTGACCCACAAGACTATCTGTAGAATTGTTATATACCGAACGGATACCCACTTGAAGTTCATCCGCATCAACATCCAAAAGATTTGTTGCAATTCTTCTAAAAAGGAACCCAAACGAAATTAGTCCGGAGCGTGCTCCAAGAACTGTTGGATCAAAGCTTATACCCGCAGCAGTTATTTTGGGGCTAATAATTAGTACTTCGGTATTTTTGATAGCTGCTAAGGCTACTTCTTCTTTTACTGATTTCCGTGCAGGCGGCTTATAATCATCAGCTAAATTCGATGTTTCGATCCAGCCCTCATACTCGTTTTGGGCCTTCTCAAAAGTGAATAATGCCCCGTTACGATCATTGATAGTGTAAACATCCCCCTCTTGACACGAGAAAGCAGCATTGTATATTTCATGGGTGTAGTTAGTATCATTATTACCGTCAAGAGCCAGTCTCGGTACAGAACTTCTTGATGACCATTCGAATTCCTCTTTATAATCTCTTTTAATCCAATCAGTTCTGAAGCCTTGCGGCTCGGAAATTCGAATTTTTTTATAAGGACTCTCTGCGGAATCTAGTAAAGCATTACAGGATGGACATTCTTCTGGCAGATCTTTATCGTATAACATATGACAGTTTTTACAAATGGCAATTGTCTTGATTTCACCTAAAGGATTCTCTTCTGGCATAACCCTGTTGCCCTGAATCCAATAATGTGCCACTCCTGCAGCTCGGTGTTTTGACTTATCTTTAACAACCTCAGATCCAGGTGAGTAGTCGTTGATCGCCATTTCCAAATCTCGATCTACTGTATCTTTATCTAAATCATGAATAGACGTATAAGGGCTTTTCCGGCTATGGTGTAACAATCTGACCCGTGTCGGGAACCCAAACATAGGGAACACGCCTGCTGCAGCTAAGTTCTCGCTTAGTGCATTCGAAGAATATCTTGGGTCTTTCGCGATTCGTGTAATATCTTCCGTTAATCTTCCGCTAACTATATCTTCTTTTACTTGCTCTAATTCCCCAGCCGCGATATTGCTTTTTATTGATAGTGCTTTTATCACTTGGTTTAAACGGGCGAGCCCTTCTTTAGACGCAAAGTAAGCTTGCACACGATCTTTAATCTGTTCCCAATCATTCCTGTTACCAAACTGTCCATGGACGCTTTCTCCGCCTATATTTTCTTGTGATAGACCTGTATCTTTAAAGGCATAAAACAGCATCTCTTTATTAACAACACGGTTAAAGATCTTTTTAGACTGCAGGTCGATATACGGCTGTGGAGATGGATCTCCCGTAATTTTGTCTAAGTTATCAAAATACCAGTCATCGTGACTTCTGCCGCGGCAGAGTGTCAAGCTTACGGATAACGGTGAATTCCGGCGTCCGCATCGTCCTACACGCTGTTGATAATTAAATCTTTGTGGAGGCATATTTGACATGGCGACAATTCTTAAAGATCCAATATCCACCCCAGCTTCCATCGTGGTCGTGACACTTAAAATATCAATTTCGTCGACAAGCGGTGTATCTTCTGAATCGAAGATACCTTGAAAAAGCTGCTGTCTCTTTAATGCATCATCCGGATCGGTTTGCCCTGTCATTTCCTCGGAATGGAAACGACGGACAGTTTTTGCGTCAACGGAAAGGTATCTATAATAATCATTCGTTACAGAGTCTTCAAGACTGCTTTCTTCTAATCGTGAATAGCAATCAGTACAAACCGAACAGGATAGATGCAAATGTACCCTATGACACTTTACACAAGCATAAGGCTTTCCAGTAAACGGAATAACCTGCAATTCATCTGATTGTAATAAATATTGTTTAACTCCACGTAAGGAAGAAAAAATACGGTGAGCTCTTTCTAGCAACTGCGTTTCATTAATATTATTGTCTTTTGCAATTGCCTTCCAATAAGTATTTAATTGCGGAGGCGGCTGATCACTTGGTTTTTTATTCGAATTAAAACGTCTTAGTCCCCCAAGTATCCTGATTGAACTATCAACTAACTGCCGCCAAAATTCCGGCTCTTTTTCAAGATAATCACCAAAGTCCTTATCAAGATCAGATGTGATTGTGGCCAATGCTATAGATTCCAGATCTCTCTTTCTTTGTGAAAAGAGCACATCAATAATGACGCGTTCTTTTAGAGTCTCTTGTATTTTTTGACGATAGCCTTGTTTATCAGCATTCATATTTATTGTAATTGGAGTTGGATTATTCCTGTCAAGCCAACTGTACATATCTTTCCATATGATACCCGAATACTCCTTGAGGGAATTTTCCGGTCCTGCCGGGTTTATTCCAACCTTTAGAATCTCTTTCTCTATGCTATCCCACAGATCACCCAGCTGAGGATAACTTTCAGCTGAATTAATAATATGTTTAGCCTCTTCCAATTTAGCCGGAGGCAGATTTCTGTTTAAAATTGCAGCTTCAATTAGACTGGCTTCAGTAAAATTCTCGTTCCAGTACGATTCAGCAAGAGATGCCTCTAGATCAGTTAATGCTTCTTGTCTGGTACGCTTAATAAAGCTGCGTAAAGCAGCATTCTGTTCACGGACAACCTTTATTACAACGTAACGGATAATCTGCCTGTAGTGGTTAATTTCCAGCTTTGCTGACAATTTAGCAGCATCCTGACGGCTATCAGAAAATAGTACAGCTTTAGGCTGCTCTCTATCAGGCAATTCCCGCATTAATGCATCGAGCATAATTTGTGCAATCATGTCAAAGCCTGTTCGTTGTCCCCTGATTGGTGACCGGGTACGTTTCTCACTCTCAATAGGAAGTGGGCCGCTTGAGGTTCTGATTAATTCCCAATCATCTGCGCAATGAGGACATTTAATAGGAAATGCCGGCATATCCTTCGCCGTATCCCCCATGTTAGTAATTTGGTACCAATGTCCTGTTGCATTGTGCATATCAGAACATATTTGGCCTAACCTTGGACGGTAAAACGCTTTTTCCCATTTAAATTTCATTTTATTTTTAATGCTTCCTGTTTGGTCGGAATCATCCCCGGAGCGGGTACGCTCCCATTTCATCGCATCAGAATCAATACTTAGTGAAGGCCAATAAACTGTATACTGCCCATACTTTTTTATAGGAGGCAATTTATCGGGGAGTTGTTCTATTTCCGGGAATTCGGCACTTAAGTAAAATTGGTTACTTGAATCATCGGTATTATCGGCTGTCTTGAATCCGCCAAGAAAGCTATCTCCGCAATTTTGGCAATAATAGAAATCCAATACCCGAGATCCGCAACCGCATTGAATACGCGGCTGATTGTATAATCTGCCGATATTCCTTCCTTTATATCTATAAAGGGGATTAACTTCTGTACAGTCAGGGTTAGAACATGCCCAAAGTCCTTGGAAATTTCTAAAAAATAAATGAGCTCTTAATGGTAAAACAACATCGCGTTCTCCATTAATCCTTGATTTAACAATAGCTAACAATAAACCGCCGATAAAGCTTAGATCTTTCTCAACATCAAACAATTTGGCGGAGAGATATTTTATTGACTTTGGTTTTTCACATTCACTAATTAATGCCCGCAAAGCGCCGCTATTTTCTAGAACCTTTCTTAAACATTCTCCTGTCGTATTTGGATCGTATTTCACATTAAATTCACTACAAAATTTGCTGATGGATTTATTCCATCCATCTTCCTTATGGAATGAATTGAAAAGTTCAGAAAAGACATCTTTCTTTTCCTTGTAATAGTTGCTTAGTGGATATTTCGCAGCATTTTCTCGATCCCCAGAAATGATCTCAAATTTATCAATTGGAACACCAAAAAAGTCTCCGAGAAACTCTTTACCGTTCTCATCTAAAGATGCACTAGTGGCCAAGATCCTAAGTTGAGGACTATCCGGTCTAAGTCCCAGCCGATCAAGTAATGCACGAATAACATAAGAAACTTCAGTACCAGCAGTTCCACGATATGCATGCAGTTCGTCAAGTACTAAATGAAATGTATTGGCAGAGTCTTCTTGAAGCCATTCACGTGTTTTTTCAAAAATCTGTTGTTCAATTTGGCGCGTTAACATGATGTTTAGCATGCTAAAGTTTGTGATTAAAATATCCGGAGGTGAGTCCTGCATATCCCAGCGAGAAATCATTTCCGAACCATCGACTTGGTTTAAAAACGCAAGTTTCTCATTAAGTCTCTCGAGTAGTTTGTTTCTAATTAACTCCACTTCAGATGGACTCCATTGAGTTGTTGAAAACAGCAACCCCTCATCAATCTCATTTTGTAATTCCACAAAAATATTCTGCTTCGTTTTAAAATCAGGGGTGTTACCTGCTTTGAGCATCATATCTTCAAAGTAAGCTCGAAGCTCAACTTGTTTTTGTTCCATTTTTTTCATTGCGGTTTTTAATTGACTTACTTTATTTGAGTTAGATAGGTTGCCCGGAACAGGTGTCTTACCAGTATAGCGACCAAAATAAATTTTGTTATCACCCCTGTTCTCCCTAAACCACTCTCTCACTCGATCACTATCTAATGCCTTACGCAGCCGCACCATTTGGTCTTCAACGAGAGCATTCAAAGGGTATAAAATTAGCCCTCTCACTGCAGCCTTTCGTTTTTCGTGTGCCCTTGTCGAAGTCCATCTTCTTCCTGATTCCCACCATTTTTGAATGTGTTGACCTGGTGAAGACCACTTTTTTGATTCATTTAATATGTTTGAAATAAGCGGTAACAAAAAACTCTCTGTTTTTCCAGAACCCGTACCGGATGTCACAACAATATTTTTCTTCTCTGTTACAACATTCTTAAATGCCTCATACTGATGTTGATGCAACTTATTCTTGGGATCAAATAAACCTAAAGCCGCAAATTCTGAAAAGTCAGATGACACCCCAATATCTTTACAAACTTCTTTAATCGTTTTTTGGGAACTTATAAAGGGCGGAAGCGCTTCTATATATGGATACTGATATATATTCCCTTCCTGCTCCAATAGAGACCTTCGCTCTGCTGCTAATCTATCATGGCCAAGGGCGAACGGGCTATCCATATAGCGGAAATACATTTCTTTCATTCTCTGAAAAAGGCCTAGGACATCTTCCAAGCGCTCTCACTCCTACCTAATAAATTCAAGTTCAAACCCAAGCTTATGTACTATAGTCAAGGCAACTTCTAATGGTACATTGCTATAAACACGGTACGATTTATCCCTCTCAGGACACTTACCTGAACAGGCAGTGAGTGAACGTTCGTAGAGTTCCGGCAACGTATACTCAATTCTTATTCTTAGTTCATGATTTCTATATAAGAATAATTTCATTCTTTCAATAGTGGCCAAATAGAGCTTCCCCATATCCCTATCTACTTGCTTTTTCTTCCCACTAGAAAGTTGCAATACACATATATAATCCCAAAAACGGCTGGTGTACTGTTTTAGCCTTGAGGAACCATTCTTTACCCATTTCGATAAAGTGGTATCCCAACCCTTCGTATCCCAATTTTCATAATTTACAGTTAGAATCTCTTCATCCTGATTAATTAGAGAAGCAATCGATGGCAGGCATTTAGCTAGGTGATATGCAAAATAATCATCACCCAAATTATATGGAATTTGCATGCTTTGAAGGGACTCCTCTAAATCACCCCAATTTCCAGAATACAAATAAAACGAAATAGGTTCCAGATCACTTATTGGAGGAGACCATAATATCTCAAACCTGTCATTACTGCTATCCTGCCATAACTCAAACATTTTTCTTGTTCTTGCACCAGATATTATTACTAAGGGATCCGCACAAGGAATTACAGCAGCAGATGTAGGGATTACTTTCCAATAAAAATTATTACTATTCCCCTCACGCGTAAATTCGACAAAGCCTGTTTGAGATAGTCTTTGTCTAACTTCATATGCTTTTAAACGGAGCTGTTCTTCCCCAAAACACCAGCTTAACCCCTTCAAGAAGTTATTCCAATTACCTTCTCCGCGTAAAGTTAAATACTCTAAAAAAAGATCAATTTTGCGTATAGGTAACTCTTCATTTCCGAATTTTATTCCTAAAGTTCTGTATCCACGTTCTAAGTCATAAGGAACCGCCTTAATAAATGGCGGAATACGCTTCGTATAGCGTTTCCCATCCACCGAAAGAATAGCTGTGTCGCCTTTCATGTCAAAACAATTATCAAACTCATCAAGATTGTTGTAGATATAGGTACCAGCTATTTTAAGCTCACCATCGGTTGCTTGTGCAGTAACTGGAGTAAAGTTCTCTTGAAGAATACGATGCACATAATCATTTCTTAAAATAATTGTTCTGCTTGTATTGTTGACATTAACAACATAAGTATCTGAATACTTTAAATTTAGCATTCTGAGATCTATATTATCAGCACCATCGATTACGCAAAAAGATTCAGTATCGTTAATTTTCACCATAGTTTTGGGTGGTGCAGAGATTGACAAAGTGGGCGGGGCATCAAGCAGCCATTCCTGGTTCCCAATTTTCAAGCCCCCAGACAAATGAATGCTCGTATTTTCATCATTCCATATCATTTTAGAGTCCAGAGACATTATTTTCACATTCTCAGGAATCAATATACTTAGACATTTCCAACCTTCAGGCAATCCTTTGTAGTTTCTTGATTTAGCTGGTATGTTTTGGTCCATTAACCATCGTTCTATTTCCTCATTCATTTTTTCATTGAATGATAATAGATGCTCATGACCGGAAAGCATATCCAGTCGGCTTACCCAGCCTCTTAATCCTTTGTCTTGACCTCTTCTAAAAATGAAATAATTTGAACCTTCATGCTTTAATTCGTAGCACTTGTCAGACGATTCAAACCCAATTGATTCACTAAGTATTTCTTCAGCAACATATTTGCGGAAAAGATTATTTCGATAAGTAAATCCCTCAAATCTAAATTCATCATCATCATCATCATTGTTACTAATGAGAATTTCGTTTTCGACCATGCAATTAAAACTTATTTTTACAGTAGGGATTATGCCCTCAGCTTCTAATACAAGGAATAGCTTAAATTGTTTGATTTTATCTACTTCTCTAGAATAGCTTATTAAATCAGATTGCTTCTCTCGTACAGCTCCAGTCCATCTCTTGAACTCATGAAGTATTGTTTCAGCCATTGCTTTTTTTAGTGCTAAATCTTTAGTGTTAAACATTCGACTTAATCTGTTAAACCTGGATGATAAATAAGCCTCTAGATGGCTAATGAGATGAGTAACGTTTATTTGGATCCCGGGTCTATAGCCCGCCCAATAAAAGAAATCATATAATTGCTCTCTTTCTGTTTCTTTTATTAAGCACTGGGAACGGGCATAGGCTGTATATTTAGTTCCGTATTCAAATATATTTACATAACCATATTCCCCATTATTTAGCTCTTGCCAGTCACGTAAAACCTCCCACAAGATTTGAAACTTATCAAATCCCTTTGGTATTCTAGTACCTGTTAGTCCAAGTAATTCACGTAACCTAACATAGTAATTACCACCACCAATACCGTTTTCGGAGTCAGCCCTCATATTTACTGCAGCTAGAACTGTTATAGCCATAACCCCAATAAATGGGGGTATAGCCTTATCTTTTTGACTAAACCATCTTTGCCCCCGTATTGATGCCTTTTCGAATAGATCAGTAACGCTCTGAGTGTAAGATTTAATAGATGAACAAAAATCATTTAAGGCACTTTCCTCAGAAACGCCTAGTTTTTCACCTACCATCACAATAACTTCTTCATTTAAGTAAAGGTAGACTACTTTATGAGAATTATGCTTTCCGAAAAAATAATCAAAGAGGCTCATATTCCATTTCTCGTATCCCTGATGCATATGACTCATTCCTTCGTCCACATTAGATAAATACTCCTATATTTCTACATAACAATTTCAATTCCTCCCTAATTTTTTCCGAAAATAAAAAAAACACCCACATGATGGGTGTTTTATATACATAGTTAGTTTGATATTAGAAATTGAACTCCTCCCTCATTAAACAATACAAATTCACGTTCATTTACAGTGACAGATGGACCTCTACTAATACTGGCCTTTCCATTTACTACTGTGTATGTACCAGCTTTTACTTGGTCATCCAATTGGCTTTTTAAAATAAAAATAAATCTAACTTTGTCCTTATACTGCTCGTAAATCCCCGGAGAAAGCGGCTTTAAGGGCATCCCTGTAACTTTCTCATAAGCAGCAGCTGTTACTTTAATATCCTCTGTGACTATAACAACTTCACAGGCAGTATTTTCAGCATTCAATAATTTATCTTTTATCTCGATTGCTGACACTTCATCCATTTTATAAAGTGTCCCATAATCATGCGTTGGTTCCTTCATCAAAGCAAGATGCTTTTTGCCGTCCATAAAAAACCACTCTATATACGGCAAGTTAGCCATTACAGTTTCTGGCTGATTCCTGCTTGATCCTGAACCTCCAAGTACGCTATCTACGTGGGCAGCCGGTGAAGAACATAGTTTATCCCATATTTTTTTTAATTCACTGAATGGCCTAGTCTTTTCTTTGCCTACGGAAGTAGTCAACTCTATTCTTTGGGCTTCCTGGTCAACGCCTGTCAGGATAATGTTCGCGCCTGGCTTAATACTTTCCAGCTCCAGACCAACCATTTTCTCTATATCATTAATGACTTCATCGAATGTCATTTTCGACCTCCTGGCATTTCCGGTGGGAATTTAAGTATGCTAGTATCCTCGCCCGCTCCCTCAACGGCTGCGACATCTTCTATCCATTGCCTTAAAAACGACTCAGTCTGCGGATCTTCTCCTCCAGCTTTTCTGAAAGTAACTTTATGCGGCAAACTGATTCTCACCGGATTACCTGGAGCAGGTCCATCTGCCATAAGCCCGTCCTTTAAGTCGATACCTGCGGCAAATCTTCGAATGTCAGATACAAAGTCGAGAACAATTACCTTCTCCTTTTCTTTCGATAGCCTTAACCCCCTGCCTAACTGCTGAATAAATATTCTGCGGCTATGGGTTACTCTCTGGAAGACGATAATGTTGACATCCGGTACATCAACACCTTCATTTAAGATATCAACGGCACATAACACATCTATGGCTCCATCTTGAAAATCACAAAGTATACGATTACGTTCTGCCGGATCCATTGTACGTCCCGTAGCAGTTTGTGAATATATTGCTGAAGCATTACAAAAGCCAAGTGAATTAATCCTATCCCTCATAGTAGCAGCATGATCTATCGTTCCACAAAATACTATTGCCCGCGGTTTATGCTGCTCATGCCAGACCCGCTTCAATTCAAATACAACAGCATCGTCCCATTCGGTTATAAATAGTGTCCTGTTGATTTGCCGCGGCGAAAGACTCTTTCCTTCTAGTACTCCTAGCGCCTCCCAATTTATATTGTCTGTATACATTCGATAATCAACATTAGATAAGAATCCATTTCTCAACCCTGTAACAATGTCCACACTCACCAGGGGTTCACCAAAATAATCATAGAGGTTAACATCATCAGGCCGCCAGGGGGTTGCAGTTAATCCCAGCAGAAAAGGTCCGTTTTCTAATCCAGCCATGGTATCCTGCAAAATACGGTTATACATTTGCCCTCCCACATGATGACACTCATCTATGATGATCAGATCGAAATGCGGCAATTCTTTCCCCCGTTGTACATAATCAGCTACAGTATTTAAACATGCAAATACAGCACTGCTTTTCTCAAGCTGCTCATCACTAGGCTGCTCATAACCATTCCAAACAGCTGTTGCCTGATGTTTAGACAAAAAAGGCCAAAACGCCTTCTCTATTTGATACACAAGTTCATTTGTATGAGCTATCACCAGCACTCTCGCTGGGGATACAGCATTAATTCGTTTGACCGTTTCGCATGCAACGAAGGTTTTGCCAAGCCCCGTTGCCATCACGATAAGTGCTCTATTATTCCCTTCGTTGTATGCCCGTATCACTGAGCGGATTGCCTGCTCTTGATATTCTCTTGGAACTCTGGCAGCCGCCGGTATTTCAGGAAGTTTGTCTGCCTTATTAACAAGGGCCTTTGAATCCCAAAGCTGAAGCGGGATTCCTCTGCTCATGATCGCTCTTTGGTGTTCTTTTAGCTTCTCGTCAAAGCCGCTTAAAGCTACAATTACCGGCACCTGAGCCCTGTATATTCTCATCGCTTCAAGGGTCTGATCTGCAACTTCAACACCTACTTTATTCTTCCAATGCTTCATTTGAAAAAGCCATCGTTTGCCGGCCCGGTGTGCAAGCACATCGGCCCCACGGTCACCAGACTGTCCGACAAGTCTGATTCCCTCGAAGCCTTCATGGGCCAATAAACGCGACACTACTCTTTCAAATGCCTGCCAGGTACCGGCCCTCAGATTGATATCATCGATAAAAGCGTTCACTTTATCATCCTTTGCTGTAGAAAGTCCAGTGACAACCTTGTTTTTTGAGCTATTCCTACTTCAGAAGAACGGTACTTAATATAATTCGCAATATCACTTAAACAGTTCAGATAAATGCTCCGTATCCTTAGCTGTGCCTGCTCTAAAATAGCACCTGACAATTCTGCAGATACCGAATAAGGAATGTCCCACATCCCCCCATCAAAGAACGTGTGCGGGTATTTCTTAAAGATCTCAGTTATACCATCCTCATCAATGTATAACAAAAATAAACCATTTTCCTTCATTTCACCTAACTTGCTGATATCAGCACTTTGATTAAGCATGTTATCTACCATTGCTTTCTTCTGTTCTTCGTTCATTTCATTGAATATATCAACCACCATTTCCTTTAAGAGTTCCGGCAGCTTCTCCTTTAATTGGATAAGGAATTTGCTGATTTCTTCTCTAATTTTTTCAGGACTATCCTCCAGCTTATCCGACCATCTTTTGTTCAATATCAACCACTCAATGTTTGAGAGCGTATGCTGGCCTTGATATTGTTTACCGGAGAGTCTTCGGTTCATATCATAGATGTAAAGCGCTACCTCTGCGGCTATCATTTGCTCCGGACGGATTCGGAAAGACTTATATACTTTGTGCGTCTTATCAAGATATATATCGATTTCTTCTCCTTTAAAAGCAATAAGAGGAACCACTTCTTGTTGCTGATTAGCCTTAATTGATAGCTGAGTTATATACACATTTACATTCACAGGGGAACTATATGTGCCATCAGCAAGCATAATTGAACATCCAGGTATAGAAAGATCATCTGATTTATTGGCATTTTTCGAAAGAAACTCTTTTGAAAGTGTATTTTCAGCCCCTTTTTCTTCACTGCATGCTGTACAGTTTTTTTCTGTCGCCCTGTTTTTCACGCCGCAAACCTGACATGTCCAGGGTTCTTCAACTTTAGGTACCTGCGACATTCCGCATTCCGGACAAGAGTGTGCCGACTTCGGTATTTCATGTTTGCAATCAGGGTTAATACATGGTTTGCCAATTAACACAAAACCACACACCGCACACGAGTCATGTTCCTTAAGATTTTGTGCACTGCAGCCTGGACACTCAACCAGTTCCTCTAGCGGAGGGGAATCAGCTTGCTCCACCAGCTTCCACCACTCAGAATCATCATAATAACCTGGGAGTTTATCAAGGAATTTTTGATAGTATTCTTTCTCCACATCTCTAGAGATCCTCTTTGATTCATTTGCTTCTTTGTCCCAATAACCCATATACAAGTCAGATTTCCCTGGTTTTCTAACCCTGCGGAAACCTTGAAACAATTTATAAATATAACTCTCATTTTGATCCGCACCCGGCTGAGTAGGCTGTAAAGAGCTTTCACCTCTTAAATACGAGATAGCCCGCTGCCATTCAGGGCTGCTTCGCTGAAAATCCTGCTTGAGGAAATCTACAGGAACATGATTGAGATGTACTTCACCCACTATCCTTCCATATGGCCCGTCAATCGGATAATCCTTAATTGTTTTTTTAAATTCGTCCACAAATTCAAAAAAAGCTGTCTTTTCAGCTATTCGGATTGCTCGTCCATTCCGAACGAGATCAACTCCATATTCGGTACTATCATCAAATCTCTGAATACCAACCCAGCCTTTTACCCTCTCTTCAACACTTCTGATACTTGAAGATTTGCACGCCGGACATTCAATTAGTTCAACCGGAACTAGAGCAGTACAGCTGCCGCATCTCCTCTGTACTCCGATAATATAGTCAAAATCATATCTTGCCTGAATCTGGCCATGCCCTTTTCGTTCTACATATCTATTAGAATCCCAGACGCAATGCTCAAATGCTTCACACGGCTCCCCATTTACCAGTATCCTAATTTCACGTTTAGATAAAACAGAGGCATACCGCCGGCCAATCTCAGAACGGACTTTAGGAAGCCCGTATTGAATCAGGCGTTTAACAAATTGGCTGTTTGCATTTCCCTCAGGCCACCATTGGCTAATCTCAATAAAAGTACCGTGATTGATTTCCCTTGGTTTATCAATAATATTGACAGGGAGCTGATAATTTTTGGACTGATTAATATTATCCAGATCAATAATAACCTCTATTGCCTTCCTCTCATCTCTCCGAGCTGTCAGCAACCGGGTTACCCTGCCTAGTTTACCTGTAGAAATATTAAACCCCATACCAAATAATCCGAGACTGTCGTAAGGATTATTACCCGAGAAACCTGCCTTAATTGATTTCTCCGCCATCTCAGCAGTCATGCCTGGCCCGTTATCTCGAATACGCACTATGCCTATATTCTTGTTGAGATCTGAATTTCTTGGCAATTCAATCGAGATTAAAGGATTGTCTATTTTTATACCCGTAAGTTTCGCGGCTTGAAATGAATCTATTGCATTATCAACCAACTCACATAACGCATCTAAAGGAAGCATTGGTGTGTGAGTTAAAGCTATCAGCACTTTTGGATCTGGTGTAAAATCGAAAAACAACTCTGGCTGTGTCATTTAGGTTCCCCCTCTATCATATTCCTTATCGCTACTGCCATTGCATGTGCCAGCTTCACTGGCACGCCATTACCTATTGTCTTGAACTTATAAGTTAATGGCATTTCCGGAGGAAAAACATAGTTATCAGGAACACTCTGAATTCTTAGAGCTTCCCTGACCGTAAGCCTCCTTGGCTGTGTCGGATGCAAATGAACCTCATTATGTCCGTAGGCCGCAGTAGGGCTATACCGCCAACGATGAAGCCGTTTAAAACTTTTTCGGGATACATCGCCTTCATGAATAACATGATATTTATCGCTTAACGGCCTTAATCCTTCTAGACCGTTAGGTAAAGAAGCGATCTCTTCCAAATTACATATAATCGGGCCAACCATTAACTCTTCCGGTATACCAGCTGGTTTCTCCGGAGAGACTCCAAACGGTGTTTCCCGCGGCCAAGCAAAACGCTGTTTCGCACCTGTGAACCGGTTGTCCTCAGGCCATTGAAACCAGCTATAGTCTTGCGGAATAATCCGGACACCGAGTTTCTTTTTTAACCATTTCTTTTTTAGGCCGACCATAAACACACGTTCCCTGTCCTGAGGAACACCAAAATCGAGGGCATTCAATATGCGTACATCAGTCAAGTAATGTTCCGAAAACTGCATTCTCAGACTATCGAAAAATTCACGATGTTTCGCAGTTCTAAAGAGCCCTTTTACATTTTCAAATAAAAAAAAGGTCGGTTGAAGATCCATAATTTTATCAACGTATACCTTAGAGAGGGTTCCATTCTCTCCAGTTCGCCCCTTATTTCTTCCTCCTACAGAAAAGTCAGGACATGGAGGCCCTCCTATTATTCCGAACGTTTCAGGAATTTGGGTGTTATGAAAAGCCTCTCTGGCAATTTGATTAGGACCTATCCCAATAATAGATGAACAGTTAGCAATTCTATGATGCTGCCCCATCATGGAACTAATTCCAAATTCAAATCCCTTTATAAAATGCGGTTCATATTCATTAGACCAGATCGTCTGAAACCCTGCTTGCATAAAGCCGATGTCCAAAAAGCCTGCACCAGAAAAAAAAGATAGAATTGGTATCGGTATTTTATCGTTCTGAAAATTGTTCATTTATTACATCCTTTCAATCCCGACACGAGAGTATCGTGTTCCTATGTATAATCACACCTTACGTGCAAGACCTACAGAGATAATAAGTTAAGAGTCCATCTACCTACATATTATACCCAAAATCCCCCTGGGAACATATATTCGTTTTTAATTGAAAGTTTATTGAATATCCTTCGATAATCGGTGATAATAGAATGAGTATCTAAGACAGAGGAGATTTATTAAACTAATGACCTATCCCGTTATATCGCTGTTTTCAGGTGCAGGCTTTCTCGATTTGGGGTTTACCGAGACACATGCCTTTTCCATTATTTGGGGAACCGAACTAATAAAAGAGTTTGCACAATCGAATAACTACAATATGAGGCAGCGTTACGGCCATTCTAATAGAATTATTACAGCTGACGTTACTCAAGTTGATCCTATCAAAGACATTCCTAAAGGAGCAGTTGGTATTATTGGGGGTCCCCCATGTCAAGACTACTCGATTGGTAATGCCAATAGCCCAGGAGTTGAAGGAGAAAGAGGGAAGCTTGTATGGGACTTCTTAGATAAAATTGAGAAGCTGCAGCCAGACTTTTTTCTGTTTGAAAACGTTGAAGCTTTATACAAAACAAAGAAACATCGGGTTCAGGCATTAAACCCTCTCATTGAGAAATTTGAGGAGCTTGGCTACGAAGTGCAATTTAAAGTTCTTAATACGCTTAGTTTTGGAATTCCACAAGACCGCTCAAGAGTATTTATTGTAGGATTTAGGAAATACATTCCTATAACGTTGAGACAGCACGGCTATGAAACTTTTAAATGGCCAGCTCCAGTCTATGAAGATCCTAAGAAAGCATTTGAATGGCCGGATACATGGGAGATCGGGGCTGAAGTTAATGAAGCGGACTACATTGCTAATTTTCAAGCACTTGATCAATATCAACTTACAATTCATTCGGTTATTGGAGACGAAAACGAATTAATGCAGTTGCCAAACCACGTCTCATTCAATCCCTATTCTCAGCGGTTTTTCACTGTACCGGAAGGTGACGTTAAGAGAAAGTCATTTAAACGACTGCACCGTTTCAGATATAGCCCTACCGTAGCCTATGGAAATAATGAGGTACATCTTCACCCGACTCTGCCACGTCGCTTAACGGTGCGTGAAGCGCTTCGGCTGCAATCTGTCCCTGACTGGTACCATTTCGAGAAAGGTATACCGCTGGATAAGATGTTTAAGATGATAAGCAACGGAGTTGCCTATAAACTGGCAAATTTATTAGCAGAAGAAATTAGAACAGTGCTAGATAACTACAACCTTGCAGTTCAGGAACGAAGAGAAAAGATACGAATAACAATCTGACTCAAGACCTACTGCAGCCTCAACAAGAGCAGTTTGCGTAAAAATCGCAAACCGCTCTTGTTTTTTATTATCCTGACCATTTTTCACACTTTCCCATTCAACTATAATGGAAGAGTGTTGCTTTCTTGTAATAGCGTCTAGTATAGATATACTAAACTTGTTAGTGAGGAACCTGGAAATTGATAAGCTGCTAGATTACAGAGCAGGTTTTAAGTATTAGATGCATTTATTAGTTTGTCCCAAGATAAATGAAAATTAGGAGGATTCTGATAATGGAATTTGATTACTTTAAAAGCAATAGTGTTGAACTGCACGGTCCTAAATTAAATCAGAAAACACGGATTAAACCTTATCACACTTTGACAGAAGTATTTGGAGAAGCTCTTCCAACTGGGACCATTGAAGAAAATCTCGACAAACTCGAGAAACACGCTAAAAATGCAGCCTCTGCACAAAAAATAGCTGTTCCTAATTCACAAGCATTCTCAAATACACGCGGAACTTGGTTTGAAATCTTCATAGCTGTATGTGCATGGAACTATCGTATCCAAAATAACCTTGATGATGTGCTCATTGTAAAAATGCCAAATGTAAGCACATTCAATTTCCGCAGGATATTTGAGGAAAAAACAGAGAAAATGCTCGATCAACTCGAAGAATCATTGCTTAATTCCCAAGTCCGTTTAGTAACTTCGAACCCAGATTTGTTAGTAGTTGAACAAAAAGACCTCATACAAGATATCCATAATGTACCTATAACAAAACTCGATAGTCAAAGCATTATAGAAGCCTTCGAACTGTATAAGGTGCTTGAGAGTAAATGTCATTGGGATAGTTTGAAAGCAGGAATCGGGGTCAAGACATCTCTTCGTCCCGATAGAAGACTTCAAGTTGTACACGAAGGAAATATCCTTAAATCTTTATTTGCTCACTTAAAAATGAGAAATTGGAACCGTGATGCAACGTTTAGATACTATGGAGCAACTAGTGAGCACATTTCTGGCGCTGACGATGATGCATTGCAAACAGCTGCTACTCATACGATCGTTAATGTGGATTCTTTACCCGAGAGGGCGGTTGATGGTCTTTTCTCTCTGCTTACGTTCAAAGACATTGAAAAAATGTTTGATAGTATTCTAAAGAACTAAAACTGAAATAAGCCATTAATACCTGGACGATAATTTTACTTTTCCCTGTTCAGACGTACTTTGTTGATGTTTGTTTTGCATTGATCTATGTAAGCGGATATTTTATTTATTACAGCACAGAAATCTGCTCTGATCTCATGTTCCCAAATACGGCATATATTCCAGTCTGTATCATAATAATACCTTGTTACTTTACGGTCACGCTCCACATTGTTTGCAATTTTTTCGGCCCAATATTTAGTATTACTTTTGGGCATAGTACCATGAATAGGACAATGGTGCCAAAAGCAAGAATCAATGAAAATAACAACTTTATATCTCTTTATGACAATATCGGGCTTACCGAGCATGCCTTTAACATTTTTACGAAATCTAATCCCTCTCTTCCAAAGAGCCTTTGTTACTTCACTCTCAAGAAAAGAAACGGAACGGATGGCCTTCATATTTGCACTTCGTTGTTCTTTACTTATTTTGTCTGCCATTGAAATATCACCCGCTTCATCAAATTAGGTTTCCAACAAATAAAAATGTTATACATGAAGACCCCCTCATTACTGAAGGGGTCCCTGCTTTTCCTCTTTGCGCTCAAAATGATGATGCAGCCTATAAAGACAAATTTCTTTCGTCCAGCGGTACAGGATAGAGCAATGCTCTGGGGCAGGCTCAAATTTCAGACTAAACACCCCATCCTCGAAGCGGGTCATGCTCCCTTTAGCCGAACCCCATTTCGTCATTGGCATACGATCAATAAGTTGGCTAACTCCAGCCTCATTATAATCCCAGAGCCGTTTTAAGTCCTTGTCAGAGAAATCGATTCGTCTTCGGTATTCCTTTTCCACAAGGTAAGCGTGAAAGAATGGCGCTACCTCCTTAGATGTAACAGACTCAGCCCAATGTTCCGGTCCTCGTTCGAGCATATAGAGGAGAACAATCATTTTATAGCTCTTGGTCATGACCGTCTTCTCGGCATCACGGGTCCAAGCTTCATATTTATAATATACTTCCTCTTCTTCTTCCGTTAAGCATTCGGCCCATTGAAGAAAACCAACGTAAGAACCGAATTCGTTCCGATATCCCCAGCTATTGGATCTGCCATGAAGGTGAAGCTCTAGATATGTTGGGATTCGTCCGAGCTCATTCTTTAGATCAAGGAAAGAACGATGCAAACGCTCGCGATGTGGAAGCTTCTTACGGCTTAACTCATCGAGCAGATTGATAACTGCTGTCTCCAGATGGAGCTCACACCCGACAGGTACAGATGGAATAGTAGATTCCTTTACTGTTCCCCAGGCTCTGTAATCAGTTTGACATTAAGCGTTGTTGTCGTCGACATCGATTAAATACACCCGCTTTTGGAAACCGCCACGTGCTTCCGCCTTCTTCTCTCTCAAGGCTTCAAGTTCTTCCCATGTTGCACCATGTACGGTGGCCAACGCCCGAATGATCTCAAGCATATCCACAAGTTCTTCTAATGACTCTTTTGTTCCTTGAGCTGAGAAGTATTCCTCTGACTCTTCCTTAAGCTTTATGACCAGCTCTTTTTCATACTCTTCCTCATCTAAAATACGTGTACGACATTCCTTACCATTTGCTTTGATCACTCGGGGGATAAGATCACGAACGAGTTTATTGTAAATCGGCATTAGTTTCATCCTTTATATGGGTATTTTTTTAGTAGTATTGTATCACATGGATGTCACCGAGTTCACAATATCCGTCTAGGCTGAGTCAGTTGTAGACTTCATTAAACTTATCAAGGTAAAAGGTGTCTCAACGGATTGTATCTATGCAATGCTCCGTGGGAAACAAATACCTCATATCAGAATAAGAAGGAGAAACTTATTTTATCAGGAGTCGATAAAAGATTGGCTCAAACAAGGATGTTCTTAGTTAACCTGACTTGACTTATGATTTCTCCTTCAAACAAATAGATCAATTTTTATGAAAATAAAGGGGATTCCTTGAAGTAGCTCACTCTACTTCAAGGAATCCCCTTTGTCCGTTACGGACTTAATATCTGTAATTCAGCAAATGCTCATTACGAGCTTGAATAATTTCCATATTAGTCGATTGTATCAAAATCGTCAATAAACTCTCTTCTTAACATCCCCTTACTTTGTTTTTTCTCTTCTTCAATGGAACAATAGAATTAAACTTATTTGCAGCTTCCCGGTCGGCCGACTGAAGTGCATGGCCATATACATTCATTGTCGTAGTGATGCTGGCATGCCCAAGCCTCTCGGAAATGATTTTCGCATGGACGCCTTGATTTATTAATAATGTCGCGGAAGTATGTCTCAAATCATGAAAACGGATGTAGCGGAGATTATTCTTCTTCAAAAAGTTACGAAACCACAGATAAGGCGTCTCCGGGTAGTATGCATTGCCTTCTGAATTTGAGAATATAAAGAAATGATCTCCTCCCTTCCAAGCATCACCTAACGTTAATCTCTTTTTGCGAGAGTAAAAGTTGTATTCTTTCAAATTCTCAATAATCGAGTCCGGTAGGGATATTTTTCTTTTAGACTTTTTGGTCTTTGGTTCAGTAATGATTCGCTCTCCGTTCTCTGATAGCGAAATGCTTTGCTTAACCTCAATAATTCCAGTTTCTAAGTTAATATGTTTCCATTCCAGCCCTACTAGCTCCCCTCGTCGAAGACCAGTTGTTATTGCTAGCAAAATTAAAATTTGCCAATGGAATGGTTCCTTTTCTAGAGCATCAAATAATATACTGATCTCATTTTCATCGTACACATCAATCTCTTTTTGTATCACTTTAGGCTTCTTAACATCCGCAACAGGGTTATTTTTGATAATGCGCCATTCAGTTGCCCTTGAAAAAATATTCTTGAGTATGCGATAGAGATACTCTAATGTTCCGGAAGCAAGTGGACCTTCTTTGCCATCCTGCCGTTGTTCACTGGAAAGAAAGTTAACAATATGAATCGGCATTATTTTGTCTAAACGAATATGTCCAAACACCGGCAGAATGCGATTTTTTAAGAACCGGTCATAGATATTAAGGGTTTTTACACCGAGCTCTTTTCGAGCGTGTTTTTCACGCCATTCATCTACAAACGCTGAAAAGAGCATTTTTTCAGGTGCAATATACTCACCCGCTTCAACTTCTGTCTCGAATTCAGCGAGCAGCTTTCGCGCTTCGCGGATACCTTTGGCTTTTACGGTCCTTGTATACCGATTTCTTGTTCCATCAGCCTTGTTACCAGCCTCTACTACTAATAGCCATGAGTTATCTCCTCGCTTTTGAACACTTGCCATTCAGAGATACCGTCCCTTCGATATATGTTAACTGGAATAGGTTACATTCAGAGATTCTTGCTGCTTGAACCATGCCTCTAAGGTGTCGCGCCGGAATAGAATTTTTGAGCCAATTTTTGCATGAGGAATGCGCCCCGCTCTAACCTCTGCGTAGAGCTTGTCCTTCGAAATAGCTTTTTCGAATACTTCGTCCCATGCTTCAGCAAAAGTTAGTACATTACGCCGACTATTTTGTGATACCTGGATATGCTCTAATTGTGTGACGATGTTCATACACGATGCCTCCTATATAAATAGAGTATTGTTCTTAAGCGTTACCAGCAAATTTCAAAATGTTTTTTTTCGCTGCTTAAGGGACGAATAAGCTATGAGTAGTAATGAGCTTAGTTAACTCACGTCCTACGGTCGTAAGGCGCTCGATATTATCGAGAAGCATTTTAACGTTTTGTTGTCCAACATCAGCTATAAAATCAGATCGGATCAAGCTCTCCAATTTCTCGGTTGATGTCTTGGTATCTAGCGCAAGGTCGACAACCTGTCTATTACTCAGTTCTTGCTTAGTAATAACACTTTGTTGCGGCGAAAGAATACTGTCCGCAACCTTCTCTGCTACTGAGACTGGATTGGAGTAGAGCCTTTCTACGTCCGTTTGCGATTCTACTGGCCCTGCAATACCATCATGACAATCGCTTAAAAATGATTGTATGATGACCGAGAGCTCATTTTGTTTAATCTTGGACAGGTCACCTTCAACCTGGCTTATTCTTTCAAAGAGGAGCACTTGCTGTTCATGAGTATGCTTACTGATCTCGGCTGCCAATAACAAACCAATCTTTTTACTCTTTAAAAATGAGTGAAAACCTTCGTGAAGATTAACTAACCGTCGGCAACGTTGAATAGATCGCGGTGATAGCCCAAACAAGCGAGCGATATCCGCAATTGTAAACACGTCATTCTGTCGCGATTTACGTCCCTGTGCAATGTTGTACCTTGCACATAAAGCATCAATGTGACAGGCGACTTTTATCGCGTCTCGCTTGTAATTCTGGCTGTAATCTAGATCATGCATGAGCAGAATTTCAATTTCCCGCTCCTTATCTACTTCATATACATCGATTTTACTAAGTCCCATCTGTCTGTACACCAGCCAAGTAGTAGCACCGCACAGAATCTTCTTATCAGTTGAAATGCAAACAATGGGTAATGCGGAATTTTCCTTCAGTACCCTAGCATACACCTCGAGCTGCTCAAACGATGGATGCTCATAATACTTGAAATAATCCTTATGAATAACGATTTCCTCAACGTCACATGAAATCTTTGCTCCTAGCATGGGTAAGCACCTCCTGCAAGTTTTGTTTACTAACGCCCTAGTTACCAATGATCTCGGAGCGGGAGGGCCAGCCGTTCCGATGTAAAAAAAAGAGCCACTGATTCTCCGATAGAGAGAACTCATTGACTCAATCACTAACCCGCTCGACTGCTGCGGTAATGTAAACTTCCGAACGCTCCTTAGGCTTATTGGAGCCGGAAATCATTATTTGTAAAAAGCTGAAAACCCTTTATTAGGTTTCTTTTCAGCTTGAATAGTTTTATGAACAAAAATAACCCGCTAAGCCAGAGTTATTCCATGTTACACACTAAAGGAATAATTCTACCCAGCGGGTTAGTATAAGTTTTAATTCATTTGCCCGATCGACAGCGTGGAGGTGAAGAAATTCAGGATTAATCTCATTTAGAGAATTTTGCATTTGCAAAAGGAACTTTAAAAGTTGACCAACTAATAGTTAGTTAAGCACGCACCTTATCGCCTGACAGATGCAATTGAAAATGAATGTTTATATTATTTGTAACAGAAAATATTCTCAATTTCAATAACTTTTTTCTGATACTTTCTGATATTCCTAAATTACGAATTGACTGATACTTCAATTAAGTTAAGTTAATTGTGTTAACTTAACTTAATTAATTCAACAATATCGATCATTTCCATCTACATCGCTTGATCTGGCCATATCAAATATGTTGCAATGTTTTTTATGCAGTTTCTCTGTGGAGTGCAATCAAGCCATACTGTTCCTTACCAATAAGTCCTTACCATATCGTTGATAAAGCTCTAGGAATTGATTGTCGATATGCATGTGGTTTAAGCTCCCCATATAATCCACCCCAGGCTCTGAATGACGATAATCCTGATTAATAAAGTATAGGTTGAAATACAGATGATCGTCATCGTCCAATTTGCTGATATTGCTAAGCAGATCAACAACATAACTTAGATTCAAATATTTAAAGGTGGTTGTCTCCTCAACTATATAGAACGGATACTCTATTAGGCATACCGATACAATGCTCTGATACCCCCTCTGATTAGCTGGTATCAAATTAAAGTATTCCTTTGCCTCATCTTCATCTTGAAGAATACCTGATATCCACGCTCTTTTACCATTACGAGCTTCAATAATAAACATTCTCATACCTCCCGCTCGATTGTCTTGAGCGATTATGATGCTCAATCATCAGCACCTACACAATTTTTTACGTATCAACGTAAGAAATCATCAGTTAGATCCAATGTTCTTTTGCAGACGTCACATTGAACTGTAACTACTAAACCCAACCCTGTAGGAATAAACGTGTACGCAAATTTAGCACCAGAAACATCGCGTGCTTCACATGAGTCCCACTGATTGATTTTATTTTTCATTTCTGCGTTAATTTCAAATATCATTCTTGAACCCCTTCCTTTAACACGCCCAAAGAGATAATTGCGATGAGTCCTCTATCCTATCATACCCAATTATACTTGCTTCCTTCAGCAAAGTCCTATCGTTCCATCTCAATAACATTATCCTCTTTTACCAAAGTTGTAACCCAGCCGTCATATCGCTTGCTTGTGTACACGTTATAATACCGGTATGGATAATATTGAGGTAATAGATTTTCCCGCACATGCTGCTGAATCTCGTGTAGAGTAAGATCTGAAGGCGCATCTGCTACTGGTATTGAAATATAGTGCATTCCACGTTCATGCCTCTCAGACACGTATTCAAACCTAGGTGCCGCTCCTTGGGCCTTTCGCCTCCACTTACCCACACTTTCCTGCAGATGTCTTACTTGCCCTTCTAGTTCAGCAATCCGGTGCTGCAGCTGTTCAATATCTCCCATCATTCTGCATCCTCCTCCGTTGTTTCGCCCAAATAAATTCGAGTAATTTCATCCCTACGATGTCCGATCAATTTCGAAACCATTAACCGTGCTGCACCAGCAGTAAAACCCGCTCCTCTGAATTCCTGATATCGGTCAAAAGCATAGCGATGTCTTAATCCATGGAAGGTCATCCTCACCCCATGTGACCTAGCGCTCTGTTCCGCCACTTTATCCCGATGATTACGAATAAAATCCTGAACAGACTGAATAATCTCGTGCGTCTTATGGCTCTCCGGTACAAAGAGTTTAGCGTCGCCAGAGACAATAGAGGCTGCTGCCTTCAAAAGATCACCCATATCCGCGCGGAGAGGGACATCTCGCTCTAATCCGTTCTTCCCCTTAACGTGTAAAATTCCTGTACGTACAGCCATCAAAGCATCAGGTCGAGAAAGCCTCGTAGTCTCATGAATTCTTAAGCCCAGTCCTGCACCAAGTTGAATAATTTTAGCAATATCTGTACGTCCTTTACGCATCGCTAAATCCGTCATTTCAGCAATCTCATTGTCCGTCCATCTACGGTTAACCTTTCCATACGAGCGCGGATCCAGAGTAATCCCGTACCGCTTGCATAAACTTACATTGTCCGGAATTCGATTACGAACTTCACTCCCATATTGATCATGAAAATAGCGGATCGCTGCGATATCCAAATCAACCGCCGATGCGGATAATCCCTCCGACTGACGCTCCTCAATGTACACTGCAATATGACGCCCGTGGATATTGGACAAATTTTGAAGACCAAACTCGTCCGCCAGGAAGCGGGTAAACTGATCCATATGATTGTAGTATTGGCGTTGCGTTCTAATACCGAGGCCACCTTTTGTATGCTTGGCCAATCTATTAAGCTGCCTCATAAGATTAATGTATACCCCCTTATTCGTTATATCCTCTTCTCGATACGCAAATGCAGCCAGCTCGTTATCGTCTTTGATCCATCCTCTACTTGCCATGACCAATCACCCTTCTTTTTTAAATTTGGACACACTTCACCCATTGGCATATACAGTGGCTTTTACAAGGCTCGATCCAAAAACCCTTATAAATCAAGCAAAGTCAAAACCGTCTATATGGAGTTGTGTCGTTAAGCAATGGGTTTGCACTTGCACGAGATCCTCGTGTGGCATACAAGAGCCGGTGCGGGGTGTCGCCCGCTTCAGCCTTTCGCTGATGGCCATAGTTACTAGCCGGGCGACATCTTATTTGATTAGATCTTTGCCGACCATCCCTTAGCAAAGATCGACATAGCCAACATTCCCCGACTATATCTTGCGCTTTGTGCTCCATTGCCTAATGCCCCTATCGGCCGGGCTAGCCAAGTCGCCCATAATGAGCTGGTGATGCAATAGCGGTTTTTGGGGATCCCGCTGAAACCCGAATATGATAACGCCCCGTTACTTTGTCCTGTGTAATAGCCGACGGACGATACTCGGCTATTACAAGCATCCCTACCTCAGAAGACAGCAAAAAGACGAATCAAGAAAATAGATTCGTCCCACTTCTCTTATGAAGTTGGTCATGACAATCCAATCAGCAATAAGGTTTCCTCGACTGATAGACTGTAACCTCTCGGCATAACACCGACAACATTCATAAATACCTCCGGAGAACAATAAAAGCCCTTGAAGCACCTATCACAGGATATACCTATCCCGATTAATAGTTACTTTAAGGGCTTACATCTCCGATAAATTGCTCAATTTGAGCATCGAATAAAACTTATGATCACACCTCAAATGAGGGGATTAACAATAATTATGCGGATTTCTCCAGATATTGTTCCAGCAATTTTGCAAATTAACTCCTCTTACGCCGCTTGGCCAGAGGCAATACATGATTAAAAGTATGATTTCAATCTACATCATTCACTTATAATGTGCAAGGAGTTTATTTAAGGACATTTTCATGCTGTAAAATTGCAATATCCTTAGACCAAACGGGAATATAAGTTAAGTTAATTGAGTTAACTCAATTAACTTAACTTAAGAGCAACCTTGAATTGCTCGTAAATCTCTGATTGCTCCATTAAGCTGCCACTCTCTCGATACTTGGAATAGAGATTCATAATTCGTGAAAGCTCAATAAGTGTTTCCTTCTCTTCGTGGGATAAAGAAACTTGAACCGAGCCGTATTTTTCCTTAAGCTGATATAGCTTTTCCTCTACATCCAGCCGTTGCTCTAGCGATCCCCGATAAAACGGGATAAGCAGGTTAGCATGAAGCCTCTTTAGCTCCAGATACCTCTGTCCGGTCATCTGTTCCCCTCCAAAAACAGCGTTCCATTTCAAGCTTAACACTTATTTTATTCAAGCTCGTAATGAGCACTTCAAGAAACACAGATTAACTATCCGTAATGGATACCTCAGTCCTGAATTGACGATTCAGGACTCTTGATTTATTGGAGATGCGGAGCAGTCGCCGTGGATGGCGGAGTTGAATACTTAAAAAGAATCATCTCCTCTAGAGGATATAGAGGAGTTGTCAGATGAGCCAACAATGATCAATAGTCTAATTAAGTTATGCGAACATCAGTATCCTTAGTCATAAACGGTTCTAGAGATTCCTCAGAGAACAACCACTTCAAAGTCATTAATGAATTTACTCCCATTGTAATTGCCTGTAATTCCCCATCACTGTCACTGGAAGCTGCCACATCAAATATATTGTAACGCCCTTTACGACGTTCTCCATGAATCGAATATGTGACTTCAATCGATAAATGAGAAAGTCGCTTAAGCGACTCTTCCAAATCAGATTCAGTCATTGAAATGTCAGCGTGCAGCATTTCCTCACTAACTGTGCTGAAAATACTATTATCTACTGCAATTTTCTCACCGCTACCCCAGATTGTCGTAAAAACGGCTTTGTCCGACAACGTCAATTCCGGACACTCAACCGTTACAAAGACGTCATCACTGATTCCGATGGATATATTATCCTTCTCGAACTCCAAATTAAATATGTCCATAAAATTAAGCTTGCTGACCTCAGGACGTTGTATATCTATATTTCTCATTATCTTAGTAGAATTATTGATATACTCTGCAGCATAAACTAGCTCATTGCTCTGTACATGATAGATTTGGTATTCAGTTCGTTGAGGTTTCAGTTCATTCTCTCCGTAATTAAATGCCTCCATGTAACTCAAAAAGAATAGTTCTGACTCTTCGACAACCAATTTATGTACTCCTGCTGGACTCTCGTCCACACCACGAGTGAGCAGATTCGAAAAGTCATCGTCAAACACTCTCTTCATCACGTCTAGGTGATCGAAAGTCACTTCATATGCGACTCGTTTCCCATTCTCTGAAAGAGTTTTGATCACACAGAAGTTATATTCTGCGTCAGCGATTTGCGTGTATACATTGAGCCCAAAGCTCAATAGTTTTCTAATTCTACGGTACAGCTCTGCCTCATGCATGCCGACTCTATTCATCAATAAATTAGACTCAATTCGGCAAGTTAATCCTTTTCCTTCTATCCATTTGCTACTTTCATTTAACAGGGTGTATACAATTTGCTTATCCAATTGATCAAACTTACCGCATGTTAGTCTGACTTCCATATGCTCGTTTACTCGAAACAATCTTTCATTGTCAAAAGCTTCATCAAAGATGCTAAAAAAGTCCAGCTTACCATGATTGTTTGACTCCATAAGTCACGACCTCTCCAAATTTTATTTTACGAATTCTACCACTTCGTCTGTATGTAGCTTTAGTTCATAAAGACCTACATGCAGACTATAGTCACAATTACTATACGAAAATCTATTCGTAAAGTAAACAAAAGGAACCGAGACAAAATCTCAGTTCCCTAGCTAGTAGTATCCAACTTTTTTCTCAATTTCCTTAATAATATCAGATGGCCTTAGTTCTAACGCCTTGCTCAATGCAAACAAAGTCGTCAAGGTAGGCTGACGCTTTCCCGTCTCCAGCAAACTAATATATGTTCGGTCTAGCTCTGCTTGGAATGCCAAGGATTCCTGTGTCATTCCAGCTTTTAATCGTGCTTGTTTGAGGAGATCTCCAAATAGATATTCCAGTTCCAAGGACTTACACCACCTTGAAACTAGTATTCTTCAGACTTGAACATCGCTCCACCGACTATAGTCACATGTAAATTAATGTAAATAATGATGCTTTGGTGCACCCACAACTATTAGGTTCATATCTTAACTACAGGATCTGCGAAAGAAAGAATTGATATCTATAGCATTCTACAATATAATTTACGTATCGAATGAAACGCACCGTCTATGAAGCGAACTGCCCTGCGAAGGGGGTTCGCTTCTTTCATTATTCAGGTTAGCGGTGACGCTATGCTCTCTTGAATCCACGAATCAATTGCATTTCTATGAAACAATATTCTTCTTCGGATCCTCATGTGGGGAATCTGCTTCTCGCGCACCATCGTGTATATAGAGTCAGTAGAGACACCAAGATAACTGGACAGTTCGATTACTGAAAAAACGGATCTTTCCTGGCTACTTGCTTTTTGTTGAAAAAATTCTTCTTCTTCATTTTCACAAGAATTTGCTTCATATTGATTATCGAAATAAAGGTTAGCAGCCCGCTCCTCTTCTAATTCCAATAAGAGTCTTAATAATTTTACTCGCAACAGATCATCATTTTTCATGATTTCGCCCCTCAGTTTATTTAACTGCAAAGACTCCTTGATTTTCCTATTTACTTTAATTCTAATAAGCATTCATGCCCATATTAATTAACTTTTAACCAAACTTCTATTTAAACTACACTCGTGCCAAAGGGCGTAAAGATTCATCAAATCAGGCCGTCCGATTTGTCCAGAAGTTCAAGAGAAGCGGGTTCATATAATGGCCTGTGATTATTTAAAAAGGCGCTTATCGATAGATGAGCTTCAGATCCGCTGTGACTTTCTTCAGGTCTTTGTAGGAGACGTATCGCGTAGAATTGCGAATCTGGTGAATGAGGTAATTTTGGATCTCTGTCTTCGGATAGCAGGCCTAGATCGCCTGAGAGAAGCCGGTGAGGTTGTCCACACAGGTGTTGAGGATGTCTTGGACGCCGCGATTCTTGAGGTCATTCAGGACGCTTAGCCAGAACTTGGCGGACTCGTTCTCGCCGATCCACATGCCCAGCACGTCCTTGTTTCCGTCCAGATCGATGCCGATGACCATGTAGACAGCCTTGTTCAAGATGGGACCGTCCTGCTTGACCTTGAAATGAATCGCGTCCAGAAAGACAACGGTGTAGACGCCTTGCAGCGGCCGATTTTGTCACTCTTTGATGAATGGGATGATCTAGTTGGTGACATTGGAAATGAAGTTCGGAGAGACCTCCAGACCGTATAAATTCTGAAGATGGTCCTGGATCTCTCGCGTGCTGACGCCTTTGGCATATAGGGCGATAATCTGGCCCTATATGCCGGTCACGTTAGACGGACTTCTTCACGACAAAGAGCTCAATCTCGCCCAGTCGGTCTCGCGGCACGGAGATTTCCTGATCGCCGTATTCACTCGTGACCTTTTACTTACTCTTGCCGTTACGGCTATTGGACGTCATCTTGTTCTGTACGTCATGCTTCTCGTGGCCCAGATGCGTGTCCATTTCCGCCTCCAGCATTTCCTGTAGCGTCTTGGCAAACAGATCCATTAATGTGTTTTGAGCGTTTTGAGCGTCTTGAGCCATCACCAGCTTATTCTTCATGTGTGCTCCCAACCTCTCTTTGTGTTTCATTTTAATAGGTTTGAGAGTTTACACAAAGTATTTTACAGACTCAAGGTGATCGTCTATAAGGAGCATGTAGAGCTTATTCTAAAGCTACATATCGATGAAAAGCAAAATCCACAACCTCACGCGGTTGTGGATTTAACATGGTGGAGTCGAAGCGTGGCTATGCAAAACCACAATTCGTCGCCACATATTGCTAAAGCTGTTTGGTGAGGTCGCTTAGCTACGCATGACGTTTTTGTTGATTCTCAAATAATTTCGATACATACATAAGAGCTTTAGCAGCACCGCTTCGTTCGCCATCTCTGAAGCCTTCTGCATACCCTGCCATATACGCCGTCGTTAACATTAAATTCAAACCACCGTTTTGCTTAATGAATTTTTGTTGTTCAGCTCCACTCATTCTTTCCTTCAAAATATGCTCGCCTCCCTTTCGTAAAAGTAAGGATAGCTTTCCACGACTATCCTAACTGTATTCCCATCAGGCAAGAAATTTCGGAAACCTTCCCCTCTCCACGGATGAGCCAGATCCAATAGGATTTTGTCTTCCCCATGTCGAAATATGTAATCACCATCTTTCAGTACTGGAAGCAAGCGATGCTATCTGACCAAGAGATATATAGTGCCCTTCTTGCCATGTATTTGAAATCAGCGTTCAGTGACCATAATATGCGCTAAGGAGAATTCGAAAATGCCGAATGAACTTCAATCTTTATCCGTGCTTTTTCAAAACAGGCTGTTTCGCATACCTGATTATCAGCGTGGGTATGCGTGGAAACACGAGCAACTAGTAGATTTCTGGGAAGACCTGCTAAATCTCCACGATGATAGATATCACTACACTGGGCTACTCTCACTTAAGGCGGTTAGCCGAAAGGAAACGCACCAGTGGCACGAGGACGAGTGGCTACTAGATATCGGCTATAAGCCGTATCATATTGTGGACGGGCAGCAACGTCTCACCACGTTTTCCATTCTGATGCACGAAATAGTGTCTATTGTAAAAAATGCTCCAGAAAACAAGGACAAGCCAGATGAAGGAATTTTCCTTGGTTATGAATCGTTGAAGGACATCAAGGCGAAGTACGTCCTTCGGAAGCGACCACCCCAGAATATCGTGACAACATATCTGTTCGGTTATGAGACTGATAATCCAAGTTCCGAATACTTAAAATACAAGGTATTTGAGGAACCTTTCGGCGGAACGGTATTTGAAACCTTCTATACGAAGAATTTGAAATACGCGAAGTCGTTCTTTGCTAATAACCTAAGAGCAATATGCGAAAGCGAAGGTATTGACGGCATTGAGCATTTATACAAGAAACTCACACTGCGTCTGATGTTCAATCTTCACGAAATAGAAGATGATTATGACGTTTTCGTTGCATTTGAAACAATGAACAACCGTGGCAAAAAGTTGACTAATCTGGAACTTTTAAAAAACCGTCTTATTTACCTGACCACACTGTTCGATAACGATCAACTGGATGCAAGGGATAAAGAACAACTTCGGAATAACATTAATGACGCATGGAAAGAGGTGTACTATCAGCTTGGGCGTAACCAAGACGCGCCGCTTTCTGACGACGACTTCCTCCGAGCACATTGGATTACATATTTCCAATATTCACGGAAACGTGGAGACGATTATATTCGTTTCCTGTTGAGCAAGTTCTCCGCGAAAAATGTCTTTGAGAAGTTTACTATTACCACACAAGTTGAAGGATCCGAACCTTTGACTGATTTTGAAGCCTCTGATGATGATGATGACTTAACAGATGTTATGCCCGAACTAGAATCTATTCTGGTCAGCAAGCTCACACCAAAGGAGATCAATGACTATGTCAACAGCTTGAAGAAACTAGCAGAGTTTTGGTACTACAGTTATTTCCCAAGTGATAGCACTAGTCTTACCGATGGTGAAAAGGTATGGATTGACAAATTGAACCGTATAGGGATTGGATATTTCCGACCACTGCTAGTAGCTTCACTTGCCTCAGCAACATCGACATCCCCTACCGAACGGATCATGCTTTTTAAAGCAATAGAGAGATTTATTTTCCTCTCATTCCGTTTTGGCGGATTTAATGCAAGCTACAAAAGCAGCGATTATTATAATAAGGCAAGGGACGTTCTTTGGAATAGCACTACACTAACATCAGTTACTGATGACTTGAATACAACTCTCAACAAGGATATGGCTGCTCTTATCGCAAGCTTCATCACACGTACCGATAGACGTTTCGATTCTGGTGAGGGATTCTACGGCTGGCGCGAACTTCGTTACTTCCTGTACGAGTATGAATATGAACTGGCAACCCGAAACAATCTGCAGAAAGTAGATTGGAATTTGTTTACTAAGGTTGAAAAAGAGAAGATAACTATTGAACATATACTACCGCAGACCCCAACAAAAAGTTACTGGCGTAATCAGTTCAGACAATACACCGCCGATGAAATAAAGCTGCTGTCTGCTTCCTTGGGCAACCTGCTTCCGCTTGCTCAGAGTATAAACTCCTCTCTGCAAAATGACGGTTTTCCAGATAAGAAAAATCCTTCGTCTTCTGGTCGCCGAGGGTACGTGAACGGATCACACTCGGAAATCGAAGTAGCTTCAGAAGATGCTTGGACGGCACAGAACATATTGGATCGAGGGATGCTGTTACTTAAATTTATGGAGTCAAGATGGCGGTTCTCATTTACTGATGAGCAGAAGACCCATTTGCTCCATGTCCAATTTGTGGGTGATGAACGTGCAGAAGTCCAAGAACTAACAATTGAGGAAGCCTTGCCCGTAAAACAGCGTACACTTCCGGATACTACACGTGACCTGTCTGATCGCCATTACCTACGCTATGATTTTTGGAGCAACTTTGTAGAATATTGCAAGACACATGGACGAGGGGAAGATATCGCATCTCGAAAGCCTTCTTATGATGATTGGTATGATGTAACAATCGGAAGCCGAGACTACATTATCTTCTTCCAAATTGTTCGAAAGAAAATTCTCCGCATCGGCCTTTATGTCTATCATCCGGAGAGCTTCGCGAGGTTAGATTCATTTAAGGCTGAAATAGAAGAAGCATATGGCGAGAAACTTGAATGGTATACCAGCCGTGAAAAAAGTACGGCAAAAAGGATTCTGCACTCCTTAGATGCCGATATCCATAATCCAGAGCTATACCAACAGCACTTCCAATGGCTTATTACTCAGTTCGATAAACTGAAGGTGACGTTGGAAAGATTGGATATCGGCTCATCCAGGGAATAATCAAACCCTCTGTGATCAAAAACTAGCAGGATTTATCTGTGTGCTTTAGGTTATAAAATAGATAAATGATTAGCGAAAGGGGACTTCATATGAATGTTCAGGAGTTAGGAAGAATTCTTAGCGACATGTATAATAAGGCACCTCACGGAAAACACGTTGCCAAAATTCATTTATATTCATTTATTCGGTGTTAAGTATGCGAATGTCATCCAAAGAAACAACCACAGCATTAAAGATATAGTAGCAGCCTCTGGCATTAACATTTCATATGCAACCGAAGTCAGCAAAGGTATAAAATTGTCAGAGTATGTAGTTCCGAAAGATTAATCACCCATTCAAGAACCCTTGTCCTACATTAACCATTGTGGTTTTGTATGGACATGGGTTCGTTTTTTCGAGGCGTGGCTGTGCAAAACCACAATTCGCCGCAGCTTATTGCTCAGTCTATTCGGGGATGTTGCTTAGAACCATGAATTAAACTTCTGGATAGAACGTGTATTCGGATGAACTTTCGCGTCCAATCATGTAATCCATTATGTAATGAATATTCGAGTGAATTTTATAAATACATTTATCAAACTCGTCTGCCAATGCTTCAAACTGCTGATATCGGTTCAACTTATATCCTTTGATTGCCTTTACCCCACGTAGTGTTCTGCTAACTACACGATGGTTCCCATCTACGACAATGAGACCACCAGTAGAATTATTAGTAATGTGATAGTCAACCACGATAATTGGATCTTTATTTGTTGAAGCAAATTTTAATTTCTCCGTTTCAACAGAACTAAAGTCGATATCTTGACTAATGAATTCACAGTTAAACTCCTCGGCAAGTATATTATCACGTTTTATTATTTCTTTTGCCTTTTCAATGTTCCAGGTTACTCTATAATAATCCCCCATTGAAAATGTTACTTCCTGTGTAAACGTCTCATCGTTAAAAATATATGAAGGCAACTGTCTAAGTTTTGCTTCTGTATCGCTTGGATCGGGTAAAGAACTTACATTATTCAGTATTGATGTCATTACGCATGTTTCATTAAGTCTTCTCTTATAACCCGCCAAGATATTTCCTAACCCAGGATATATCTTTACCCTCTGTTGCCCGGTTGCTGTCAAAAGTAATTCCGGAGTTAAAAACTTATCTAGCTTATACATAATAAATGGATTCGGCAACATTCTTATTCCCCCATAAGATTAGTCTCTCTAATCGTTATGAGTGGAATGTAATTTTATGCTTCTTTGATATGGCTAAAATTCAAGTTGTGGCGCCGGGAAGGTCGGATATCAGTTTCATACTGCAAATAAGCACGCCATCTTTATTTGTGTGCTTTAATCGTCCAATTGAAGAACCCTTCCCCTACATTAACCATTGTGGTTTTGAAAGGACAAGGGTTCATTTTTCCGAACCGTGGCTGTGCAAGCCCACAATTCGCCGCCGCGTGATGATGCGACTATTTGAAGAGGTGGCATAACAGTGTCAGACTTAGTTGATTAGCTAAATTCCTTTGTAACTGGAGGACTTGCTGACCAATCAATAAAGTCGCCTTTATAGTTGAACTCCTTTAATATTACTCTTTCTAGCATCGATACCATGCGTGACCAGATTAAATAATCATCCTTTTCGAACGTATAGCTTCCATGTGCTGCTGAGTTTCTCTTTTTAACAAATTCGGAAACCCAACTTTGATCATATTCAACGTTGTAAGTTTCAAGTAATTTATTAATTCTAGATCTTAAATTTCTTTGTATTAATCCAGAAAGCTTTTGTTTCATACCGGAATCATTAAAGTCTGCTTTATCAATATCATTAAGTAGAGGCACAATATTTTCTTTAACCCATATTGCAAAACTGGGGTCAATTTTCCTTCTCTCTGTTGTATCTATATAATGTGTATCTTTCTCAGTTACAGTATATTGAACAAAATCTTCTACACATGAGCCCAAAGACGTAAATGGTGCCGGGAAGACCAGTCGCTCAGAAGAAAAGTGTAAACCACCATTGTATCTTCTGAGAGCCCTTCGCTTCTCTTCATTTAAAGATGCGTAAATGGCAAATGATTGAGAAATGTATGAGGTTAAGTGCCGGGGGAAATCGACGGGAATTAGTTTCCTGAAGGTGTGCAGACTAGGAAAATTAACATCCCTCAGTTGAGAAAACACTTCCTTATTATGCTTATATGCAATTCCAAGAATCCAGTTGACTGGATCTCCATAAACGAAGCTCATTAAATCAGAAATAATCTCTAATACTTCCTTTGCTTCGTTAAATAAGAGATCGTTACTTGTTTTTCGGATAGTTATTTTAACTGTTAAAATATCTTCTCCATTTTCAATAATACTTTTCTTCTTAGTTACAATCTCGTTCAAACCCGAAAAAGTTAAATTGTAAATACTTTCATTATATTCTAGTTGTAAGTTGCTAATATTTAAAGTCGAAACCTTTCCCACTTTTTCAAACTCATCGAAAGCTATAAATACGTTTGGAAAGTAGAATTCAAAATATTCAAAGGTGTTATCTTGGTTTCCGATCTGCAACAAATTGCAATTAAACCCCAATGATATTTCATCTATGCCTTTATCTATCTTCTCCCCTCTTGAACTAAGTGCTAGACCATTGGCAATAAACACCCTTCCATCATTTGTTTCACCTTTAAAATCCCAAGGAAAAAACGGAAGGTTGGTTAAATGGTATATTAAATCACTGTCTTTAGACACAGCAAAGATCTGTAGTCTAGGTTTCCTAGAAAATTTCTGTTCTTCCCATTTAAAGGTAAAATCAGCTGTAATACTTTTTTCACTCTTATAATCAAACTTACCCGATCCATTATATTCCATGAGTTTTTTCCTTCCAACAGTGGATTTTGTCAACCAATAAACAGCAACTATAATGATTCCAAATAAAAAGACTAAACTACCTAAGGTTAAGACAAAATTTTCCATTGTATTCCTTTTGAAGCAAAATAACTTGTCGCCCCCAACGACCTCCCCCTTCACCAAGTATTCGATTCTACTAAGAATATGTGCTGCAAAAAAATAATCATTCGCATGAAGAACCCCTGTTCAACATTAACCATTGTGGTTTTGTATGGACAAGGGTTCATTTTTCCGAGGGGATTTGGGATTTGAACCCATGTCCCAATAATTGAAAACGCCCGATTCGAGAATCGGGCATCTCCCAATTAATCTAATAATTCGTCAACAATCAGTCAACTCTACTATTTTCTAGCCTCTGTTTCACACTTCTGCATCATCTGTATTACTCCCCAAACCCGCCCCACCACTGCATCCTCAGCGATCTGTACCATCCCTAGCCAACAAAGCCACCGATTCTACGTGCACGGTATGCGGAAACATATCCACCGGCTACGCCTCATCCATCCAATATTCACCATTTACACTATCAACGCACCGATTCCACTTGTGTTGAGTAGTAGCATCAATACCTATAATTCCTATATTTCTAGGAAACCTAAATCGAATTGCTGGTCTATCAATCATGAGATAACAGTGTCTAAATTTATATTATTCAGTAACGCATAACAAAGATGAATGCATTTTTTATCCTCACAACGTACTAACCCGCAGTTCATAAAAATACTGCACAGCCGGATGCTTTGCCTTTATCTTCTCGGCCATATTTAACAGTCGCTTTTTCCCAACCCGTCTGTCCACCAAAGCTAGAATATTCAACACGATATCCTGACTCTCTAGGCTCTCTTCTATAGAGGTGGCCAGAAACTTCGTAGCGACAACGATAAAATTCGATTTGCTTAAGGATGACTGTGCCGAGAAAATCTCCTTTGCAAGGACTGATTTTTTTCTGCTGCTAGCCATGACTTGCAGTCGATCCTCCGGGGCGTTCCCCTTGGTCTCTTGTCTGACGGCTTCAATCTCTTCATCGCTGACCCGAATTCGGATGTCGGGATCATTCTTAATTTCCAGCTCCGTCTGATACCATCTGATCCCGTTCGTTGTATCGCTCATATTGAGCACGTTCTTCTTATCGACCGCGATGTAGCAAATCCCTGCTTTATCGAGTAAATACCGGTAGCTGGTCGCACGGTACTCGACCCTTCCGTTTAACGCAGGGCTGAGAAAACTTTCCAGGCTTTGTTTCAATTTGCTCCAGGCCATATATTTCTCCTTCATCGATATGAATCAGTACGCAGCGTGAATTAATACCACTGCTTCTATACCATCATGCATGCCTCAGCACAATTCAAAAAAGCCTGCTTTCTCAGCAGACTTAGTTGACGCAGTTACCTTTCAATATCCTCCCGATACAACCTTACGACGCACTCCACGTGCACCGTATGGGGAAACATATCCACCGGCTGCACCTCGACCGTCCGGTACCCGCCATCCGCCAGCACCCGCAGGTCGCGCGCCAGCGTCGACGGGTTGCAAGACACATACACCACCCGCTCCGGCTTCATCGCGAGGATCGTGTCCAGCAACGCTTCATCGCAGCCCTTACGAGGCGGGTCGACGACGATCACGTCAGGCACGATGCCTTCTTGCCGCCAGCGCGGGATGACCACTTCGGCTGGTCCGGCCTCGAACGAAGCATTCTCGATGCCGTTAAGCGCGGCATTGCGCTTCGCATCTTCGATCGCTTCCGGCACAATCTCCACACCGTGAACATGCCCAGCCTGGCGAGCCAGGAATAGCGAGATCGTTCCAATGCCGCAGTAAGCGTCAATAACCTGCTCTCTCCCGGTCAGCGCCGCATACTCCACAGCCTTGCGATACAACGCCACCGTCTGAATCGGATTCACCTGATAGAACGAACGCGCCGAGATCGCGAAGCGAATCCCGTCCAGCTCGTCGTAGATCACCTCGCTGCCCCAGAGGACGCGCGTCTCGTCGCCGAAAATGACGTTGGTGTCGCGTTTGTTGACGTTCTGCACGATGCTCGTCACGCCCGGGATCGTCTCGCGGATGCGCGCGATCCACTGGTCCGCGTTCGGAATCCGCGAGCCGTTCGTGATCAGCACGATCATCGCTTCGCCGGTCACGAAGCCGACGCGCGCCATCACGTGGCGCAACAAGCCTTGCCCCGTCTCTTCGTTATAAGCCGTAATGCCGAGCTCGCGCCCGATCCGCTTGACCCGCGCGACGATCTCGTCGTTGCTGTTGTGCTGGATCAGACATTCGTCCATGTCGATAATCCGGTGGCTGCCGCGGGCGTAGAAGCCGCCGATGAGATGCTCGCCGTTCAGATCCGGCGCGGGCAGGCCTTCCTTGCCATGGATCGCGCCGCTGACTGCCATGCCCATCGGCACGGAGGCCTTGTTCCGGTAATGCCACGGATCGTCCATGCCGATCGTCGGATGCACGATGACCGCATGCTGCGCAGCAGCTCCCGCGTCACCGCCGCTCTCTCCACGCTCGCCCGTGAATGCTGCAGCCGCATCTTCGGGAGAGCCGATACCGGCCGCCGCTCCAGCCACGCGCAGCTTGCCGATCCGCTCCAAGCTGTCCACCACATGCTGCCGCTTCCACTTCAGCTGCGCCGCATAGTCCATATGCTGCAGCTGGCAGCCGCCGCACTGCTTGTAGATCGGGCACGGCGCTTCGACGCGGTCCGCGCTCGGCACGACGATCGCCTCGAGCTTAGCGTAGCCGTAGGTCTTCTTCACCTTCATGACGCGCGCGCGCACGGTCTCGCCGGGTAGTGCACCTTGAACAAAAAGGGTAAAGCCGTCCGCGCGGCCTACCCCTTCGCCTTCATGCGTCAAGCCGATGATCTCGACGGTGACGTCATCGTTTTTGCCCACCGGCGCTTGGCTGTTGCCGCCGCCGGCTTGCCCCGCACCGCCGCCACGGCCGGCCGCGGCGCCGCCGCTGCGACCGCCGCTGACGGCACCGTTATGCTTCGCGGGATTGCTTTTGCCCCCGGTACTGCTCTTGGCCTTGCCCCTAAACTTGTTGCTCATAATTCTATACCCGCTCCATCACCCGCATGCCTCGGCACCCGGATTGCTTATTTATAAGTCGAAATGCCCGATTCGTCGACGATAATCTGCAGATGCGACGGCAGCACCGCGAAGGTGCACGGCAGCGTGCCGCCGTACTCGCCGTCGAGGTTGAGCTGCACGTAATCCGGCGTCGTGACGGTGAGCTGCTTCGTCTGGAAGCTGACCACGTGCGGATCGTTGAGATGCTCGCCGCGCAGCGCCAGGCTGGCCAGGCGAATGAACTCGCCGAGGTTGCACTTCTTCAGCACGACGACGTCGAACATGCCGTCGTTCAGGCTCGCGTCCGGCGCGAGCTTCTCGAAGCCGCCGACGGAGTTGCTGTTGCAGATGAGGAACATCATGATCTCCTCGTGGATCTCGCCGATCTCGTCGGCCTGGATGCGCAGCTCGGTCGGCCGCAGGCGGGTCATTTTCTCGAGCCCCTTCATATAATAGGCCAACTGCCCGATCATCGTCTTGAGCTTGCTCGGCACCTCGTACGTCAGCTCCGTCAGGGAGCCGCCGCCGGCGATGTTGATGAAGTACCGGTTGTTCGCCCGCCCTAGGTCGATCGGCATCGCATACTGCTGGATGATGAGGTCGCACGCGTACTCCCAGTGCTTCGGAATGCCGAGCGCCCGGGCAAAATCGTTCGTCGTGCCCAAGGGCAGAATCCCAAGGGGCGGACGGACGTCCTTCTCCGCCAGCCCGTTGATGACCTCGTAGAGCGTACCGTCGCCGCCCGCCGCGATGATCATGTCGAAGCCGCGGTCCGCCGCCTCCGCCGCCGCTAACGTCGCATCCCCTTCGCTGACCGTCGCGTGACAGCTCGTCTCGATGCCGCCGCGCTCCAGCCGCTGGAGAATGTCCGGCAGCCGTTTCTTGATTTCCTCCCGACCCGACGTCGGGTTATAAATGAGCCTTGCCCGCTTAATCGTCACTAAGACTACCTCCGAACATCCGAACATCCAGGCGGCAGAAAAGACCGGTCCGCGCTGCGGGAACCGGTGCGGGCTTGCCTCCAAGGGACGGACGAAAGCCGGCTAAGCCGCTCATCCTCTCCTTGGGTTGGTCACCGTATGCGTTCCCTGTATGCGCTCGGGCGGCCGCTCGTTTCCGAAGTCCGCCGCCCTCATCCGCCCATCTGCCTTGCTCTTGCTGCCCGATGAATCTATCTCTTGCACTAGTTCTTACTATACACCAATGCGGCTAACTTCCCAAACGCCCGCCTCCATCCACATCCAGCGCTGACAGCCACTTCCTGATTTGCCGTTCCATCCAGCCCGCGATGCGCGGATTCGGCAGCAGGGCGCTGCCGTTGTACCTATACGCCAGCCCTTCCAGCCGCTTCGGAATGACCGTGCGGGTAAAGTAGCCCTCGCTCAGGAACAGCGGCACGACGATGAACGCCTCGCCCGGATGGCGCCGCTGCAGCGACTGCAGCTTGCATGCCGCCTGATCCGGCAGCAGCATCGCGATGTCCGCGCCGGCGAAGCCGCCCAGCGCGCGGAGCCGCCCGGCCAGCCGCGTCATGCCGTCGCGCCAGCGGCCGTGGAACGCCGCTTCGCGCGAGCCGTGCGCGACGAGCAGCAGCCGCTCGCGGGCGGGATCCGCCGACAGCGGCGCGATATTGCCCAGCAGCAGCTCGGCGATATCGCCGTCGTCGTCGATCGGCTGCCCGATATGCACGCGCACGCCCGCGGGAACGCGGAAAAGCGCGAGCTCGCCCGCCCGCGCCGCCGATACGGGCGCCGCGCCGAACGCCTGCGCGATGTCGTCCGCGTGCGTGCTTCCGGACGACACAAAAAGCGGAAGGACGTATAACTCGCCTACGCCTTCCGCTGCTAACCTATCGAGGCCGTCCTGGATCAGACGGCCCTCCACGATCTCAAGAAACGACGAGACGACCGGAACCGCCGGGCCTCCGTCCTCGCCCGGGCAGATCCCGGATGCGGCGACGGCCGCCACCGCATCGTCGACAAGCTTGACCCAGCCCGCTTCGCGCGAGCCGTGGCTGATCACCAGCACGCCCGGCTTCATGCCTAGCGTCCCGCGCGCTCCAGCGCCATTTTGTACCCGTCGTTGCCGTAGTTCAGGCAACGCTTCACGCGGGAGATCGTCGCCGTGCTGGCGCCGGTCTCCGCCTCGATCTGATTATAAGTCGCGCCCTTGCCCAGCATGCGCGCGACTTCAAGCCGCTGCGAGAGCGATTGGATTTCGTTCACCGTGCAGAGATCATCAAAGAAAATATAGCATTCTTCGACCGTCTTGAGCGTCAGTACCGCCTCGAATAGTTGGTCGACCGTTTTATCGTTCAGCTTCTTGAGTTGCATTCGTCCGTTCACTCCTACCCTGACTAATATGCTCAGTGTAATGCTTTTGTCAGTAATATTCAAGCATCACCGTTGCGGTGCTGTACAGACTCGCAGAGCCGCGGAAGGCGCCGCGCGGGCCATATGACCCCTTCTATTCACCCAAAAAATTTGCCCAAAGCGGGCAGGCGTCCAATCCGTATAGTCGATTATCCCATAGACTGCTATCAAAACGTTGAAAAAGGTTGTGATCTGCGTGAAATATCGCTACGATCCGTCCGTCAGAAGCTTCCAGCAGCCCCTCGGCGGCCAAGGTCAAGGCCCGCAAAATCCGGGAAGCAGCCCTTTTCCGGGCATATCCGACCCGTTCCCGGGCTTGAATAAAAGCGTCGGCTTGAAGACGCCCGTTCCATTCGATACGTCCGAATTCTCGAACGGCGTGCCGTCCATCAACATTATGCCGGCCTCCAATCAGCAAATCATTCCGCTCCCGGAAGCGCCCGTGTCGAAAACCGATGCCGCGCCCGCGGCGGCCGCCGACGGGAAAGAGACGAAGGGCGGCTTCAATCTCGGGAACAGCCTGAACGATCTCAAGGGCGTCGTCGACCGCATGGGCGGCCTCGACGGCATCGTCACGACGATGACCAAAGTCCAGAAGGTCGTCGGCAGCATTACCCAGATGGCGCCGCTCATCAAGGTGCTCGCCGGCTCCTTCGGAAAGAAGGGCGCCTCCGCGACGATCGCGGACGACGGCGACATCGACGAATACCGGCCGAAGGCGCGCAAGAAGAAACGCCGCCGCGCGACCGGCAAAGGCGCCAAGGGCGGCAGCAAGGGCGGCAGCGGCAAAGTCCCGACGCCGCTCGGCCCGAAGAACCGCCGGCCCCGGCCGCGCAAATAACCGGAGCCGTAACGCCGTTCGGCAGGCGGCTAAGAGAGAGGGAGATGCCGGCAGCCACCGGCTGCCTGCCCGCCCCCGTCTGCTTCAAATCCGCAAATCGAGCAGTCCGAGCGCCAGCTTCCGCTGAACGGGACTGCTCTTTGGTATGTATTCATTTCGCACCGCCTGGCATGGAACCGAGCTTCCGAATGTATCCAAGCTGCCCCGCCAGCACCGGCTTCATGAAGGCCGCCAGCGTATCGCCCCGAACGGCGATATCCGGCGTTATGCCCGTGCCCATGACGTTCCGCTCCCGCACGTTCCAGTAGAAATTCACCGCGAACACGGCGATCCCGCGCTCGTCGTCCATGAATGCCTGCTGCCCGACGCCCTTGCCCAAGGTCGTGCGGCCGACGATGGTCGCGTTCGGCAGATAGGTGCGCAGACCGAGCGCCAGCAGCTCGGAGGCGCTCGCCGTACGCTCGTCGACCAGCACGTAGATATGCTTGAAATCGATGTGCGACGCATCGGATTCGTAGGGCTCGGCTTGCCCGTCCTTGTACAGGACCGTGCTCATGACGACGGCCGGGAGCAGCCCGTCGAGCATGTTGTTGGCGCTGACCGCGAGGCCGCCGGCGTTGCCGCGAAGGTCGATGACGAGCGTTTTGCCCGCCGGCTGGTCGACCGCGTCGAGCGCCGCGAGGAAACGATCGTCGGTATGCTCGCCGAAATCCGCGATCCGCATATACACGACGCTGCCTTCGGTCCGGACGTCCACGTCCCGCTCGTCGTCCGACGTCGCGGCGTCATAGTCCTCGCCCCACACCGCGAACGTGAATGGATCGTCCGGCAGCCGCGCGCGATCGATGACGGCGGCGATCTCGGCCGGCGCAATCGACGGCTCGTCCAGCTTCGCGAGCAAGGCGTCCTCGTCGTTCACCTGCGCGCCGTACATATAATTCGCCGCGAAGAACGCCTTCACCCGCACCCCGAGCGGCTTCTTCCGCTCCTGCAGCTCGCGCTGCACGTAGAGCGCGTCGGCATTGTCCGCATCCAGTCGCAGCGCCTCCTCGCTGAAGTCCGCGGCCGAATCGTCCTTATGCAGGGTCAGATTCAAGCCGGCCAGCTCGGCCAACGCTTCCGCATCGCCGGGATCCGCCTCGACCGCTTGTTCGAAATAAGCGGCGGCCTCCGCGTTCCGGCCCAGCTCTTCATTGCATTTGCCGCCGTAGAAGGCGATGTCCGGCTTCGAAGCACGGACCGCTTTCGCATCCTTGACGTAATCGGCGCACCGGATGTTGCGCTTCGCCCGGTAAAACGATCGGATTTTGCCGATTACCGCTTCCTCGTCCTGCGGATCGCGCTTGATCGCTTCCTCATAGTACGGCACGGCGGCCATATAATCCGTAGCGTCCTCGTAGATTCGCCCCATCGTGCGGTGCGACTCGGGATCGGCCGCGTTTGCCTTCACGGCATCCCGATAGAACCCGAGCGCGGCATCGACGTCGTCCCGGGCGCTCTCGTTGTTCATCAGCGCGAGATAGATCGAGCTCTCCGCCGGATTGTCCTTCAGCAGCTGCAAGTAATAATCACGCGCTTCATCGTATTGGCCGTAATCGCCGTACAGCTCGCCGAGCAGTTCCTGCGCCCGCGGATTGCCGGGGAACTTCGCGCCGACCATCTCGTCGTATGCCCGAATCGCCTCGTAGTCGGCCGATGCTCTCATCGCTTCGTTCTTCAGCCGATAAGCCTCGTATTCGTCCGGATAGGCCTTCACGAGCTCGTCGCCGTAGGCCGCGGCCTCGTCGTTCCCGCCCGCGTTCAGCAGCGCGAACATTTTCTTCTCCGCCGCCTCCATGTCGTCCGGTTCATACGCCAGATAACGGTCCAGGTCGTTCAGCGCCTCCCCGTACTCGCCCGCTTCGTAATGGATGGCGGCTTTGCCGTAGTAGGCATACCGCGCGTCCCGATCCAGCCCGATCGCCCGGTCGAAGCTCGCGAGCGCTTCCTCGCCGCGGTTCAGGCCATATAACGCGTTGCCTTCGTTAACGTATTCTTCGGCCGTGTTCGGCAGCAGCAGCAGCGACTTACGAATCGCCGCCAGACTGTTCCGGTAATCCCCTATCTCGTTATACGCCCAGCTCATATTGGATAACGGGATATCCAGCACGGGATCGGACAGCGTGCGTTCTTCTTTCACTTCGTTCAGGCTCGGATCATGGTCATAGACATCCTGTACCGCTATCTGAAGCGCCGCGAGCGCCTCTTCGTACTTGTTCTCGTTCATCAGCTTCACCGCGGTCCCGTTCTCTTCGGCGAGCTTCGTCTTCCAGCGCATGTCGGCGCTTGTCCCGATGCCGTTCCCGTCCGCGAAAATGATATAAGCGACGGCCAACAGCCCGATTCCGGCCGAAATCCAAAGCGGAAGCCGTTTCATTTGCTTGTGCTCCAACACGTGATGTCCCTCATTCTGTCCCGGTCTTGTCGAATAATAGGATGATTATACCAGATTAATAGGGACCAAGGAACTATATGTGGAGTTTGTCGACATTTACTTATTGTTAATTTCCAAAATGTGATGATTTTTTCAGGGAATTAGGCTATCATGGATTCTGTTCTTCGTTCATATTTTATTCACATCTCCCCGGCTGCGGCTGGTTGCCTTCCAGGAGAAACAAAACATTAAAGGTGGGTTCTGCACAATCATGGTATCAAGATCGGAGCTACGGGCAAGGGCAAGGCAAAGCTTATCGGGACAATGGGGGAGATCGGCGCTCTTCATGCTCGTGTTTCTGCTGATCGGAGCGATCACGAACGTCATCCCCGCCATCGGGCAGATCGCCATCGAGATTTGCGCCGGCGCGCTTGCCTTCGGCTCATACAGCTTCTTCCTGCGCATCTCGCGCGGCGAACGTCCGCCTTTCCTCGAATTGCTCAGCGGATTTCCGGACTTCATTCGCACGTTTCTGCTTTATCTGCTCATGCTGGTATTCACGTTGCTTTGGATGCTGCTGTTCATCATCCCCGGCTTCATTGCGGCACTTCGTTACTCGATGGCTTATTTTATCCTGAAGGATAATCCGGAGATCAGCGCGCTGGAAGCGATCCGCCGCAGCAAAGAGATGATGAAGGGCCATAAAGGGCGCTTATTCGTGCTCTTCCTTTCCTTCATCGGCTGGATGCTGCTCTGCTTCGTGACCTTCGGCATCGGCATTCTCTGGCTCAATCCTTACATCTACACGACCATGGCGCATTTCTACGAAGACCTTCGCCAGCGCGGCGAGTCGTTCAGCGAACCGTACGCCCAAGTACCTCCGCCGCCGCATTCGTTCTAAACGTATCGGCTGCTCGAGCCCCCTTGCCCCCGGCAAGGGGGCTTTTGCATGTAGTCTTGTCGGTGCGAGAGTGAAGAATCGGCCACAGGTGTCTGCCTGTCAGCGTCAGTCAGGCGTGGCTGGCTCCAACAAAAAGAGCATCAAGCCCGTGTCGGCTTGATGCTCTTTGCATTAGGATGTATTCCCGTCACGCAACCGCCACTAGATGAACAAGGCGATAATCTGATAAATCAACGCCGCCAGCACCATCGTGATCGGAATCGTGATGATCCACGAGATGACGATCCGGCCCGCGAGATCCCACTTGACCGCGGCGAACCGCTTCGCGCTGCCGACGCCGAGTATCGACGAGGTGATGACATGCGTCGTGCTGACCGGCAGATGCGTCAGCGTGGCGGTGAAGATGACCGTCGCGGACGTGATGTCCGCCGCGAAGCCGTTGATCGGCTCGATTTTGAAAATCTTCGTGCCCATCGTCTTGATGATCTTCCAGCCGCCGATGGACGTGCCGAGCGCCATGGCCGTGGCCGCGGAGATCTTGACCCACAGCGGAATCACGTCCGTGTTCTCCTGCACCCCCGCGGTGACGAGCGCGAACGTGATGATGCCCATCGCTTTCTGCGCGTCGTTCGTGCCGTGCGTGAACGATTGGAACGCCGCGGTCAGGATCTGGCCGGAGCGGAACGCTTTATTGACCTGATGCGGGCTTGACCTCGCAAAGATCCGCTTCAAAATCCACATGACGACGAAGCCCCCGGCGAAGGCGATCAGGGGCGAGAGGATGAGTGCTTTGAGAATGTCGACGAAGCCTTCGCTGTTGATGGCATCGAAGCCCGCCGAGCTGACGACCGCCCCGGTCAACGAGCCGATCAAGGCATGCGACGAGGAAGACGGAATGCCGAACCACCAGGTAAGGAGATTCCACGCGATCGCGCCGATCAGCGTCGCGACGACGACCTGCACCCCGTGCTCGAGGATGCGCGGATCCGCGATCTTGCCGCCGATCGTTTTCGCCACCCCGGTAAACATGACCGCCCCGAGGAAGTTCATCATCGAGGCCAAGATAATGGCCATCCTCGGCGACAAGGCCCGGGTGGATACCGTCGTCGCGATGGCGTTTGCCGTATCGTGAAAGCCGTTTATGAAATCGAAAGCCAATGCGAGAAAGATGACGACGCCGACCCAAATGTAAATGTCCATGCCCATGACTGACCCGTCCCCTTAGCTGTTGCGCATGATGATGGTTTCGAGTGTGTTGGCGACGTCTTCGCAGTAGTCGGTCGTCTGCTCCAGGCGCTCGTAGATCTCTTTGCGCTTGATCAGCTCGATCGGGTCCTTCACGTTGGCGAACAGGCTCTTCACGCTGACGCGCAGCAGGTCGTCGGCTTGGTTCTCCAGCTCGTTGATCTGGATCGAAGGCTCGCGCATCGCCAGCAGCTTCTTCTCCGACAGCAGGTAGATCGCCCGCTTGATCTGCTGGGCGGAACGAAGGATGATGTCGGCGAACAGCGTGACGAACTCGTCCGGTTCCGTGATCGCGTACATCTCGAACCGCGAGGCGCAGGCTTCGATGCCGTCGAGGACGTCGTCCAGCGAGGTCGTCAGCTTCATGATATCGTCGCGCTCGATCGGCGTGATGAAGGTTTTATTCAGCTCCGTCAAGATCGTATGGACATGACGGTCGCATTTGCTTTCGAATTCTTTCATGTCCCTCGCGAATATCGCGACATCCGTGATCTTGGAGACGTTCTGCTGAAAATAAAGCACGCCTTCCAAAATCGTGTCCGCCATTGCTTCCAGCGTCGTAAAAAACACGTCGTTCTTCTTCTTGAACATAATTATCCCCTTCGCCATCTTCCTCGATTGCTTGTCGGCCGATTCCGCCAAAATACATATGAAACCGACAATATCTTATCATAAATGAAGACGATTTTGTTAAGGTATTGTAAAGCTTTTATGACATTCGCGAGATAACTTTCGCAAACGGCGCCCGGCGGCGTCCGCATTCTCCTAGTCTTTTCCGGCAGAGCCGTTATTAACCGACCTCCGCGACAAAATTAAAAAACCGGAAGCCTCCCGCTCCCGGTTCCTCTGCAAGCTTATTCTTAAGGCGTCGTTCCGTGCGCGCTCGCTTCCGTCCCGCTGCCGAGCTTCACATGCCCCTCGAACGTCGGGGTCATCGGCACGATATGGAAGAACGTATGCCCCGGCACGAACGGCAGCTCCCGCCCGTCCTTCATGAGGCGGATCATGCCGTCGTCGCTTCGGACCCACTCGCACTGCACGGCCCGGCCCAGCTCGATCAGGATGGCCGGTCCGCCGGATTCCAGGTCGATGTCCAGCCGCCCGTAATCGTCGTACGTCTTGTGCTTCGCGCCCAGCACGACGAGATTCGCCGCGGTCAGCTGCGCTTTCGTCTCGAGGTCCGTGTGCGGCTCGCCGTTGATCGAGCGGTTGTACAGCTTCGCCGCCGGGTCGTACGCGTAAGATACATGATAGTCCTTCAACAGAAATTGGATGTCGACCTGGGACGCGTCCGTGCCGCCCGAAGTCGCGCCCGTCTCGGACCAGCTGTACGCCGGAATCTCCACCGTCTCGTCGTAGTTCTTCTTCGCGGCGCCCGCGCGCAGCTTCTCGAGATTGGAGTAGAGGTTATGCGGCGGCTTGCGGAACGACTCGCGGTAGAAGTACGCGCCCGCGTTCGAGATCTCGTCGAGATAAGCCTTGCCGTGATGCTGCAGCAGATCGTAGGCGTCCGTGCTGGCCCCGGCATGCGCGAGCACGGCATGGTACGCTTCGCCGATGCGGATCAAGTACGGCCGGTTGCTGCGGATCGGGCCGACGGGCGCCGTGGACTCCGTGCTCTGGAACACGGCGACGAGCCGCGTGATGCCGCCCTCGGCGAGCACCTCCCAGACGACGTCGGCGTTGGGCAGCCCCGACTGGGGACGCGCCGCGCCGAAATTGTTCACCATGACGGCGATCGGGCGGAGCTTGGCTTCATGGTCCTGCGGAAGGCCCGTCAACGGGGCGATGAATCGGGGCGGATCGACGGCCTGCGTCTGATCCGGCGCCGGCTCCGTATCGGCGGGCGCCGGCGTCGTATCCCCGGCGGGCGGCTTCGCGTCGTTCGCCTCCGGCTTGTCGTCGCCGCTGCAGCCGCTCAGCAGCATCGCGGCAGCCAGCGTCAGCGACATGCCGAAGCGAAGCGCAAGCCGCCGCGTGTAGTATCGTTGTTCGCGCTCACGCGCCATCGGTCAGCCCACCTCGTGTCGAATTGGAAAGAAAAATGACTCTGCTTCAATTAAACCATAAGACGGATGGGATTGTCTTCCGCTGCTGGATGGAATTGCGCGGGGCCGGGCTATGGCGGCATCCAACGGATAGACTTTAATTGCGGCGGAATGGGCTCAGACCGCGGCAAAGAGCCGTCCATCGATCATCCGCGATGATGGGCAGCTCTTATTTGTGCGGCTATTGCGCTTGCGGAGTCGCACCCTCCGCTTCATTGCCTTGGAAGGTGCTGCCCCGCAAAGTCAGACGACGCGGATAATAACCGGGATGTTGCCTCGCGTCGCCTTGGAATACGGGCACACCTGATGCGCGGCTTCGGCAAGCTCGTTGGCAAGCGCGGCGTCGACGCCCGTCAGCGAGACATCGAGCTGGACTTCCAGCGCGAACCCGCCTTCATCGTCCTTGCCGATCGTGACATGGCCCGTCACCTGCGTGCCGTCGACTTTCACTTTCTTGGTCCGGCACACCAGGTTCAGCGCGCTTTCGAAGCAGGCCGCGAAGCCGGCCGCGAACAATTGCTCGGGATTCGTCCCGGCCCCGCCCGCGCCGCCGAGCTCCTTCGGCATCCGCAGGTCCAGGTTCAGCAGGCCGTCGCTCGAGGCCAGCTTGCCTTCGCGGCCGCCTTTTACCGTAACGGTAGCGGTATATAAGTTCTGCATGTGCGTCTCCTCCATCTCTGTCGTCGTCGTGTTCGGATGGCCGATCGGCTTCATACCGCACCATCCGCCGTTTCCTAGCGTTCTCACCTGCCTTGTCCGCTATGCATGCCGTTGGAAATTTTGGAAAATCGTAACGCGTTGGCGCCCGTCGACGCTCCGCGCATAGCCTGCAACCGATTCAAGGCATACTACGCCTAAAACCTGCCAAGGGAGGCTCCCGCATGCATGCCTTTCTCCACTGGGCCAGCCAGCATTGGATGTCCGTCAGCGTCGCGTGTCTGGCCTTGATCGCCGTCGCCTTCGTCACGAAGAAGCGCAAGACGTTGTTTTATAAAGAATAGCCGCGCCTTCCGCGGCTCCAAAACAAAACCCGATCGCTTCGCGCCGGTTATCCGCGCGCTTGCAATCGGGTTATTCATGCTGTGCGGCCGCGACCATCGGGCTGCCCGTCATGGTTCCAGCTGCTGCTGTTGCTGCTGCGCATCCGTCAGCAAAGGAAGCAGGATCGTCACGGCCGTGCCCACGTCGACGGCGCTGTCGATCCGGAAGATGCCGCCGTGCAGCTCGACGATCTCCTTGCAGATCGCGAGACCCAGGCCGCTTCCGGATCGCTGGCTCGTGCCTTTGTAGAACTTCTCCGTCACATGCGGCAGGTCTTCGGGCGGAATGCCGCAGCCGGAATCCCGGATCGTCATGCGGGCGAATCCGTCCTCCTGCCCCGCGTCCACCAGGATCGTCCCGCCCTTCGGCGTGAACTTGAGCGCGTTGTCGAACACGTTGATGAATACCTGCTTCATCCGGTCGGCATCCACCTTCGCCATCAGCGGCCGGTCTCCCGTATCCCCGCGGATCGCGACGGATTCCCGCTGGCCCCGGGCCTCGAACTGCCGGAGCGTCTCGACGAGCGTCTTGCGGATATCCAGCATCTCGGGATGGAGCACGATGCTTTTGGCGTACAGCTTGGAGAAATCGAGCAGGTCCTCGACGAGCCCGGACAGCCGGACCGTCTCGCGATCGATGATCGAGAGGCCAAGATTGAGCTCTTCTACGTCGCTCAGGTCGCCGGAAGCGAGCGTCTCGCTCCAGCCCTTGATCGACGTCAGCGGCGTCCGCAGCTCATGGGAGACGGAGGAAATGAAGTCCTCCTTCAGCTTCTCTCTCCGCGTCAGCTCGGAGGCCATCGTGTTCAGCGTGTCCGCGAGGCGGCCGATCTCGTCCCGGTCGTGCAGCGCGGCCCGGCGGCTCCAGTCGCCTTCGGCCATCTTCTCCGCGACCTTGGTGAGGTTACGGATCGGCCGGGCGATCCGGTTGGCGATGAACACGCTCATCGTGAAGAAGAGCAGCACGACGAACAAGCCCACCGCCAGCGTCAGCCATAAAATATTCTGGATGATCCGGTCCAGCGTGCCGAGCGACGCCGTATACCGGAACATCGACACGATGCGGGCGCCCTCCTTGACGGGCAGCGTGACCGCGATGATCCGCTCGTTCGTGACGGGATCCCGGCCGCGCCAGATGCCGCGCTCATGCACCATGGCCAATCGCACGTCCGGCGTATCCACGATTTCGCCATCGCCCGCGAAGCCGTCGCTGTCGACGACGAGCGCGCCGGAGCCGGTCAGCAATTGGAGATGCGCCGTGCCGACCGCCATATTCTGCAGCATGTAGCGCGCCTTCTCCTTCATCGGCTCGTCGGCGATCATCCGGTTGTGCAGCGCCGCTTCCGTCTGCGCGCGCTGCAGCACGGAGCTGACCGCGCTGGAGTAATAGTAGTTCCAGACGAGGGTGCCGAACAAAGAGCCGAGCAGCACGACGACGAGCACGATCAGCACGCCGTAGCTCCAAACGATCCGGGTGCGGAGGCTGGTGCTCATTGCCCGTCGCCCCGGTTCCACCGGTAGCCGTAGCCCCAAAGCGTCTCGATATGCTTGGGATCGGACGGCTTGATCTCGATCTTCTGCCGGATGCGCCGGATGTTCACGTCGACGATCTTCAGATCCCCGACGTAATGGCGGCCCCATACCCCGTTCAAAATATCGTCGCGGCTCAGTCCCTCGCCCTCCCGCTCCATCAGCAGTTTCACGAGCGTCCATTCCGTCGGCGTCAGCACGATCTCGACGTTGTCCTTCCAAAGCCGCCGCTCCGTCGCGGACAGCAGGAACGGACCGGACGCGATGTCGCCGGCCCGCGGCGCGCGCCGGTAGCCGCCGCTGCCGGCTTCGCCGGCAGGCTGGCCGGACGCGAATGACGCGGCCGCGCCTGTTCCGGCGGCGGCATTGCCGCCGTTCTCGCTGCCGTTGCCCGCGGCACCGGCGCCGTTCGCCGCTGCGGCGCCCGGCATGCCGGCAGTTCCCGCCGCTGCGCCATTGACGTCGGCGCCGCCGGCTGCGTCGCCCGAAAAGCCGCCGTGAGCGCCGCCGGCCGTGCCTGCCGCGGCACCGTTTGCTCCGCTTGCCGTACCGCTCGCGGCCGCAGCTTGATCCGGCGCAGCACCGCCGGTGCCGTCCGCATCGCTGCCCCCGGCTCCCGCCGAAGCGCTTTGACCGGCAGCGCCGCCGGATGCGCCGTTACCCACGGCGCTCGGTCTGGCGGACGCACCGCTGCTGGCCGCGCCCTCGCCGCCAATCGGCGCCGTGCTCCCCCGCTCTGCCGCAGCGCCGCCCGCCGGCTCGTCGCCGAACGGCATCATTCGCCGCTTCAGCGAATTCAGCCGCGCGATCAGCTCGCCCGGACTGAACGGCTTCTGCACGTAATCGTCCGCGCCGAGCTCCAGTCCCCGGATTTTGTCTTCCTCCTGGGACTTCGCCGTCAGCATGATGATGCCCATGCGCGGAAAAAGCTGCCGCAGCTGCTCGCAGACCTCGAAGCCGCTGATCGTGGGCAGCATCACGTCGAGCAGCGCGATATCAAAAGGAGGAACGGCCGTCTTCGCGAGTTCCAGCGCGGTTTCGCCGTCCTCGGCCTCCGTAACCTCCATGCCGTTGCGTTTGAGATTAATGCGGACAAAACCGCGAATCGCCTCTTCGTCCTCCAGAAATAATATCCGCATGCGGCTGTCCCCCTTTCGATCCTTCGTTGTCTCTCTATGGCAGCAGCTTGAACAATCGCTTCATTTCCGCTTCGTCCGGCGGAAAAATGCCTGTCGCGCTTTTGTTCGTTTCGCCAGCCGGCAGTTTCTTCCTCCAGATGGCGTAATAGACGAGCCCGTCGGCCCTGCCCAGCTCCAAATACCGGCTGTCCGCCTCTTGAAGCTTCCCTTCCTCGCCGGCCCAGCTGCCGAGCGGTACGACCCGCACCGTCAGCTCCTCCTCCCGGCTGCCCGTCTCCTCGTTGTAGGCATCCAGCGCGATATCGCTGCCGCTGCCGTCCGCGGGATGCCGGAACGTGAAGCCGGTCCACGAGAGCGGGAGGTCGATCGCATAGGTGCCGTCCGTATCGGTATACCGCCTGCCCACGAGGTCAAAATGGTCTACGCCGTTCCACTGCTTGTAATCCTCGATCCACAGCAAATCGCTGTAAGCGACGCCGTCCGACTGGCCCGGCGCTTCCGTCAGCGCGTGGACGTCCAGGATGCCGTCGCCGTTGCCGTCGCCGCTAAGCACCGCGTTGGCGTTCGTCTGCACGTTCTCGTCGCCGGATGATTGCGGCGGATAGACTTGGACGAGCTTGCCGTCGATCCAGGCCAGCATGGTGGAGGTCGAGGAATTCGAGCCGATCGCCGCATCCGTCACGACGCCGAACCGGTCCGGCGCGATTTTGCCCAACTTCGCCTGTATATAGCCGTTGACCGATCCGTCCAGCGCGGCGGACACCAGCTTGGCGGCGCCGTCGTCCCTGAACCGGTACATGTCGATCGAAGCCGTCAGCTTGGCGCCCTGCAGATTGATCAGTCCGATCTCGGGACTGCCGTCCCCGTTGAAGTCGCCGATCCCCATCGTATCGTAGGGAAGCTCCGCCAGCGGCTTCGGCGGCTTCGCGTCCGCGCTATCCCCGCTGATATGATAGAGGGTCAAGATATGCTGCGGCTCGCCGAACTGATCCCAGCCGATCATCAGCTCGGGCCGGCCGTCGCGGTCGAGGTCGGCGACCCGCAGCACGTCCACGCCGTACGCGGACGTTTCCGCGAACGTGAACCGCTGCCGCCAGCCGCCGGCCGTCTGCTCCAGCATCATGACGCGCTGCGTGCCGCTCTCGTCGGCGAAGACGACGAACGCTTCCTTCGCTCCGTCCCCGTCGCCGTCGAATTCCAAGACCGACGAATTCGAGCTCTCCTGCGCGACGACCGACAGCTTCGCCTGGATCGGCAAAATCGTCTGCAGCGCCGCGGCCAGCGCCGCGTTGCCCGGCATCGGCTTGGGCGGCAGCAGCAGATCGGCCGGCGTCGTCGTATATTGGCAGCCGGCGGTCGCGAGCAGGCCGGCCAGCGCTCCGAGAGCGAGCACGGTCTGAGTGGCTGTTCGAAGAAAATTCATGATCGCGCTCCTCCCGGGTTATTTCGCGGCGGCGGCCCGGTGCTGCGCTTTCGCGTCGAGCAGCTCGCCGACCGTGACGAAGCTGTAGCCCTTGGCCTCCAAATCCTTTATGATCAGCGGAAGCAGCTGCACCGTGTTGGCGACATGCTTGCTGCCGAACGAGTGCATGAGAATGATGCCGCCGGGATGCGTGTTCTTGTTCACGTTGGCCCGCATGGCCGTCACCGGGCTGCCTTCCCAATCCTTCGTATCCACCGTCCAAAACACCAATTCGCGCTTGTTGTCCGCCACGATCCGCTTCAGCAGCGGGGACGACGCCCCGTAAGGCGCGCGCACGAGCCGCGGCACGTAGCCGGCCTGCTTTTGGATCAAGGTGTCCGTCCATTTAATTTGATTCAATATCGGCTTGCTGTCAAGTTTCGACAGGTCCTTATGCGCATACGTATGATTGCCGATCTCGCTGCCTTCGTCCACGATTCGCTTCATGACGGCGCCGTAGCGTTTGACTTGAAGCCCGACCGTGAAGAAGGTGGCATGAATGTGCTTGGCTTTCAAAATGTCCAGGATCGCCGGCGTATACCGATTGTCCGGACCGTCGTCGAACGTCAGCGCGACCAGCTTGGCGCCGTTCTTGCCCGTGTACGCGATCGCCGGTTCCGTCGGTTTATCCAGCTTCACCGGCGGCGCGGCCGGAGCCTGATCCTGCGGCTTGGAAGCCGTTGCGGTACCGGGCTTCGAATCCGGTTTGGAACCCGTCTGCGATTGAGGCTTCGAGCCCGGCTCGGAAGTTGCATTCGAACCTGGCTTTGAGCTTGAATTCGAGCCCGGCTTGGAAGATGGATTCGAATCTGGCTTGGAACCTGAGTTCGAACCGATCTGCGCGCCCGTTTGCGAGTCCGGCTTGGAACCCGGCTTCGCGTCGACAGGGCGCGACGGCGTTCCTGACGCCGTATGTCCCTCGTCCTGCCCCGTGCCGGAGCCCGGCCCCGCGTTCGACACGACCGGGGGACCGAGCATCTCCCTGCATGCCAGAGCTCCGTCCGCATCCTTCACCGCTACCTGAACGGCAGCCAACCGCTGGCCGGACGGCGGACACGGCTTGCCGGCCGCATCCAGCCTGCCGGCCGTATCGCCGCCGGAATAATTGCCGCATCCGGCCATGAGTCCTACCATAAGCGTTGCCAATATCATAACGGCTAAACGCCGCTTGAAGCGCCATTTTCCCCTAAAACGCATCCTGCTCTCCCCTAGGCGGTGCACGATTTTCCTATCCTCTCCCCATGGTAATGGAATCGGGCCGGCATGTAGTTACAAAGAGGTAACATCCGCGCATGTAAATCATGGCATGCAACGTTTCGACCAAGTACGGGGCGAAGCGACAAAACCTCCCTCCCATGGACCCGCATCGGATGGAATCAGATCAAAAAAGTCCATTTCTTGTTCGAAATACGCACATTGTAAACGCTGTCATTCCATTCTATAATCTGCTTACGAATCGGAAAATCCACTAGATTTCACCACTATTGGAATATTGATCATTCTGAAAGGGGTAGAAAAACAATGAAAAAAACGTGGCAGCTTACCGCAAGTTCGGTGGTTCTCGTTTCGATGATCGCGACCGGGTGCAGCTCGGGGTCGTCGGGCGGTTCCAACGGAGAGGTCCTGCATTTGAAGTGGAGCACCTGGGGTAATCCGGGCGAATTGAAACGTTTCTACGAATTGACCGACCAGTACAACAAAGACCATCCGAACGTGAAATGGGAGCTCGTCGCCGTGCCGAACGACGGGTACGAGGAGAAAATCATCACGCAGCTGCAGGGCGGCACGGCTCCCGACGCGTTCTACGCCGGCGACGCCACCGTCGTCAAGCTGATCGCGAACGGCTCCATCTCGGAATTGACATCCCTCATCGACAGCCCGAGCAGCCCGATCAAAGCCAGCGATTTCGCCGACGGCTTATGGGGCGGCTCGAAGCGCGACGATAAAATATACGGCGTCACCGTCGACTGCAACCCGCTCGTCATGTATTACAACAAGAAGGTGCTGACCGACGCCGGCATTACCGACGATCCGCAGCAATTGTTCGAATCGGGGCAGTGGAACTGGCAGAAGCTTACCGAGCTGACGTCCAAGCTGCAAGCCGCCGGCAAGTACGGCCTCGTGCTCGAGGACTGGTCCGCGCCGGTCTACTCGTGGGTCACGACGAACGGCGGAAAAGTCTACGACAAGGAGCAGGGCGGCAAATTCATCGGCGACACCGATCCGAAGACGGTGGAGGCCTTCCAATTCCTGGCCGATAACGTGAAGAACAAGAACTTCGTCTTCTCCGGCTCGCTGCCGAAGGGCCAAGGCCCGGATGCGATGTTCATGTCCAACCAGGTCGGCTTCGGCATCGCCGGCCGCTGGTGGGTCCCGCAGTTCAACGCCAACACCGCGCTGCAGTACGACATCGTGCCGCTGCCGACCAACACGGGCAACAAAATGGAGTCCGCGGGCATCCCGACCGCCTACATGGTCATGAACAAGAAAACGGCGCACCCGACGGAAACGTATGACTTCCTCTCCTACTTCGTATCCAAAGAAGGCCAGCAATTCCGTCTCAAAGGCGGCAACGCCGTTCCTTCCGTATCCGGCGTAGACGATCTGGTGCTGGACAAGAACGCGCAACCGGCTCACGCGCAGTACTTCCTCGACGCCCGCGAAATCGGCTATGCGCTGTGGCCTTCGGAGTCGGCCGTTCCCGGCGCTTCGGATGTCGTCAAGGACAACTATGACCTCCTGCTGCTGGGCAAACAGGATGCCGCGACGACGCTGAAGAAGATGGCGGAGGGCGTGAACAAGAAGATCGCCGAAGCGAGCGCCAATTAAACGCCGCATGACATAGGCAGGGCGAGAAGGGGAGGACTTCGTTCCGCCCCTTCTCGCCTATTCCACCATACCTGTACGGGAGGCCCATCATGAATCCTAAACGATCGAATGCGATATGGGGATTTTTCTTCATCGCCCCGCAGCTCATCGGACTGCTTACGTTCTCGCTGATTCCGCTCATCAGCACCTTCGTCATCAGCGGCTTGGACTGGGACGGCTTCAGCACGCCGAAATTCCTCGGACTCGAGAATTTTACGTATGCGTTCCAGAACCCGGATTTCCAGAAAGCGATGACGAACACGCTCTATTATTCGGTGCTCACGGTGCCCGCGGGCATCTTCCTCGCGCTGTTGACCGCCGTCGCCCTGAATAACGTCCGCCTGCGCGTCATGTACCGGCTGTTCTTCTTCATGCCCGTCGTGACGAGCTCCGTCGCCGTCGCCATCGTGTGGATGTGGCTCTTGAACGGCGATTTCGGCCTGATCAACGTCATGCTGAAGCAGCTCTTCGGCGTCAAAGGTCCGCAGTGGCTCACGGATCTGCATCTGGTATTGCCGTCCTTGGCGCTCGTGAGCATTTGGAAGGGGCTCGGCTTCAACATGGTGCTGTTCCTGGCCGGCCTGCAGGGCATCTCCAAGGATTACTACGAAGCGTCCATGATCGACGGCGCGACGAAGAGCCAGCAGTTCTGGCGCATCACGCTGCCGCTGCTCTCGCCGACCACGCTGTTCGTCACGATCATCGCCGTCATCGATTCGTTCAAGGTGTTCGATACCGCGTTCGTCATGACGAGCGGCGGACCCGCGAAAGCCAGCTATACGATGGTCTACCACCTGTACGAGCTCGCCTTCAAGAACTTCCAATTCGGCAAAAGCTCCGCCGCCGCCGTCGTGCTGTTCGTCATCATTCTCGTCCTTACCACGCTGCAAACGCGCTTGTCCCGCAAGTGGGTCCATTACGCCGAATAGGAGGGCATCGCCATGAATACGGTGAAACCGGAATCGCGCCAACCGCTGCACCAAGTCAAACATCGAGCCTCGCACCGCAAAATCAACTATTCCGCCATCCTGCTTCATCTTCTGCTGATCGCGGCGTCGATCCTCATGATCGCGCCGTTCTGGTGGATGATCTCGAGCGGGTTGAAGGATTTGTCCCAAATCTTCATCATCCCGCCGAAGATGTTCCCCAACCCCTGGGTCTGGTCGAACATCCACCGCTCCTTGACGGCGATGCCCTTCGACAAGGCGTATTTCAACAGCGCGTATATCTCGGTCTGCATCGTGCTCGGCCAACTGCTGACCTGCTCCATGGCCGCTTACGCCTTTGCCAAGATTAATTTCCCGTTCCGGAATACTTTCTTCATCCTGTTCCTGTCGATGCTGATGGTGCCCGAGCAGGTGACCATCGTGCCGCTGTACGTCATACTCAAGAACTTCGGCTGGCTCGACACGCATCTGTCGCTGATCATCCCGGATTCGCTGTTCAGCGCCTTCGGCGTCTTCCTGCTGCGGCAGTTTTTCCTGGGGATTCCGCGGGACTTGTCCGAATCGGCCTACGTGGACGGCGCGAACATGTGGACCATCTACTGGCGGATCATGATTCCGCTCGTGAAGCCGGCGCTCGCGGCGCTCGCCATCATCGCCTTTCTGGGCACGTGGAACAATTTCTTCCGGCCCGTCATCTTCCTGAGCACGACCGACAATTTCACCGTGCCGCTCATGCTCAGCACGTTCAAAGGCCTCTATGTAACCGACTGGACGCTCATGATGTCCGGGTCCGCGATCGCGGTCATCCCCGTGCTGCTGGTCTACCTGCTGCTGCAGCGCTATATTATCGAAGGCATTACGATGACGGGGATAAAGGGTTGAGGCGGATGTACGCGTTGATCGGGTATTTCTCCTCGATCGTCTCGTCGTAATCGAAATGCTGCGCGTCCGGCACCGCGTATTTGCCCCTGTAGGCGGAAGCGGACAAGCCGAAATTGGCGGCGAACGTTCTGGAGAAATAATGGTTCTCGGAAAATCCGCATTGGGCCGCGATTTCGTTGATGCTGAGCGTGCTGTGGCGCAGCGTGTGCGCGGCCCGCTCCAGCCTCAGCTGGATGATCATTTGGCGCGGGGGGATGCCGACTTCGCGCACGAACAGGCGCGACAAATGCTCGCCGGAGATTTGGCAGTGCGCCGCGATCTCCTGCGCGGTAATCGGATCGGCCAGATGGCGCCGGATGTACTGGATCGCCTTGCTGACTACGAGGGAATACGGGGAGCGGGAGTCGCTCTCCGCTCGGGGATCGTCGAAACAGCTGATTTCCTTGGCCCGGGCGGCCAGGTGGTCGAGCTCGTTCAACAACGAGGCCAGCAGCATGTTGCTGCGCCGGCCGTTCTTCTCGAGATACGTGACTTCGAGCAAATAACTGATCAGCGACGCGTGGAAGTTGCCCTCTCCGGCGGGAATCAGATCCGGGCCGTTCTCCCGCAGCAGATGCGGAAACAGGCTTTCATCGGCGCTGAAATGAAGAAACAGATGCCGCGTGGCGGAGGACTCGCTGAACTGCCAGCGATGCGGCACGCCCGCGCGCGTGATGACCCAACCGGGCCGGTCGATCGGGTACGACCGTTCGCCGGCCTGATATATGGTACCGGTTCCAATCGGGAAATAGACCAGCTCGTGCTCCTCCAATACCCGCATATCCAGCTTCCAATTCCGTCTGACGACGAAATCGCCGCATAAATGAAGAACAGGCATTTGCATAGTGTCAGCGTCATCTCCTATTCATCGAATCTGGCCTCGAATGAAAGCGCATACTTCCATCTAAATCAAATTCGCTGCGCGGCTCGAAACTCCTGCCGAAGCGCTTGGCTACGGCTATTTTTGTGATGCGCCGCCGGAAATGGGCGGCACGGGGATTCCAATCAAAAAAAGCCTGCCGGGAAATTCCCGACAGGCTTTATGTGTTTATGAAAATCGGCTCGCTGCGGGCCGCCGTGATAACGGCGCCGTGAAGCGAATGGCAGCCGCGTACGCTGCGCGTCCTAGCCGCGCAAGGCCTTCGCCGCGATGTCCGTGCGGCTGTGCATGCCGTCGAAATGAATGACCGATACCGCTTCGTACGCGCGGGCGCGCGCCTCCGCGATATCGCGGCCGCGGCCGACGATGCCGAGCACGCGGCCGCCGTTCGTGACGATCCGGCCGTCTTTCAGCGACGTGCCGGCATGGAAGATCAGCGCGCCTTGCGCTTTGGCGGCTTCGAGTCCCTCGATCGGCAGCCCTTTCGGATACGGGCCGGGGTAGCCTTCCGACGCGGCGATGACGCACACCGCGGCCTCGTCGCTCCATTCGATCTCGAGCTGATCCAGGCGTCCGTTCAAGGAGGCAAGGATAATGTCCAGCAAGTCGGTCTTGAGACGCGGCAGCACGACCTGCGTCTCCGGATCGCCCATGCGCGCGTTGAACTCGATCGTCTTTACGCCTTGCTTGGTGATCATGAGCCCGGCGAACAGCACGCCTCGGAACGGACGGCCTTCGCTGACCATCGCTTTGGCCGTGGGCTTGATGATGTTCTCGATCGCGTCCGCGACGAGCGCGGGATCGATGTGCGGCAGCGGGGAGTACGTGCCCATGCCGCCCGTGTTCGGACCCTTGTCGTTGTCGTACACCGGCTTATGGTCCTGCGCCGGCACCATCGCGCGTACCGTCGCGCCGTCCACGAATGCCAAGATGGACATCTCCTGGCCTTCGAGGAATTCCTCGATGACGACGCGGCCGCCGGATTCGCCGAACACCTTGCCGACCATCATGCCGTGCAGCGCTTCTTCCGCTTCTTGGATCGAGTAAGCGACCGTGACGCCTTTGCCGGCGGCGAGCCCGTCCGCCTTCACGACGATCGGCGCCTCCTGCTGCTGCAAGTAGGCCATCGCGGACTCGTAATCCGTGAACGTTTCGTACTTCGCCGTCGGGATGTCGTATTTCTTCAGCAGGTTTTTCATGAAAATCTTGCTGCCCTCGATCTCCGCCGCGTTCTTGCGCGGGCCGTAGACCGAGATGTTGCGTTCTTCGAACGCATCCACGATGCCGTCCGCAAGCGGGTCGTCCGGACCGACGACGACGAGATCCACCTCGTTGTCGCAGGCGAACTGAATCAGCTCGCCGAACCGGTTGACCGGGATCGGCACGCATTCCGCCAGCTCCGCGATGCCCGCGTTGCCCGGCGCGCAAAAGATTTTGCTGACCTTCTCGCTCTTGCCGAGCGCCCAAACGATGGCGTGCTCGCGCCCGCCGCCGCCGATGACCATGATCCGCATCGTTTAAGCGCCTCCTTCGGCGGGTCGGTTCACGACCGTCAGCTTCGTCTCGCCGTCGCCGATGCGGATCGTCTTGACCAGCAACGAGATTTTGTTGTCCGCGTCCAGCAGCTCCCAATAGAAACGCGCCGTCTCCTGCTCGTCGTCGAACAAGGGCGCCACTTGCGGCTCGCCGGCGAAAGAAGGCAGCGGATTGCCGTCGCCGACGTACGTGGAGATGAAGTGGCCGTAGCCCGCGATCGCTTGCTCATAATGAAAATAGTGCCGTTTCGTCTGCGATTCGTCGTTCTCGTTCGACTTCAGAATCGACAGCTTGTAGGCGTTCTGCGGATCGTTCAAGTCAACGATGCCCGAGATGCGCGGCGTGAAATTCGGCGGATCCGGCTCGTACGTCCGCTTGGCGAGCGCTTGCTCGAAGGAACCGCCCGCTTGGATCGCTTCCCAGATCGTATCGGTCTGGTCGCCGTTCGTCACGATATGCGCGCCGCCCTCGTGGCGCAGCGGGTAATAAATGATGAGCGACGGGTCCGTCAGCTTCGCCGGATCGCGCGCTTCCGTCCGCAGGAAGCCGTTCGCTTCCGGAATGAATACGCGGTTGCGGCTGTTCTCGCTGCGCCCCATGATCCAATAGACCTGCACGTAGCGCGTCGCGTCCGGCGTCAAGCCGATCACGATGCCGCGACCCGGATAACTGTTGTCCTGCAGACGCTGCACGGTCGCATCCGCCAGCGTTTTCCATTTCGTCGTTGTGTTCATGGACATCCTCGTCGCCTCCTATCAGTGATGAAACAGGCGTACGCCCGAGTATACCATGACCATGCCGTAATCGTTCGCCGCTTGCACGACTTCTTCGTCGCGCAGCGAGCTGCCCGCTTGAATGACGTATTTCACGCCGCTGCGGCTAGCCCGGTCGAGATTGTCGCGGAACGGCAGGAACGCGTCCGAGCCGTAAGATACGCCTTGCAGGCCGTTCAGCCATTCGCGCTTCTGCTCGCGCGTCAAGCGCGCCGGCACTTCCTCGAAGCAGCGTTCCCATGCCGCTTGTTCGACCGGGGTGACTTCGTCTTCCAGCCACAGGTCGATCGCGTTGTTCTGCTCCGCGCGCGCCAAGCCTTCGCGGAACTTCATGTTCAGCGCGGCCGGGTGCTGGCGAAGATACCAGCGGTCCGCTTTGTCGCCCGCAAGCCGCGTGCAGTGAATGCGCGATTGCTGGCCCGCGCCGATGCCGACCGTTTGCCCGTCGAGCGCGTAGCAGATGGAGTTGGATTGCGTATATTTGAGCGTGATGAGCGCGACGAGCAGGTCGCGTTTCGCGTTATCCGGCAATTCTTTGTTCGCCGTGACGACTTTGTCGAAGACCGAAGCGTCCGGCACGGAGCCGTTGCGCTCCTGCTGCATCTTCATGCCGAACAGCGTGCGCGTCTCGATCGGATCCGGCACGTACTCGGGATCGATCTGCAGAATCAGGTACTTGCCGCCTTTCTTCTGCTTCAGGATGTCGAGCGCTTCCGGCGTATAGCCTGGCGCTACGACAAGGTCGGACACTTCGCGCTTGAGCAGCTGCGCCGTCGAAGCGTCGACGATGTCGCTGAGCGCGGCCGCGTCGCCGAACGACGACATGCGGTCCGCGCCGCGGGCGCGCGCGTAGGCGGTCGCCAGCTCCGTCAGCTCCATGCCGTCGACGAAGTAGGCTTTCGCCAGCTCCGTCGAGATCGGCGCGTATACGGCCACTCCGGCGGGGCTGACATGCTTGAACGAGGCTGCCGCCGGCAAGCCGGTTGCTTGGCGCAGCTCGCGCACGAGCTGGTACGCGTTCAACGCGTCGAGCAAATTAATGAAGCCAGGGTCGCCGTTCACGACCGTCAGCGGCAGCGCCTTGCCGTCCGCGGAGTAGATCTTCGCGTCCTGCTGATGAGGGTTCATGCCGTATCTCAAACCGATTTCTTTGATATCGCTCATAAGTTCGATCTTCGTCCTTTCTCGTATCCCGTCTTCGCGCGGCCTAATCGCCGCTTCGTACCGTTACTTTGCGTCCTTCCAGCGACACGCGCCTTTCGGCGATGCGGCGGACCGCCAGCGGCAGCAGCTCGTGCTCGATCGCACGGATCCGCTCGGCTAGCGACGCTTCCGTATCTTCGTCCCGGATGTCGACCGCCCGCTGCATGATGATCGGTCCCGTGTCCATGCCGCCGTCCACGAAATGGACCGTCACGCCGGTGAGCTTGACGCCGTACTCCAGTGCCTGGCGGATACCCCGCACGCCCGGAAAAGCAGGCAGCAGCGCCGGATGCACGTTGACGATGCGCCCATAATACGGCTTCACGAGCACGTCGGTAATGAGCCGCATGTAGCCGGCGAGCACGATCAGCTCGATGCCCGACCGCCGGAGGAGACCGACGATCTCCTCCTCGCCTGCTTCTCGGGAAGCATACGACTTCGGGTCGAACAGAAATGTCGGCACGTTCAGCGCCTCCGCGCGCTGGACGACTGCCGCCGCCGGCTTGTCGCACACGAGCAGCGCGACCTCCGCAGGGAAATCTTCCTCCCTGGCCGCTTCCGCCAGCGCCTGAAAATTGCTCCCGCTGCCGGAGGCGAATACCGCGATCCGCAGCGGGTTCCAGGCCCCGGCCGACATTACACGTCCGCGCCCGTAAAGGTTACGACGCGGCTGCCTTCCGTGACTTTGCCGATGATATACGCGTCTTCGCCAAGCTCTTTCGCGGCGCGCAGCGCCTCTTCGGCCTGCTCTTCGCCGACGACGACGACCATGCCCACGCCCATGTTGAACGTCGTGAACATGTCGCGGTTCGTGATGCCGCCCTTGTCCTGCATCAGCTTGAAGACCGGTTGGATCGGCCAGGAGCCGTAGGCGATTTCCACGTTCACGCCTTCCGGCAGCACGCGCGGGATATTTTCGATAAAGCCGCCGCCCGTGATATGCGCCATGCCTTTGACCGTTACGCGGTTGATCAGTTCCAGCACCGATTTCACGTAGATGCGGGTCGGCTCGATGATGACTTCGCCGAGCGTTTTCTCGCCGCCCAGCTCGGGCAGCTTGTCGTCCAGACCGTAGCCGGAGTTGTCGACCAACAGACGGCGCACGAGGGAGTAGCCGTTGCTGTGAATCCCGCTCGACGCGAGTCCCAGCACGACGTCGCCCGGCTGGATCGTTGTGCCGTCGATGATCTTCTTCTTGTCGACGATGCCGACCGTGAAGCCCGCGATATCGTATTCGTCGCCTTGGTACATGCCCGGCATTTCGGCCGTTTCGCCGCCGATAAGGGCGCAGCCGGACTGCACGCAGCCGTCGGCGATGCCTTTGACGATCGCTTCGATCTTGGCCGGCTCGACTTTGCCGCAAGCCAGGTAGTCCAGGAAGAACAGCGGCTCCGCGCCCTGCACGACGATGTCGTTCACGCACATGGCGACCGCGTCGATGCCGATCGTATCATGCTTGTCCATCGCGAACGCGACCTTCAGTTTCGTGCCCACGCCGTCCGTGCCCGAGACGAGCACCGGCTCCTCGTACTTGTCCTTGTTCAGGCCGAACAACCCGCCGAAACCGCCAAGCTCCGTCAGCACCTCGGGGCGGAACGTCTTCTTCACGTGCTTCTTCATCCGTTCGACCGCTTCGTTGCCCGCCGCGATGTCGACGCCGGCTTGTTTATACGCTTCTGCCACTCCTGGTCAGCTCCTTAAAGGTTTTTGCGGGTCCTGACAGCCTTCGGATGGTCCGAAGGTCAGCGAAGAACTCGCTGCGAGATGCTATAATGCATCACTTTCTTTTTATGAATTCCGAGTGAGAATCGCTTGGAGTTGGTTTGAAAACGGCGATAAAAGTGGCCGGAGGCCGATGTGGGTCGGAAAAGCGATAGGCGAATGCTGCATTCCCCGACTTCCGACAGTGAATGCAAACCAATCACCTCCAGCCTTCGCCTTTGTAATTGGATTTCAACCGTATAGGTTGAAAATCAAGAAATCCAATTACAACAGCGATTGCAGACCACATCGGCCGCAGGCCACGATAACATCACCTATTTTAGCAGCTGCAGCTCTTCTCCGAGGTCGGATCGACCGGCGTCGGATAATCGTTGTCGAAGCAGGCCAGGCACATGCCGCGGTTGTATTCGCCGTCGTTGCCGCCTACCGCGTCGACGAAGCCCTCGTTGCTGAGGAAATACAAGGAATCCGCGTTGATCGCCTGACGGATCTCTTCCACCGTCTTCTGCGACGCGATCAGTTCCTTGCGGTCCGGCGTGTCGATGCCGTAGTAGCACGGGTTCTTGAACGGCGGCGACGTGATGCACACATGCACTTCCGTCGCGCCGGCTTCGCGTAACATATTGACGATACGCAGGCTCGTCGTGCCGCGGACGATGGAATCGTCGATCATGACGACCCGCTTGCCTGCCACGACTTTGCGCACGGCGGAAAGCTTCATCTTGACGCCCTTCTCGCGCAGCTCCTGCGACGGCTGGATGAACGTCCGGCCCGTGTATTTGTTCTTGATCAGCCCGAGCTCGTACGGAATGCCGGTCTGCTCGGCATAGCCGATCGCCGCGGAGATGCTGGAGTCCGGCACGCCGGTCACGATGTCCGCGTCGATGAACGACTCCAGCGCCAGCTGACGCCCCATCCGTTTGCGCGCGGAATGGAGGTTGATGCCGTTGATGTCGCTGTCGGGACGGGCAAAATAAATGTATTCCATCGCGCAGGTCGCGCGGCGCTCCAGCTTCTCGAAGCGGTCGACCCGAAGGCCGCTGCTGTCGAGGATGAGCAGCTCGCCCGGCTGCACGTCGCGCTCGTACTCGGCGCCGACGGTTTCCAGCGCGCAGGTCTCCGACGCGAAGACGTAGCCGTCGCCCATGCGGCCCATGACTAGCGGACGCAAGCCGTGGGGATCTGATGCCACGAGCAGCTTGTCGTTCGTCATGATGAGAAACGCGAAGCCGCCGATGATGCGCTGAAGCGCGTCCTTGGCCGCGCTGACGAAATCTTTGTTCGAACGCGCGATTAGATGCGCGATGACTTCCGTATCGCTCGTCGTTTGGAAGATCGAGCCTTGGCTCTCCAATTCCTTGCGGATGGACGGCGCGTTCACGATGTTGCCGTTCGTCGCGACGCCGAGGTCGCCGTCGCGGTACTTGAAGATGAGCGGCTGCGCGTTCCCCAGCTTGCTCTCGCCCGCCGTCGAATACCGCACGTGGCCGATTACGCGGTCGCCTGGCAACCCTTCCAGCTTCGACTGGTCGAATACTTCCTTGACCAGCCCCATGCCGCGGTGGTACGTGAAATGCCCGCTCGCGGATTCGACCGCGGCCATGCCCGCGCTTTCCTCGCCCCGGTGCTGCAGGGCATGGAGCCCGTAGTAGCCGAGCGAGCAGGCGTCCGGCACGTTGAACACGCCGAACACCCCGCACTCCTCGCGCAATTTATCGAAAATGTCATCGCGGCCGATGCCTTCGTTATAATGATCGCCAGTCCACAGCTTCGGCAGCTGTCTTATTTCATCAGACATGGAATCGCATCCTTCCAGACCTTCTCCAGTTGTTCGACCGGCGCGTTAACGCCCGGTTTGCCGTTGATGTTCATGATCAGTCCGCTGCTGCGCACGACGCCGATGGTTGCGTTCGGAACGCCTTGTTCCGTCAGGTATTGCGTAAGCTTGTCCGCTTGATCCGCTTTCGCCGAAAGCAGGATGCGGGATTGGGTCTCGCTGAACAACGCGGCGTCCGCGCGCAGGTCAGTCACGATATTCACTTCGGCGCCGAGCTTGCCGCTGATCGCGGACTCCGCGACTGCGACGGCCAGGCCGCCTTCGGACAAGTCGTGCGCCGAAGCGACGAGGCCTTGCTTGATTGCGCCGAGCACGCCTTGCTGCAGCTTCTTCTCGACCGCGAGGTCGATCTGCGGCGGACGGCCTTCGCTCTTGCCTTGGAGGACGTATTGCAGCTCGCTGCCGCCGAACTCGTGCTTCGTTTCGCCGGCGAGGATGATGACGTCGCCTTCCGCTTTGAAGCCTTGCGTCGTGATGTGGTCGACGTCCTGCACGAGTCCGACCATGCCGATGACCGGCGTCGGGTAGATCGCGCCCTTGGCGTTCTCGTTGTACAGGCTTACGTTGCCGCCGATAACCGGCGTATCCAGCACGCGGCAGGCTTCCGAGATGCCGTCCGCGGCTTTCTCGAGCTGCCAGAACACTTCCGGCTTCTCCGGATTGCCGAAGTTCAGGTTATCCGTGATGGCGAGCGGCTCGGCGCCGGAACAGACGATGTTGCGCGCCGCTTCCGCGACCGCGATTTGGCCGCCGACTTCCGGATCGAGGTAGACGTAGCGTCCGTTGCAGTCCGTCGTCATCGCCAAGGCCTTGCGCGTGCCGCGAATCGTCACGACCGCCGCGTCGGAGCCCGGCTGAACGGCAGTGCTGGTGCGAACCATATAGTCATATTGGTTATATACCCATTCTTTGCTCGCCACGGTCGGCGAGGCCAGCACTTTCTTCAGCGCGTCCGTCAGGTCCGTCACTTCCGGATACGCCGCCGTGTCGATCGCCGCGTTGGCCGCGTAGTAAGCGGGCTCTTTGGACGGCTTGTCGTACATCGGGCACTCGTCGACGAGCGCCGTAACCGGCATGTCCGCCACTTCTTCGCCTTGGTGGAACAAGCGGAGACGGCCGTCGTCGGTCACTTTGCCGACCTTCACGCAGATGATGCCCCAACGGTCGAAAATCTCCTGCGCCTGCGCTTCATGCTGCGGCTCGACGACGAAGAGCATGCGCTCTTGCGACTCCGACAGCATCATTTCGTACGGGGTCATGCCTTCTTCGCGCTGCGGCACCTCGTCAAGGTACAACTCCAGGCCATTACCCGCTTTGGATGCCATTTCCGCGCTGGAACAGGTAAGCCCCGCCGCGCCCATGTCTTGAATCCCGACGACGATGCCGGCATTGATCAGCTCGAGCGTCGCTTCCATGACCAGCTTCTCCATGAACGGATCGCCGACTTGGACCGCCGTGCGCTTCTCTTCGGATTCCTCGGAAAGCTCGACGGACGCGAAGGTCGCGCCGTGGATGCCGTCGCGGCCGGTTGCCGGGCCCACGTAGAAGACCGGGTTGCCTACGCCTTTGGCGACGCCGCGCTGGATCTTGTCATGGTCGATGAGGCCGACGCACATGGCGTTGACGAGCGGGTTGCCCTCGTAGCTCTCGTCGAACATGACTTCGCCCGCCACGGTCGGGATGCCGATGCAGTTGCCGTAACCGGCGATGCCGCCGACGACGTGCTCGAACAAGTATTTCGCGCGCGCGTTCTCCAGGTTGCCGAAACGCAGGCTGTTGAGCAGCGCCACGGGACGCGCGCCCATCGAGAATATATCGCGGATGATGCCGCCCACGCCCGTTGCCGCGCCTTGGTAAGGCTCGACCGCCGACGGATGGTTATGCGATTCGATTTTGAACACGACCGCTTGGTTGTCCCCGATATCCACGATGCCGGCGCCTTCGCCCGGTCCCATGAGGACCTTCGGCCCGTCGATCGGGAACTTTTTAAGAATTTTCTTGGAATTCTTGTAGGAGCAGTGCTCCGACCACATTACGCTGAACACGCCGATCTCGGTATAGTTCGGTTTGCGTCCGAGGAACCCGCAAATAAGCTCGTATTCGTAATCCGTTACGCCGAACTGCGTGTAAATGCGCTGCTCCGCGATTTGTTCCGCCGTCGGCTCCTTAGCCGTTAACTGCTGCGCCATGTTGTTCCCTCCATGCGTTCAAAATCGATGTGAACATCCGTTTGCCGTCTTCCGAGCCGAGCAGTTGGTCCACCGCGCGCTCCGGATGCGGCATCATGCCGACCACGTTGCCGCGCGCGTTGCTCACGCCCGCGATATTTTTAAGCGATCCGTTCGGGTTATGGTCGTCGCCCGCATAACGGAACACGATTTGGTTGTTCGCTTCCAGCTGCGCGAGCGTCGCGTCGTCGCAGTAGTAGTTGCCTTCGCCGTGGGCGATCGGGATGTTGATGATCTCGCCTTGGCCGTATTGGCTCGTGAAGGCCGTGTTGTTGTTGACGACCTCGAGCGGCGTTTGGCGGCAGATGAACTTCATGCCGCTGTTGCGGAGCAGCGCGCCCGGGAGCAAGCCCGCTTCCGTCAGGATTTGGAACCCGTTGCAGATGCCGAGGATGAACTTGCCGGCTTCGGCCGCTTTCACCACTTCGTTCATGACCGGGGCGAATTGCGCGATCGCGCCGCAGCGCAGGTAGTCGCCGTACGAGAAGCCGCCGGGCACGAGAATCGCGTCATAGCCGGACAAATCCGTCGCCGTATGCCATACGTAGTCGACCTCTTGGCCGATCGTGTCCTCGACCGCCTTGTAGCAGTCGATGTCGCAGTTGGAGCCTGGAAATACGAGTACCGCGAACTTCATCGTGTTACCCCTCCAATTCAAAGCGGAAATCTTCAACGACCGTGTTCGCGAGCAATTTCTCGCACATCGCCGTCAAACGTGCTTCCGCTTCCGCGCGATCGGACGTATTCAGGTTCAGCTCCAAATACTTGCCGATGCGGACTTTGCCGACTTCCTCGAAGCCCATCGTGTGCAGGGCGCCTTGCACGGCGCTGCCTTGCGGGTCGAGCACGTTTTCTTTGATCGTTACGTAGACTTTAGCCTTCATTAGGGGGGTCGCCTCCTGGAAAATGGGTTTGTGCTGGGATGGGAGTGTTCCGCAAAACGCGGGTATGTCGGCCTCCGTCGCTGTTGAACCTGGGAAACTTGAACAATAACCTTGCGGTTGTTTCCCACGTTCAAAGGCGATCGCTTGCGCTCTCCGGTTCGACAACCCGCTTATTTGCTCCACCCATCCGGGAAAACCTTTTGCATGATGCTCTATTATGTGATGCGGGACATCTTTGCTTGTCCCGCGTGTTGTTTGAACGTGCTTGCATAAGTGCGTTTAGTGCTGCATCACGCCGCTTAGTTCAGCGGCTTGCCGGTCAGCGCTTCGTAGATCGCGAGATAGCGGTTCGTCGTTTCTTGGACGACCGATGGCGGCAGCGGGTCCGGCTTGCCGTTCTGGTCCCAGTCGGAGCCGAGCAGGTACGTGCGGACCGGTTCCTTGTCCATGCTGTCGATTTCGATGTCGAAGCCGTAATTCGCCTTGGCCCAGAAACGGGAGGAGTCCGGGGTGAAAATTTCGTCGATCAGGATGACTTTGCCGTCGATGAGTCCGAATTCGAATTTGCAGTCCGCCAGGATGATGCCGCGTTCTTCGCAGAAGGCGCGTGCGTATTCGTACAGGCGGATGCTCTTGTCGCGAAGCTCCTCGGCGAGCTCGGCGCCGACCAGCTCCTGCATGCGCGCGAACGGAATGTCCTCGTCGTGGCCGACGTCGTTCTTCGCCGCGGGCGTGAACAACGGTTCCGCGAAACGTTCGTTCTTCCGCATGCCCGCCGGCAGCTCGATGCCGTTAATTGCCGATGTTTTCACATATTGTCTCCAACCGCCGCCCGTGATATAGCCGCGCACGACGCATTCGATGTCGATCCGTTCCGCTTTCTTCGACACCATGATGCGATTCTTGAGCAATTCCGGCTCCGTGACGAGATCCCCCAGCTTGTACGCGTCCGTGTGCACGACGTGGTTGGCCATCATGTCCGCCGTTTGCTCGAACCAGAAAGCCGACAGCCGGTTCAGCACGTTCCCCTTCTCGGGCACGGCCGGATCAAGCACATAGTCGAACGCGCTGATGCGGTCCGTCACGACGATCAAATAATGTTCGCCGAGATCGTACAGCTCGCGCACCTTGCCTTTATAAAGCAGCGGCGCCTTAATGTATTCCGCGGCCGTGGACAATGCTTGTGTCATTATTCTTCTCCCCTGCCCCTTAGGCTTAGTTTATTATAAAACGACGTTAGACGGAGTAGGTGAAAACGATCTGGAGCAGCGCTGGCGCTCGCCTTTGTACCCGAAATTTCCCCGCATACGGTAAATTAAAAAATTCGGGGTACAACAGCGATCGGAAGATGTCTTCACATACGGAGTCTGTCTTTTAAATCAACTCAAGCCGCTTGAAAATCGTATCCACGTGCTTCAAATGCCATGCCGGGTTGAAGCAATCGGCGATCTCTTCGGCGGAGAGCTTGCTCGTGATCTCCGGCGTCGACTCGATAATGTCGCGGAATTGGCGCTGTTCTTCCCACGCCTGCATCGCGCGCGGCTGCACCGTATCGTACGCTTGCTCGCGGCTTAAGCCTTTGTCGATCAGCTTCGTCATGACGCGGCCGGAGAACGGCACGCCGAACGTGCGCTGCATGTTGCGTTTCATATTCTCAGGGAACACCTGCAAGTTCTTCAAGATGTTGCCCAGACGGTTCAGCATGTAATTGAGCAGCATGGTGGCATCCGGTAAAATGATGCGTTCTGCCGAAGAGTGGCTGATATCGCGCTCATGCCACAGCGTGACGTTCTCGTAAGCCGTCAGCATGTGGCCGCGAATGACGCGGGACAGGCCGGAGATATTCTCGCAGCCGATGGGGTTGCGTTTGTGCGGCATCGCGGACGAGCCCTTCTGGCCTTTCGCGAACGGCTCTTCCACCTCGCGGAATTCGCTCTTCTGCAGGGCGCGGATCTCTGTCGCGAACTTGTCGAGCGACGTGGCGATCAGCGCCAGCGTCGCCATGTATTCCGCGTGGCGGTCGCGCTGCAGCGTCTGCGTCGAGATCGGCGCCGGCGTGATGCCGAGCTTGCGGCAAGTGAATTCTTCGACGAACGGGTCGATGTTCGCGTACGTGCCGACCGCGCCGGAGATTTTGCCGAACTGCACGCCGTTCGCCGCATGGCGGAAACGCTCCAGGTTCCGTTTCATTTCCTCGTACCACAGCGCCATCTTCAAGCCGAACGTCGTCGGCTCGGCGTGCACGCCGTGCGTGCGGCCCATCATGGCCGTGTCTTTATACGCCACCGCTTGGCCGCGGAGGATGCCGATGAAGTTCTCGATGTCTTTCTCGAGGATCTCGTTCGCTTGCAGCAGCAGATAGCCCATCGCCGTGTCGACGACGTCCGTCGACGTGAGGCCGTAGTGCACCCATTTGCGCTCGGGGCCGACCGTCTCGGATACCGCGCGCGTGAAGGCGATCACGTCATGCCGCGTTTCCAGCTCGATCTCGTTGATGCGGTCGATGTCGAACGTCGCTTTCGCGCGAAGCGCCTCGACGTCCCCGCGCGGGATCACGCCAAGCTCCACCCAAGCCTCGCACGCGCAAAGCTCCACTTCGAGCCAAGCTTTGAATTTGTTCTCTTCGGTCCAAATCGCTCTCATTTCCGGTCTGCTGTAACGCTGTAGCATCTGTTAAACCCTCCAAATATTCGTTTCGGAAATCCACGCCAGCGCCTGCTCCGCATTTTCCGCGAGCACGTTGACATGTCCCATTTTGCGTTTCGTTTTGGCTTCATGTTTCCCATATAGATGAATTTTAGGCGCGACGCCCAGCCGCTCGGCCGAGGCATCCTGCTTCGCGATCAGCTCCAGCAGCGGCTCCACGTGCTCGCCGAGCACGTTGACCATGACGACCGGCGTCAGCAGCGACGCGTCGCCGAGCGGCAGCCCGCATACCGCGCGCACATGCTGCTCGAACTGCGACGTCCTGCATGCCTCCATCGTATAGTGGCCGCTGTTATGCGGGCGCGGGGCCAGCTCGTTCACGAACAATTCGCCGTCTTCCGTCAGGAACAGCTCCACCGCGATCAAACCGACGGCGCCGAGTCCTTCCGCGATCCGCGCCGCCAGCCGCTCCGCTTCCCGTTGAAGCGCCTCGTCGATGCGGGCCGGCACGATGGACAGATGCAGGATGTTGTCGACGTGGATATTCTCCGCCGCCGGGAACGTACGAATCTCGCCTTGCGTGCTGCGCGCCGCAATGACGGACAATTCTTTCCGGAACCGGATGAATTGTTCCACGACCAGCTCCGTGCCCGCGCGGTTCAACGTCTCGAACGCCTCGTCGATCTCGGCTTCGCTGCGGATGACCCACTGGCCTTTGCCGTCGTAACCGCCCATCGCGGTCTTGAGGACGCAGGGGAGTCCGAACCGTCCCGCCGCCTCGCGGAGCTCGTCCGCGCTGCGGACCTCCGCGTACGGCGCCACCTTCGCGCCCGCTGCTTCGATCGCGCGCTTCTCTCGCAAGCGATGCTGCGTCGTGTACAGCAGCTCGCTGCCTTGCGGCACGTATGACTGCTCCATCAGCATCGCCGCCACGCCGGCGTCGACGTTCTCGAATTCGTAGGTGATGACATCCGCGCGCTTCGCCAGCTCGCCGGCGGCATCGCGGTCGTCGTAGGCAGCGACGATCTGCTGCGCGACCTGCCCGCACGGCGCATCCGGCGTCGGATCCAGCGCCACGAACCGGTAACCCATCGCGCTGCCCGCATTCGCCATCATCCGTCCCAGCTGCCCGCCGCCCAGAATGCCGATCGTCGATCCCGGCAAAACGATCTTCGCGCCGTTCGCCGCTTTACTCATAGCGTCTCGCTGCTTTCCAGCACTTCGCGCTGAATCCGGTCGCGCCGCGCCTGTACGCGCGCCTGCACGCCAGCGTCGAACGCGCCGATGATCTGGCCGGCCAGCAATCCGGCGTTGGTGCCGCCGGCGTTGCCGATCGCGACCGTCGCCACCGGAATGCCGCCCGGCATCTGAACGATGGACAGCAGCGAATCGAGGCCGTTCAAATTCGACGATTTGACGGGAACGCCAATAACCGGCAGGATCGTTTTGGCTGCGACCATGCCGGGCAAATGTGCAGCGCCGCCTGCACCCGCTATGATGACCTTCAAACCGCGTTCCGCGGCGGTTTCCGCGTATTCGAACATCAGATCCGGAGTCCGGTGAGCCGACACGACCTTCTTCTCGTACGGAATTTGCAACTCGTCCAGCACGTCACAGGCTAATTTCATCGTGTCCCAATCCGATTTGCTGCCCATGATGACGCCCACTTGTACCGCCATTCGCTGATTACCACCTTTGCGTTATATGGAAGAAACCCGAAAAAAAATCCCTCAGCACCGTTCCACCTGGAATGCTTCGGGATCTGACAAGACCTGCGGCGAAGTTCTTCCCGCCCGTTCCATCCCATGCGAACAGGATGGAACGCAAGAACGGTAAAGACAACATCAGGCTGCCCCGTCTTGGCGGCAACCTGGCTCTTCATTGCATGGTCTCGTAGTCCGAAAATTGAGGTTCTCGGGTAGATACTCTCGGGCCTGATTCCCAAGGATATACGAGCTTCATCGACAAACTTTTGTTATTAGCTATGTCTAGTTTATCAATCCTAACGTGGAATGTCAACGCAAAAACACGAACATTAAATACTAATTATCAGTTATAGTTCGTGTTTCGGTTCATTTTCGATCCAAATGTTTTTCTTTGCCACCCGTTAGTTGTTTGTTTTGTCAGAAAACTCAACCAACTCCCTATTGACTGGCGAGTCAATTTGGCATATAAATGAATTGACTGGCGAGTCAACATATTTGTCTTCCCTTGAGCTTAGAAGGAGGTATTCCATGAAACCGATCGTGAACATCGAACGCCTGACCAAAACCTACGGCAACCGCCGCGGCATCGCCGGCATCACCTTCGCCATCGAGGAAGGCGAAGTGTTCGGCTTCATCGGGCCGAACGGCGCCGGCAAGAGCACGACGATCCGCACGCTGCTGAACCTTATTTTCCCGACCTCCGGCAGCGCCAGCATCTTCGGCAAGGACGTCGTGACGCAATCGCTCGACATCCGGAGGCAGATCGGCTACCTGCCCTCGGAGGTGTTCTACTACGACGACATGAAAGTCGTCGACCTTCTCCGCTTCTCCGCGGCCTTCCACCGCTGCCGCAACGAGAAACGAATCGCGGACCTCGCGGGACGTCTCGATCTCGACCTGAACCGCAAGATCGAAGACCTCTCCTTCGGCAACCGGAAGAAGGTCGGCATCGCGCAGGCCCTGCTTCACGAGCCCAAGCTGCTCATCCTGGACGAACCGACCGGCGGGCTCGATCCCCTGATGCAGAATACGTTCTTCGAGCTGTTGAAGGAAGAACGCGCCAAAGGAACGACGATCTTCTTCTCCTCGCACATCTTGAGCGAGGTCCAGCGGATGTGCGACCGCGTCGCGATCATCAAGGACGGGTCGCTGATCAAAGTCGAATCGATCGAGAACCTGATGCGCAACAATCTCCGGCATATCACGCTTACGTCGCGGCAGCCGGAAGCGATCGATCTGTCCGCCGTCGCCGGCATCGTCAGACGGGAGACGATCGGCACCACGCACGTAAAGCTGCTCTTCGACGGGGACATGAAAGCTTTCGTGCAGGGCATCGCCGGCTGCCCGTTTACCGATCTCTTGATCGAAGAGCCTTCGCTGGATGAAATTTTCCTGCATTATTACACGAAATAACGGAGCGTGAGCGCATGCTGTTCAGAAGAGAGTTCAAACGGAATTTGCGAAGTCTGATTATCTGGAGCATCATCATCGCGGGCATCATATTCCTGTATCTCAGCATCTTCCCATCGATGGCGAAGCAGCAGCAGGACATGGATAACCTGATGAACGCCGTGCCGGAAGGCATGCAGAAGGCATTCGGCATGGACCGGCTCAGCCTCGGCACGCTGCTCGGCTTCTACGGGATCGAGATCCATCTCATGACGACGCTGCTCGGCAGCATCTACGCGGCCTTGCTGGCCTCCGGCATCGTGGCCAAGGAGCAGAACGAGAAGACGGCCGAATTTCTGCTGGCGCTCCCGGTCTCGCGGCCGACGATCATCGCGCACAAATGGCTTGCCGCCATGGCGAACGTGCTCATTTTCAACCTGGTCGTCGTTGCGGCCAGCTTGGCCGGATTTCAGCTGGCGCAAGGCGAGGCGCTGTCGTACAAGGCATTCTTCCTGCTGGAGCTCGCCGTGCTGATGATGCATCTGACGTTCGCGGGCATCGCGTTCCTGTTCTCCGCGGTCGCGCGCCGGACGCGTTCGATCGTGTCCCTGTCGCTCGGGATGGTGTTCATCATGTATTTCCTCAGCGTGGTGGCGGGCCTATCCGACCGGTTGTCCTGGCTGAAGTACGTCAGTCCGTTCAAATACGCCGATTCCGCGCAGATCATCACGGAGCGCAGCTTTCATCCGCTCTATGCCGGCATCATGGCGATCGCCATCGCCGGTTGCTTCCTGGCCTCGTACTGGTATTATAGTAAAAAAGACATCGCCGTCTAGCGCATGGAACCGAGGTGAAGGGCTTGCATCCCGCTTTCGCGAAGCTGCCTGAAGAAAAACAGGCGCTCATCCTGACCGTCTGCATCGAAGAATTCGCCCAGCATGGCTACGACAATGCTTCGACGGATATCATGACCGCCCGCGCGGGCATTTCCAAAGGGATACTGTTTCATTATTTCAAAAGCAAAAAGAATTTATTTCTGGCCGTGGTCCGGCATGCCACGCAGCTGTTGGTCGAGCGGACGATGGAGGAAGTGAACGCCATCCGGGAAACGGATTTCTTCGACCGGCTCAAAGCGATCATGCTCGCCAAGCAGCGGGTGAACTTGCGGTTCTTGCCGGAGTCGGAGATGGTGCAGCGGGCCATCGTCCATCCGCCGAAGGCGCTGAAGGCGGAGTTGGACGCGTATTTCGCCGATTATCAATCGAAATACACCGAGCCGAGCATGCTGAACGGCATTTTCAAGACCGATCTGCTCGCGTCCGGCCCGCTCCGCGAAGGCGTCACCCCCGAGAAGGTGTTCAACATGGTCATGATGGTGCTGAATCAATACTCCGCGAAGTACCAACAGCTGTCGCGCAGCGGAGACTATACGAACGAAGCCTTGCAGGCGATGCTGATCGCGGAAAGCGACGCGTTCATCGATATGGTGAAGTACGGGGTTTATCGGCGGTAGTCACGGTTATCCGTCCGCTGCTTCGCACAGGACCCGCGGACGCCAAATCCAATATAAAAAAAAGCACAGCGCCGGTCCGCGCTGTGCTTTGTCATGTCTCTGTTTACCCTTGGCTGCCGATCCAGGCATAGCGCGCGACGATCAGGATCGCGAGCACCCACATGAGCCAGTGGACTTTGTATTTGCTTTTGCCGGACAGGTTGCCGACCGTTGCCAGCACCACGTAGGACACGATCCCGGCGGATACGCCGTTGGCGATGTTGTACGTGAACGGCATCATGGCGATCGTCAGGAACGACGGGATCGCGTACACCATGTCCTGGAAGTCGATTTCCTTGATGGATTGCACCATCAGGACGCCGACGATGATGAGCGCCGCGGCCGTCGCGGAACCCGGGATGAGCGAGATGAGCGGCCACAGGAACAAGGCGGCCAGGAACGCGACGCCGGTCGTCACCGCGGTCAGGCCGGTGCGGCCGCCCTGCGCGATGCCCGCGGAGCTCTCGACGAACGTCGTGACCGTGCTCGTGCCGAGCATCGCGCCGCCGCTGACGCCGACCGCGTCGACGAACATCGCTTTGCCGACGATCTTCCGGCCTTTCGCCGGATCCTTCATGACGCCCGCGCGGTTGGCCGTGCCGACCAGCGTGCCGAACGTGTCGAACAATTCAACGAACGTGAACGTCGCGATGATCGAGATCAAGCCGGTGTGCCACACGCCTTTGAAATCGAAGTCCCACCAGCTCATCTGGCTGAAATCAGGGGACCAGCTTTGGCCTTTGAGCGTAGCGCTCACGTCCACGTCGCCCGTGATGATCGCGATGATCGTCACGCCGACGATGCCCCACAGGATCGCGCCGGGGACGCGCAGCACCATCAGTACCGCGATCAGCAGCACGCCGATCAGCGTCAAGTATACGCTGGAATTCTCCAAGCTTCCCATATGGAAGACGGATTCGAAGCCGAGAATGTCCGTGAACTGGCCTTTCGGGATGTCCGTCACCGTGTTTTCCACGCCGACCGTCAGGATGCCGCTGTTTTTCAAGCCGATGATCGTGATGAACAAGCCGATGCCGACCGTGATCGCGTGCTTCAAGCTGTCCGGGACCGCCACGAGCAGCATCTGGCGGATTTGCGTGACCGTCAGGATCATGAAAATGATACCGGAGATAAACACGGCGGTCAGCGCCATTTCAGGGGAAATCGGCGAATTCGTCGCTTTCGAGGCCAATACCGTCGAGGCGAAGTACGCGTTCAAGCCCATGCCGGGCGCAAGCGCTGCCGGGAAGTTCACGAACAAGCCCATCGCGATCGTGAAAATGCCGCCCGCGAGCGCCGTGGCGAGGAAGACCGAGTAGACGTTCAGTCCCGCGCCGCCCAGCACGCTCGGATTGACGGCCAGGATGTATGCCATCGTCATGAAAGTCGTGAGGCCCGCCATAATTTCCGTTCTTACATTTGTTCCGTGTTCCTTCAAACGAAAGAAACCGCCCATTTTTCTAAAACCCTCCCGAAAATGATTGTTCAGAACAAACAAAGAACCTAGGGAACAGTGCCGCGAAGCTCGGCATTATTCCCTAGGTTCTACGCAAAGACAAGAATCGCCGGCGCGAATGGACCGTCCGCGCAGCAGGCGTCTTGCTCTTCGTAGACAGGCCATTTACGGTGACCTCGTAGAGACTCTCAAGCCGATTCTTGAGATTATACGAAAAGACATGCTTGTTTGTATTGATTCTTTGAACATTTTAGCGACATTATTCACGGCCTGTCAATGGAAAACGATTGAAGCGCAACGAGATTTCCGTAGGCCGTAGCCGCGGAACGTTTCCGCCTACTTTCCTTGGAGCGTATTCGTGATATTCGCCTTGGCCTTTAATTCGGCCAGCCACGATCCGGAGAGCGCGGAGACCTTATTTTTAATGAGCGATTCCCGGATTTCGGCTTTCTTCTCTTCCAACGTTGCTTTCTTCGCTGCCTTATGGTCCGTTACTTTGATGATATGATAACCGTATTCCGATTTGATCGGTCCGCCCAGCTCGCCGACCTTTAGCAAGAACGCTGCTTTCTCAAACTCGGGAACCATCTCTCCCTTGCCGAAGTAGCCAAGATCGCCGCCGGCATTCTTGCTGCCCGTGTCCTCCGAGCGTTCTTTCGCCAGCTTCCCGAAATCCGCGCCCGCTTTCAACTGCTTCATGATGTCGTCGGCTTCCGCTTGCGTCGAGACCAAGATATGCGATGCTCTCACCTGTTCCGGCTGATCGAACTCCGATTTATTGGCCTCGAAATATTGTTTCACCTCTTCGTCCGTCACTTTCGCGCGCGGCTCTAAAATCTTGCGAATGCGAAGCTGCATCGGGGTCTGCTTCTTCAGGTCATCGAGGGTCATGCCGCTTTGCTGCAGAGCGGCTTGAAAGTCCGCTTCCGACGGGAATTGTTTCTTGATTGTCGCAATTTCCGCTTCCACGTCTTGGTCGGTTATGACGATCCCTTGCTTCTTCGCTTCTTGGCCGACGAGCTCTTCCTGAATCAGGTTATCCAGCGTCTGCGCGCCGCCAAGGTCAAGCATCGCATCGTACAACTGTTTTTCGTCGCCGCGTACGCGCCTGCGCCTGCAGCGAGCGTCATGCCCGCCACCACCAGCGCGGTTATTCCCGCTCTACGGTACAGCGTGCTTCTTTTGCTTTCTTTCACAACAAAACCCTCCCGAATGAATAACTTCCAACTGAACCTTTATAACGTTCATAATAGGATTCTATAGGATTGCTTGGGATATATAAACAAAGGCTTCGTCTAGTGAACTTAATTATTTAATAGCAAGTATTTGACCTGGAATTAACAATTGAATGCTAGATTTAGCAGATATCGATTATTACGACCGATTTCTGCAAACCTGGAAGCAGAAACAGAAAAGGATGGCATATATGGCGGTTTGGCGATGGCGTTTCTTTCTTTCGATTTTCATGGGGCTGCTAGTGCTTCTGTCATTCGAGCATCGAGCGGATGCTCATAGCTACAGCGCGACCTATTCGACATTGGAATTGTATCAATCCAAAACGGTGCTTACTTATGCGCTCGATGAATTATCGGTCATAGAGCTTGCCGGGGGCGATACAAATCATGACAAAGTGCTCGATTCAGAGGAATTCGCCGCAGTGGACGAGAAGCTGCTGGCGATTCTGCAGAGCAACATCGTGTTGAACATTAACGGAGAAAGCGTGGCGTGGCCTCAAAATGAGAGCCTCACGATACACCCCAAAAATGCGATTCTGAAAGCCTCCTTCCCGGCAGTGGCGGCATCCCAGCAGATCCAGCTGACCGATCAATTGTATACGAAGGATAGAGCGACCAATTACGTAAACCTGCTGTCGATTTATTACGGAACCCAGAGAAGCACGGCGGCACTCTCGGGCAGCAACCGGACTTGGTCGCTGCAAATGACGGAAAATGATTTTGCCGGATTGCTGCCGGGCGATGCGTCGGCTCAGCAGCAACAGCCCGAGGAGGAAGCTGCATCAAGCTCGACGGACGGATGGCTGTCTTTTTTCGTGCTGGGGATGAATCATATTTTATCGGGCTACGACCACCTTTTGTTCTTATTCTCCCTGCTCATCGCGAGGCAAACGTTCAAGCAGTATGCGGGGACGATCACGGCGTTCACGATCGCGCACTGCATTACCTTGGCCTTGACTGTCACAGGCGTGATCCATATCTCCACCCGTATTGTGGAGCCGGCCATTGCGCTGAGCATTTGTTATGTCGCTTTGGACAATTTGATTCGCAAGGAAGTCAGCTACCGGTGGGTATTGACCTTCGTCTTCGGGCTGATCCATGGGATGGGTTTCGCGGACATCCTGACGGAAATGAACATTCCGAAGAGCGAATTGGCGGTGGATCTGATCAGTTTTAATGTCGGCATCGAAACCGTTCAGGTGATCATCGTTGCCCTGATGGTCCCCGCGTTGGCTCTTCTTTATCGTTGGAAGCACGCGAGACGCGCGGCTGTTGCCTGCTCCGTCACGGCCCTGATGCTAGGCGGATTGTGGCTTGTCGAACGGGTAGTTGCAAATCTTTAGGCAAAGGAACTTGCAAAAACCCTTATCGCATTGCGATAAGGGTTTTTGCTTTTCGTCCTAAAAGACCATTCCGATCTATTCCCACTCGATTGTCGCAGGCGGCTTGGACGTGACGTCGTAGACGATACGGTTGACGTTATCCACTTCATTGACGATACGCACGGAGATCTTCTCCAGCACGTCCCACGGAATGCGCGCCCAGTCGGCCGTCATGCCGTCGATGGACGTCACCGCCCGAATGCCGACGGTGTAGGAGTACGTACGCGCGTCGCCCATGACGCCGACGCTCTTCATGTTCGGCAGCGCCGTGAAGTACTGCCAGATCTCGCGGTCGAGACCGGCTTTGGCGATCTCGTCGCGCAGGATCGCGTCGGAATCGCGCACGATCTTGAGCTTCTCGTCCGTCACTTCGCCCAGCACGCGGATCGCGAGACCCGGGCCCGGGAACGGCTGGCGCCATACGATCGCTTCCGGCAGGCCGCATTCTTCGCCGACTTTGCGGACCTCGTCCTTGAACAGCGCCTTCAGCGGCTCGACGAGCTTGAACTTGATGTCTTCCGGCAGGCCGCCGACGTTGTGATGCGACTTGATCGTCTGCGCCGTCGCCGTGCCGCTTTCCACGATATCCGTGTACAGCGTGCCTTGCGCGAGGAATTCGAAATCGTCGAATTTCGCGGACTCTTCCTGGAACACGTAGATGAATTCGTTGCCGATGATCTTGCGCTTTTGTTCGGGATCGTCGACGCCCGTCAGCTTGCCCAAGAAACGCTCTTTGGCGTCGATTTTGACCACTTTCATGTCGAACTTGCCGACGAACGTCTCCATGACGCCTTCGGCTTCGTCTTTGCGGAGCAGGCCGTGGTCGATGAACATGCAGGTTAATTGATCACCGATCGCTTTATGAAGAAGAATGGCCACCACGGAAGAATCCACGCCGCCGGACAGGGCGCACAGCACCTTGCCCGTGCCGACCTGCTCGCGAATGTCGCGGATCGTATCGTCGATGAACGTGCTCATGCTCCAATTGCCTTCGCAGCCGCACACGTTATAGAGGAAGTTGTGAATCATTTCGTTGCCCTGCACGGAGTGGCGCACTTCCGGGTGGAATTGCACCGCGAACAGCTTGCGCTCCGGATGGCTCATCGCCGCGATCGGCGCATGGTCCGTGCTCGCGTCGACGCGGAAGCCGCTGGGCAGCTCCACGACGTGGTCGCCGTGGCTCATCCACACGGTTTGGCGGTTCTCCAGCCCCTTCACGAGCTCGCTGCCCGCGATGAAGTCAACCTCCGCTTTGCCGTATTCGCGCTTGCCGGCGCGCTCGACCTTGCCTTCCAATTGATGCGCGATCAGCTGCATCCCGTAGCAAATGCCGAAGATCGGCAGACCCAGATCGTAAATCGCGGGATCCACGAGCGGCGACTTCTCCTCGTATACGCTTGCCGGTCCGCCCGAGAACACGATGCCTTTCGGCTGCAGCTCCCGGATCCGTTCCACCGAGGTATTGTAAGGCAGCAATTCGCTGTATACGCCCAAATCCCGGATTCGTCTTGCGATTAACTGGTTGTACTGTCCGCCGAAATCGAGGACGACGATCATTTCACTTGGCTTGTTCACTTTTTGTCAAAGCCTCCCTCAAATCATTGTGTCAATTATATATAGGCGCTATGGGACAGTCAAGGAAACGAAACGCGCGGTTTTTGCGGCGGAAGCAAGAAACCGCTGCCACCGGCAGGACATGGATTCGGAGCGAAAACGCGGAGCGGGAAACGGTGGACAGAGGACGTTATTTGACGACATCCATGCATATTCGTGTCTTTCAAGGCAAATAGCGGATCCAGAGACCTCGAATTACAAAATAAAGATCAAATCGCATCCAATCAATGCCAGCAATCGACTCCCCCGCTCCTTGACACAAGACGAATCCGCCACGTCCGCGCTCGCAAAAAAAGAACCGTGCGGCCGTTTGCACTCGGGCCGTTCGGTTCTCCTCGCTGCGATCGCGCGACTTAGACTTGCTCGGCCGCGGCTGCGGCCAGCGTTTGCTGCTGCTTGTTCTTGGCCAATTTCAGGTAGCCGTGCACGTTCTGGAATTCGCTGTCCTCCACGAAACGCAGGCGAACGGAGCCCGCCGCTTCGGTCAAATAGCCGCGAAGGGCAACGGCGCCGCCGCCAAGCATGTAGAAGCACTGAATATCCGGATTCTTCTTCCACCGTTTCAGGATAAGATCCAACACCTTGTTCGCCGCGCGGCCGAAGTAGTTGTCGACGATCGGGCGAATATCCGCTTGACCCTCGCCGATGCGATGAATGATGTAGTCGCCGCTCTTGACGCGCTGAATCAGCTTCGTCCGGCTCGGGAACCGGTGGCCGAACTGGTCCTCGACGTCCCGAATAATCTGATCCAGGTAACCCGCCAGCCCGAACTGCTCGCCCGTGCTGAACTGATTGTCGATGCTCATCCGCTTGATGACCGGGAAATCCGTCGTCAGCGCCCCCATCTCGCAAATGCCGATGCAGCCGTAATACAGCTCTTCGTTGCGCACGGAGAGGTTGTCGTGGGTCGCCATATGGAACAGCGCGGCGGCGCCTTCGATGGAGATGACCGCCCGCTTGATGACGACTTTAACGGCGCGTCCGCGAAGCTTCGGCGTGGAAAGGAAGGTCACTTCATGCTCGCCGACGAGACGCTCCTCGAATTGTTTGTGGAAGCCTGCGTACGTACGGACCGGAAGCCCCGTGCCCACGATATATTCGACAACCTGGCTCGTCTGGCCCTCGGACGGCGGATAAGCCCCTCCGGTCAGTCCCGCGTAAGCCAGCGCGGTGAGCGCCACGATCAGCGCCTGGTCGCTGGTCGCCTTGTTATCGGTTTCCTCCAGCTCGGAATTGTCCTGATCCTCCATGGCAAGCATGCCCACGAAGTAACGCTGGTTGTTCTTCTTCAGCTTCGGGCTGTAGATGCGCACGTCCAGCGCCTTCAGCGGCGAATCCTCCTCCTGGAAAATATGCCGTTCGTAGCCGGGCGCGAGAATGCTCGGAATCACGACGGGCTCCGCCGATCCGTCGACGATCAATTTTACGCTGTCGTTCCCTACGTCAATGCCTGCGAGCTTGATCACTTCAAATTCCTCCTGCCTAACGCTAAGATTTTATCGTTCTCCTGCCGAAAATAATCGGTATATGTGTTTATTCGGTTAAACGCTCCGCAATGTGAAGGAGACACCGGTACCGTTTTCCGAAACCGATTCAATACCTGGTGCGACGAAGGAGATGCCGACAGATGTTCAAGTTTTGGAAAAGAGACAAGATCAGCACCTTGCTGTCCGATACGTTCATCGGCGAGGGAACCATTGTCGAAGGTCCGATCCGATCGGCCGGAAATGTTCGCCTGGAGGGGCAGCTGCGCGGCGATTTGTTTTGCGAGGGGGATGCCGTGCTGGGCGAGACCGCTTTCGCGATCGGCAACATCACGGCCCGCAACTTGTTCCTCGCCGGACAGATAACGGGAAACGTGCGGATCGGCGGCAAGCTGACGATCACGGCGACCGGCAAATTTTACGGCGACATGGACGCCGCCACCCTCGAAATCGAAGAAGGCGGCGTCTTCCAGGGCAACAGCGCCATGGATATGGGCGAGCCCGTCGTCAGCCCTGTCGAACGCAGGGCCGGCCGCGATAGACGCGTGGCGATCGCGGCCGACTGGAATGGCGAGGAGCGCCGCGCCGGCTACGACCGGCGGGACCGGGAAGACCGCGCCGGCATGTTGAAAAAACTCAGCTACCGCGCGACGGAGAAGCGCGGCGAGCTCGATGCCGCCGCGGATGAAGCGGCGACCGGGCTGCATGAGGCGGATGCCTCTCCCGCCGTCTCCGCCGACCCGCTCCGCGAGAGCGGACGGGCGTTTATGCAGAGCATGCATGGCGGCGGCAAGCCGGTCACGCCGCGCGGCGATGGCATTAGCGAGAGTGAGCGCACCGCTCTGGGCATGCCGGGCGCACCGGGCTTATCGGCGCAGCGGCCGGCGGCCGGCGTCGACGCGGCGATTCGCGAGGAGGCCGATGCAGGCGTGAATGCGTCGGCGAAGTCCGCGGGCAGCGTTGCGGAGACGCGGGAGGCTGCGGTCCTGGACGCTGCGGCGCAGCGGCCGGCGGCCGGAGAAAGCCCGGCGCAAGCTGCAGGCCACACGGCGTTCGGCGCACGGGCTGCGGAAGATGCGACGATCGAAGCAAGCAGCGTCGAACATTCGATCGACCAGCCCCGGAGCGAGGCTGCGGATACGACTGCCGCTTCGGATGTTTTTGCCGCTCGGGCAGAAGTGCGCGCAGCAGAGGAGATCGCTGCAGCATCGGCACCCGCCGAGGCGGAAACCGCATCCGCATCCGAAAATGCGGATGCGACCGAAGCAAGCGCATTTGAAGAAGCATCCGTCCATGTCCATGCGGAAGCTTCATTCGAACATGCAAGCGTGGGCGCACGCGAAGAATCCGCCAGTCGGTCGGCATTCGTCGACGGCATCGCACTGCAAGCTAGCGCAATCACGCGCGCGGACCGGGAGATTGAGGGTTTCGCCGCGATTGTCTCGATCGACGCGGCCGAATCGACGACGGCCGTACCTGCGCACAATCGGACGGCAGCCATTGCAGACGACGCGCCTAGGACCGCTGAGGGCTCCGCGCCGATGTCAACGGCAGACAGGCGCCGCGACGACGCTGCTGAACGCCTCGACAGGAACGACGCCGACGAAGATTCGTACCGTTCGGCAAACGAAGACGCGCGGCCGACGGAGGAAGCCTCTGCCGCGGGCTGGACCGTCTTCAAGCCTATCGCAGAAGGCCCGATGACGGGCGCCCGGCAGGGTACCGCGCCGGAGGCAGCCGCCCGGGACGCCGCCAGCCGCAGAGACGAGGAAGCCGCGGCGTTATTGCGCAACTGGTAGGGGGCCCGCCCGTTTCACGGGACAGCACCTTTCTCATTTCTACGACGCGCGTCAACGATATAACGGAAACGCAAATCAGCCTTGGCAGCCATCTGCCAAGGCTTTGCATTTTTCCATTCCGCAATGGGATCCATCAAGTCGCAGGCTCGACTTGGAATCCGTCGAATCGCGAGGCTCCCCCGACGGACTTGAGTCCAGCCCGGCCATGCAGGAGCGCCCCGTCGCCGGTATCCGTGTATACAATAGCAGGCCGAGCGGCGTCATTGACATAGACGGCAATCACGCTGCCGATAGCCGACACCTTCAAACGAACCGTCTCTCCGGCCATCGATTGCCCGGATAGCGCCGCGTCCGCCAAAGGCGTTGTGCCGTAATCGTGCTTCGCCAGATGGACGCCGCCATCGTCGACATAGGCGTAATAGCCGCGGAGGAAATCGTCCCGGTTCTGGTTCAGCTCCAACCCGTTTGCCGGATCGCTGACCCGAACCAGAATGCCCGCCTGGCCGCCGTCCGCCGGTGCGGTCACGTCCGCCTGCACGGCATAGTCGGTCCAGCCTTCATCCCCGGTCAGGATCTTCCCGTTCTGGGCCGAAGAGGCGCGAAGCTGCCCATCCTTCACGGACCAGACGCCTTCGTAACGCGTCCATCCCGGAATGTTCTTCGCGTCGAAGCCGTCTGTCTTCGCGGTCACCGGCACGTAAGGAAACACGTCAATCCAATCCGCATCCAGCGACCCCTTCTCGACCTCGAGCGTCCAGCGGTGATAGCCCGCTTCCAGCTTCACGCCGTGAACCTGCAGCGTCTCCCACTGTCCCGGTTCGGCAGCCGGCTTGGCTTCGACCTCCGCGATATCCGCGTTGCCGCCGTCCGTCAATCGGAAGCGCGCGCCGTCCGTGCCGGCGGCAACGCGAAAGGCCAGACTGTACGCGCCGCTCCTCGCCGCGTTCACGCGGTACGTGAGCGGCTTCGCCGAATCGAGCTTCGCCGCCGCGAAGCCGTCGCTGCCGTCTTCGCGCAGACCGTAGGAGCTCGCGAGACCCGCCTCGTCTTGATACGCGTTGACGCGGCCGGGCAATGGCGCGTAGGCCAGCAAGGTGCCGCTGCCGTCGACCGCGCCGCTGAACGCGACGTAGCCGAAGCGCGCTTTCGCATTGTCGACCGCGTAACCGATTCGTCCTCCGCCGATCCCGGCATCTTCGGCCGGCAGGTTCATCGTCAGCAGCCGCATGCCTTCCGCATACAGCCGGAGCGTGCGTCCGGCCGCTTCCAGCCGAATCGTTTGCAGCTGGCCCATGTCCAAGTTATCCGGCGCTTTCGCGGTCGCCGTCGATGCAGCTTTGCCGTCGCGCACGATCCGGATCTCGAATCGCCGCGCCGCTTCCCGCCACAGCGCGAGACCGTAATTCCGGTCGTCCTTGTACGCGAAGACGATGCCCGTCTCCCCCGTTTGCCCGGAGAGATGCCGGACATGGAACTCCGCCGTATAACGCGTCCCCGTCTTCTCGCGGGCAAGCAGCATCGACAGCCCTTCACGGCCGGAGGCGTCCGCCGCCAGGCCTTCGGACGGCTTCACGGACCAGGCCGCTTCTCCCGTGCGCTGCCAGGACTTGCCGAGCTCCTCCCGGTCGAACCGGTCGGAGTACGCGGGCATCGCCGGGACCGGCTGCGGATCCGACGTCGGGCCGGCGACCTGCAGCTTCCCGCCGTCCCAAACGATCCGGTCGAGATTCATGTGCCGGAGCGGTCCGACGATGCCACGCCCCTCCAGATTGTGGTACACGATATACGGCGTATCCAAGTCCGGGCCCGTCACGACGGAATTATGGCCGAGCCCGACGGTCGCGCCTTCCGTGCGAAGGAGGATGGGATTGCTCGCCTGTCCCGCGAATCCGCCCAGAGGCGAATCGCCGACGGCGGCATCGACCCGATAGCCCGCGCTGAACACGTGATTGCCCGTATACGTCATGTAATACCTGCCGTCATGCTTGAACACGGTCGGCCCTTCGGTCCAGCCGCCCATGTACGCCCCCGTCTGCGCTTCCTCCGGCGCGACGGTGAGCGGGTCCGTCATCGGCGCCCCTTGAATGCCCGACGGACCGGCGTAATAGAAATACCATTGCCCGTCGTCGTCCACGAACGTCGTGCCGTCGATCGTGCGGCCGAAGTTATCGGTCGCGACCTTGAACGGCCCCGTCGGCTTGTCGCTCACGAGCACATAGTGGCCTTGCCCGGCGGGAGAGGTGTACAGATAGAATTTCCCGTTCCAATACCGGACCTCCGGCGCGTACGCCCCGGTCGTGACCGGATCTTCCGCGCAAAGTCCCTCGTAGGTCCAATCGACGAGATTGGCGGAGCGCCACACCTTGATGCCGGCATCGGTATCGCGCGTGCTCACGTACAGGTAATAGTAACCGTCGTAGTTGAATACGAACGGATCGCCGAGCCCGTATTCGCCCCATTCGTCCGCCAGCTTGACCGGATTGGCATAGGTGCGTTCCGGTGCCTGCGGTTCTTCGTTCATGGCGCATCCGCTCCCTCCGACGCAAACCAGGGCGATGAGGAGTCCGATCCATTTGACTCTTGTCATGAGGCCGCCCCTCCGATAGGCCGTTATTTTCCTTCAATAATGCGGCGGATCCGCTCGAGCGGGATCTTCGGCTGGCGATCGTAGGTGAGCAGCCCGTTGATCTCCTGCTCCACGTCCGTCAGCTGCGTATAGCAGAAGCCCTGCAGCAGCGGCGCTTGATTGACCGGTTCGACGACGTCGGACAAACGTTTCTCGTAATCCGCTTCGTCCTTCGCGCCGGAGTAACCCCAGCCTTCCCAGTCGCTCTTCTGGAACGAGATCCCGCCGAACTCCGTCAGCAGCAGCGGCTGCCCTTCGTACGGATAGCCCGGAACGAGGATCCAGCGATTGCCCGGACGCGCGGACAGCGCCTTGTCGATCGTCGAATAACGGTCGGCCAGCACTTCGCGGCGCCATTCGTAGTCGTGGATCGTGACGAGATCCGTCTTCACGAGCTCCCAGCCGTCGTTGGAGATGACGGGCCGGGTCGGATCGAGCGACTTGGTCATGTGGTACATCGCGAGCGCATGCTGCTGCTGCTGCCCGTCGACCAGGATATTCGTGACGCCCCAGCTTTCGTTGATCGGCACCCAGGCGACGATGCAGGGATGGTTGTAGTCGCGTTCGACCGCTTCCAGCCACTCCCGGGTCACGCGGCCGACGTATTGCTCGGAGAAATGATAGGCGTTCGCCATCTCGCCCCATACCAGCAGACCGAGGCGGTCCGCCCAGTGCAGGTAGCGGGGATCCTCGATTTTCTGATGCTTGCGGGCGCCGTTGAAGCCCATTTCCTTCGTCAACTCGATATCGCGCTTCAGCGCTTCGTCGCTCGGCGCGGTCAGCAGGCCCGTCGGAAAATAGCCCTGATCCAGCACCAGCCGCATGACGTACGGCCGGTTGTTCAGCAGCACGACGCCGTCTTCCACGGAAATCTTGCGCATGCCGAAGTAACTGTCCGCCCGGTCCGCTTCCTTCCCGTCGACCAGCAGCGTCAAACGAAGATCGTACAGATTCGGCTTCTCGGGACTCCACCAGCGGCCGAGGCCGTGATCGTTGAAATCGTGAACGCCGATGATGCGGGTTTCCGTGTCCCGCGTCACCTTGAACGTATCCTCCGAGACGAGCTCCCCGTCGAAGCGGACCGTGGCGCGAAGCGAGATATCCTTCCCCGGTTCGAAGCCGCCGATGAACGCCTGCAGCTTCAATTGATTGTGGTCGATGTCGGGCGTCAGGCGGACCCGGCCGACGTGCGTCGGCGCTACCGGCTCGAGCCACACCGTCTGCCAAATCCCCGTCGTGCGGGTATAGAAGATGCCGGCGGACTTCTCTTCCCAGAACTGCTTGCCGCGCGGGAGCGTGACGTCTTTGCTGTAATCGACCGCTTTGACGGCGATGACGTTGTCCCCGTCCGTCAGCGCATCCGTGATGTCCGCCTGAAACGGCGTGTGCCCGCCCTCGTGCTCGATCGCGAGCTTGCCGTTCACCCACACGCGGCACTCGTAATCGACGGCGCCGAAATGCAGCAGGATGCGCGCGCCCGCGTAATCGGCGGGAAGGACGAACGACCGGCGATACCAGACGGTATCGTGGAATGCCGTGTCGGCGATGCCGCTCAGCTCGCTTTGATAACAGAACGGCACGTTAATCTTCCGGTCGAAGGCGATGTCTCCGTTCTGCCAGCCCTCGCGTTCCCCGGCACCGGCATCGTCGATCGCGAATTCCCATTCTCCGTTCAGGTTCAGCCACCGGTCGCGTACGAACTGCGGGCGCGGGTATTCTTCTCTAAGTTGTTGCGGCATGTTCTCTCCCACTCCTTCTACTCTTCTGTTTCTTCGTGATGACCCAGATGCCGAACGAAGCGACGGCGAGCAAGGCGATCGCCATCCAGAGCCCGTCCAGCGCGCTAAGCAGCACGTTGTTCCGTTGATTGCCCTTCAGGGCGAAAATAAGAAGATTGCTCATGACGAGGCACCAGAGCACGTTGCGCCCCATCGCTTCGAACGCGCCGAACGGCGCGGGAACCCGTTCCATCAGCCGGCTCAGCAGATAGTAGCCGTACAGCGGCAGCGCCGCCCCGAGGATCCACCAGACCGACGGCGGGAAACGTTCGGGAAGCGCGCCGTCCGCCAACCACTTCCACAGGAAGGCGCCGGTAGCGGCGATCGCGCCCGCAAGCACGCGCCAATCCCAGGCGATCCGGTACCGCGCGAACAGCATCCCGACAAGATAATAAGGGAAATACTGCAGCACCGGAAACGACGCGAAATCGCGCGTGCCGATCAGCGGCCCGAGCTTCATGGCATGGACCGCGCCGTAGGGCAGCAGCGTCGTCAGGAGCAGCAGCCCCGCCGCGGCGAAGCCGGCCCAGCGGCGCTCCGCAAGCCGCTTAAGGGGCACGAAAAGCACGAGTCCGAGCACCATCAGATACGTGAACGACCAGAGAAACTCCGACCAGCCGGGCATGTCGTCCAGCAGCAGGATCGGCCTGACGGTCGCCCGCGAGAGCACCCGGCCGTCGATGAACAACCGGTACGCCGTGCCCGATACATAGAAGGCGACGAGCGTCTTCAACGCCGCGATGAGCATGCGCGGCGCGGCTTGGCGGAATGTTTTCGTATAATAGGCCAGTTGGGAGACGTATCCGAAACTGAATACGAAGCCCGAAAACGTAATGAGATTGATAAGGTCGATGGCAAGCCGGCCGTTCGGATACACCTGCTGGTCGCTGAAAAATTGCAATACATGGCAGTAGACCATCCCCAGGACGAGCAACCCTTTGAACAGGTCGATCGCCCGTTCCCGCTTGCGCGGAGCTGCCGTCTCGCTCATCCTTTGATTCCCGACAGGCTGACGCCCTTGACGATCTGGCGCTCGAAGACCAGGAACAGGAGCATGATCGGCAGCGACGCGATCGTGTTGACGACCATCGGCTTCACGTAATCCTCCGAGTACTGGCTCATCAGCGTCGGAATGCCCATCGGCAGCGTGAACAGATTGTCGTCCGTGATCGACAGGAACGGCCAGAGAAAGTTGTTCCACGAGCCGATGAACGTCAGAATGGCCATGGACGCCAAGGCCGGACGGGTCAGCGGCAGCATGATGCCGGTGAAAATCCGCCACGTTCCGCCGCCGTCGATCTGGACGCTCTCGAGCAGATCGTTCGGCACGCCGTCGAAGAAGCTTTTGAGCACGATCACCGCGAACGGCGAAGCCAGCGCCGGAATGATGAGGCCTTGGTACGAATTGAGCAGGTTCATGTCCTTCGCCACCTGGTACAGCGGGATGATGATCGCTTCGCCCGGTATGAGCAAGCCCGCCAGCGTGAAGAAGAAGATGAACGAGCGGTAGCGGAACGGAATCTTGGAGAGCACGAAGCCCGCCATGGCCGCGATGACGACCGTCAGCACCGTCACGCACACGGCGACGAAGAAGCTGTTCAGCACCCAATTCGACAGCTTCGTGCCGGACAGCACCTGGTCGTACACCGCGAACGAATACGGCGGCGTGAACCAATCCAGCACGGATACGATTTTCATGCCTTCTTCCTTGATCGACACGACGAGCATCCAGACGACCGGCGCCAGGAAGACGAGCGCCGCGAGCAGGGAGATGACGCGGTAAAAAGTTTTCATTACGCTTGCGCTCCTTTCCGGTTGTTCATCCAGTACTGGAAGGCGGAAAGCACGAGCAGAATCGCGAACAGCATGTAGGACATCGTGGCCGCGTAGCCGAGATCGTTCTTCTTGAAGCCCGTTTCATAGATCAACTGAATGATCGGACGGGTTTTGTCGAGCGGACCGCCGCCGGTGATGATGTAGATTTGCAGGAAGACTTTGAACGACGCGATGATCTGGAGCATCGTGATCGTCTTCGTGATCGGACTCAGGTAAGGAAACGTGATGCGGAAGAAAATCTGTCTATCGTTCGCGCCGTCCAGACGGGCGGCTTCGTAGATTTCATCGGGAATGTCCTGCATGGCCGACAAATACAGGATGAAGTTGAAGCCGACGGTCCACCAGAGCGTGATCAACGCGATGGCGACCCAGGAGAGATTCGTCTCGGTCAGCCAGAAGATTTCCTGGTCGCCCGGAAGCAGATGAATCAGATGAAGCGCCGAATTCACGAGTCCGGTGTAAGGCTGGAACACGAAGAGGCCCAGGAACGAGGCGACCGCGACGGACAGGACGCTGGGCAGGAAAAAGACGCTTCGGTAAAAGCGCTGCAGCCTGGATTTGCGGTTCGCGATGAGCGCGAGGGCAATGGCCAGCACGATCATCGTCGGGGTCGTCAGAATAACGAAGATCAAGGAATGCCCGATCGCCGCCCACATGTCGTGGTCGTGCAGCATCCGCGTATAATTGTCCCCGCCGACGTATTTCATTTTGCGGATCAGCGTCCATTTGTAGAACGTCATGTTCACGCCTTTGATCATCGGCCAGATGGTAAACAGCAGATAAACGGCCAGGAACGGCAGCAGAAACAGAAGCGCCTGCACGTCCGCCCTCAGCTTGCTCATTCTCATTTGCGCCTCACCCTCTCCGTTTCGCCGGCAAGCTTGCGGCCTAGGCGGCCGCAAGCTTGGGGAAACCTGCGATATGAATCGGTTTATTCGTCAAGCGTTTTCTGTACGCTGTCCTGCAGCTTGGTCATGGCGTCCGCCGGGCTGAGCTTGTTCGCCCACACCTCGTTCAGCACCTTGAACGACGCATTGTCGCGGATCTGCCAGTTCTTCGTGGAAGGCTTGTTGAATTTAACGGTGCTGGCGACCGACGCGTAATCGCTGCGGTAAGGCATCGCTTTGTAATCCGCGTTCTCGAGCACCGACGGCTTCGACGGGATGTGCCCCGCTTTCGCCCAGATCTGGCCGTTGGACGCGATCCAATCCGCGAAAATCATGGCCGCCTTGCGTTTTGCCGGATCCTCGGATTTGGTCACGGGCAGGATGATCGTGTGGGAATCGCCCCACGTCGCTTCCTGGTCGAAAATTTTCGGAATCGGCATCGCGCCGAACTCGAGGCCTTTCGTCGATTCCCACGTGCCCGTCGCCCAAACGCCGGTCATCATGATCGCCGCCGTGCCGCTTTGGAAATTCTTGTAGAAGTCCGGATCGTTCTTCTTGATATAACCGCCCGTGTACAGCTTTTGGATGTAGTCGGCCGCTTTGGCGCCTTTGTCCGCGTCGACGGCGGCGGATTTGAGGTCGTCGGACACGATGTCGTTGGCGCCTTGCTGAGAGTACAGCGACCACCACAGACGGTACGGGTCGTCATTGGAATTGGAGAGCGCGAACGGCGTCGTCTTGGCCGGCAGCTTCTCCTTGAGCGTCTGCAGGAATTTCATGAAGCCGTCGGCGGATTGCTCCAGCACCGGCTTGCCGTCTTCGCCGAGCAGGCCCGCGTCCTTGAGCAGCTTCTTGTTGTAATACATGATGAACGGATGCGTATCGATCGGGGCCGCGTAATGCTTGCCGTCGACGACCGTCGCGTTCAGCAGGTTCGGGTTGTACGTCGACCAGTCGACGCCCGCTTCCGTCGCCACGTCGTCGAGCTCCGTCACGACGCCTTGGTCGATCAGGTCCGGCAGGCGCGACGTATGGGAAATGCCGATATCGGGACCGTTGCCGTTGCCGACCGCGGTGATCAGTTTCGTATAGTACTCGCCCCAGACGAGCTTCGTGTTCTTGACTTGAATGTCCGGGTGCGTCTTGTTGAATTCGTCCACCAGCGCCTGCATGTTCGCGCCGTCGCCGCCGTCGAACAGCGTCCAGAAGTTCAAGTCCACTTTCTCGCCGCCCGTCGAAGCTTCGTTGCCGGCATTCGCGCCCGCGTTCGTGCCTGCGTTCGTGGACGGCGCATTGCCTCCGTCAGCGCTTTCATTATTGCCGCCTCCGTTGTTGCCTCCGCCGTTGTTGCCGCCGCAGGCGCTCAGAAGCAGGGAAATCGACAGCAGCGACGTCATTGCCAGTGCATAGCTCTTTTTCATGGTTGGCCTCCCTATTCGATTCAATCATGGCATGCAGAAACAAAATACGTTTTATGGTTTGTTACATATATCTTGTTTCCTTGACCCTATACTAGCGATCGAAAGCCTAAATGTCAACGGTTTCATTTAATAATTTTGTAACTAATAAAACAAAATAAACCTTTAATGACAGGGATCCTGTAATTAAAGGCTTATTATTTACGGCTTGGCCGCTTTTTAGTCCATTACGTAGTTTATCTTCATCACGATGTCCTGCTCGTAATCGCCGAAATGCTTGCCGAACAGATTCACGCCGCCCTTGTGCAGCGCGTCCTCCTTGACGCCGATGCGAAGCTTGACGCTCGGGCGCTGCTTCAAGTTCAAGTCCGCGACCTTCACGTCCGACACTTCCTTCATGTCCAGCGTCGTCCGTTCCTCGCCCACGATCCACGTCTTCAGCAGCCCGTATTGGGTCGCGCCGTCCAGCCACCAGGCCGGATTGAGCTTGCCGCGCCGGTCGCCGAAATCGCCCGGGCTCGTCCAGCAGCCGACTTCGCGTCCGTTCACCCACAGGGTAATGTCGGAGGGCCAGTTGTTGTCGTAATTCGGCGCCTCGGAGCAGAGCTCCATGGAGAATTCGAGCGACTTGACCCGCGCGCCAGACGGCAGGTCGAGCGGCAGCTGGTACTCGACGTAGCCCTTGCGGAACCAGATCAATTGCGCGTCGATATGCTTCGGATGATAGAACTGCACGGGCTCGTCCTCTTCGAACAGGAATTTGTCCACGCCCGCGACGCCGCAGGTCGGGTACACCTCGCAGTCGCTGTAATGCCCGATCGGAAGCTCGATCCGGTAATCCAGCGTCTCGCCCTTCGGCAGCGGCCTGGACGCGTTGAAGCCGATATGGATATCGTCGTAATTGCGGCTGCAGACTTTCATCGCCCCGCGCGTCGCCGGCAGCAGCTCGGTGTTGATCAGCCCGGCGGCCTCCAGGATCTTGACGTTGTTCGCCACGGTCGAGACCGGCAGCCGCAGCGCATCCGCGATTTCCACGACGTTCATTCGCTTCGTGCTGAGCAATTGGAGCAGATCGACCCGGGAACGGGTCGATAACGCATGCGCGACGCCCACCAGCTTGTCCGGTTCGTCGAAACTGAGTTCCAGCATGTTGACACCCCGCTTCTGAATGCTTTCCTACATGCATTGTATACGAAATAGCGTTTTCAATCAATAAATATGTATTAAACCAATATTTTTGAATAAGTGTCGGAACGAGGCCGTTTTCTGCTTCCGCGTTCAAAAGAAACGCCGCAAGCCGTTATCATCCCGGCTTGCGGCATTTGTCATTTCGGGGCGGACAGGCCGGCGACGAGCTCGGCCAGCTGCTGCTGCGTCGGGAGGCGCTGCGCGTAGGCGTCGAATCGCGCCTCCTCGTCCCACCGCACGAAATCCGCGACGAGCGGCACGGTCTGCGGCGGCAGGTCGAGCGCCGCCGCGTATTCCCGCAGCGTGCGGTGCGCGGGCTTCGCGCCGCACCGCTTGTACAGCTCGCGCCATAAGGCGTCCGCGAGCCGGAGGAACTGGCTGCGGGCCGCGGTGTGCCGGCCCGCCCTTAGGGCGCTGCCGTACCGGCGCAGCGCCAAGCCGAACGCGAAGCGTCCGCGGCTGCGGCGCAGCGCCAGGGCGAGCCCGGCCGCGCCGGTGACCGCTGCGGCGCCGGCCGCCATGGCCCATGGCGGCACAGCCGTGGCGCCGCGGCCCGCGTCCGCGAGGGCCTGCGCCCCGCGCGCCGCGGCAGCGCGCAGCTGCGCGGCCAGACGCCCGGCGAAGCCGCGGGCGTCCGCTGCGGCTTCGCCGCCGGCCGCCGCCGCGCGGTCCGCTGCGGCGGCATGGCCCGGCTCCGCCGCCCCGTCCGCGAACGCGGACGATCCGGCATCGCCCGCGGCACCGTCAGCCGGTGCCGCGAAACCCGGCGTCGGCTCGAACGGCACCCAGCCGGCGCCCGGAAACCATACCTCCACCCAAGCATGCGCGTTGCTCGCGCGCACGGTGAACAGGGAGGCTTCGCCCCCTCCCGCCGGGCGTTCGGCCTCGCCCGGCGCAAAGCCCTTCACGTACCGCGCCGGAATGCCCTGCGTCCGCAGCAGCACCGCCATCGCGGAAGCGAAATGCACGCAGTACCCTTGCTTTTGCCGGAACAAAAAGTCGTCGACGAAGTCGATGCCCGCCCCCGGCGCCGCCGTATCCGCGAGCGTGTAGGCGTAGTGCGCGCGCAAGTAATCCGCGATGGCCTGCGCCTGCTCGTACCGGCTTGCCGGATTGCCGGCATCCCGAATGATTTGGGCCGCGAGCTCGCCGACCCGCGCGGGCAGACCCGCGGGCAGCTGCGTATACGCCCGCTCCGCTTGATCCGTCAACGCCGCCGCGCCGGAGAAAGCCGCGGCCGCGGCATCGTCAGTGCCCGTCGTTCCGCCCGCTGCACCGGCGCCCACGCTGCGGACGTCGACCTCGTTCGGGACGATCGTCTCGACCGTGTACTGGACGACCCGGTCTTCGTCGCCGGGCGCATAGAGCGCCCCGGTCTCCGTATCCCGCCAATACTTCCCGGCGGCGCCTTTCGGCGCGAGCTGCAGCTTGAGTGCCGTGATCCGGGCATCCGCGCCTCCGCCGAACAGCGGATAGCCGACCGTCGGCCGGGCCGGCGTCACGGTTTGCACGAGCACGTTGGAATCCCCCGCGGCCGAGGAGGCGGTCACGTTCATCTTCTGCCAGTCATGCCCGTCCTGTTCCCAGCCCGCTCCGTTATAAACGGATTTGCTGTCGCCGCGCAGATAGCCGGCTTCCCTGGACGCCACGGTGAACAAGACGGTGTCGTCCGCGGACAGCGGTCCGCCAAGACGGCTGTCGTCGAAGCCGTAGCCCGTTTTCCCGGATCCGTTCAGTCCCGTGTCCGCCATCGCTTCCGCCGCCGTCGTCGCGGCCTCGGAAGCGTCATGTCCGTCCGGCGTCCCGAAGCGCGCTTCGCTCCATCTCACGGCGTCCGCGGCCCATGGCGCCTGTTCGGATGCGGCCGGTCCCGACCAGCTCCAAGCCGCGCCGATGCTTCCCGCCATGATGAAGACGGCAAGCCAGGCCGCGCCGCTCCACCATCCGAGAGACCACCCGGCCAGCATCCCTTTCCCGCTCCCGGAGCGGCGAGCCGGCGCAAACAAATCCGGCACGCCGACGAGCCGTTCGATTCGCGGCACCGTCACGAGCGCGCTTAATAACAGTCCCTCCGCGCACGCCCGCAGCAGCCCCGGAAACACGTTCAATTCGAGAAAACCGTACAGCAGCAGCAAGTACAGCGCCGTCAGCGCCGTCAAACCGAGCCCCCATTGGCGCAGCCACATGAGCGACTGCACGGCGATCGCCATCATCCCGAGCCCGGCGATCAGCAGCAGCGTCCTGGATTCGCCGCTGATCATGAAATCCCCGCGCCCCATGCCGAGCGCGTCATGCTGCATGGCCTCGGCCAACCCGCGCAACGACCGGGACAGCGAGCCATAATGCGGCTCGAACAACGCGAGGACCGTGCCGACCGCGATGAAGCCGTTCAGCAGCAAAGCGGCCCACGTCGGAGGCACGAACAAGCCGACGGCGAGAAATAAGCCGACGGCCGCGAGGAGCGGACCGATTTCATACAGCTCCGTATAGGTTTTCAACTGCTCCAAGGGCAACAGCCACTCCACGATCAGGCCGTACAGGAGCAGGCTCGTGATCAATCTTCGTATACCGTGACGGAAGAAATGCAGCCCGTCCCGCTCCTCCTGCCGCTTGGACCGCCGAGCCCCGCCGGCAGCAACCGATCCTTTCACGGAACCGCCGCCCGGCGCGGCCGATTGCCCCGGTTTGTTCGAGAACGCGGCGGTCGATCCGGAACCCCCGGCATGCGCCGCCTGCGGTTGTCGCGTAAGGCTCGAGCCAAACTCCGCCTGTTGCGGCGAATAACTCTGAGTGCGGGCTTCCTGTACTGCCTTGGGGGCATTATCCTCCCGTGGACGGGCATCCTGCACATCTTGGGGAGCCGTGCCCTCCCGGGAGCCGCCGCCCGCCGCGGCCTCCCGGCCGCCGTTATCCGTTCGCGGCTTCGACATGGATCGCGCCTCCTTTCCCGCCGGCTTGCACGGCTGCTTCCGCCGCTCTCGGCTTCCGGCTGCCGTAGCTTTCCGGCACGGTCATGGCCCGCACGCTGCAGCCCGTTCCCTGCAGCCGCTCCTGCCAGCTCTGCTCCGCGGTCTCGCCGCCGGTTGCCGGAATCGACAGCAGCAGATGCAGCCGAATGCCGCGTACGCCGGCCAGCTTCGCGCCGTACGAAATATTGCCGGGATCTCCCGACTGCCGCGCGATCGCTTCGGCGCTGCCCGTCTTGCCCGCCGTCAGGCAGATGACGGAAGCGCCGCGGGGCGCGCCCGCCACGACGTCGGACAGCCGCTGCGACATCGGCTTCGCCGCCTCGCCGAGGCTGAGCGCCGCGAGGCGCTTGCCGGTCTCCCGAAGCGCGCTCCCGCCGCTGCCGCCGTCATGAACGGCACCCTCTGCAACCGCGTTGGTCAACAGCTTCATCCGTTTGCCCTCCCGCTCCGCCTGCTCCATGATCGCCATGGCCCGTCCGGCATTGGCATCGAATAACCTTCGGTCCTTGCCGTATGCCGCCGCCGATACGTCCAGCAGCACGATGACCGTGCCCGCTTCCTCCGCCTCGTTCATGCGCGTCTGCATGCCGAGTCCGCGCGCCATGGCACGCCAATCGACCCGGCGCAGCGAATCGCCCGGCACGTAGGAACGCAGCTCGGGGCCGGCTCCGTCCCGGCGCAGCCGCGACGCCGCGGACATCATCTGCCCGCCGAAAGAGGACACGGGCTGCATGCCGTTCCGGGTCTGCTCGGCTTCGAAGCCCGGCAGCGCCCCGAGCCGCTCCCCGGACGGGGCAGCCGGCCTCACGACGGCATGGCCGGAGCATTCGACCGTGACGGTTCTCGTCGTCAGGCCGAGCATGTCTCCCATCGACACGGTCACGCGGCCGAACTCCAGCACGCCCCGCTGCAGTCCGTTCACGGTATACGACAAGACCAACCGGCGGCTGAATCCGGGCAGCAGCGCCCGATTGATTTTGATGCCGTTCCCTTGCGGAGCGCATGCGTTGACGATCTCTTCCTGCAGGCAAACCCACATGAACGGGAGCATGCGGCTCAGCTTCAGCGTCAGCTGCACGCGCATCTCGCCGCCGTCCGCCAGCGCTTCCTCGTCGTAAACCGTCCTTTCCGCCTGAATCCGGCCGATCGCCGCATAGGGCAGCAGCAGGCCGAAGCCTGCCGTCAGGATCGCGATCGCCGCGAACAGCCACTCGACCGCCCCGCCCCGTTCGCGCAGGGCATAGACGGCGGCCAGGAGAACCAGCAGCGCCATCGCGCGGCTGACGATCCGGCTGCGCAGCTTGGACGCTCCCGGAATAGCAGGCGCCGCTCCCGTTGTTCCCGCCGTGCCCCCGGGACCCGCCGCTCCGGTTTTCGCCGCCGACTTCTTCGTTCCGGTCGTTCTCACCGTCTCACCGCCTTCCTATTCACGCCGGTCATCCCGCTTAGGCTTGCCCCGGCAAGCACCGGCGACCCCAACGATAATCCGGCCACAATCATCTGCGCCGCCCGCCTTCGGAAGCCGGCATCGGCACCGGCGACGCCGCGAGAATATCCTCCAGCACCTTCGCCGGGCTTCTTCCCTTGACCCAGGCCTCGTCCCGCAGCAGCAGCCGGTGCGCGAGCACGGGCTCCGCCGCATGCTTCAGATCGTCCGGCACGACGTAGCGCCGGCCGGCTACATAGGCCGTCGCCTGCGAAGCGCGGATCCAATCCAGCGTCGCGCGCGGACTCGCGCCCAGCTGCAGCTCCGGCGACGTGCGCGTAGCTCCGACGACGTGCACCGCGTACGCAAGCAGCGCGGGATGGACATGCACCGACTGCGCATCCTTCTGCATGCGCATCCATTCCTCCGGCACGATAACGGGGCGCAGCAGCTCCGGCAGCAGCCGTTGGCGCCCGGATTCCAGCATCCCGATCTCGTCCTCCGGCGACGGGTAGCCGATCGTCAGCCTCATCATGAACCGGTCCAGCTGCGCCTCGGGCAGCGGGTACGTGCCGTCGTCGCGCAGCGGATTCTGCGTCGCGAGCAGCATGAACGGCAGCGGCAGCGGCCGTGTCTCGCCGTCGGCCGAGACGCTCCGCTCTTCCATCGCCTCAAGGAGCGCGGACTGCGTGCGCGGCGGCGTGCGGTTGATCTCGTCGGCCAGCACGACGTTCGCCATCAGCGGACCTTGGCGGAAGACGAGCTCTCCCCGCTTCCCGTCCCAGACCATCCCCCCGACGACATCCGCCGGCTGCATGTCCGACGTAAACTGAATGCGGCGGAACTCCCCGCCGATGACCCGCGCGATCGCGCGCACGAGCAGCGTCTTGCCCACGCCCGGCACGTCCTCGAGCAGCACGTGCCCGCCGGCCAGCAAGGCGCTGAACACCCGCGCCACCACCTGCTCCTTGCCGAGCAGCACGCTGTTCACCCGCGCCAGCATCAGCTGCAGCGATTGCTGCGCGGCCTCCGGCCACATATCCGCTTCCGCCGCGTGAAGCGGCGGCTCGCCAAGCCCGTTTTCCCCTTGCCGAACTTTTGGAATCATATCCGATCTCATCTCCTACTCTTCCAACCTAGTGAATAACGCTATCTGATAGTTTCGCCATCTCTTGCGTCCTTTACACCTGCGCCGCGGGCAACAGGTCTATAATCTCCAAGATGGACGCATGAATACCGACTCCGCCCGCGCTCAACGGAAGAATCGCGCCGCATTCGGCCGAATGCCGAACGCAGCGTCATCCGCTTACCCGAGCCATGCCGCGCACGGTCATCGGATTCCCCGTCGAATACGTACGACGACGAGCGGCGCATCCGCCCCCGAAACCGCCGGTCCGATCCAGCCGCTCCCGCGCCACTTAACGCAAAAAAGGCCGTCCGGAGAACCGACCTATCGGCTTCCGGACAACCTTCATTCGTTTGCTCCAAAGCTCCGCCTCTGGCGCCGGGCAAGCTGCGTCTACAGCTCGATTGCCGCCGCCAGCACGTCCTGCACATGCCCCTTCACGCGGAGATTCCGCCACTCGCGCGACAGCTTGCCCTTCTCGTCGATGAGAAACGTCGAGCGGACAAGCCCCATGTATTCGCGGCCGTACAGCTTCTTCAGCTGCCAGACCCCGTACAGCTCGCATACCTTATGCTCCGTATCGGCCAGCAGCTCGAACGGCAGCTCGTACTTCGCGGCGAATCGTTCGTGCCGCTCCGCCGGGTCGTTGCTGATGCCGATCACGACCGTGCCATGCTTGCCGAATTCCGCGTACGCGTCGCGGAAATCGCACGACTCCTGCGTGCACGCCGGCGTCAGATCCTTCGGATAGAAGAAGATGACGACCTTGCGTCCGGCGAAATCGCTCAGGCTGACCTCCCGGCCGCCCGTCGCCGCAAGCGTGAAATTCGGCGCTTTTTTGCCCACGGCCGCTTTCGCTTTGATTGCCATTGCGCATTTCTCCCTTCATATGATCAGGTCAGGATCCCGCGCCGCGGTACCGCTTGACGCCGTGGTTCCAGATGAACAGCCCGATGCCCAGGACGATCACGCCCATCAGCGGCGTGTAGAGCGCCAGGTCCGACAAGCCCGTCTCGTTCCGCCCGAGGAAATACGAAGCCGGGATGACCCCGACGAAGGCGAACGGCAGCAGCCAGGTGAGCATGAACCGGATGGCTTTGTTATAAATATTAACCGGATACCGGCCGTAGCTCGAGATGTTGTACATCAAGGGCAGGATGCCCGTCGGCGCATCGGAGTAGAACGAGATCGCCGTCAGCGCGGTGAAGATGCCCGCATAAATCATGACCGCTCCGATCGTGAAGACGACCATCATCAGGACGTCCGCCGGATGGAACGCCAGATCCAGCTGTCCCCAGCTCAGCACCATGATGATCAGCCCGACGAGCGAGCCGAACAGCGACGGCGGATCGAGGTTTTCCAGCAGCACCTGGTACAGATTATAGGCCGGACGCGTCAATATGCGGTCCATCTCGCCTTTGACGATGTACCGTTCGCTGAAATTCCAGATGTTGAAGAACGTGCTGAAGATGCCCGAGGGCACCATGAAAAAGCCGTACACGAACACGACTTCGGCCTCCGTCCAGCCGCCGAGCGTCGGCGTATGCTGGAACACGACCAGGATGAAGATCAGGTTGACCGCTTGGAACAGCAGGTCCGACAGCACCTCCACCCAGAAATCGGCGCGGTAGGTCAGCTTGGTTTTCACGTAATTTTTCATGTATTCCACGGCCAGCGACCAATAAAACATAGCTTCCTTAACCTCCCTGCACGAACAGCCTGGTGCGCGCCATGCGCCATACCCACGCGATCGGAATAATCAGCGCGACGAACCAGACGATTTGAATGCCGAGCACGCGCAGCACCTCGTCGCCGGTAATCCGGCCGGTAAAGACGGAACTCGGCAGAAACGTAATCGCTTGAAACGGCAGCCACTTCATCGTGACGGCAAGCCAGCCCGGAAAGAACGAGATCGGCACGATGACCCCCGAGAACAGGTCGACCAGCACCCGCTTCATGCGCAGCATGCCCTCGTTGTTCTCGACGAAGAACGCGAATAAGCCTACGAGCATGTTGATCTGCGTATTAATAAGAAAGCTGAATGCCAGCATGACGATATAGATCGCCCAAGTGCCCGGATCCGAAGGAAGCTTGACCGGGAAGATCAGGCAGACGAGCGCAAGGCCCGGGCCCATGAACAGCAGCAGCCGGAACAGGCCTTCGCCGAAACCCTGCATCAGCTTCACGAACAAATAGTTGTACGGGCGAATGAACTGCACGGCCACGCTGCCGTCTCGGATTTCGTTTGCGATCTCGCGATCCAGGTTATTGAAGTAAAAGGCCCTCGCCATCCACGAGACCGCCACGTACGTGGTCATTTGCGCCAGCGTGAAGCCTGCCAGCAGCTTCTGCTCCCCGTAGATCGCTTCCCAGAGAAAATAATACGCGCCGATGTTGATCGTGTAGATGACGATGCCGCTGTAATAGTTGACGCGGTAAGCGAGCATCATGAGAAAACGGATGCGAATCAGGTCCAAATACGCGCTGTTCATGCTTTGGGCTCCTTCTCGGACGCCGTCCCCGCGGCGACGAGCGCATACTCTTCGGCCTGCTGCCCGGCTTCTTCGTCCTTCCCGGCGCTTCCGGCACCGGCCGCAGCGTTGCCCGCAGGCTCTGCCGGCGCCTCCGCTATTATCGGCCCGTCCGGCTCCGCGCCGCCCGGTGCGCTCTGGCTCAGCTTCGCCGCCGCGTCGTTCGACGCCGAACCCGACGAATAAATCTCGCGGACGATGTCGTCGGTATTCGTTTCCGTGATTTTGATGTCCCGGATATCCGACGTGCCGCCGACGACGCGCCCGAGCGCCTCCGAGACGTTCACCTCGTGCGGCAGCCACATCGTGGCCGTCAGCTCGTTGTCGATCGTCCATTCCACGCCGTTCAGGCCGTCCGTCAAGCCTCTCAGGGCGTCCAGCGACGGCTGCTCGCCGAACTGGAACTGCAGCTCCCGGCCTTTGCTCCATCTCGATTTGAGCTCTTCCAGGCCGCCGTCGTAGATGATGCGGCCGTCGTCGAGCATGATGACGCGCGAGCACAAGGCCTCGATATCCTGCAAATCATGCGTCGTCAACAGGATCGTCGTGCCCTGTTCCCGATTAATTTTTTTTAAGAATTCGCGGATTTCCGTCTTCACGACGATGTCCAGGCCGATCGTCGGCTCGTCCAAAAACACGATCGACGGATTGTGGAGCAGCGACGCGACGAGCTCGCAGCGCATCCTTTGGCCGAGGCTCAGCTTCCGAACGGGGCGGTTAAGCAGCTCGCCGAGCTCCAGCCGCTCGACCAGTTCGTCGAGCCGTTTGCGAAACTCCGCTTCGGGAACGCGGTATACTTTTCGCAGCAGTTGGAACGATTCGATAACGCCGATATCCCACCATAATTGGCTGCGCTGACCGAACACGACGCCGATGCCGCGCACGAATTTTTCCCTGTCTTTATAAGGCACGAAGCCGTTTACCATGAGGTGGCCCGAGGTCGGCACGAGGATGCCCGTGAGCATCTTGATCGTGGTTGATTTCCCGGCGCCGTTCTCGCCGATGTAGCCGCAAATTTCGCCTTGGGGAATCTGAAAGCTGATATCTTTGACCGCGGTAATCTCGTTGTATTCGCGCTTGAACAGATCCTTCAGCGCGCCGCCGAGCCCTTCGCGATTCTTCTGCACCTGGAATTGCTTCCTCAAATCTTTTACGTCTATTGCCAGCATAGAATTTCCGGCTCCTCTCTGTTTCGACATTTCCTGGGAAATATCCACGCTATCCGCTTCAATCAGATAAAACTTGCTTCTCTACGACAATCCATTTTATAATTTTATGATGTGTAATGCTATACTGTATATTAAAGTTTGGTCAACGTGCTTCTTCCCATAGCAATCCGATGATTGGGCGTATTATTTTACCTGTTCCGAAGCGGATCTCTCCTGTGCCGGATTCGGACTATTACAAGGAGGAACTGAAACGAATATGGCGCGCGCGAAGCAACCTAAACCACCGAAACGCAAAAGACCCTGGAAATGGGCGCTGCTGGGTGTAACCGTCGTGATCTTGGCGGTCGTCGGATATTTCGTCTACCAGGCTTATGGCGTTTTTCACGGTCTCGATAAATTAAGCCAGCCGACGACGGATCCCAAGTACACCAACTACGAAGTCAAGCCTACCGAGAAGCCGCCCGAATGGGAAGGCAAGGAACGCGTCAACATTCTCATCATGGGCGGCGACAACCGCGGCCTGAAGGAGAACGAGAAAGCCCGCTCCGATTCGATGATGGTCGTGTCCGTCGATCCGCCGACCAAGACGATCCACCTGTTCTCCGTGCTCCGCGATACGTACGTGGACATCGAAGGACACGGCAGCGACCGGATCAACACCGCCTTCGCGCTCGGAGGACCGGAGCTCGCCATGCAGACGATCGGCGACATCACCGGACTCGATGTCCAATATTATGTGTACACGGACTTTGAAGGATTCAAATCGGTCATCGACGCGATCGGCGGCATCCAGAATTTCGACGTCGAGAAGGACATGAATTACGTCGACAACGCCGACGGCAACCGGTACGACATCCATTTGAAAAAAGGCATCCAGGACCTTGACGGCACGAAGGCGCTCCAGTACGCCCGCTTCCGCCATGACGCGATGAGCGACTTCACGCGCACGGAGCGCCAGCGCAAGCTGCTCGGCGCCGTGGCCGACAAGATGAAGAACGGCTGGAACCTGCTGAAGATGAAAAAAATCGTCGACAGCGTCGACGGCTACATCAAGACCAATATCGGCGTCGACGACATGATCAAGCTCGGCCAGCTCGGCGTGAGCAGCCATATCGCCGGCCAGGCGCAGGTGCCTCCGATGGAACTGATCGGCGGCGAGAAGGTCGGCGGGGCATCCGTGCTCGCGATTACCGACGAAGACAAATTGCTGCAATTCGTCCAAGACGAGCTGCAGAAGGATTCGGCGGTTCCCGATACGACGTCGACCTCGACCGACGCGAGCGTGCAAAGCGACGGCAGCGCCGTCACGAACTCGAATTCGACGAGCGGCGGGGCAAGCGGCAACACCGCGAACGGTTCGGACAATAAATAACGTGCAAGAGAGGGAGCGCGCCGGCCGGCCGCTCCCTCTCTTTTGTTGTGCTGCGCGGCTCGGCGGAGGTACAATGAGTTATTGCTTGTTTTAGTCCGATTCATCCACACCCGTTCATTCAAGGAGGCACCATCCATGTCCACAACGCAGCGACCGCGCTCGGAAGCCCTGTACGCCGAAGCGCTGGAGCATATCGTCGGCGGCGTCAACAGCCCGTCCCGTTCGTTCAAAGCGGTAGGCGGCGGCGCGCCGGTCTTCATGAAACGCGCCCAAGGCGCCCATTTCTGGGACGTCGACGACAACCGCTACATCGATTACTTGTGCGCGTACGGCCCCATCATCGCCGGCCACGCCCATCCGCATATTACCGAAGCGATCACGGCGGCGGCCGCGAACGGCACGCTCTACGGCACGCCGACGGAGCTCGAAATCACGCTCGCGCGAATGCTCAAGGAAGCGATCCCGTCGCTCGACAAGGTCCGCTTCGTCAACTCCGGCACGGAAGCCGTCATGACGACGATCCGCGTCGCCCGCGCTTATACGAAGCGCAGCAAAATCATCAAATTCGCCGGCTGCTACCACGGCCATTCCGATCTCGTGCTCGTGGCCGCCGGCTCCGGCCCTTCGACGCTCGGCATCCCCGACAGCGCCGGCGTGCCGGTCAGCATCGCGAGCGAAGTGATCACGGTCCCGTTTAACGACTTGGACGGCCTGCGCACGGCGCTGGAGACCTTCGGGGAAGACGTCGCCGCCGTCATGGTGGAGCCGATCGTGGGCAATTTCGGCATGGTCATGCCGAAGCCCGGCTTCCTCGAAGGCCTCTGCCGGATGAGCCGCGAGGCGGGCGCTCTCGTCATCTACGACGAAGTGATCAGCGCGTTCCGGTTCCACTACGGCAGCGCGCAGACGTATGCCGCGTTCCCCGACCGCTCCGCCATCGAGCCGGATCTGACGGCGCTGGGCAAGATCATCGGCGGCGGCCTGCCGATCGGCGCCTACGGCGGCCGCAAAGCCGTCATGGAGCAGGTTGCGCCGCTCGGCCCGGCCTACCAGGCGGGCACGATGGCCGGCAACCCGGCCTCCATCTCCGCGGGCATCGCCTGCCTGGAGGTGCTCCGGCAGCCCGGCGTCTACGACCGGATGGACGCGCAGGCGGCACGCCTCGCGGACGCGCTGCAATCGTCGGCGGACCGGCACGGCATTCCGCTGACGATCAATCGCATCCGCGGCTCGTTCTCCGCGCACTTCTGCGATCATCCCGTCACGAACTACGACGAGGCGCAGGACACCGACGGCGAACGGTTCGCGCGGTTCTTCCGCCTGATGCTCGATCAAGGCGTCTGCTTGGCGCCTTCCAAGTACGAGGCTTGGTTCCTCACCACTGCCCATACGGACGACGATATCGACGCGACGATCGCGGCGGCCGAGCAAGCCTTCGCGGCCATGAAGGACTGAAGAGCCGCAACCGCACGATAAAAGACGCCTATCCCCGGGAACTGGCCGAGCTGCTGATCGCAGCGCGGAAACTTCCGGCGGATAGGCGTCTTTTCGTTCAGGTCATGAGCGCGACCAGCGCGACGATCGCGAACGGAATGAGGATCAACGTGCCGATGACGATCCAGCCCGTAGGGCGGCCGAAGTTGACCGTCCAGCCGATGCCGTGTTTCTTCGGTACGAAGACCGCGGGGTCGCCCGGATTATAATAGACGCCCCCGCCGGCCAGCCAATGCTCCTCGTCCGCGCCGGCATGCTGTCCTTGAAGGCCGAGCCTTCTCACCGTGACGACCAGGCCGACGATGCCGCCGACGATAAGCACCGCCACGGCGATCGTTGCCGCCGGCAGCGCCTTCGCCGGCCAGCCGTACAGCATCGTCGCCTGAATATAACTGAAGAAGAGCGTCAGCAGCAGCGATAACCCGTAGAGAAACACGCTGTTCACGTACCGGAATGCCCGCTGCTTCGCCGCCCCCGATCCCTTGTCCGCCTGCGAGGCGGCATTCGCGCTCGCCTGCGCGATGACCGCGTTCGTTCCCAGCATGGTGACGAGCAGACAGGCTTGCACGATATTGAGCAGGTAGACCGTGCTCCAGCTTTTGGCGCCGAAGCCGTCCGGCTCGAAACGAATATTGTAATGCGTCGTCAGCATGGAAGGAATGTCCGCCCACAGCAGCGCCGCCGCCGCGGCGGATCCCGCGACGATCAGCGCCTGCAGCCAGTACCAATGCAGCGAAAGCGCGCCTCTCCGGTTATCTCGGTTGTCGTTCATTCCAATGAATCTCCCATCCTGGATAAATCGCTGCGGTAAATCGCGACGCAGGCTTTGCTGAATTCGGCCTCCGTCATCCCTCTTGCCCTCCCCTCCGCAGCCAGGGTGCGCAGCCGGCTATGGAGCCGTTCCATATAGCGATCCGTCATGCGCGGCATCTCCTCCTTCGACGATACGAGCATGCCCAGCCGGCCATCGTACCGTTCCTGAAGGAAGCCTTCCGCCAGCAGGCTTTGATAGGCTTTGCGCACGGGCAGCGACTTGATGCGCAAGTCCGATGCCAGCCGTTTGGCCGAGGGCAGCGTCTTGCCCGGCTTCAGCGTCCCCGCCGCGATTCCCGCGATAATTTGCTGCGCGATCTGCTCGTGAAGCGGCACATCGCCCTGCACGTCAAGCTCGATGAACATCCCGCCAGCCTCCCATCCGATAGCGTTACGCTATTCTATGCAAAAGAACGCCTCTTCTCCCGTCATATGCGGACGGAATAAGAGACGTTCTTCGTTAGCTGCCGGCTTCCGCCTGCTGCAAAACTTGCAGGAATTCGCCATGAAGATGGCTGTTCGACGCCGCCACGTGGCGGACGCCAAGATGGTATTCGTTGCCCTGCAGGTCGGTAACGGCGCCTCCCGATTCTTTCACAAGCAGCGCTCCCGCCGCCAAGTCCCACGAGTTCAAGCCGATCTCCCAGAACCCGCTGAGACGGCCCGAAGCGACATAAGCCATATGAAGCGCGGCCGAGCCGAGCGAGCGGACATTGCGCACTTGCGGCGATATCGCCTGCAGCTGCTTCATGTTGAGCGGCTGGGCGTAATGCGGATCCGCCGGGAAGCCGGTCGCCAGCAGGCTGTCCCGCAGCGTCTGTTCGCCGGATACGGCCATGCGGCGGCCCCGCACGTAAGCGCCTTTGCCTTTCTCCGCCACGAACAGCTCATCCCGCATCGGGTCGTAGACGACCCCGACGATGACTTCGCCCCAATGGGCGAGCGCGATGGACACCGAGAAGAACGGGAAGCCGTGCACGAAATTCGTCGTGCCGTCGATGGGATCCACGATCCACAAGTACTCGGCGTCCTTTACGCTTTGCAGCGCTTTCGTCGAAGCTTCGGGCCCGGGCTCTACGCCCTCTTCCCCGAGGAACGAGTGATGCGGGAAATGCGTCCCCACCAAGTTGCGTATCATCTTTTCCGCGCCTTTATCCACTTCCGTGACCAGATCCTGCGCGGAGTACTTTATCGATAGGCTTGTATGATTGCCAAGCTTCGTCTTGATCCATTCACCGGCCTTGGCCGCGCAATTAATCGCGACGGCTGTGAAGCTTTTGCCCCCGACCAGAGGGATGTCATTCCCTTCGCCCACGGTCTATCACGCTACCTTCCTATGAGTTCTATTGCGCAATACTACTATACGCCACCCGGTATGCAAAGTTTCGTCAAAAAGGTGAGCATCCGGTGAACCTTGCATTTATTCTACCCTAAATGAGCACATGCCTTCCACTTTTTAACAAAAACCTTAGGAAATCGCTCTGGATTCGCCTGCCTGCGGTCAGCTGCGGGATGAAAAAAGGCGGTACCGGGCGCTGCGGCATTGCTGCCGCTTTAACCGGTATCGCCTCTTGCGTGGCGGAATTCTTCAGTCCGATTAGGTGCCGCCAGTCTACACGCCGACGATGTTGTAGCCGTTGTCGACGTAGATCACTTCGCCCGTAATGCCGCGGGAGAGGTGGCTGAGCAGGAACATGGCCGTGTCGCCGACCTCGGCGGCATCCGTCGTTTTGCGGAGCGGGGATTTCTCCTCGACCTGGCGCAGGATGGCGTTGAAATCCTTGATGCCCTTGGCCGCCAGCGTCCGGATCGGGCCGGCGGAAACGGCGTTGACGCGAATGTTATGCGGGCCGAGATCGGCGGCCAAGTAGCGCACGGATGCCTCGAGCGCCGCCTTCGCCACGCCCATGACGTTGTAATTGCGCAGCGCGCGCTCCGCGCCGAGGTAGGTCATCGTCATGATGCTGCCGCCTTCCGTCATGAGCGGATAGAGCCGCTGGGCGACGGCCGTCAGCGAGTACGCGCTGATGTCGTGCGCCAGCGCGAAGCCCGCGCGCGACGTGTCGACGAACATGCCTTCCAGCTCCTCCGTCTTCGCGAAGGCGATGCTGTGCACGAGGCCGTGCAGCACGCCGAAGCTCTCCTTGATCTGGCCGGCGAGCCCTTCGATCTCTTCGTCGTCCGTCACGTTGCAAGGCAGCAGGATGGAGCCGGGGATCGTGTCCGCCAGCTTGCGCACGCGTTCCTCCACTCGCTCGCTCTCGTACGTAAACGCAAGACGCGCCCCTTGCGCGGCAAGCGACTGCGCGATCGCCCAAGCGATGCTGCGGTCGTTGGCCACGCCCATGACGAGTATATTTTTCCCTGTCAATAACATTGTTTCACAATCCTCTCCGCGTAATGGCGTTGCGATTCGGAAGTAGGACCAGGGTGCATGCGCGAAATGATAGCGCTTCCTTTACCAAAATTAACGTAAGCGGCGCAAAAGATCAAGCTTTCCTTTGCGCCCGCGGTTATTGGATCTCGATGCTGCCGCCGTCGATGACGCGGACTCCCGCCCCTTCCGCTTCCAGCCGGCGCATATCCTCCATAAGCTGCAGCAATGCCGCGTCCTTCCGCTTCGCTTCGATCATGACGTCGAGCCGCGGTACCGAGCCGTTGATGCCCCGCAGAAAGCGCAGCAGCGGACCGATGTCCACGTTGTCGGCATGGCCGCGCGGATCGCGCTCGTTCTTCGGGCTCGAGACGTGGAGCTTCGGCGGCACGGGCAGCGGAAGCCCGTCCGGGCCGTTCCAGGTGCGCACGATGCGCGGCCACAGCTCGCCGTGCATCGCGTCCTCGCTCTCGCCGCCGTCGTTGACCGCATGATGGTGAATGTCGAGCACCATCGGCGCACCGACCGCCTCGGCCGCTTCGAGCGTCTCGCGCACGGTGAACGTCTTGTCGTCGTTCTCCAGCGTGACGCGGCTGCTGAGCCTGTCCGGGAGCGCGCCGAATTGGCGGATGAAACGCTCCAGCGAAGCCGGCTTGTCCCCGTAAGCGCCGCCGACGTGGATGTTGCATTTGGTCATGGGGCCGAGGCCCATATGCTCCAGCATCGTCACGTGATAGTTCAAATCCTCGGCCGACTTGGCCAGCACTTCGGGCCGCGGGGTGCTGAACACGCAGAAATGATCGGGATGAAAGGATATTCGCATGCCGTGCTCCCCGGCATAACGGCCGATCGCCGCGAACGCTTCTTCCAGCGCCGGGTAAGGATTCCAATCCTTCAGCTCGTCGTGCGTCGCGAGCGGAATCATCTTGGACGTCATACGATACACGTAGATCTCATGGCCGACGCAGTGCTTCATGATCCGCAGCGTCGTGCGCAGATTATCCTCCGCGATCCGCTCCAGCCGGCGCAATCCCGCTTCCCGGTCGTCCAGCTTCGCGAAATTCGTGTACGTCATCGTCCGGGACGGCGACGTATTCTCCAGCAGCACGCTCATCGCGACGAACCCGAAGCGGACAATCATCCTTGGTTGTCTCCGAAGAACATCTCGTAAGCCAGCGCCGTCTGCACGCGCGCCTCTTCCTCCGTCAGCTTGCGGACGAGCTCCATCTCCACCTCGGTCACTTCTTCGCCCTGGAAATTGATTTCGGCGATGGACACGAGAATGCGCACGATCGCGATCGCCTCGTTGTCCGGCGTGTAGGCGATCACCTTCTGGCCGGTCGGGTAGACGCGGAAGCCGCTTTTGACCATTTTGCCGCGGCCGTATTCCAAGAGCTCGTACAATTCTTGCTTGGACTTGAACTTGCAGACCGAGTTAAACTCCGTTTGGAATCCCATTTGGCGGACCCTCCTAAAAGTTTTGTGGTGGCGAAGCGTTAAGGCCGGGTAGCCGGCGAGATAACAAAACTACTTCGAAAAGCCGCCCATCCAACAGAAAATCCGGCTTGAACTAAGCCGGACTTCCTCCGCTGTAATCGATTCGCTGCTTTTCGGCATGGCGCGAGACGGCCAGCCCGATCAGCGTATCCAGCAGCTCCGCGTAGGACACGCCGCTTTCCTTCCACATGAGCGGGTACATGCTGTACGGCGTGAAGCCCGGCATCGTATTCACTTCGTTGATGAACAGCTGGCCGTCCTCCTTGCGGAGGAAGAAATCGACGCGCGACAAGCCGGAGCCGTCGATTGCCTGGAACGCGCGGACCGCCATCTCGCGGACCGAATCCGATACTTCTTCCGGCAGGTTCGCCGGGATATGCATCATCGACTTGCCGTCGACGTATTTCGCTTTATAATCGTAAAATTCGCTGGAAGACGTAATCTCGCCGACCACGGAAGCCCGCGGCTCGTCGTTGCCGAGCACGCTCACTTCGATCTCGCGCGCGTCGACGAATTCCTCGACGATGACCTTGCGGTCGAAGCGCAGCGCGTAATCGACGGCTTCGACCAGCTCCTCGCGGTTGCGCGCCTTGGAGATGCCGACGCTGGAGCCGAGATTCGCCGGTTTGACGAAGCAGGGGTAGCCGAGCGCGGTTTCGACTTCCATGATGTAAAACGAGGCGTCGTTCTCCCACTGCGTCCGGTTGAAGTAGCGGTAGATGCACTGCGGCAGCCCGTCTTGGGCGAAAACCTTCTTCATCGTGATTTTGTCCATGCCGACCGCCGAAGCGAGCACGCCCGCGCCGACGTACGGAATGTTCGCCATCTCGAACAGGCCTTGAATCGTCCCGTCTTCGCCGAACGTGCCGTGCAGCAGCGGGAAGACCACGTCAAGCCCGGTATCGCCCGAAGCGATCGCGTTCGCCGCCGACGAGACGGCCGAGATCTTGACCTCCGCCGGGACGGATGCGATCGCGGCCGTCTGCGCCTGTTCCGCGCCGCCGCCGAAGACCGGCATGAGCGCTTCCGTGCCGACGACCGCGCTCCCGCCAGCGAGGCGAAGCGAGCCCAAGTCGGACGGCGGAGCCAGAAGCACCTGCCCCGAGCGCCATTCGCCGTCTTTGGAAATATAAAAAGGTTTGATTTCGTATTTGTCGTAGTCAAAAGCTTTCATGACCGCCAAGGCCGTTTGCAGCGAAACCTCGTGCTCGCCGGAGCGCCCTCCGTAAACGAGCCCTACGCGCACTTTCTCCCCCATGATCCGATCCTCCGGTTACGTATAATTTCCCACACAGGCGGGTTCTCATTCCCTCAGGGCTTGAAGCGCACCTAAAACTCATCCGCGATATGAAAAAAACGGTACTTCGTGTTCTCCGTCCACGCGTAGGAATCCTGATAGTCCCAGTAGCGATGGCGGCTCGGTACCGTATTCGCGTTGACGAGCGGCATGCCCGCCGCGTCGAACGCGGTCACGATCGTGCTATGCTGGTAGCGGTTATCGCCGCCCCAATCGTAGATGATGACGTCGCCGAGCGCCAACTGGTCGGCGGAATCGACGACCGTCGCCCGCAGCGAAGAATTGTGCGAAGCGGACAAATAAAGCTGCAGCGCGTTCGCGACGGCCCAGCTGTAGCTCCAATTTTCCCGGCTGCCGCTGAACCCGCGGTACCACCAGCCGGAAGCCCTTTTACCAGTATAGTTCATCGGTGCGCTGCCTGCAAAGAGACATTGGGAGATGTAATTCGTGCAATTGACCTCGAAATTTTCGTACGCGGGGTTCGCTTCGTTCCACCAGCGGTCGGCATACGCGGCGGCCAAATCGCGCCTGTAACGGATTCCGGCGCGGCCATGTTTGAAAAAGGGCAAAACGTCATAATTTATATAGGGTATGGATTGCGGCTTGTTCTCCGCGGCGAGCGCGAGCTCGTCGGCGAACTCGCCCGCATGGCTGGAATGGGACGAGCTGAACCGCGGACGGCGTTCGGACACGATCGGCTCGATCCGGGAGATGACGTACTCGCCGTCGTCCGCGGCAAGCCACAGCCGTTCGCGGTCGAAGCGTTCCTCCGAATACGTTCGTCCTTGATGGTCGATCGTTCGCCTGACGCGAAGCTCGATCAGCACCGACACCTCGGAAAGCGTGCCGGATTCGCTGATGCGCAGCAGCTCGGCGCTCGTCTCGCTCCGGGTGGGCAAAATGCCGCGGAGCAGCTCCTGTTCCCGCAGCCGGGCGAGACGCTGCCCGAACCGGTACAGATGGTCCCCGTCCGTGACGACATCGCCGAAAGGGGCGGCGAAGCGGTCGATCTCGGCTTGATTGTACAGCTTCACGTAACGATGGACGGCCGACTTCCAGCCTTCCGACTTGGCGGAGTCCTGCGGCCCGCCGCTTTCCTGCGCAAGCATGGCGCTGCCGGACCTGCCCGATCCGTGCAGCCGCACGGACGGCGAGGCAACGCGGCCCGACCGGCCGGCCGCGCCTTTTCTCGTTACCGCTTTGCCGGTTCCGGCCCGTATTCGCGATCGCGGCACATCTGATCCCTCCCGAACGTCCGATTTTGAACCGTCCCAGTTCGTGGGCGGAATAACGCTGGTTCATTATATGAGCCGCACCGCGATTTCATGTGAAAACGGGCGGAAATCTACCGCGGAAGGTAATATTTATGCTTCCTTATTTGACGAAAAAACGCTATACTTAGGGTATGAATTGTTTTTGAAATCGTGTTTCACTGTGTGAAACCGGCACGTACAAAGTCAAGGAGGCGCGAAGCGCAATGACAAAGCAAAACGAGTATTCCGTCCGCGAATCCCTCTCGGTCGGCGGCAAGCAATACGCCTACTACCGTCTGGGCGGACTGGAAGAGCAAGGCCTGGGCAAAATCTCCAAACTCCCTTTCTCCATTAAGGTGCTGCTCGAAGCAGCCGTTCGCCAATTCGACGGACGCGGCATTACGAAAGAACACGTGAAGCAGCTTGCGACATGGGCTGACGGACGCGAAGACAAAGAAATCCCGTTCATTCCCGCACGTATCGTCCTGCAGGACTTCACCGGCGTACCGGTCGTCGTCGATCTGGCGGCGATGCGCGACACCGTGAAGAAATCGGGCGGCGACCCGAAGCAAATCAACCCGCTCGTGCCGGTCGACCTCGTCATCGACCACTCCGTCATGGTCGACGCCTTCGGAACCCCGGAAGCGCTCGAATACAACATGGACATCGAGTTCAAGCGCAACGGGGAACGCTACCGTTTCCTTCGCTGGGCGCAAACGGCTTTCGATAACTTCCGCGCCGTTCCTCCGGGCACGGGTATCGTTCACCAAGTCAATCTCGAGTACCTGGCATCCGTTGCCGCAACCAAAACGATCGACGGCGAAACCGTCGTGTTTCCGGATTCCCTCGTAGGCACGGACTCCCACACGACGATGATCAACGGTCTCGGCGTCGTCGGCTGGGGCGTCGGCGGCATCGAGGCGGAAGCCGGCATGCTCGGCCAACCGCTGTACTTCGTTACGCCGGAAGTCATCGGCTTCCGTCTGACGGGCGGCCTGGCAGAAGGCGCTACGGCGACCGACCTTGCGCTGACGGTTACGCAAATCTTGCGCAAAAAAGGCGTCGTCGGCAAATTCGTCGAATTCTTCGGCCCTGGCCTATCCAACATCAGCCTGGCCGACCGCGCGACGGTTGCCAACATGGCTCCGGAATACGGCGCTACGGTCGGTTATTTCCCGGTCGACAACGAAACGCTGCACTTCCTGCGCTCCACGGGCCGCACGGAAGAACAAATCGCGCTCGTCGAAGCTTACTATACGGCGCAAGGCATGTTCCGCACGGACGATACGCCTGAACCGACGTTCTCGGACATCGTCGAGCTCGACTTGTCCACGATCGTGCCTTCCCTTGCCGGACCGAAACGCCCGCAAGACCGCGTCGAGCTGACGGCGATGAAAGAATCGTTCAACAGCATCATCCGCACGCCGATCGACAAAGGCGGTTACGGCCTCTCCGACAACAAGATCGAAGAGACGGTCGACGTGAAGCACATGAACGGCCAAGTGAGCAAAATGGGCACGGGCGCGGTCGTCATCGCGGCCATCACGAGCTGCACGAACACGTCCAACCCGAGCGTAATGATCGGCGCCGGCCTCGTGGCGAAGAAAGCCGTTGAACGCGGCCTGAAAAAACCGGCTTACGTGAAGAGCTCCCTGACGCCGGGTTCCCTGGTCGTAACGGACTACCTCAAGAACGCCAACCTGCTCGAGTCGTTGGAACAACTCGGCTTCTATGTAGCCGGCTACGGCTGCGCGACTTGCATCGGTAACTCCGGCCCGTTGCCGGACGAAGTAAGCAAAGCGATTGCCGATAACGACATGACGGTTGCTGCCGTATTGTCCGGTAACCGGAACTTCGAAGGCCGCGTCCATGCGCAGGTCAAAGCCAACTACTTGGCATCGCCGCCGCTTGTCGTCGCTTATGCGCTTGCCGGAACGGTGAACATCGACCTGTCTTCGGATCCGATCGGCTATGACGGCAACAACCAACCCGTCTACCTTAAAGACATCTGGCCGACGTCCAAGGAAATCGCGGATGCCATGGCTTCGGCTATGAGCCCGCAAATTTTCCGCGACAAATACGAGAACGTCTTTACGCAAAACGAGCGTTGGAACGCGATCGACGTGCCGACGGGCGAAAGCTACGAGTGGGACGCGAAATCCACGTATATCCAAAACCCGCCGTTCTTCGAAAACCTCGGCGCGGATATCGGCGATATCCAAGACATCAAGAGTTCGAGCGTGCTGGCCTTGCTCGGCGACTCCGTCACGACGGACCATATTTCTCCCGCGGGCAACATCAAGACCGACAGCCCTGCAGGCGAGTATCTGATCAAACACGGCGTGGACAAAGTGGACTTCAACTCCTACGGATCGCGCCGCGGCAATCACGAAGTCATGATGCGCGGCACGTTCGCGAACATCCGGATCCGCAACCAGGTCGCCCCTGGCACGGAAGGCGGCGTCACGACGTACCTGCCGACGGAAGAAGTCATGTCCATCTACGATGCATCCATGCTGTATCAGAAGAACGGCAAGAACCTCGTGGTCATCGCCGGCAAAGAGTACGGCACGGGCAGCTCCCGCGACTGGGCGGCCAAGGGCACGTTCCTGCTCGGCGTCAAAGCCGTCATCGCGGAAAGCTTCGAGCGGATCCACCGTTCCAACCTGGTCGGCATGGGCGTGCTGCCGCTGCAATTCCAAGAAGGACACGGCTGGAAAACGCTGAACATCACGGGTCGCGAGACATTCGACATCACCGGTCTGAACAACGACGTGCAGCCGGGCCAAACGGTGACCGTCACCGCGACGCGCGAGGACGGCACGACGTTCGAATTCCCGGCCATCGTCCGCCTGGACTCCCTGGTCGACGTCGACTACTACCGCAACAGCGGCATTCTCCAAACCGTGCTGCGCCAAATGATCGCGGCAAACGGCAACTAAACACCGCCGTTCGCCTAACGAAAACGGGTCCGCTCCCAGAGCGGACCCGTTTTTTTGTATGTTCAGAGCGCTGGTCAGGTACCGGACCTTAGCCTCGTCACGGTCCCGGCCATGCTCATAAAATGTTCGGTGTACTGCTCGGCGGAGAAATGCTGCCTGATGTGCTTCTCCGCTTGCAGGCGAATGGTACTGCGCAGGGTCGCGTCGCCCATTAGCGACTGTGCTTCGGCAAAAGCCTGATCGATGTTGCCGCGCCGGTATATTTTTCCGGTCTCGTTGTGAATCAAGAACCTGCGGATGCCGTCGGAGTCCGTCGCCAACACCGGGCAGCGGCACAGCATCGCTTCCGCGACCGCGTAGCCGAAGCCTTCCAGGACGGAAGTCGAGCATAGGAAGCCGCCCGAGTCGCCGATCACGGACAAGTAATCCGCGATTTGCGCATGGGGTACGTTTGATAGGGTCATCAATTTGCTTTGCAGCTGAAGCCCGTTCACCCATTTGTCGAACTGCGCTTTCTCGTGCGGCTGCTGCAGCGTCGCATCTCCGAACATCCACAGGCACGCGTCCGGATATCGATTGATGAGCCTGGCTCCGAGGAGCAGGAACTCGCGCCAATTTTTGTTCGCTTCGAGCCGCCCGATCCAACCGACGATCGGGAACGATTTGGGCGGATAAGCGACATAGCCGAAAGCCTCCGTATCGAGCGGATTATCGAAGCTGAAGGAAGGCATGCCTTTCAAATACGCGGCCAAGAGCACTTCCAAATGCTTGGTGCGGGGAATGAGCAGCGCGTCCGTCGCCGGGCGTATGCGCCCGGCGCTTTCGCTCATGAAGGCATGCGCGGTTTCCATCGGACCCAATCCTTGAAGCTCGAACACGAGCGGGCCTTGGTAGCCGATCCTCCGCATCGTGACCAGCATCTCGTCGTCGGTACAGACGATAATCAGATCAAAGCGCTCCTTCTCGAGGAGCCATCTGATCTCGCCGTCCCCGCGCAGGACATAGGTCGGAATGTCGACAACGTTCTTCAGTCCCTCACCATCATGCGTGTACATCAGATGGCATTCCACGCCGATTCTCCGCAGCGCCTTGCAGCGGATTCGGTTGAGCGTCTCCATTCCCCCGCTCGGCGTGAAAAACGTGAACAGAATTTTCATCCGGCATCTCTCATCTTCATCCCGTCCTTACGCGAGCTGCTGCGGTGTCGTCCCATTGGAGGAGGCATGCCGAATGATAACCATCTATCGGTATCGAAGATCCGTTCCCGGCAGGCTGCCGTGGCGTGCGGCGGCCCGCGGAACGGTACTTCAACGGAATAAGCATCGTCAATGACGGCCAAGCTCCTGCGCATTGCCGGATTACCCGGGGATGATGCGGCAGCCGCCCCCGCTTGCCTCGCTCCGCCGTCAATTGGAGCGTGCCGGGCCGGTAAGCATCATCTTGACCCCATTGTATGGCCGAAGACGGGGGAGCGCTTGTGCCGTTGTCCCCTCAGGCGGAATGCTGCCCCGAAATCCGCGTCCGTACGCCAAGAGACGCGCCTGCCGGCAATTTGCCCGCGGACGCGTCTCTTGGCGTTCCCCTTATAATGCTCGCGCATTATTTCAACATCGATCCGAGCCGTTTCGCCGCTTCCATGACGGCCGGCGCCTGTTCGCGCATCTTCTCCGGCGTCAGGCGGTTGGCCGGACCGGAGACCGAGAGCGCGGCGACCAGCTTGCCGGTGCGGGAGACGATCGGCGCCGCCACCGCGGCCGCGCCCTGCTCGCGCTCCTCCACGCTCGTCGCATACCCGAGCATGCGCCATTCCCCGAGCTGCTCGCGGTACTGCTGCCGGTCGAAGGAATCCGGCCAGGACGCGTCCTGCAACAGCTCCTCGCGCTTGTCCGGCTCTTCGAACGCGATCAGCACTTTGCTGGACGCCCCGACGTAGAGCGGAAGCCGGGCTCCGATCGGCGCTACCCTGCGAATCGCCTGGACGCTCTGCACCGCCTGGATGCGAATCCGCTCGTTGCCGTCGCGCAGGTACAGGCTGATCGTCTCGCCGAGCAGGTCGCGCAGCCGCTCCATCTCCGGCAGTCCGATGACCGCGGGATCGTCCGCGCCCGACATATTGGCCGACAGCTCCCAGATGCGCAGACCGAGGCGATAACGGTCCGAGGCCGGGTCCCGCGCCACGAAACCGCGTTGTTCGAGCGTGGCCAGCATGCGGTGAACCGTGCTCTTGTGCAAGCCGACCTTATCGGCCAGCTCCGTCATCGCCCATTCCCGTTGATCCGTGAAGCAGAGCAATAAATCAAGCGCCCGTTCAACGGACCGAACCGTTGATTTGCCGTCCTCCGCCATAGGCCTTCTCCCCCATTCGCCGGTTTCACGCAGTGAAACTTAATTACACCCAGTATAACGCAATTGGGGTCTTCCGGTAAAGCGCATCCCGATTTTCCGGCTTATTTTACAGCATGATTACAGGACGCTAACATTACGTCGACACGCATTGACAGGCCGCCCCCGCCGGACATAACATAGGAATACAGAACTATTAGAAAGCGCTTACAGAATATTTTTCCTGCACTTCCTTTTTCATTCTAGTTTTCCCTATTCTTTACGGTCCTATCCAAACTCGCACCGATTCGAACCGCCGTGAGGCGGCGATCAGCGCCCGAACTCGCGTACAGCCTTTATCGAGGGGGTCACCACCATGAGCACGACGATCACACCCATGCATCCTGCCGCCGGAAGCTTCCCGCCCGGCCTTCTGCCCCCTCTCGCGCCTTCGCCTGCCGAGAAGCCGGCTGCCTCCGGCAATCATCGCCGCCGGCATGCGGCGGTCGCCGTGCTGTCCGCCTTCACCGCGATGGTGCTGTTCACGGTGCTCGCCTTTCACGGCTACGTCGCCTGGGTCATCGCGCATCCGTACGTACCGGCGCTGACGACGAACCCGCTCGCCGCCAAAGGACTCGCTTACAGCGACGTCGCCTTCCCCAGTAAGAGCGGGCGTACCACCGTCCATGGCTGGTACATTCCCGCGCCCGCTTCCGGCGGGGCGACGGCCGTCAAAGCCGCCGGCATCGCCGCAGCGTCGATGCAAGACGGTAGCGCCGCCAAACCCGCAGCGTCGACAAATTCCGACCGCACCGTCGTGTTCAGCCACGGCTACGGCGCCAACCGCGAGGAATCCTGGGTGCCGATGTACGATTTGGCCGAGCTGCTGCACGGCCTGCACTACAACGTCTTCATGTTCGACTACGGCTACGCCTCTTCCGGCAAACGGACGCCGGCCACGGGCGGGCAAGAGGAGTCCCAGCAGCTGCTGGCCGCCGTGCAGTACGCGCGCGTGCAGGGCGCCGGCGAGGTCGTCGTCTGGGGCTTCTCCATGGGCGCCGGCACCGCGCTGCAAGCGGCGCTGCAGACGGACGCTTCCGACCGGATCGACGCCATGCTGCTCGACAGCCTGTTCCTCCCCAGCTCCGACTCGCTCTACAGCAACGTGAAGCAGTATTTGAAAGACCTGCCGCGCTACCCGTCGGTTCCGCTGATCAAATGGATGCTGCCCTTCTTTACCGGGGTCCACATGGATAACTTGCCGGTCGATCAGGTCATGCGGACGGAATACGCCATCCCGCTCTTCATCATGCACGGCACGAACGACGCCATCGCCTCGGTGACCACCGCCGAACGGATCGCCGCCGACCAGCATAACGCGTTGTCGCGCACCTGGGTCGTGCAGGGCGGCACGCACGAGCTGCTGTTCAAGACCCGACCGAAGGAGTACATCCAGCGCGCGGCGCTCTTCTTAAGCCAAGTGGACGCCGCCTATAACACGACCGCTTGAACCTCGGGTTCGGCAAGCGGAGGAAACGTCCCGGCGCGCGCTTCTCAAACAATCCTTTGACGGGCCGTGCGCACCGAAAACAATCGGGCACCTTGTCGCAGCCCGCATGCATCAAAACAAACGAGCATCCTTGCGCAGCGTTGCGCCCAGCCGCCGAAATAAAAAGCCCTCCTCGCCGTCCGCCGATTCCGACGGGCCGCAAGGAGGGCTTTTCGTATTGCTGTAACGTTATGGACGATTATTGCTTAAGCAGGGACAGAAACTCCGAACGAAGCGCCGCGCTCGTGCGGAATTCCCCGCGCACCGCCGACGTGACGGTCTTGCTGCCCGGCTTCTTCACGCCGCGGGCGCACATGCACAGATGCTCGCCTTCCACGACGACCATCACGCCGTGCGGCTGCAGCACCTCATCCATGATATCCGCGATCTGCGTCGTGATCCGCTCCTGCACCTGCAGGCGGCGCGTCACGGCTTCCACCAGCCGTGCCAGCTTGCTCAGGCCGGCGATCTTGCCGCTCGGAATATAACCGATATGGGCTTTGCCGAAGAACGGCGCCATATGGTGCTCGCACTGGCTGTAATACACGATGTCGCGGACGATGACCAGCTCTTCGTGTTTCTCGTCGAAGGTCACTCCGAGCACGTCGCGCGGATCGACCGAATACCCGGCGAAAATCTCCTCGTACATACGCGTCACGCGCGCGGGCGTCTCATGCAGGCCTTCGCGTTCCACGTCCTCGCCGATGAGGCCAAGAATTTGACGGATGTGATACTCTATTTTTTCCCGATTATCCGAAACGACAGTATTGACGTAATCTTTGATCCCCGCCATTGCAATCGTCTCCTTTCCCTGTACCGGCAGGCCGCGGGGACGATTATCTCCGTTTGCCGGGACGCTGGTTTTGGTTTTTCATCATGCTCTGCGCTTTTTGCAGCTGTTGGTTGTTCATATTATAGCCCATCTGTTTTGCCATCTTCTTGAGCATCTCCGGATCGCTCTGCATCTTCTCCAGCTGCTTGCGCAGATAGAACACGCCGACGAAGAAGCCGCCCACGCCGCCGACGATGAGCGTAATGATCGAAATAATGACCGTCCACATGATCGTTCACCTTGCCTTATCTCATATAGTCATATTGCCATTTATAATAGCATGAGGGACCATGCGTTCGCAAACACGAAAAGCATGATCCCTCTTTCGCATTCCATCTTCGTTCGCAAGATACGGAAGCCGCTTAGGCAGCCGCCTCACACCGAACCCGCTAGCGCGTCCAGGGCCGTGTCGATCGCCTCCAGCACGGCGGCGTCCTTCTCGCTTATCCGCGCCTCCGAGAGGATGGAGACGGAGGCCTCGCCTCCGATCCGGCTCAAGGACCACGCGGCCGTGGCGCGCAGCTCGAAGCGCGGATCGCCGCGCAGCACGCCTTCCAGCGCGGGAATCGATTCCGCGTCCTTGAAATTGCCCAGCGCGATGACGGCATTGCGCTGGATCGGCTTGCGACCCCGCCATGCGGACGCGTTCGAGCCGTACCGTTCCTTGAACTCTCGGTTGCCCATCGTCAGCAGCGGCACGAGCAGCGGCTTTACCTTCTCGTGGTCCGGCGCCAGCTCCGGATGATGCGCCGCGTTCTTGCCTTTGTTCTCCGGGCAGACGATCTGGCACGTATCGCAGCCGTACAGCCGGTTGCCGATCTTGCGCATCAGCTCGTCGGACACGAGCCCTTTCGTCTGCGTGACGAACGAAATGCAGCGCTGCGAATCGAGCTGTCCCGGCGCGACGAGCGCGTCCGTCGGGCAGGCATCGATACAGGCGGTGCAATCGCCGCAGCTTTCGGTCACCGGCTTGTCCGGCGGCAGGGGCAGATTCGTGATCATTTCGCCCAGGTAGACCCAAGAGCCCCACTCCGGCGTGATGATGGCGCAATTGCTGCCGGACCAGCCGATGCCGGCGCGTTCCGCCACGGCCCGGTCGGACAGCGCGCCCGTGTCCACCATGCCGAGAAACCGTCCTTCCGGGACGCGCTCCCGCAGCCAATCTTCCAATCGACGCAGCCGCTCCCGGAGCACCGTATGGTAATCCTCTCCCCAGGCGGAGCGGGATAGCATGCCGCGCCTCGCCCCCGGAACGGACTTCGGCGGATCCTGAAGCTTGGAAGGGTACGCGATCGCGATCGCGACGATCGAACGCGGGTCGTCGAACAGCAGCGTCGGCTCCGTCCGCTTATCGAGATCGGGCTCTTCGAAGCCGGATTCGTAGCCCAGCTCGCGGTGCCGCACGAGCCGCTCCTTGAGCTTCGTGAACGGCTCCGCCGAAGCGACGCCGATCTTGTCGATGCCGAGTTCGCGGGCGGCGGCCTTCATGTCGTCCTTGAGCCGTCTCCAATCCATGCTGCCGCTTTCCACCACCCGGCACCTCCTTCTTCCGGCCCGCTTACAGGCGGGCCCATTTCGTAATCGGCCATAAGATCAGATCCGCGCGCCCGAGAATGGCATCCCGCGGCACGGCCTGAAACGACCTGCTGTCGCGGCTCGCGCTCGCGTGGCGGTTATCGCCCATGACGAAATAATGATCGGCCTGGACCGTTACCGGACCGTAATCCGGATCCTCGACGAGCACGTCCGTGTACGATTCCACGACGAGCTCTCCGTTCCGGTACAGCTCTCCCTGGCGGATCTCGATCCGATCGCCCGGTCCGGCAACGATGCGCTTGACGAGATATTCCTTGCGCGTATCGGCGTCGGCGGGATCCTTTAAAATAATGACGTCGCCGATCTTGGGCGCTCCGGCCAGATAACTGATTTTGTCCACGAACAGCCATTCCTTCTCGTACAGCGTCGGCTGCATCGATTGGCCCTCGACCGTCGAGAGGCTGAATACGAAATAATTCATGCAAAGCACGACGAGCACGGCGACGGCAAGCGTCAGTCCCCAGGTCAACAATTCCCTCAACCATGGCGAAACCGCCTTGGAAGCGGCCCTCCTGCCTGCGGACGCGGGACGCTCCGTCTGTGCGGATCCAGTCCGCTCCTTGCGTACCTTCGCGGATGCCTTCCTGTTTTTGCGCGGTCCCAGAGCTGCCTGTTCTAACTCCTGCGGGGAATCGATTCCCGGGCCTGGACCAGTATTCATGTATCAGCTACACCTCGCCCGTCTGTTTACTCCATGCGTCGTAATACGACATGATGAGCTCGTCATTGAACGGAGCTTGCCCGCTCTGCGCGCGGTGCAGCAGCGCTTGGAGCCCCTCCATTACTTTTCGGTTGACTTCTTCCGAATAATGATAGGCGACTTTGTGCATTTCGTATTCCTCCTGATCCACCACTTGCGCTTTGCCGCCGCGGGGAACGATGACGTCCAGATCGTAATCGATGTACGTCAGCACGTCGTTCTGGAAAAACATCGGCGAAGCCACGTTGCAGTAATACCGCACGCCGTGATCCTCGAGCAGGCCGACGACGTTGAACCATTGGCCCGGGATAAAAAACGATACCGCCGGAACCCGGCTGATCCACTGCTTGCCGTCCGCTTCCTGGATCGGCGTCTGACGGTTAATGAACACGAGCATCGATTCCGCAGTATGCTCGGGCGCCAGCTGCTCCGCGGGCACCAGCCAATTCTCCAACCAAACCCGGTGCAGGTGGCCGTTATTCTTGAAGCTCTTAATGACACAGGGCCGATAGGTTGTCATATGCAATTACTCCTACGCAGACAGAATTTCGTGAAGGAACGCGATTGTCTTTATTATTCCATATATGAAGCGTAATCTTTCCTATACGTATAAGAAAAGCATATCTGTTCGCCAAAAGCAATGACGGCAGATATGCTTGTCCAACGCGAAAAGCATTATATAAGAAGACGGGGCCAGGGAGGTTACCCTGTGACAATGCTCAGCTTCTGGAACGAACGGAAAAAATCCGCCGCGACGTAGCCAAGCGATTCGTAAAGCGAAAGGATCGGTTCGTTGTGTTCATCGGCCGTAACCATGATTTTCGTGACATTGCGCTGCGTGAAACGCTGGCGAAGCGAGGCGATCAATTGCTTGCCGATGCCTTGACGCTGGTATTTCGGATGCACGGCGATACGATAGTAGTATCCGCGCCCATTATCGATCGTCCCGATCATAATGCCCGCGATTTCATCGTCAACCGCCGCAACCAACACCAGTTCGCTGTCCCAGGAGAGTTGGCGGGCAAAAGCTTCCATGGTCTGCTCATAGCACTCTTCCGACAAGACGGTTTCCAGCAGCTCGGTAACAGGTTGATAATCGGCTAATTGGAAGGATCGAACGTCCATAACTTTAAGCTCCTCTTCAAGTCCAGTATGGAATGCAAGATCTAACGAATTTTTAAGGTAAATTTAATAATACGACAAAATCATTCGAATTCCTTCTAAAACCTTTAAAATTCCTTAAAAAATTTATTAAATCGGTCGTTTTCTGTTGAAAGCGCTTTATTGCAAGCGTTTTCAACTTTATTCAGACAAAATAAAAGGCGCCTTGCTCCACCTTGATCGCAAGATTTCGCAAGCCGCATAATTCGTTGGTCTTACTCCTCAGTGTTTCTCGGCTTCCATAAGCGCTATGATTTTAAGCGAATCCAACTCGTCCTCACTGAACCGCTCCGACACCCGTTGCTTCAATTCCGCTTTCTCCTGTTCAGTCATTCCGCCCTTTACCTCCGCGGCCATGTCTTTCAACTCGCCGATCGAAAATTTGTCCATTACAAGCTTGATCGCTTCATTTTTGTTTTTAACCGCCATCTTTATGGGGCTCGAATGTCCTTGCTTGTCCGTGCCGGCTCGATCTTCGGCAACTGCTTGTTCGCCTAGAAGATGTTTCACGTTCTCAGCGTCTAAGCTGCTCTGTATCATTTGCTTGACTTCAGGATCAGCCAACATCTCGGTTGTCTCCTTGGCGTTCAGCACCTCGTCCGCTACCTGCTCCATGATTTTATTGCCGAGCGCATGATAGACGTACTTATAGCCCGCAAACCCGATTCCGGCTGCCAATATCAGAACCATGATCCATTTTTTCATAACAGCCTCCTAAACTTACGCTAGCGATCCCGACATTTTTTTGTCCATTATACCCTTTTTCGACACCTCCTGACAAAAAAACAACCTCGGTTGTTGCTTCCGAGGTTGTTCATCTCGATCTCTTCAAGCCTTCAGACGTCATCGTCGTTCGGAACTCAGTTTAGCCCAAATTCCGCGATGCATGCTGAACCGCACGCAAAGCCTCTCCGGAAGCTTCCGGTAGCGTTTGCCCAATTGAAACCCAAGGAATTTGGCGCCCGCGTCCGCCGCAAGTTTAGGTACCCACAGCCAATGCCGATTGCGGACCAAATAACGCAGTTGATGCCAAACCAAGCGCGACCCGGCTTTGCCCACGGCCGAATAAGGATATACCCATTCATTGTCGCGCATGGATACGCCATTATCGAAGTACCGCCTGAATTGCTGCACGGCCGAATAATTGTGCGAATGAATGACGCGCGCTTCCGCTGCATAGCTCACGGTGTAGCCGTTCAGGATGCATCGCGCCGCGAAAAACAAATCTTCGTTGAACAAGACGGGAGCGTCGAATTGTCCGCGCTCGAAAAAAATCGTTTTCCGGTATGCCGCGCAAACGTTCGAACAGAAAAAGGTCTTGATGCCGAGCTCCGGAAGATCCGCTTCGCTCTTTCGCATGGAAACCGGAGGATAGTTGCTCTCCCTCGCAATTTTTTCAAGCACGTCGGCATCTTCTCTGGCCAATTGCCGCCCGTACGCGCAAGCGGTATCCTCATCGGCATATAAGGCATCCAACAGGCGTTCGAGCAAATAAGCATCCGCAGGACAAGCGTCCTGGGTCATGAAAACCAACGTGTCGCCCATTGCCTGCTGCGCCGCGTAATTCCGGGTACCCCCATGGTCGAATTCCGCCTTGGCTATGCGTATCACTCGAGCGCCTTCTTGGAGGGCTGTCTCGGCCGTCCGGTCCGTCGAAGCGGAGTCAATCACGATAATTTCTTCAGGAGGCCGAGATTGGCTCTGAAGCCTTCTAAGCAGCACTTCGAACTCCGGGCCAGCATTGTAAGTCGGAATAATAACAGACACGCGATGGTTCGGGTTAGTAGGCATTTTTATTCAACAAGCCTTTCGTTACCGTCCGCACGATAATTCTAATGTCGAAGAAGAAGGTCCAATTTTCAATATAGAAGAGGTCGTGCACGATACGATCCTTGATCGACGTATCGCCGCGAAGGCCATTCGTCTGCGCCCAACCCGTAATTCCCGGCCGGATATGATGCTTCACCATGTATTTGGGAATTTCTTCTTTGAACTGCTCCACGAAATAAGGGCGCTCCGGCCGCGGACCGACCACGCTCATATGACCGGCCAGCACATTGAAGAATTGCGGCAATTCGTCGATGCTGGTTTTTCGAAGAAACGCGCCAAATCTCGTCCTGCGGGGATCGTTCTCCACCGTCCATTGCATATCGGCGACCGATTGATCGTACACATGCATGGAACGAAACTTGTACATCTGGAACGTCCGGCGGTCCAGTCCGACCCGCTCTTGCTTGAAAATAACCGGCCCGGGCGACGTTAGCTTGATGCCTAGGTAAGCAACGAGCATGACCGGGGAAGTCAACGCGATCGTGAGCAAGGAGAACACGATATCGAACATCCGTTTCAAAATCTGGTTGCTAAGCTCATCCAGCGGAACATCCCTCACATTAATGAGGGGGATGCCGGCGAAATTATCGAAGAACGGACGAGCGGGAAGCACGTCGAAGAAATCCGGGATGATCAGCGTCTTAACGCCGAACCGTTCGCACTTATCGATGATGTACGCATATTTTTTATAAGCTTTCAATGGCAGCGCGATGATGACTTCGTCTACGGTATGCCGTGTCAACACGGCATCCAGGTCCTCGATCTTGCCGAGAATCGGCTTTAAATGACGATTCTCTTGTTCATGTCCCGAATGAAAATCATCCAAAAACCCGATGACATCATAGCCCAATCCGGGATGCTGCGATATATTATCATAAAAACTACGCCCGAGCGAGCCTGCCCCGAGTATAAGTAAATACCGTTTGTTGTATCCTTTGCGCCGCATACGGGAAAGCGATAGCTTAACAGTTAAGCGATAAATAATCATACAGAAGGCGTTCATGGATAAAAAAATAGCCAAAAATTCCCTGGATATATGTACTTCCTTAGCAATAAAAAGAAGGCTGAGCAAACCGAGAAAACTTAACCCCTGGACTTGAATGATCTTCATAATTTCAAGAGAGAAGTTCTTCCTTCGTCCGGGCGCGTAAAATCGGACATAGAACCCAATAACGACTGACGAGAACGAAAAAACGGTCGCCCATGAAAGATAGACTTTAAATGGTAGTGTCGCTTCATGCGGAAGCAATCCGCTATCGAACTTCAACCAGAATGCGGCCAAAAACGTTAAGAGGGTGCATAACATATCAGCGAACACGTAGATTTGCGTCAAAAACCGTTGATTTTGTCTGATCACATCTTCACCCCCTTTTGTGGAGAAATTTGTCTAATACATTTTTATTATACCAAGGTTCAAATGACAGAACTACTACAATTCATTAAATACGTAATTAATTGGAAAATATATGAGTGTTATTTCGCTATTCTTTCATCCTCAAAAATTCAATAAGCGCTTCCCGCCAGGGTCTTAATTCTTGGAAGCCGTATTGTTTAATAGCCTCATGCCCCAAAACTGAATAGGCAGGTCTTACAGCAGGCCTCGGAAACTCTGCCGTGGTGCAAGGTTCTATTATCACTTTATTCATTCCACACTCTTGTATAATAGCCTGGGCGAATTCAAACCATGAGCACTCCCCGCTGTTGGAAGCATGATAAATCCCGTAAAAGTCGGATTGCACTAATTTGATTACAAATGCTGCTAGATCGAGCGCATAGGTCGGCGATCCCTTTTGGTCATGAACCACTTGGATCCTTTCCTTCTCGCTTGCGAGCCTTCGGATCGTTTTCACGAAATTCCCGCCATATCGGCCAAATACCCACGATGTACGAACAATAAAGCACCGTTGAAGTACCGACATTACTTCATGCTCGCCCGCCAGTTTGGATCTTCCGTAAATTGTTTGCGGATTTGTCATCGCAACCTCTTCATATGGCGAGTGAGCAGTGCCATCAAAAACATAATCCGTGCTCACATAGCATAACTTGGCCTCTACCGCTTGAGCGGCCAAAGCGACATTACGCGTCCCCTGTTGATTAATTCGATATGCTTCCTCAGGTTCGCTTTCAGCTTTGTCGACGTTTGTAAAGGCAGCACAATGGATAATCGCGTCGGGCCTCAGTTCTTTTACTACTTTGCAGCATGCGTCGAAGTTAGTAATATCCATTGAATCGCGATCTACACCCATAATTTGCAACCCGGGGTTGGCGACAAGCTGCAAGATTTCCTTCCCGAGTTGACCATTTGCCCCAGTGACAAGAATTTTCCATGCAGGTTCGACCGTCATTATGTTGATTCCTGACCGGAAAATACGCTTGATAGCCAACTCTCATGATTCAAATACCAATCAATGGTCATTTTCATGCCTAAGTCATAATCATATGCGGGTACCCAGCCCAACTCAGCTCGAATTTTGGAAGCGTCAATTCCATAACGGCGATCATGGCCGAGACGGTCTTCTACGAATGTCATAAGCGATTCTGACTTTCCAAGAGTCGACAATATCGTTTGGACTACCTGAAGGTTCGTACGCTCGTTATTGCCGCCAATATTGTACACTTCCCCCGGCCCCCCCGCATGGAGCACGAGATCAAGCGCGCTGCAATGATCCTCGACATAGAGCCAATCCCGTACATGTCGGCCGTCTCCATAGACGGGCAACGGCTTGTTCTGAAGTGCTTGCCTTATCATCAGGGGGATTAGCTTCTCGGGAAATTGATAGGGACCGTAGTTATTGGAACAACGCGTAATGTTCACATTCAGACCGTAAGTTTCGTAGTAAGCTCTCACGAGCATATCCGCCCCTGCCTTGCTGGCCGAGTACGGACTATTAGGCGCAAGCACGGATTGCTCCGTAAATAAGCCTATTTCTCCCAACGTACCGTACACTTCGTCGGTCGAGACTTGCACGAATTTGTTGACACGGTATTTCCTGGAAAGCTCAAGTAGGGTCTGTGTCCCCAATACGTTGGTTTTTACGAAGATGTCCGGATCGGCGATACTTCGGTCGACATGCGATTCGGCCGCGAAATTAACCACGGCGTCAATTCCTTCGGCAAAAATAGGCTCGAGTGCACTTCTATCGGTAATGTCTGCTCTCACGAAGCGATAAGAGGCACGCTCATCAAGGGCCAGCAGGTTCTCTAGATTCCCTGCATAAGTAATTGAATCCACATTGATTAGATGGATGTCAGCATGCTTTGCAACTAAGTAATGTAAAAAATTACTTCCAATAAAGCCCGCCCCACCTGTAACTATTATTCTCATAATGAACCCTCATCATATAAAAAATTTGATTCGGCTGCAGCGAGTACGGGATGCCGGCGATCTTTTTCTGACAATATAGGATTGGTAAACGGCCAGTCGATATTTAACTTTGGATCATCCCAAGCAATCCCGCGATCATGCTCCGCTGAATAAAACTCATCTACTTTATACTGTACCTCACAATTTTTCACCAACGTGCAAAAGCCATGTGCAAAACCACTTGGAACTATAAGCTGCCAATGATTAAATGCAGATAGGACGAAACCCTGCCATTGCCCATAGGTTGGTGATTCGCGTCTGATATCCACTATCACGTCGTAAACGGCTCCACTTGTACATCTTACTAGCTTTGTTTGCGCTTTAGGCGCCAACTGATAATGAAGCCCTCGAAGAACGCCCGCCTCCAGAGACAAGGAATGATTATCCTGCACGAAACGATTGCTTATCCCGCATTCGTTAAACTTGCGTTCATTATAGCTCTCCATAAAAAAACCGCGACTATCTTGGATGATTGTCGGCTGAATCAACTTAATGCCGGCTAAACGAGTTTCTGTTATCTTCATGCAGGCCTACACCCCTTACTACTATCGCAATTCGAACTCTTGACCGAGATTAAGATTACTTGCAAGTTCATTCGCCCGTAACAAAGAAGCGTGAGTCCCAGCATCTGTCCACCAACCTGGCAAAACGTCATACGTAAGTGCCTGATTCGCGAGATAAGAATTGTTTACATCCGTTATTTCCAATTCTCCACGATTGGACGGCTTTAGGGAACGAATGATACCAAACACGCTGCTATCATACATATAGACTCCCGTAACGGCAAATCCGCTTTTAGGTTGTTGAGGTTTTTCCTCGATGTTGATTATTTTATCGTTAACCAGTTCCGGAACGCCGTATCGTTGAGGCTCCTCTACCTGCTGTAGAAGAATTTTAGCACCGTAGCGCTGATCACGAAAGCGTTCCACAAAAGGAGATATACTCTTTTCAAACACATTATCACCCAAGATTACTACCATCTGGTCATCACCGACAAAATGCTCTGCCAATCCGAGCGCTTGAGCAATTCCGCCGGCTTCATCTTGAACTTTATAGGTAAAACCAAGTCCGAACGCCGACCCGCTGCCTAGAAGATTGACAACGTCGCCCATGTGCTCCTTCCCTGTCACAACAAGAATATCATGGATACCAGCCAGCTTCAGCTTGGCAATTGAATGACAAATCATCGGATACCGCCCTACGGGCAAGAGATGTTTATTCGTTATCTTCGTAAGCGGAAGCAGCCGTGTTCCCGTACCACCTGCGAGAATGATACCTTTCAACAAACTCACTCCATTTCTTAAATTTCGTTTATTGCGGTTTTGTCGCTGCAATTTGAATTTCTTCAAAGTTATTAACTTCAACTTCCTCGAAATAGATATCTCCGATTTTATAAATACAGGTATATAATCCAGGTTCTTTAAAGGTATACTCCAAATGATCACTTAGATTAGAGATAAAATCATAACTCGCACCGTCTCTGTATATATACCACCTAGCATTAACTTTATTGAAATTTGACAGGTTAACTTTAAATTCGTATCTATTGTTTGCGAGTTTTTTAACGGATTTTCCGCTTACCGCCGGTTCTTGTTTATCGGGAGAAACGCCGCCAAAAGAGAATCGCTTCCCTTTCTGGTCAATAAAACCGACTAACTTTCTGGACGTTTCTTTTGCTTGGTTTCTCATATAACTGATAACAGCATAGGAATGACCGTCTTTCAACGAAAACGAAGCTGATTTTTTGGTTGAATAGGAGCTCGACAGTTCTTTCTTCCCTGTAGCCTTATCCAATAAATAATAACAATACGCGAGTTGTTCAGTTAATGATCGCGCATTGTTTATTACCGACGCTTCGTGATCTTTAATCGCAACATGCACATTCATCTCCGGAAGTCTCTTACGAGAGGGAACGTTTACTTTTAAAGAATCAATCGCCACTACCCTGCCATTAAAAGAAGGAGCGTTTTTTTCAAACGAATCGAGTTGATCCCCGGTCACGATCCTAACCGAAGTAATATATTGAATATCTTTACCCTGCTTCTCAAAAGAAAGCGTAGTCGTAGGATCGACTTTATTTAGTCCTGCAGATATATAACTCAAATGTTTGGGATCATCATTTCCACTATATTTTTCGTAACTATCCGCACCGTTGAGTTGTTGTATTAGTACATAATAATTTGTCCCCTTAATCTTCAATACCGCGCGATTCGCAGAAACACTTACAGCTCCCACCTCGTTAGAAAGATGGAAATTTTGAGTATAACGATGCTCTTTATTCGAAAGTACATCATCCATGATTAAGAAGCTATGCCCATTAATATAGGCAATGCTTCTATCGATGTTGACTCCTCCATAAATATTATTGAAGCCAGTTACAAGATCATATCCTTGTTCTTGTTTAAAATCATATATGCCTACCTTTCTAGAATTAAACATTCCGGTAGAATAGGACTTATTATCGACTAGAATAGAATTATGCGCAAAGCCGCTAATCGTATAATCATGAATATTATTGCCCACCATATAATTATACATCCCCGGGTCAATGAAGATATCATGTCCTTTGGAGTACAACTGAATCGAAAGATCATCCGCGTGTTTATGAGTACTGGAAAGAAAACCAGATTTAAACATCAGCCAAGTAGATTGGGCGTATCCTGTTTTATCCATGGACTCCCTAAAAATTGCATACCCGTCATCTTTATAAATTCTCGATAATGCGGTTGGCTTAACGCCATCTTCCCCTTTACTCTCGACATAGCGTAAATTCAGGTCTCCGTAATCGGGCACCTGCATGGCATGTAGCGTCCCAGTAGTATCTCCAATAAAGGGAAAAGTTACATTCGGTTTAAGAACATAGGTTGCGTAATCAAGCGCACCATTAACATACTCGGACGCCGTTTCTGCGTAAGGATCCTCAAAGTCCTTTAATACAACGCTTAAATTTTTCAAATACGATATTATGCCTAAATGATAGCCAACAGAATTTTCGATGTGGATATGTTTATTCGGAAAAGCATATTGCAACTGCTTTTTTATTCGTTCTTCACCTTTATTTACATATTGTTTATCAGCAAGATAATAGCCTGCCTTTATTAAGGCTCCATCTTCAAAAATGCCATGGTTATGATTTGCAGTGTAATTTTTATCATCCATCAGCCATTCTACATTTTTCAATATAATTGCTTGGGCATTTATTGCGCTATCATTATTCAGACCTTGTGAAGCAATAGCAAAGAAAATTAAATTTTCCGTTCTTTCCGCAACAGAGTGGTCATACCAAGTATATCTATTTCTACGTTGCTGCTGATTATCATATTCATTCCAAGAAACTACAAACTTTTTCGCTGCCTTTATATACTTTTCATTTCCAGTTTCAATATAAGCACTTGTCAAATAGAATACAGGTCTAAGTGTGTGTAAATATAATGAGAATGAGTTAGGTGAAGCTTTTGAAGTAATATCCCAATTAAGATGATTGATATCGTATGGAACCTTTTCATCAATAGAAGGATTAACAATAAGATTTCCACTCAATAAAGAATTGGAATATGAAATATAGTCGTTAATCTTATTTGCACTTCCCACATAAAGTGGCTCAAACTTCTTCAATAAATTTTCATCGACTATTCCGCTCTTCCCGTTTGTATGGGCACCTAAAACAGGAAATAAGCTTACTGTGCTTATGGCAATCACAAATATCAATACCATTCTTTTCCTTCTCATATTCCACGCCCTTCAACATCTCTCATCCTTCTTACGCTAGGAAATACAATTAATGTTTTCTATACGTATCTCCGATGAATACAGCGAATCAAACCAATAAAAGCAAGTACTATCTGCTCTCATTGGTTTGATAAGTAAGAATATATCATTGTTTCAATCTGCCAATACTTTGATTCTGTATCTTTATTCACTTTCGTGGATGAGTTGAATCTCTTTGATGATCGTCCGGTCTATCCCACTCTGTCTTCTAACTCTATCGGCCGCATTACTTGATAATTTCAGGAATAATTCAGGATCGTAATATAATTTTTTTATGCTCTCCGCCAATCCTGCATAATCTTCCGCATCTACGAGCATGCCGCAATTATTGTCCACAAACTCAGGAATTGCCGACACATTATTTGTAATTGGGACTAAGCCAGACGACATAGCTTCATCTCGTGATACCCCTTGCGAATCCCATCTGGTTGGATTAATAAATATACCGTAATCTTTGTTTAACTCTGAAATTTCTTCTTGCCGCAAAAACTTTTCCTCTAAAATTATATTCTTGAATTTTCTTAACGGTTTTACCGTTTCTTTAAATAACTCACCTTCACCAATAATTCTGAATTCCATATCCTTAAATATTGGATCGTTAGAAAGTTCAATAATAGCTTTAACCGTTAAATCATTCGCATATTTTTTACTTGCGAAGGGTCTAATAGAAAGCACTTTTTTTCTTAGATTTGTTGATTTCTCAATATAATCAAACAAATCGCTATTGATGTAATTATGAATAACACTGTATTTGTCATTCGGCAATTTGATGTTTAGATCTTCAAAAACTTCATTCACAAAATAGTTAGATACAAAAACAAAGTGGATATCGTAATTCCTATCATTCTCTGAAAGGTCAAATATTTCTTTCCAGAAAACAGCTCTTTTCTCAGTCTCAACCTTCGCATTCACTAACTGTTGTTGAGTGGTATAATTATATTTTCTTCTCCACCAAGGTTGAATTTCGGCTCCGTGGATCCATATAATTACTTTCCTGCCTTTTAGACTATGTTTAATACTGTTCCACATTGATTCAGATAAAAAATGAATTAATACGGTATTATATCTTCCACGCAGCAGAGCATTATTTGCTCCCTCTAATTCCCCACTCGTTATATCAATTCCACTAAATTCCGAAAACCCACTCGGATACCTGGCATTGCATTTAAACACATCTACAGCCTGTCCCATATTTTTATATTCTTTTAATCGAGTGTGTATAAATGCATAACGGTATAGATCCGAATAGTCCGGATAATGGTCGGCAATTAAAAGTGTTGTCGATTTACTCAAAAAACAACCAGTGTCAAACTCAATATTTCCAAAGATAATCTCTTTAATTTTACAGCTTCCTTGTCCCGAAAATCTGAATCCAATTTTCAGATATAACGCTTGTTTCTCCGTCTCAATCGAAATTTTACGATTGCATGGTTTAACGAGGCTGCTAATTTTATTATGGTTCTTATCCAACAAAACAACGACAAGGTCAATCGTGAAACGAGATACATATTCTACGTTTAAAATCAAATCAATGACCGGTTGATCCGTCAACTCACGAATCTCATAGATTTTAGTTAAATAACTGTATTCATGTGTTCCGTTTAAATTTGATTCTACAAAAACCGTATCGTGTTCCATTTTCGCTGAAATTTGTTTTGATTTTTTAATAGCCTCTACAATCTCGGATCCGGAAATGATTTTATTGGTAGTGGCTATATTTCGAGCTTGAATTTGATCTACATTCCCATATATGGTTTCCATGCCGATTCCTTTATCCATGATGAACAAATCGTCGACCTCACCGCATTCGTCACCTGAATAGTCCATACAATAATTGTATTCGTCAATAGATAAACAGGACTCTCGAATACTACCCTCAGCAATGGAACCCATAAATTTTTTCAGTTCGCTTACTGAAAAATATTTAGCTTGAACAAATGACTTCCTAAGATATGCCATATCGGTAACTCTATAAGAATCACCACTGTCCAAACGGTTAATTTTACCGTTCTGCTGCACATAATAAGTAGCTTTACTTATCATCGGCAGCCGAGTATACTTCAATGCCAGTACATAGTCAGTAATATAATTCAATCCATAGTAATCGCGATGGGAGAAGAAGGCTAAATAGTTGTATTGTTGCTGCAGCGTTTCAACCACTTGATCCGTCAAATCACTAATCAATTCGATCTGCTCAGATACGAATTCGAGTTCATCCAACTTAAAATCAGTATTATCTGAAACAATAATGAGTTTCTTATGCAAATAAGCTTGTTTATTGAATTGACGTATAACTAGTTCCGCTTCTACTTTGGATCCGGCTTGTGCTATGATTGCGACTTGTTCAGGTACTTCATTCAATTGATTCTCGAATACTTTATTTACCATAAAGGAAAGACGATCTGTATACGTATGCTCAGTCAGTACTTTCCGCAATCCTAACAACCTGAATTTAGAATAATATTGCGCATCCTTGAATTTGGTTATTTCCTCGCCAAGCCGTTTACTATCATCCGTGCACACTACGAGATCGCCCAATAAATTCCGAATCGCTCTCGAATAATTGCTTACAGTTACAGTGTTAGACGCTAATAGCTCAAATACCCTGCGAGCGCACATACTTTGCGACTGCTTGACCGAATTCAAATTAATATTAAAACGATAGCCTTTGTACGCTTTCTCAATTTCATCAGGTTTTAAATTTCCGATAATGTACTTTTTGTACGAATTCGGAAAAGTGTAATTAGGATCATGATTATAATAGTTTCGATCGTAGATATCTAATTCCTTATGGAGCGTTATGGTATTCACAAACGTCTCCAAGTCTTTTATTCGATCCGGATATCGCTTATAGTAGGCACCGGCAAAGCAAAATTTATCCTCCCTATCGAAACTTTCGATAGGGTTATGATACTTTGGCTGAGCCGCAAAGGGCATCAAATACACACGATCATGCTTTAGCAATGTCTTGTAATTCTTAATAACATCTATATCCGTTGTAAATACATAATCCGCATATTGTGCTGTCGCTATGAAAGTATTAAAGTGAACCGGATCCTCTTTATTCCAAAAAATAATGGGGATATCGTTTTTTCTGCAGTAGTTCAAAACAGCTATCAATTCGTCACTCAAATGGGCGACCTTCGTATTCCACAATCCATCGATCCCTCTCCAGGCCGACTCTAGAAAAAACATATCTGGTTTGAATTGTTTCATTTCATGTTCCCAATCGTGGGGCGTTATTTGAAGGATATTGCACTCAGGCGCAAAGGAATGATAAGTAAACTCATCCATAATGCAAGCCAACCTGATTTCTTTAAGAAGTGAAAACTTCCGCTTAAACTTCTTCGAAAGAAACGATAAACCTGGAGGAACCTCTAAATCGATGGACTGTCCTGTTGCTTGTACCTCGTTCAGGATCTCGGAACGCAGGCGATATATCTCTTGAATTTTTGTTTCAATATAACTTAAGTCCATACTAGTGTCTCTCCTACCGTTGATTAAAAGTTATCCGGAATTCTTTTTCTCAATTTCCAATATTTCAATGTAAGTTTCCCTAATTTCGCTTCACTAAGCAGCTTATACTTCTTTGATATATTTACGTATTTCGCTTGTATCGTATTGTGTTCGAAAATTGCATCTTTATATTTGCTCAAGGTCAGTTCTTCGCTGTCCAGCCTACTTAATAGTTCTTTATTCTTTTGAATAATCAGTTGTTCCAGTTCGTTGATCTTTTGTTTATAAAATTGAACTTCTTCTTTAATGCGTGCAGCTTCCTCCTCGTTCGACTTATTTTCACTGAGTGCTGCGATTTGTTCTTTCAAGTTCATATTCTCAAGGATGATTTGATCAGTTAGCTGCTTGCTTTTTAAGCTTTCCAATTCCAACTGTTCATTTAGTGCCAGGATTCGTTCCTTCAAACTGGTATTCTCTATTGCATATCCGTCTGCTTCCTGTTTCACTTTTATATTTTCTATTTCCAACTGCTCACTTAAAGATTTTGATTTGGAGAGTTCGGCATTATAATGCTTAACTTGCACATCTCGCTTTTCCAAGTCATCTAACAACGCTCTTTCGACTGTATAATAATTATTTTCCATTTGCTTAATTAAATCGGGAGTAACAAAAAACGAGCCTTCTTTTTGCATCTCGGCACTCTTGTGAGCAACCAAGCCAATCCATTTGCCAAAGAATTTCACTTCACTGATAACGAACCGCGGTTCAACCTCTTCAATTAAGTTACACAGGTAAAATGTTTTTTTGTGATCTATATAATCATTAATTCCAAACGGCACCGTTATTATTAACGTACCGTTTTTTGACAGTAAATCCGATACTTTCTCAAATAAACGCGTTGAAGACGAGAAATGTTCTAAAACTTCTGCCAATATAACAGTTTCGAATACTTTTTCCGCAGTAAATTCAAATACACTGTTTGCGAAATATTCAACATTTCTTTTAACGGCATCGCTTTCGCCATTAAGCGCATTTTTTGCGAACAAAATAGCCTCTTCTTCAATATCAATTCCTATCGCTTGTTTACCTTCCCTTGCCAACAACACCTCGGTAATTCCTTGTGAACAGCCGATATTTAAAACCCTATTTCCTTGTGCTTTTGAGCATATCCAATGAATCCTCTCTCTGGTCTTGCGCGCGAATTGATCTCCCATTTCACCATAATATGCTTCTGTTACTCTATCTAATAACTTCATACACTTCACCCTTTAATCGGCTGCTGATTTTAGACATATTACCAAAGTTGATTACTTCTAAACCCGATCCCGGTTGGGACCCGACAATATTTTTTGTATCGAATAATTTAGGAGTTCTCATCACTCGTGCCATTTCTAAATGATTCAGCATCTTGAATTCATTATGATCTGTTAAGACTAAAATGAGATCGGCAGCTACAATAGCTTCTTCAAGGCTATAAAACTCATCCAGATTTACGTGGGGATCATGAATCATCAGGCGGTATCCTTCGTGCTGCAATAATTCGATGACCTCCATCGCCGGAGACTCTCGCATATCATCAACGTTACCTTTATAGGTTACGCCAAAAACCGCTATATGCGGATGTTTAATATGGCCTATTAAATCCTTTGTAACATCAACGACAAACTGCGGCATGCTATTGTTCGTATCTCGTGCCATCTTAATTATATTAGCGTAATCAGGCGCTTTCTCGTAAACGAAATAAGGATCGACTGCCAAGCAATGGCCGCCTACGCCTGGTCCCGGATTATGCAGGTTTACGCGCGGATGTTTATTGGCCATTTGAATAACGTCCAGTACATTAATATCTAATTGATAACAAATCTTCGCAAGCTCGTTGGCCAGTGCGATATTGACATCTCGAAACGTATTTTCCATGCATTTGGACATTTCGGCCGTCTTGGCCTCCGTTTTAATAATTTCCCCTTTTACGAACAAGGCATAGATTCTAGCAGCCGCTTCCGTACAATTAGGCGTAACGCCGCCAATAATGCGGTTATTATGTATCAGTTCTTTCAGAATCTGACCAGGCAGAACGCGTTCAGGACAGTGGGCCAAATAAATGTCGCGTCCGATCTCGAACCCCTCGGCTTCGAATAACGGTCGGATAAAATCATCCATGGAACGCGGGCCTATCGTTGATTCGACAATAACCGTAGCGCCTGTCGATAAATAGGGCATAATCGAACGACATGCGTTTAATACGTAAGTAAGATCGCAGCTCATGTACGAATCGTTCTTATTCGGCGTTGGAACTGCAATAATGTAAACATCTGCTCGTTCAGGTGCTACTGATGCCCTGAAACGCTTGTTAGCGACCGCGGCGGTTATCATTTCCGCCAAGCCCGGCTCCTCAATATGAATATCCCCGCGATTCAGTACCTCAACAACCTCGGGCTTGACATCGACACCGATAACCTCACAGTCGTAACTCGAGAACATCGCGGCTGTCGGCAACCCAATGTAGCCTAGACCCATAACACAGATTTTCATGCTATCCCATCCTGCCCTTTGATATTTTCTTCTCTTTCAGTCTATCGATTAGCAATCTCGAATATTGGTCTACCCGATCTTCCCAATGATTTTGCTCCACAAAGTCACGGTTGAGACGAGTCAACACGTTCGATTGTCCCAACTCTAGAACAGAATCTTCAAACTCTTGGTAATTATGATAAAACTTAAGATTATTATCAGAGAACTTATCCAATTCACGCCAATATGAGCTGATGACCGGTTTATTAAATGATACATATTCATACATTTTAACAGGATCTACTGCTTCTGTTAATTTATTTATTTCAAAAGGCAATAACATAATATTACCCGAATAGACATAATCGATTATTTCAGCATGATCGAGGACGCCTAACCAAATTATATTGGGCAATAAATCCAAATCAATTTCTGAAGGGCCAATGAGATATATCGTGTAGTGAGGATTGGATCGTGCAAACTGCCTCAATATTCGGAAATCCAGCCAATGACTGATCGTTCCGATATAGATAAGATTAGGTTCTTGCAAGATCACTCGTGATGGCATGCGGCTAAAGGCGATTCGATCCAGTGCGTTATGAATGGTTGTAATCGGAATACTTTTATTCTTTGATCTATCGAGGAGTTCGTGCTTCAATTGACCCGAGCTCGTAATTACCGCGTCTACGCGATCCAAAGTTTTTCGCTCTTCCTCAAGCAGGCGTTCTCTTGTAGATCCATCATAGAAATAAGGCATATTGTCCATGCACTCATAGACCAACAAACAATTTGACAACAATCTTTTCGGAATGTAATTCAAATGGAACGGATGCGTGACGATAATGATGTCGTATCGCTCGAAATGCAGTTTGAATCGAACTCCTATGACATTCAATTTTTCGACGATTTTGTATTTTAATGCAAACGGAAGCACGTACGCATCCCGAACCTTTAAATTCCCTTGCGCGAATTTCCGAATCGTAGTTTTCCCAAACGGATTCAATGAGAAGTAATCGACTTCAAACCCTTTCAAAGACAAATAATGAGCTATAAATTGAGGCCGCTGTTTAATCCATTTCCAGTTAACAGTGGAGAAGTATAGTATTTTCATATTTCCCTCCCTTCTCAAACGACGAACGAACTTATATTAAAAACACTAATTTCAATGATTATTTTTGAACTTGCCTACGATTTCCTTAGCAGGACCTATTTCTTTCACACGGCCGCTCTCCAGCCATAGCACCCGATCACAGATCTTCTCGACTTGTCCCAACGAATGCGAAACAAAGAGCACAGTAGTCCCGTCCGCCGTCATGTCATTTATTTTCTGCTCCGATTTTTCTTTAAATTTAAAATCCCCGACCGACAAGACTTCATCGACAATTAGAATCTCGGGTTTGACGATGGTCGCGATCGAAAATCCTAGACGCGCCTTCATCCCCGAAGAATAATTTTTCAAAGGAGTATAAATGAACTTGCCAAGTTCTGAGAAATCTATGATTTCGTCGAGCTTTTCTCTAATGAATTTTTTCGAATAGCCCAACAGCAACCCGTTAAGCATGATATTCTCCATTCCTGTCAACTCGCCATTAAATCCGGCTCCAAGTTCAATTAACGGAGCAAGCGTCCCTATTCGTTCAACCCTTCCCGTTGTTGGCTTTTGTACCCCTGCGATAATCTTCAGCATCGTGCTTTTGCCGGCGCCGTTCATGCCAACAATGCCAAACATCTCTCCTTTTTTGACGGAGAAATTAACATCCTTCAACGCAAAAAAATCTTCGTAACGCATTTCCTTTTTGAACTTTTTAATCACGAAATGCTTTAAAGAATCTACTTTTTCCGTTGCTAATCTATATTTCATCGTAAGATCTGAAACCTGGATCGCAATGTCTCCCATAGTAAAACCTCAACTTTATAAATGATAAATGAATTTGTCTTGCGTCTTAAAGAAAACCAGCAAACCGATACATGCATAAACAATAACGTAACCGATCGCAATGAAATGCATCTCCATAGATGGCAAGTCGCCATATATCACTATGTCCCGAAACATCGTAACTATAATATAAAGTGGGTTTAATTGGAAAATAAAACGATACTTGTCTGGAATGATTGTTTCCGGATAGAAGATGGGCGTCATGTACATCAACACGAGCAAGATCACCGAATAAAAGTGCTTAATATCCCTAAAAAAGACGGTGATCGATGATAAGAGCAGCCCGATTCCTGCCGAGATTCCCAATAAATAGAGCATCGGCAAGACGAATAATAAATTCACCCAACGGAACGGGACGCCCGTCACCGCCATTAGGATGACGACAATTACCATGGAAATGGTCGTGGTTACAAATGACGAACTAACGCGCGATAAAGGGAAGAAATACTTAGGAACATACACTTTGCGCACCAACTGTCCGTTTGCTTGGATAGAGTCCATCGCAAAATTAGTCGATTCCGAAAAAAATTGGTACAATATCCTGCCCGTCAGTACATAAACGGGATAATACGGGATATTACTCTTAAATAGTTCCATGAAGATAATCGTCATTACAATCATCATCAATAATGGATTTAACATGCTCCATAAAATGCCTAGTGCAGAGTTCCTGTATTTGATTTTCACATCCTGCTTCACCAATTCAAAAAACAAATCTTTATATTTGAATAGATTACTAACGTACGTCCTCATCCCAGACTCCTTTTGATATCGAATCGTGCTTTGCTCGCTTTTTCTATAATTCGACAAATTATTTGTATTATGATAAATATATAATATTCTTTCTATTCCATAAGGAAATCGAGATGAAATATGAAAAAGTTTGAAATCCTCATGTCTACCTATAATGGCGAAAAATATATTTCAGAGCAACTGGATAGTATTTTTAAGCAGACTTATTCCAATTTTTCTATCCTCATTCGAGATGATGGCTCAACAGACAATACGCTTGATATTTTAATTGAATGGGCGACAAGATTCCCGAATCAAATTGAAATCATTCAAGGCGAAAACATTGGGGTAGTCAGTTCTTTCCTCTATTTGTTGCGCCAAGCAAACTCTGATTACATTTGTTTTTGCGATCAAGACGATGTCTGGTTGCCGCATAAATTATCGACGGCTGCCTGCAGCCTGGAGTCGTTAGGTACGGATAAACCCGCCATGCTTTTCACAGCGACGCAAATGACGACCTCCAATCTTAACTTCACGAAAGTTTGGCCGCGTCAACTTTCTAGGCCGCCGTCTTTCTATAATGCTCTGATTCAAAATGTTGCCGTTGGAGCAACGATTTCCCTAAATCGTCATGCACGAGAACTGATTTGCGGTAAAGAACCTGAAGTAGCCAACCTGATCATGCATGACTGGTGGGCCTATTTATGCATTTCGGCCTTTGGGAATATTTCATTCGAACCCCAGCCATCCATGCTTTACCGACAGCATGCCAACAACGTTGTCGGCGGAGAACGCTCAAGTATAGATAAAATAAAAAAGAAATGGCGAAGTTATAGGAGGCATAAAGGCAGTCGCCTTCTCCATAGACAAGCCAGAGAATTTGAACGGCTTTACGGAAGCCGGCTTAATGCCGATAAATCAAAACAACTGGCTTTATTTCTCGGGCCTCGCCCCCTTTTCAAACAAAGAGTCACGTTTTTATTTCGATCCAAGCTATACAGACAATCAACAATCGAACACTTTTTATTCAAAATCCTTGTTTTAATTAATTATATTTAGTTTTTTCAAACATTACCGAGCCAGACTCACCCCATAAAATACAAGTATTATAGTAAAATTCCGGAGTATTTAAAAGGCATTTAAATACATTAAATCAATATTTTCCACAATCTCTCTTGTCAACTTAAAGAGTTTCGACAAAGAAGTAGAAAATCCTTGTTTATTCGCTCTGTCTAAATGGAGTCAAGATCCTCATTGTAAATATGATATTAATATTTTATCGAAACTTTATTGTCTTTTATGCGTCAAATAACTATAATACTATCTTATTGACCAACATAGTTGCATTTTCTGCCAGCCAAACTCGATATTCCTATTAGGAGAATGGAATGAAATCCATTAAAAAAGAGAAATTAAAACCTATTCAGCCACCATCTGACATTTCGCTTATTAAATGGTCCGTACTTGCTGTAATCACATTGTTATTGTTTATTTATCCTTATAACAGCAGCCTTTTGTTTGTTGGCTACCTGCAAATGTATGAGCGATCTCTATTTGGGGTCGAGATTGTATTTTTCGTCCTGATGCTGATCGGCACCATTTATTTGTTCAAGACGACCAGATTAGACAGCTGGAAGTCGCTTCTTGCAGCGCTCATATGGTTGATACCGTTTACATACTTGATTTCCAACTTCAATGCCGCATCGGTTCATCAATCGCATATCATGATTAATGTTACCTTCACGTTCGCTGCCGTTTTCCTTTTGGGGCTCTATTTCGGAGATTCCATCAGAGCAAGGCAAGTACTGCTTTACGGCATGCAGTTATCGGGTTACGGCGTCGTTTTCTACGGTCTAGCTAATATGTTCGGACAACGTTACTTTCCGGATGCACTATGGTACCAACAAGAGGTATATCGAGTTACCGCGGTGTTCCAATACCCGAATGCTTATGCCGCTTATCTTTCTGCCTTGTTTTTAGTTGGACTCTTCCTTATTGTACAAGCCCGATTATCGTACTTGCGTTTTATTCATGCCTTCATGCTCGTGCCAATTTGGGTGTCCTTCATGCTTACTTTGTCCCGGGGCGCCTTGGTTATCGTGCCAATATTGATTTTGCTCGTGCTGCCTTTCCTGAAGTTCAAGCAGCAATTGCTGTTCCTGCTTTATACCTGCATTTCAATAATCGCCTCCTTCGCGATTCTGGGCAAAACGACTTCAACCATGAATGCCATTGCTCCCCAGGTTCTTCCGAAGACAGCAGGCGGCAACCCGAATCTGATATCAGTCTGGTCTAGATTGCCGCTTGAGGGCTGGTCGTTGATTATTATTGCGGGCCTTATATCCGCAGCCGTCATACTATTGTTGCACAAGTTGCTTAACGACCGCTTGGAAGCAAAATTCGCGGTGTTTGCCGCAACCAGAAGATCGTATGCAATCGTTCCCGTTGCATTAGTCGTCATTACCTTGGCAGGCGCCTTCCTGCTCCTGGCCAGCAGCAGCGTACGTCAATTATTGCCTGGCGAAATCGCCGATCGACTCGAGAACATCAACCTCAATCAACACAGCGTGCTCGAACGTGGAACGTTCTATAAAGACGCGTTGAAGATTTCTGCCGATTATCCCGTTTTCGGGGCAGGCGGCGGCGGATGGAATGCTCTCTACGAGAAATACCAACATAACCCGTATAGCAGCAAACAGGTTCATAGCTTTTACCTGCAAACGCTTGTTGAAACCGGTTGGGTAGGACTGCTTGTTTTGATAGGTTTCATCGCCTGCGTATTTTTCATTTACATAAGAGGCTATATCAAGGACAACGACGAAGAAAAATCCCACTTTGCATTCTATATCATCGTTGTTTCTCTTCTCGTGCATAGCGCAATCGATTTTGATATGAGCTATATTTACCTGGCTATCATGGTCTTTTTATCGCTGGGATTGATGGGGGCCGCTTACGGTGAACGGATGGCACTTCCCGAGAAGATTCGCCAAGACGAAGTTTCGGGAAAAGTCTGGAGGATCGGTCTCCCCACAGGCATTGCCTTATTGGCATCCATTATGTTAATCGGTTCTTGGAGATCCTATATGGCCGATTCCTATTATCGTAATGCTATTTCCCTTGCCTCTGACAAGCAGCATCAACTGAAGGATTTAATTCCACCGCTTGAGGATGCTATTACGTATTCACCGAGCAACCCAGAATATATCCTTCGCGAAATCGATTGGCTGAATCAGGCTTTCAATCAAACGAAGGATCAACAGTACTTACAAAGCACTTCGTTATTAGTCGATCGACTTCGGAGATCCGAACCCTATAATCGAGATCTATTCCTGGTTGAATTTACGCTGGATAAAAACCTGGGGAATATCGATAAAGCACTATACGTACTCGAAGCAGGCATTAAAACCAGGCCTTGGGACATTGAATTTTACGAACGTACAATCTGGGAATATGCGCAAGCAGGTATTGCTGAGCAGAAAAACGACGTAACAAACGCCCTTAAGAAATGGAAGCGCGCCAAAGAACTCTATGACGAGGTTCTTGCCAGAATCGATCTTCTGAAAGCTTTGCCGAAGGAACAGCTCCAAGGACGAGATTTCAGTGTTACGCCGCTTATTCGTCTAGCGATCGCACAAATCGACGTTGAACAAAAGAACTATAAGGAAGCAGTCGACATCACCAAACCGCTAACGAAACATAAACTGGACGAAAAGTATGTAGTAAATGCATTACAAGTCTATCTGGATGCTCTAAATGCCCAGGGAAAAGACGATAAAATAATAAGAGGAAAATTAGAAGATTTTAATATCAAATCAGAGAAATAGTCACACTTTGCGGAATTCAAACAAACTTTTGTGGCAATTTTAATGAAATTTCCCTTCTTTTTTACATTTATTGACCTACTATATCGTAATGAGATATTATATAATAACTTCTGGTAAAAGATCTCTTTTGATTCTATTGAAAGGAGGTGAAAACATAACATGAAAAAACTTCTTAAGAACAAAACAGCGGCAGTTCTTGTCTTTGCAATGATTGTTTCCGTATTTACTCCGATTATCGCTTTTGCGGCGACATTCAACGTCACTCAGAACAGTAATCAACTTTCGGGTTCGGTTACTTTGACTGATGCTGAATACAATGCCCTTACAGGTGATCGCAGTACAATTACGGTCGGCGTCTATGGACCAAACGGTCAATATGGCGTTGCAACGGCTACATACAGCAATGGAGCATACGTATTCGATCAAGCAATTACGATCACTCAAAATACTTACCTTCAATATGGCCCAACAAGCCGTACGATTGGTGAGTACACGTACTCCACTGATAACGGTAGCACTGCATATTTCCCGCCTGTAACTTTGGACGTCATCAACGCTGACGGAACTGTTAACCGCGATGCTCTTATCAACTTGTTCAATGCTAACGCAGACGCTACGGTTTCCTCGAAATCCGAAGTCGTTCTGCTGCCTGCTGACGCCCTGGCTAAAGGCAAGTCCCTGACCATCATTTTGGAAAACGGTACTTCCTACACCCTGCCAATCGCCGCGTTGAAACTTGAAGATCTCGCTAAATCCCTCGGGGTTGAGCTGAAGGACCTTGTGATCCGCGTTGAATTGAAAAAAGTAATTGGCGATACTGCTGACAAAATCGGCACAGCCGTTACTGCAGCAGGCGGTAAAGAGGTTGCTCCTGCTGTCGACTTTAAAGTCGTTGCAGTTGGGGGTGGCAAAGAACAAGAAGTTACGACATTCGGCCAGTACGTAAATCGTACGATCGGCCTGAATGAAGTTGCAGCTGATACGTCCAACCTTGTTGGCGTTTTGTACGATCCAGCAACGGGTACGTTCGCTTTTGTGCCAACTACCTTCAATACTGAGAACGGCAAAACGATCGCAACATTGAAACGTAACGGAAACAGCATCTACACTGTCATCCAAGCGAAAGCCGTATCCTTCGCGGATCTGGCTGGAAACTGGGCACAGAAAGATGTTGAAGCTCTCGCAAGTAAATTGATCGTTACCGGTACGTCTGCTAACAAATTCGAACCGAAACGGGACATTACGCGCGCTGAGTTTGCAGCTTTGGTCGTTCGCGCATTGGGTCTTGAAGTATCCGGATCGACTTCGCAATTCAAAGATGTCGCTTCCAACCAATGGTACGCTGCTACAGTCGCTACGGCGGTTAAAGCGGGTCTGATCACGGGTTATGAAGACGGTACTTTCAAACCGAACGCGAACATCACTCGTAAAGAACTGTCTGCCATCGTAGCTCGCGCTATGAAATTCGCGGGTAAAGATGTCACGCTGACGGATGCGCAAGTATCCGCGGCACTGGCAAACTTTAAAGATGCTGACAGCCTGGGCTGGGCAAAAGGCGAAGTTGCTGTTGCTGTAAGCGAAGGTATCGTTAAAGGCCAAACTGCTACTATGGTAGTAGGTAACGCTAATGCGAACCGTGCTGAAGCAGCTACAATGATCGCTCGTTTCCTCGGTAACGTTGGTTTCATTAAATAGTCTTTAATTATTGAGATCCAACTTCCAGCAAAGAAGCCCCCACTCTTGTGGGGGCTTCTTTGGTTATATAGGTAAAGCGCTTTCAAGTCTAGTTAAAATGGCGAGCAATAGTAGAAAATGAATTGAATAAATACTAGGTATAATCTCCTGCCTCGCATAGTAGTATTACCCTCGTATATACGCCGCCAGTGCTGCTCGCCAGTGCCGGAGGTCCTGCAGCCCCTGCCGCTGGATTGCGCCATGCCGCAGCACGGAATACGCCGGCCTCGGCGCGGGGCGCGGAAAGTCGGCCGTCGTGCACGGCAGCAGCTTTGCGCCCGCCATGCCGCTCTCTTCCAGGATTGCCTGCGCGAACTGGTACCAGGAGCACACCCCGGTTCCGGTCGCGTGATAGATGCCGTAATGCTCCGTGCGCACGAGACGGATCAGGAATTCCGCCAAATCCAGCGTATAGGTCGGAGAGCCCAACTGGTCCATTACGACCCGGATCTCGTCGCGCGTCTTCGCCAGCTCGCGAATCGTTTCCACGAAATTGCGTCCATGCTTGCCGTAGACCCAGGACGTGCGGACGATGAACGTCCGGCCGCCGATCGCCAACGCCTCCTGCTCGCCCGCCAGCTTGGACTTGCCGTATACGGTGCGGGGCTTCGTCTCTCCGCTCTCCTCGTACGGCTCCGAGGCCGTGCCATCGAAGACGTAATCGGTGCTGACGTACACCAGCTTCACCCCGAATTCCCGTGCCGCGAGCGCGATATTGCGTGTGCCCTCCGCGTTGATGCGGAAGGCCTCCGCCGGCTCCGACTCCGCCTGGTCGACGGCCGTATACGCCGCGCAATGAATGACGGCGTCCGCTTGATAGCGTTTGACGACCTCGCGGCAGTTCTGCAGGTTCGTCACGTCAAGGCCGCCGCGGCCGAAGCCAAGCATGCTGATGCCTTCCTGTTGCAGCAGCGGCAGCGCGAGCAGCTCCTGCCCGAGTTGGCCGTTTGCCCCCGTTACGATGATGCGCATCGGTCTCGTTGTCATGATCCGCCCAACTCCTCGCCGTTCGTCGAATCCCCTTCGTTCATGCCGCGATAGGCGCCCGAAGCGACCTGTTCCAACCATGCCGCGTTGTCGATGTACCATTCGATCGTGGCCCGTATGCCCCGTTCGTACGGGAATTGCGGCTGCCAGCCCAGGGCGGTGCGGATTTTGTCCGCGTCGATCGCGTACCTGCGGTCATGGCCGAGCCGGTCCGGAACATGCGCGATCAGGGAAGCCGGTTTGCCAAGCGCCTCCAGTATCGTCGTCACGACCTCCTGATTCGTCCGCTCGTTGCGACCGCCGACGTTATACACCTCGCCTGGCGCCCCCCGGTGCAGCACGAGATCGATCGCGCTGCAGTGATCCTCCACGTAAAGCCAGTCGCGCACGTTCAGCCCGTCGCCATAGACCGGCAGCGGCTTATCCTGCAGCGCCTGCGCTATCATGAGCGGGATCAGCTTCTCCGGGAATTGATAGGGGCCGTAATTGTTGGAACAGCGGGTGATGTTCACGTCCATGCCGTACGTCTCGTGATACGCTCGCACCAGCAGATCCGCCGCGGCTTTGCTGGCGGAATACGGACTGTTCGGCGAAAGCGGCGTCGACTCCGTGAATAGACCGGACGCGCCTAAGCTGCCGTATACCTCGTCGGTGGAGATCTGTACGAATTTGCATACGCCATGCGCCTTTGCCAGCTCCAGCAGCGTATGCGTCCCGACCACGTTCGTCGTCACGAACACGTCCGGCTGCGCGATGCTGCGGTCGACATGGGATTCGGCGGCAAAATGGATCACCGCGTCCAAACCCGCTTCGAATAAAGGCAGCATCGCGGCCCTGTCCCGGATATCCGCCCGGACGAAACGGTAGCGCCCGTCCACCGGTTCAATGCTTGCCAAATTGGTTATATTACCTGCATACGTTAACGCGTCCACATTCAGGATCGAATAGGACGGGTGCGTCTTGCGCATGTAATGAACGAAGTTGCTGCCAATGAAGCCCGCTCCGCCCGTAATCATCAGTTTCACGCTGTCTTCACCTCGCGTAAGTAAAATTCGACTCCGCATCGCGGAGCATGGGATGTTTGGCGTCCTTGGCCGACAGAACGGTCGGCTCCAGCGGCCATGCGATGCCGAGCGCCGGGTCGTTCCAGGCAATGCCCCGGTCGCCCGGCTGCGAGTAGTACGCGTCGACTTTATACAGCACCTCCGTATCGGCCTCGAGCGTCATGAATCCATGCGCGAAGCCTTGCGGGACGAGCAGCTGCTTCTTGTTGCCGGCCGACAGCTCGAACCCTTCCCAGCGGCCGAACGTCGGCGACCCGCGGCGGATATCGACGACGACGTCGTAAATGCTGCCCGCGATCACCCGGACCAGCTTCGCCTGCGCGTTCGGGACGAGTTGATAATGCATGCCGCGCAGCGTGCCCGGCACCGCGGACAGCGAATGATTATCCTGGACGAATACGTTCGTTATCCCGTGCTTCGCCAGCGCTTCGCGATTATAGCTCTCCATGAAAAAGCCGCGGGCGTCCTGAAAGCTGGCGGGTTCGATGACCTTCACGCCGGACAGTCCCGCATCGGACACGATCATATGGCTCACCCATTTCAACGGTAGTACTTCATGTATATTCCGGAAGGGTCCGCTTTGCTTCGAGCTTGGCCCAAGCGGTATGGGAAGCCGGGTAAATGATCATGCTAGAAGATGTTCCGGCGTCCGATGAATTTTCAAACCGACTTTACAAACATTTATGTTGATTTATTGGACGAGAACGGGGATAATGAAGTGGAAAAACGATTACATATTATTAGGAGGTTTTTGACTGATGGCACACACATTGCCCGCTTTGCCTTATGCAAACAATGCTCTTGAACCGCATATCGACGAAACCACGATGATGATTCACCACGACCGTCATCATAACACTTACGTGACGAACCTGAACGCTGCCCTGGAGTCCGCTCCCGAGCTGCAAGACAAATCCGTCGAAGACCTGATCGCCGACCTGAACAGCGTTCCGGAAGCGGTCCGCACGGCTGTTCGTAACAACGGCGGCGGCCATGCGAACCACTCCCTGTTCTGGGAAGTGATCGGACCGAACGCAGGCGGCGCGCCTACGGGTGCTCTTGCCGATGCGATCGCGAACGAACTGGGCGGCTTCGATCAATTCAAAGCCGATTTCGCGAAAGCGGCAACGACCCGTTTCGGCAGCGGCTGGGCTTGGCTCGCGCTGAGCAACGGCAAATTGAAAGTGTACAGCCTGCCGAACCAAGACAGCCCGATCATGGAAGGCGACACGCCGATCCTGGGTCTGGACGTCTGGGAGCACGCGTACTACCTGAACTACCAAAACAAACGCCCTGACTACATCGCGGCGTTCTGGAACGTCGTGAACTGGGCCGAAGTCGGCAAACGTTACGACGCTGCCAAGTAATCGACTTGCTCAAGCAAAGACCTTCGCGCCAAAAGCGCGGAGGTCTTTTTTGATGCGCGAACGGCAAAAAGGCTGACGCAGGGCGATTCGGGATCGCCTTGACGTCAGCCTTTTTCGAGCGCGGAGCACGGTTTGCATAGCATTCCGCGCTCCTGCCTCGGTACTTCGCTTCCTATTAATATACAAGCTTCAATGCGATTCGGATGCACGATCGACGGCAGACAGCGTAAACGCGAAGCTCATCGCCCGCTCGGCCGGAATGCGGTATTCCTCGTGCACCGGCGCTCCCCAGCTATCGTCGCCGCCAACGCCCATTTGGCGCCCCGCCACGGTCACGACGGTGTAATGAACGCCGGGCAGTTCATAAGGATGCGCGGCCTGTTCCAGCTCGAAGGCCGTGTACGGCGAAACGCAGCATTCCACCGGCGCGGACGGCGGAGCCGTCAGCTGCACACCGAGGCCGCGCTCGTCCGTAATGCGCAAGCGGCGGACGCCCGTCCGATTGCCGGACTCCTGCGGCACCAAGTACGCGGAGGGCAATTCCGCGACCTTCCGGCCGAATACGCCCAGACGGGCGCCGAACGCGCGGTCGATATAATTCTCCTCGGGTCCCATCGCGTACCATTCCGTATCGCCGTAATCGGCGGACAGCTTGAACGAGAGCGCGACGATCGGCACGTCCGGCAGTCCTGCCGCGCCCGAGTAATCCATCCGGACGTTCACGCTTCCGTCCGCGTGGACCGTATACGCCGTCCGGACGCGAAGCTCCGCGCTGATGGAGAAACCGTAATCGAACCACACCGTCGCCCGGTCGCCGGTTTCCGCCGCTTCCAGCGCGACGCCGGTGCACTTGCGCGCCAGGCTTGCCGCACACCAAACCCCCGCCTCGAAGCCGAGATTCGTGCCTTTGTCGTTATCGGTCGTCGCCCGCCAGAAGAGCGGCATCGGCGGAGCCGCGATCATCTCCCGCCCGCCGTAGCGGAGCGAGACGAGGGAACCGGCCTGCTTCGAGAACAAGACGCTGAAACCGTCTCCGATCACGCCGATGTTGACGTCGCCCTCGACGACGCGAACCGATCCTGCCGGCGTCGCAGCCGCAGCCGCGTCCGCAGCCGCGTCCGATTGCGCCGCCGCGACCTCGAACAGCTCCTCGCCGAAAGCGACCTCATGGCCCGCTTCCGCCCACGCTTCCGCGTCCTTCAGCACGAGGGCCGCATGAATCGCGTATTCGCCCGGCCGCGCCATGGCCTCGGCCGGCAAATCCAACGGTACGAAAGCCTCGCTCCCCGCTTCGACCGCCGCTTCGCCGGTCCAGCCGTACACCTCGATGCCTTCCCGATACAATCGTACCGTGAGCGCCCATCGCTTCGTGTTCGCGAACAAATGCTCGTTCACGATCTTCACGCCGTCGCGCGTCGGCTGCAGCTTCACGTTCTGGTACAGGAATTTGACCTCCTGCATCTTCGGAGAGACGCGCCGGTCCGCGAACACGATGCCGTTGCCGCAGAAGCTGTAATCCGTCGGCCGGTCGCCGAAATCGCCGCCGTAGGCGAAAAACTCGTTCCCGTACCGGTCCCGCGCCGTCAGCGATTGATCCATGTAATCCCAGATGAAGCCGCCCTGGTACATCGGATACCGCTGCTCGAGCTCCGTGTATTTGTGCATGCCGCCGACCGAGTTGCCCATCGCGTGCATGTATTCGCAGCTGATATAGGGCTTCGCGGGATTGCTCTCGAGATACGCGACGATATCCGCCGGCTTCGCGTACATGCGGCTCTCCATATCGCTCGTCGCGTCGTATTCGCGGTTGTGGAACACGCCTTCGTAATGCACGAGCCGGCCCGGATCCCGCTCCCGGAAATAATTCGACGCCTCCAGAATCACTTCGCCCGCGTACGACTCGTTGCCGCAGGACCAGATCAGGATCGACGGATGGTTCTTGTCCCGCTCGAGCATCGATTGCGCGCGGTCCAATACCGCTCCTCGCCACTCCGGCCGATTGCCGGGAATGTTCCAGGAGGGCTCGACGGCCCCCATCTTCTGCCACGAGCCGTGCGTCTCCAGATTCATCTCGTCGATGACGTACAGGCCGTATTCGTCGCATAGCTCGTACCACAGCGTCTGGTTCGGATAATGCGACGTACGCACGGCGTTCAGGTTGTTTTGCTTGATCGTCTTGACGTCCCACAGCATGTCCTCGGCCGTGATCGCCCGGCCGCGGCGGACGTTGAACTCGTGGCGGTTCACGCCCTTGAAGACGATCCGTTTGCCGTTCAGGCACATGAGGCCGCCGATCAGCTCGAACCGGCGGAAGCCGCTCTTCTGCACGATCGCTTCGACAAGCTCGCCGCGCGCGTCGTAGACGGACAAGCAGACGCTGTACAAATGCGGTAGCTCGGCGCTCCACGTCTTCACGGCCCCCGCGTTCGCTTCGAGCGTCAGCTTGCCGCCGCGAAAGCGGCCCTCCGAGGCGGCAACGGCTTTGCCGTCCGCATCCTTGAGCGTCAGCTCCGCGCGAGCCCCCGCGTCGCTGCTGCCGTCCCCTGATTCCAGCAGCGACAGATCGACGCGCAGCGTGCCGATCTTATAGCTGTCGTCCAGCTCCGCGCGAACCTGCAGGTCCCGGACGTGGACGTCCGGTACGGTATACAGGTACACGTCGCGGAAGATCCCCGAGAACCGCCAGAAATCCTGATCCTCCAGCCAACCGCCGGTGCTGCGCTGGAACACTTCGACGGCGAGCTTGTTGTCGCCCTCCTGCAAATACGGCGTAAGCTCGAATTCCGAAGGCGTAAAGCTGTCTTCGCCGTACCCGACGAATCGGCCGTTTAGCCAGACGTAGAACGCCGATTCCACGCCCTGGAAGGAAATATAGAGCGGTCCGCTCATCGTCTCGGGCAGGCGAAACGTCCTCGCGTAGCTGCCGACCGGATTGCTCGCCTGCGGGATCCCGGGCGGCCTGACGCCGTCGAGGCCGTCCCAAGGATACATCGTATTGACGTATTGAAGCTGGCCGTAGCCCTGGAGCTGAATATGCCCGGGCACTTGAATGTCGTCCCAGCCGCCGCAATCGTAACCCGTCTCGTAGAAGCGTTCCGGCCGGCTCGCCGCGTTGGCCGCGTAACTGAACTTCCAATTCCCGTTCAGCGAATAACGCATGCTCATCGGCGCCTGCCGCGCGGCCTCCTCCGTCGTGCGGTAATAGCGGTGATCGGAATGCGCCGCTAGCCGATTCACTTGATACACCGTCGGATCGCTGAGCCATCCGATATCGGCTGTCGTTGCTTTCACTTTCCGTTCCTCCTTGGGCTGATCTGCCTTTATTGCTAGCATCTTCTAATGCAGGTTTATTTTGATCAAGTGCAGGCTTATTTGACCGAGCCCGTCATTCCCGCGACGAAATGCTTCTGCATCAGGAAGAAGACGATGGCGGTCGGCAGCGTCGCGATCAGGATCACGAGCATGTTCACGCCGTAATCCGGCGCGTAGCTCGAGCCGAGGTTGGAGATCAGGAGCGGAATCGTCCGTTTCTCCGGCGACTGCAGCACGACGAGCGGCCACAAATAATTGTTCCAGCTGGACATGAACGTGATGATCGCCGCCGCCGCGTACGACGTCCGCATCGTCGGCACGTAGATGCGGAAGAAGACGCCGAGCTCGTTCAAGCCGTCGATCCGGCCGGCCTCGAGCATGTCCTTCGGAAACATCTTCGTGCTTTGGCGGAAGAAGAAGATCAGGAACGCCGTCGTGACCGTCGGCAGGACGACCGCCGACATCGTGTCGATCCCGATCGCCGGGATGACCCGCGTGATCGTGCCGAACATCCGGTACAGCGGCACCATGAGCGCCGCGAACGGAATCATCATCGACAACAGCAGGATATTGAAGACGATGTCCTTCGCCCGGCTGCGGTAGATCTCGAAGCCGTAACCCGCCAGCGAAGCGATCAGCAGCGCGAGCACCGTCGTCGAGACCGAGATTTTCGCGGAATTAAGCAGAGCCGGACCAAGCGCGATCTGGTCGACGATCTTGCTGAAGTTGGCGCCCAGGTTCGAGCCGGGAAGAAGCGAGCCTTTCGTGACGTCGACCGACTTGTTCGTCGCGCTGATGATCATCCAGAGAAACGGAAAGATCGAGATCACGGCCGCCAGGCTCAAGAAAACATAGGTGAATATCCGTTTAGCCATTTCTGTCACCTGCCAGTCTGAACTGAAGAATGGAGAAGATCACGATCAGAATGACGACGCCGTACGAGACGGTCGCCGCATAGCCGAAGTCGGGCGTGTATTTGAACGATAGATTGTAGATGTACTGCGACAGCGTCGTGGTGGAATTGCCCGGTCCGCCCTTCGTGATGTTCATGACCTCGTCGAACAGCTGCAGCGTGCCGATCGTCGACGTGATCGACGTGAACAGGATGATCGGCTTCAGAAGCGGCACCGTGATTTGACGGAACTGGCGGAACGCCGATGCGCCGTCGATGCGCGCCGCCTCGTAGATGGAGTTATCGATGTTCTGCAGGGCAGACAAATAGAAAATCATGTTATATCCGGTCCAACGCCAGGTGATGGCGATTATTATCGTGATTTTAGCCCAGAACGGGTCGGTGATCCATTGGATGGGGGCGCCGATCAGATGCAGCTTCAGCAGCGCCGTATTGATAAGTCCGTCATTGCCGAACAAGTACTTGAAAATAACCGAGTACGCGACGAGCGACGTGACCGCCGGCAAAAAAATGGCCGTGCGGAAAAAACCCTTCAGCTTCAGCTTGCTGTCGTTCAGCAGCACCGATATGAACAGGGCAAGCAGGATCATGATCGGCACCTGCACGATCAAGAAGATGAACGTGTTCTTGAGCGCGGTGAGGAATGTCTTATCCTTGAACAACCTGGCGTAATTGTCTCCCCCCACGTAATGGAGGTTCGTGCCCGTCCCCGTTTGGAACGACAGAATGAGCGCCTTGATCATCGGGTAAAAGTAAAACGCGCAGATCAACAGGACGGCCAGCGCAATGAACGACCAACTGATCGCGCTCGTTTTCGCTTTGATATTCATGCTTGTTCTCGCTTTGCTCACGGTGGCGGCCAGCTCCTTTCCATCTCAGGAATCATCATAATGACCTTGGCCCGGCCCGCGCCGGTTCGCCCGATCGAATCGCGGCGCGGCGCGGAACCATGTCCAAGGTCTCGTCAGTCCGATTGTTACTTCACTTGCGCGTCGGCTTGGCTTTGCGCGTCCTTCAAGACGTCGTCAAGCGGCTTGCCGCTCAGGAAGTTTTGAATTTCGACGATCAGGATATCTTCGATGGCGTACGTGTGCAAGCCGTAGTTCACGTTCGGAATTTGCGTCGTCCAGTTGGCGAAGTCGGAGACGATCTTCTGGCCGCCGAAGAATTCGTTCGCCGCGGAGAACGCTTCGCCGGAAGCGGCCGGTTTGTACGTACCGATGGCGCCGACGTCGGTGACGAACTTCTGGTAGAGATCCACGTCCGAGCCGAAGGTGTCCTTCAGGAACGCCGCCGCTTTTTCCTTGCCCGGCACGTTCAGCACGTACCACGAGCTGCCGCCGATGCTCGTCGCGTGGACGGAATTCGGCGTCTTGGCCAGCTTCGGCATCGGAGCGATCGCCCATTTGCCGGATTGCGACGCTTCCGCCGTGATGGAAGGCGTGAACCAGTTGCCGGTCGGGATGGAAGCCACGGCGCCCGTATTGTAGTTCGCGACGAGCGAGCTCCAGTCGGAATGGGTCTTGACGATGTTGGCGCCCATCAGCTTCTTATACACCTCGAACGCTTCTTTCATGGCCGCGTTGTTCGCGATGTTCGGCGTCTTGCCGTCGGCGTCCAGATACCACAGGCCCGCGGATTGGATCATCATGCGGATGACGCCGAGATCGTTCGGGTCAAGCGAGATCCAGTCTTTGCCCGTTGCGGCTTTGACTTTTTTGCCGATCTCGATGTACTGGTCCCACGTGATGTCCTGGAGGTCGGCGATCTTGTAGCCCGCCTGTTCCAAATAATCGGTTCTCACGTACAGGCCCGCCACGCCGGAGTCGAAAGGCACGCCGTAATGCTTGCCGTCGACCGAAGTCGGTCCAAGCTTGTAATCCGCGAAGTCCTCGGCTTTGATCGCGCCGCTGAGGTCGTAGAACATGTCCGGATACGCCTGCAGGAAGCTTTGCGCGCGATAGTCCTCGATCAGCACGATGTTCGGCAAGCCTTTGGTCGTGCCGGAGCTCATGCCCGTATTCAGCTTCTGCACGATATCGTTCTGGGCATTCTCGATGATATCGACCGTCAGATTCGGATCCTTCGCCGCGTATGCGTCCTTGGCGAGGTTCATCGCTTTAATGTTAAAGTTGGGGTCCCATGCCCAAACCGTGACTTTGCTGGCCTTTTCGCCGCCGTTCCCGCCGCTGCCGGCGCCGTTGTCCGCCGTATCGTTCGATTTCGACGAGCATGCCGAGAGCACGAGCACGCAAATTACGAGTAGTCCAATCAGTTTCTTCACTTTCATGACCTCCGGTTCTCTTTTTGTTGTCGTTGTAAGCGTTTACTAGCTCACTGCTTTATGATAGCATTCCCTGAATTTCGCTCGTTAGCACGATCTTTACAACGAATTGTCATATTCTTATACGTTGGGGCAGGCAGCCTCCATCGGCTTGGACAATCTTTAGAAAGTAGGAAGATCGTTAGGTTTCAGCAGCGGAATCCGGATCCGCACGCGCGTTCCTTCCCCGATATCGCTCGTAATCGTCACCCCGTACCCTTCGCCGAACAGCAGCTTGATGCGATCGTTGACGTTGCGCACGCCGATCCCGCTGAACAGCTGGCGCTTGTTGTTCGGCTTCGGAATCTCGCCGCTCAGGTTCATCCCGTCCCCGTTGTCGACCACCTCGCAGACGAGCGACGAGCCCTCCTGCGTCACCATGATGTGGATATAGCCCTCGGCCTTCTCGTTGAACGCATGGAAGAAGGCATTCTCGATGAAAGGCTGGATCATCAGCTTCGGGATCCGGTACGCCAGACAGTCAGGCGCGATAAAGTAGCTGACGCGGATCCGTTCGCCGTACCGCACCTGATTGATGAACGCGTAGCTTTTCAAATTATCCAGCTCCTGCTGGACCGTGATCATCTCGCTGACGTTGCCGATCGCGTTCTGCAGCAGCGAGATCAGCGCGTTGACGGTCTCCGCCGCCTTGTCCTTGCTGCCCTGCTGCACCATGAATTTCACCGACGCGAGCGTATTGTACAGAAAATGCGGGTTGATCTGCTGCTGAAGCGCCTCGAGCTCCGCGTTGCGCCGCTGCTTTTGGGTCTCGACCAGCTTGCCGACGTACGCGTTCAGCTCGTCGATCATCGCGTTGAACGCGATGCCGAGCTGCCGCGTCTCGTAGCTGCCGTCGACTTTGACATGGCGGTCGAACTCGTATTTGGATATCGTCGAGATCTGCTTCACCAGCCGGGTCAACGACTTCGTCAGGTTGCGCGAGATCAGAAACACGATCAGCACCGTTGCGGCCACGATCGCCATCACCATGAGCGCGATTCGCCGCGTATCGGTCAATTGCCCGAGCACCTGTTGCTTGTCGATCACGTTGACCATGTACAGATTCAAGCCGCCGAGCTGCTCCGCGAGCAGCAGCTGATCCTTGCCCATGACCGCGGCGTTTTTGTAGCGGAGGCCTTTCGCATCGATTTCCTTCGCATAGCGAAGCAGCTCCGCCGATTGCCGGCCGATCCAGTCGCCGCGGTTCGACGACACGATCGTCCCCTGCTCGTCCAGCACGGCGACGTCGTTGCCCGCGCTCGTATTGCTGTCGTAGAAGCGGGCGAAATACGGCTCGCGCACCGCGAAATACATCATCCCGTACACGGCCCCGCTTCGGTCGACGAGCGCCTTGGAAGCGATGATCGCCGGCTGAAGCCCCGGATTGCCGGACGCGCCGGCATCGTCGTACGAATAGATGAGCTTGCGCGGCTCCGCCAGCGAGCGCTTCGTGATGGGATGTTCGGCGAGGACGCTGTCGGGCACCGGCCAGTACGACCGATCCGTGGAATAGCGCCTTCCGTTCACGCCGGTGACCGTGATGCCGATATCGTACGCGTCCACGCTGGAGCGATAGCGGTTCATTTGCTGTCCCATCAAGTAATAGGCGTTGAACATCTTGCTGGAATCGCCGTCGTCTTCGGTCAGGAACTGCCGGATCGTTCCGCTTTGGGCGATTTTATTCGTCGTGACGATAATCGAGTAGTTGAAAGAGTCCAGGCTGCTTTGGATTTGGTTGATCACCTTCGAATTCGTGATGCTGAACGTGTCCATGAAGACGCGGCTGGAGATGTTGATCGTCGTCCACGTCGTCGTCACCGATACCGCCACGATGCCGGCCGCCATGACGAGGAACATTTTCACGAACAACCCGTTGTATTTGAACCGATCCAATACGTTTCTCATGCTTCACCCGCTCATCTCATGGATTGCTGCCGGTAGCGGCTCGGCGACAGGCCGGTGTGCTTCTTGAACACTTTGCAAAAGTAACTGTGGTCGGAATAGCCGACCATCCCGCTGATCTCCGAGATCGACGCTTCGCCGGCGCGCAGCAGCTCCTCGGCCTTCTCCAGCCGGACGCGGTGCACATAGTCGACGAAGCCTTCGTTGTGATGCGAGGAGAAATAGCTCGACAGATACGAAGGATTGAAGTGAAAATGCTTCGCCATCTCCGTCAAATTCAGCGGTTCGGCATAATGCGCATGGATATAGTCCAGCAGCCGCTTCATGTTGGCGTTGCCGGCCTGCTCGCCCTTATCGGCGATGCACTGCTTGGCCTCCGCGACGAACGCATTCAACAGGAGCGCGGCCGCGGCCGCGCTCCGGGACTCCTCGATCGCCTTGAAATAGTCGTACTTCTTGCTCTCGAGCGGCGCGATGCCGTAGCCCATATTGCCGAGCAGCACCGTAACGTTGAACATCAAGTTGTTGAGAAACGACTTGAACGCGAACACGTCCGTCGTGTAATCGGTCGTATAAGATTCCATGAATTCGCGCAAATAGTCGAACGCCGCGTCGAAGCGTTCCCGTTTGAACGCCTCCGTAAACCGGTTCAGGTTGAACGGCTCCTGCGCCTGCGGCGGCTCCGGCAGCTCGTTGTACACGAGCAGCTTCTTGCGGGGGAAGTAGAACGCGTAGTCCATCAACCGAAGCAGGCTCTTCTTGTACACGGACGCAAGGCGCGGCAGCTCCGAGAAGGGCTCGCTGACGATGATCGCCGCTTCGAGTTCCGGCCGGGCCAGCGCGTCCGCCATCGTTCTCGCCCAGAACGGCAGCAAGCTCAGGATGGGATAATCCAGATTGAACAGCACGACGATCATGGCCGCGTCCGCCTTCAGGCTATGATAGACGAATTGATGCGCGTAGAGCGCCTGTTTGCCGAGCTCGTCCTCCATCCGCTGGCGGATATCGCCTATCTCCTGCTTCGTGACCGGTCTTCCCCGCAGATCCAGGCCGAGCAGGCAAAACATGCGGTGGGGAAAAGCTTGGGCCAGCTCGCCTCCCGCGCGCACCTCGTCGAGTTCGAAGCCGGACAGCAGCTTCTCGAGCACCGTCTTCACGGACGGGCCGTGCTTGCCTCCGCCCCCGCCGGCTTGGAGCGACGGAATCTTCTCGGCGACGGTCTTCAGGACGTCCAGCAGCTGCCCGGTATCGAGCTTCGGTTTCAAAATATAATCGCGGACGCCGCTTTGGAACGTCGAACGCACGTAATCGAAGTCGCCGAAGCTGCTCAGGACGATGACCTCGATCTCCGGATGATGCAGCTTGATCCGCCGCGTCAGCTCTTCCCCGTCCATCACCGGCATGACGAGATCCGTCAGCACGATATGCGGCTGCAGCTCGTCGATCAGCGCCAGCGCTTCTTTGCCGTTCGACGCTTCCCCGACGATCTGGAAGCCTTCCTGCTCCCAGTTCATATAATGCTTGATGCCGTTTCGGATCAACGCCTCGTCGTCGACGATCAGCAGCCTGCAATAAATCGACATTATTCGTTCCCCCTCGATCTGCCAAAAAATAATAGGTTCATTATAACCGAAATGTCCGATCGGTTTCTTGCCCGCGGTTTTTCGGTCGATTGCGACTGGATACCTAGGTAAGCGACGCCCGCATCCTGTAGGCAGTACAGGGTCAAACCAAAAAACCGCCGGCGGATGGCCAGGCGGTTGTCTGCATGCTCGCGGACGTTTAGGGCGGCAGTGTGCCGGGGCGGACAGGAGCTTGGGTATCAAATGGTACCTTTAGTGGCGAATCCGTCGATCGATTCCGACAACGGCCTTGCGCAAGACATCGGTCCGCCGCCGCGTGTCACCGGCGCTCCCCGGGAGTCTGAGCCTCGAGCGCGCTCAGCAGCTCCCGGTTGAATTTCTCGCGTTCGTCGTAGAACAAGCCGTGACCGCTCTCCTCGAACGGCACGAGCGCGGAGCCCCGGATGCCTTCATGCAGCAGCTCTCCGAGCGCGAACGGAACGATGAGATCGTACTTGCCGTGAAGAATCGTCGTCGGTACCCGGACGAAGGGCAGCTCCGCCCGCAGATCCTCGTCCCGAATCGCCTCCATGCCGCCGATCGCGCCGTAAGCGGACGCCTCGATCCCGAGTCCGTCAAACCACGCGCGGAACGAATCGCTGACCGGCTTATGAAAGAAAACGGCGCCGAATTCGACGGTCGCTTTCGGCCGGTCCTTCTCCAGGCCTTGAATGATCGTATCGGTATAAGACGGCGGCTGACCGTACGGATAACCGGGCTGCCGTGTCATCCGCGGCGCCGCGGCAGCCGCCAGGACGAGCCCCCGCATTCGGCGCGCGGCATGGCGCGTGATGTAGCGGATGCACACCGCCCCGCCCATCGAGAAGCCGATCAGCGTGGCATCCTGTATGCCGAGCGCTTCCGCCACGACGCGGATATCGTCGGCCATGCGGTTATACGTGTAGCCATGCAGCGGCGCGTCGGAATTCCCGAAGCCCCGCAGATCGATGCAAATGCAGCGGTAACCGTGTCGAGACACGACATTCGTCTGGTACTCCCACATTTTGCGATTCGCCGGCCAGCCGTGAATGAACACGACCGGCCTGCCGCGGCCGACGTCCTCGACGAAGATTTTCACGCCGTGCTCCACCTCAACGTAGAAGCCCATCGTTCAATCAGCCCCCATTTCGCCCGTTTGTATATGTATACCGCGCTCCCGAGCGGATAGTCGCGATGTTTTGAAAAGCGGACACCGGATAGGCTCCTGCCGCATAAGCTGAACCGAGATATTCACCCATCCTTGCGTTTTCAAAAGGAGATCGATCTATGACTCGCTATGCGTTTGTTCCCGGCGCGCCCCAGGGGTATAGGGATTGCGGCTGCAACGGGCCTCGGGGCATGACCCCCGGCACGCCCGGATTCCCTCCCGGCGGTCCCGGCGGACCTGGATTTCCCGGCAGCCCCGGCGGTCCCGGCGGCGGACCTGGAGGACCTGGCTTCCCAGGCGGACCGGGCGGTCCGGGTTTTCCCGGTGGTCCTGGCGGACCAGGCTTTCCCGGTGGACCCGGCGGTCCGGGCGGCGGACCTGGTTTCCCTGGCGGACCGGGCTTTCCCGGTGGACCCGGCGGTCCCGGCGGCGGCCCCGGCTTCCCCGGCGGACCTGGATTTCCGCCTGGCGGCGGCCCCGGTTTCCCCGGCGGTCCTGGATTTCCGCCTGGCGGCCCCGGCTTCCCCGGCGGCCCTGGATTTCCGCCTGGCGGCCCCGGTTTCCCCGGCGGTCCTGGTTTCCCTGGCGGCCCCGGTTTCCCGGGCGGTCCTGGTTTCCCTGGCTTCCCCGGCGGTCCCGGCTTCCCGCCTCAATTCGGATTCGTCCGCGTCTTCATTAACGGCGGCAACTTCTTCCCATGGATAACGAACGCCTACACGATTCGGCACTTCCCCGGCATGAACGTCGGCCAGGCGCTCGCCTCGACGGGCGTCGTCCGATTCGGCAACAACGGCCGGATCATCTCGGTGAACGGCGTCTTCATCGCGGGCAATGTCGATCTGGTTCTGCGGCTTAACGGCCGTCCGATTCCGCAAACGCTGCTCTACCTCCCGGTTCACCGCGGCGATGCCGTCGGACTCGAGCTCTTCGTGACGGGACCGCGCAGCGACGATCCCGACGCGCCGGCGTTCCCCGGGCAAGTCGAAAACAATTTCGACGAGCTCCAACGGCTCGAAGCGGAAGAAGCGCAATAAACCTCTTCCTCGCTACGCAAAAATGCAAAAAATCGCCCGCGGCCTTCGATCAGGCCGCGGGCGATTGCATGTCGATCCACGAAAATACAAGTGCGGGACGAGCCGTGCGATTATCCGCGCGCGCTTGCTTCTTCCTTGATGGCTTTCAGCCGTTTCATGACATCGTTCGCGCCGCGGCCGAAATAATCGTGCAGCAGGTTATACTCTGCGTACAGCTTCTCGTACACCGCGACGTTCGACGGAATCGGCTTGAACGTCTCTTCGCGCACGCGCGCCATCGCGGCGGCCGCGTCCACGATATTGTCGTAACCGCCCTTGGCCGCGCCGGCCGCCACCGCGCCGAACATGGCCGCGCCGAGCGCGGGCGTCTGCCTGGAAGCCGCGACCTTGATCTCGCGGTTCGTCACGTCCGCGTAGATCTGCATCAGCAGGGCGTTCTTTTGCGGCAGTCCGCCGCAGGCGTACAGCTCGTGCACTTCCACGCCGTTGCCGTGGAAAGCGTCGATGATCTTCCGCGTGCCGAAAGCCGTCGCTTCGAGCAGCGCGCGGTACACTTCCTGCGGCTTCGTCAGCAGCGTCAGGCCGACGATCATGCCCGTCAGATCCGTATCGACGAGCACGGAACGGTTGCCGTTCCACCAATCCAGCGCGAGCAGGCCGGATTCGCCGACGTTCAGCGCCGACGCCTGCTTTTCGAGCCATTCGTGCACGTTGATGCCTTCGTTCTTGGCCGCTTCGGCCACATAGGCCGGAACTGCTTCGTCCACGTACCAGGCGAAGATATCGCCGACCGCCGACTGCCCCGCCTCGTACCCGTAGAAGCCCGGAATAATGCCGTCCTCGACGACGCCGCACATGCCTTCGACCTGTTTCTCCTCGGAGCCGAGCAGCATATGGCAGATCGACGTGCCCATCGCCATGACGAGCTTGCCCGGCGTCACGACGCCGACGGCCGGCACGGCCGCATGCGCGTCCACGTTGCCGACGGCGATCGCGGTACCGGCGACCAGCCCCATGCGGGCAGCCATGCCCGCGGTCAATTCGCCGGCTTTCGTGCCGAGGGGAAGCACGTTGCCGCGCAGCTTCGTTTCGGCCAATTCCTCCAACCTCGGATCAAGCGCTTTCAGAAAATCGCGGCTCGGATAGCCCTCCTGCTTATGCCAGACGGCTTTGTAGCCCGCCGTGCAGCTGTTGCGGACGATGCTGCCGGTCATTTGGCTGACGACCCAATCCGTCGCTTCGACGAACTGATCCGCCGTCTCGTAAATTTCGGGCGCCTCGTTCAGAATTTGCCACGCCTTCGCGAGCATCCACTCGGAAGAAAGCTTGCCGCCGTAACGGGGAAGGAACGTCTCGCCGCGCGCCGCCGCCGTTTCGTTGATCCGGTTGGCTTCGTCCTGCGCCGCGTGATGCTTCCACAACTTCACCCAGCTGTGCGGGTTTTGCTTATGCGCCGGATCGAAGCAAAGCGGCTGTCCCGCTCCGTCGATCGGCAGCATCGTGCAAGCCGTGAAGTCGATGCCGAGGCCGATGATTTCGACCGGGTCGATGCCCGATTCCCGCACGACCGCCGGCACCGAATGTTCCAGGACCTCGATATAATCGCGGGGATGCTGCAGCGCCCAGTCATGCTCGAGCCGCAGGCCGCTTTCCGGAAGACGCTCGTCGATTACGTTGTGGCGGTAGGGCGTCACATGCTCCGCGATTTCCGCGCCGTCGGACAAGCGGACAAGCACCGCGCGGCCGGACTCCGTGCCGTAATCCACGCCGATCGCATAGTTATGCGTCATGATACGATTCCTCCTTGGTCTCGTTTACTTTTGCCCGTAGTAGGCGTTCTTGCCGTGCTTGCGCAAATAATGGCGGTCCAGCAGCCGCTGATCCATCGGCGGCGCGGCCGGGTTCAGCCGGAACGTGTGCAGGGCCATCTTGGCCGTCTCTTCGACGACGACGGCGTTATGCACCGCGTTATGCGGATCCTTGCCCCAGCAGAACGGCGCATGGCTGTACACCAGCGCGGCCGGCACCTGATTCGGATCGATGCCCCGCTCGCGGAACGTCTCGATGAGCACGTTCCCCGTCTCGAGCTCGTACGCGCCGGTGATCTCCGCTTCCGTCATCGGACGGGTGCACGGGATCTCCCCGTAGAAATAATCCGCATGCGTCGTGCCCAGCGCCGGAATGCCGCGCCCGGCCTGCGCCCAGCTCGTCGCCCACGGCGAATGCGTATGCACGATCCCGCCGATGCCCGCGAACGCCCGGTAAAGCGCGACATGCGTCGGCGTATCGGAAGAAGGCCGAAGGCCGCCTTCCACGACGTTCCCTTCCAAATCGACGATCACGATCTGATCGGCGCGAAGCTCCTCGTACGGCACCCCGCTCGGCTTGATGGCGACCAGCCCGCTCTCGCGGTCGATCCCGCTCACGTTGCCCCACGTAAACGTGACCAGGCCGTACTTGGGCAGCTCCATGTTGGCTTCCCATACGGCTTGCTTCAACGATTCCAGCATGTCCATTCCCCTTCCCGAAGTAAGCAAGACGGACGTCCGGCACCGCTGAAAGGCGAATCCGCTCGGAGTCGGCCCGGCGCTGACGTGCCGTCGTATCTAATCGACTCCATTATAACTTGTACGTACAAGTGTGTCACGCCTTAATTTGCTTCCGCCGCCGGAACCGGTCCCGTCGATTGACGGATGATCAGCTTCGGATCGTACACGATATCGCCGGTCCCCTCGCCGCCGCCCGCCTCGTCCATCAGCTTCATGAGCAGCGCCACGGCATCCTCGCCCATCCGCGTCTTGGGATGCTCGAGCGTCGTCAGCTTCACTTCCGTCGCCGTCGCCAGATTCGCGTCGTCGAAGCCGACCATCGACAGGTCGGCCGGCACGGACAAGCCGCTCAGCCGAATCACGTCCAGGAGGCGCACGGCCAGCTCGTCGTTATAGCAGACGATCGCCGTCGGACGTTCGGCCGGATCGCGACGAAGCAGCTCCGCCAGCGCCTCCGCCGGCTTCGTCCCCTTCTCTTCCGTCGCGTAGCGGATCAGATGATCCGGCTGCAGCGGCAGCTTCCGTTCGCGCAGGCAGCGCATGAAGCCGCGCATGCGGAAGACGCCCTGGAAGTCGTCCGTCTTGAAGAAGCCGGCGATCCGTTTGTGGCCGAGCTTCGCCAAATGCTCTCCCGCGCGGAAGCCGCCCGTCTCGTCGTCGACCTTCAGGCACGGCGCGTCCAGGTCGCTGTAGCGCTCGTTCAGCATGACGAACGGAATCCGCCGCGCTTCGAGCGCCAGGAAATAATCGAGGTTGGGGTTGCCCTCCGCGCTCTTCGTCGGCTCGATGATCAGTCCGCCGAGCTGCTGCTGAAGCAGCATCGACTCGAGGCTCTCGCGCTCGCGCGCCTTCTCGTTGTCCGTGCTCGCGAGCAGCAGTCTCGCGCCCTGCAGCCGCAGCGCTGACTCGACGCCGCGCACGATGGTCGGGAAGATGTAATCCGAGATATGCGTCGTCATCATGCCGATCGTCAGCTTCTGCCGCGATTCCGCGCGCGCGCCGCCGCGATCGGCCTCGGCGACGAAAGTGCCCTTGCCCTGGGAGCGGTACAGCCAGCCCTCCGCTTCCAGATCGCCGAGCGCTTGGCGCACTGTTTGACGGCTGAAGCCGAAGCGGCCGGCGATCTCGTTCTCCGAAGGGAGCTTGTCATGCGGCTTGAACTGCGCCGTCGCGATCCACGAGACGATCTCCTCTTTCAATTGCCTGTATTTGGGCGTTTGCTGTTCCTTCACTCGGGCACCTCATGCTTTCTTGCTTTTGCTTGCTTGTATGGAAGTAGTATAGCATATGGCCAACTTGTACGTACATAAGAGGCACCGGGCAACGCTCTCCCGCGAACCACGCGCAAAACTAGACCTGCGTGCAATATACAGCCCCGTCCGGGGCAACGTAAAATGGAAGCGAAAGCATGCCATCCACGACGGAAAGGGAGGATCCGTATCATGCGTGAAGGGAACCGTTACTTACGCTTGGCCATTTTTCTGCTCGCGTTGCTGTTCGCGGTCTGCATCGTCATCCAGGCGTACCTGGCCGGCATGGCCGTCTTGGTGAACGCCGAGCATTGGCGGGATCACGCGTCGTTCATCCACGTCTTCGAATTCGTTCCGGTCGCCGTCTTCATCCTGACGTTCTTCGGGCGCGTTCGCGGTCTCGTCCGCTGGTTATCGCTGGCGTCGTACCTCCTCGTCATGCTGCAGTACATGACGGCGCATATCGGCGCGGACGCCCCTTATGTCTCGGCGCTGCATCCCGTCATCGCCATCGCCATGTTCTGGATGGCCGTCGTGACGGCGAAGCGCGCGTACCGCGCCTGGCGCGTCCGCCCCGGATAAACGGCAAAAAGCCGTCCAGCGGGGCATATCGCCCCGTGAACGGCTGCTCGTCCGTGCGCCCCGCGGTCCGGCGAACGGTTATTTCACTTCAATAACATAAGGGACCGTCACGACGCGGTCGTTCCGCTGGAACTGCCCCCATATCTTGTACAAGCCCGGCTCCGGGAACGACGTGTGAAACCGCGCTTTCGGTCCTCCGGCCTCGTCCATGGCGTGCACGTGCAGATAATGCTCCGCGCCGGCATCCATGATGACCACGTGTCCGGCTGCCCCGAGGTAAGGCTGCAGATCGCGGACGGCTTGCCCGTTCGCCGCATCGGCGAAGGAGAACGCGAGCTCCGCGTCTTCCCCGGCCTTCGGAGGCGATCCGAGCGAAAGCTTGACCGTCATGCCGTCCGCCGCGTGCTCCAGCTGCTTGTCCGCGGCCAGCGCCGGCTCCGTCATCCGCTTGCCGTTCGCGCCCGCCTCGACCCAAGCGCTCTGCCACTGCTGCTCGCCGCCCTGCGGTTTGAAGTCGGCAATCAGCTTATACCGCCCGGCGGAGGGCAGCGTCACGGTCGTTTCGAACACGCCGCGCACTTCCGTTTCCCGGGGATGCAGGTGCATGAACGTCGACAGCCCTTCGCTGACGATAATCAGATGAAGCTTCTTTTCGTGACTGACTTGAAGCCCCGCGTCGGGTTTGCCCGCGGCATCCGTCAACGTGATGCGGAGCGTGGCGTCCTCCCCGGCTTTCGGCGCTCCCGTCAACCAGGTCCATTTCGCGCCGTCCGCGACGCCCGCGCCCGCTTCCATGCCGGGCATTTCCATGCTCGCATCGCGATTCGCGTCTTCGTCATGTCCATGGTCCATATCCTTGTCCGCCATGCCATGCGTCGCATGGTCCTGTATCGCATCCGCGGCCGCAGGCCGGTCTTGCGGCTCCGCCTCGCTGTTCATCCAAAGGCCGATGCCGACGCCTGCCAGCAGCGACAGCGCCAGCACGATGCCCCGATTGCGGGCTTGCTTTCCATTTATTCTCAACAGTCGCGTCCTCGCCTTCCGCCGGCGGGAACGCGACGACAACCGTCGTTTCCCGTCAGCTATATCCCTGTTTTAACCGCTCGATCATGTAGTGCCGCACGTCCTCGGACAAATCCTCCCGGCGCAGGGCCAAATCGATCGTCGCCTGCACGAAGCCCAATTTATCCCCGACGTCGTAACGCTGGCCCTCGAATCGGAACGCGGTCACCGGGTTCGTCGCATTCAACCGCTGGAGGCTGTCCGTCAATTGAATCTCGCCGCCTTTGCCGGGCTTGGCATGCTCGAGCAGCTCGAAAATGCCGGGCTCCAGCACGTACCTGCCGACGATGGCCAGATTGGACGGGGCTTCGCCCGGGGACGGCTTCTCCACGAGTCCGCGGAGACGGCCGTCGGCGCTATCGGCCAGATCGACGATCCCGTATTTGTGCGTCTGATCCCAAGGCACCTCCATGACCGCGACGACCGACGATTCGCGCCGCCCGTACTGCTCGATCATCTGCGCGAGGCAAGGCCGTTCCGCCTGCAAGATATCGTCGCCGAGCAGCACCGCGAACGGCTCTTCTCCCACGAAACGGCGCGCGCACAATACCGCGTGGCCCAGGCCAAGCGGCGCGCCTTGCCGGATATAGACGATCTCCGCCAAACGGGATATGCCTCGGACCAACTCCAGCATTTCCGCTTTGCCCTGCGCTTCAAGCTCCGCCTCCAGCTCGAACGATTTATCGAAATGATCCTCGATCGCCCGCTTGTTGCGGCCGCTCACGATCATGATGCTTTCGATGCCGGAAGCGACCGCTTCCTCGACGATGTATTGAATGGCGGGCTTGTCGATGAGCGGCAGCATTTCCTTCGGCTGCGCCTTCGTAGCCGGCAAAAAACGCGTGCCGAGCCCTCCTGCCGGAATAATTGCCTTGCGAACCCGTTTCTCTGCCATGTCCATATTCGGTCCTCTCTTCTGTTTTGGCCAGAATGCCTGATTTTATACGGTGAAAGCCGCGAACGTACACCGCGGGATCCTTCGTTAGTGCGATCCGCCGATTGCCGGCCGTACGGCGGATTCGCGGGCTCGCGCCCCGTTCCTGTTGAAGCTAACGTATCACGACCGAAGATCGGAAGCAATGACCCTTGACATTTTCCCTTATTTATAATAATTTTAATTTAGGATTTATTATTAATTAGTTTCATTTCCAGAAGCTGCGGTTAAGAGTAGAAGGAAGCTTCCGCCCACGTGCAGTAACATCGCGAGCACAAGGCCGGCCGGATTGAAGGCCGTCGCCGCTAAGGCCATGCGGACATCCCAAGCCTAAGCTTGCCGACGGCAGCGAAGTTACGGCGGAAGCCGCGGTTATTTCGCCGGGCGCCTCGGCAAAATAGAGGGGTATCCCGGGCGAATGCGAGCCTACCGGCCGCAGCGCAAGCGCAGCAAGCAGCAACAGCGCAAGTACTCTATCTTATTAAAAAGGGAGATGCCGCACATGCCGACAAAAAAACTGCAAACGATCCTGAACAAACAAATCTCGACCTGGAGCGTACTCTACGTGAAGCTGCATAACTATCACTGGTACGTCAAAGGAAACCAGTTCTTCACGCTGCACGTGAAATTCCAGGAGCTCTACGAAGAAGCCACGCTGCATGTCGACGACATCGCGGAACGCTTGCTGACGATCGGCGGCGCGCCTTACGCCACGATGGCCGAGCATCTGGAGTATTCCACCGTTAAAGAAGCTTCGGGCAAAGAAACGGCCAGCGAGATGGTCGACGTCCTGATCGAGGACTTCACGAACGTCGCCTCCGAGCTGAAGGAAGGCATGGAAGCCGCCGAGGCCGCGGGCGACGAGACGACCAGCGATCTGCTGCTCGCCATTCACAAATCGCTCGAGAAACACACGTGGATGCTTAAAGCGTTCAACGGACGTTGATCGCCGATTAAACGCAGCAGCAGCAGCCGGGAGCATCTTCCCCCGCCTATACCGAAGACCGTTATCCGCGGCGCATGCCGCCGGATGACGGTCTTCTTTTCTATGCTCCCGTCAGCCGTACGAGAACCGCTGCCGGTATTTGCGCGGCGAGATGCCCTCGGCCCGCGTGAAGCACGAGGTGAAATACGCCGCCTGGTTGAAGCCGACCTCCTCCGCGATGCGGGCGACGGTATGGTCGGTCTGCAGCAGCATCAGCTTCGCCTGCTCGATGCGGTGATGCAGCAGGTACTCCATCGGCGTGCAGCCGTAGATCCGCTGCATGCAGCGTGCGATATAGACCGGATGAAAGTTCAGCCGTTCGCCGAGCTCCTGCGCGGTGACGGATTCGCGGTAATGCTTGCGCATATAGGCCGCAGCCAAGTCCGCGCACGCCGCGGCCGGGGTCGATTCCTCCTTCGCCATGGAAGCGGACAGCTGGCGCAGCACGTCTTGGAAGAGCGCTTGCTGATTCCATTTCGCGCTGCCGGAGTAGAAGCTTTGGTTCAGCTGAATGAGCTGCCCGATCAACTCGTCCACCTTGCCCGGTTGCAGCAGCCGCACGAATTGCGGGACTTGGATCTGGAAGGTATGCGTGGCGTACGACCACAGCGCCTGCGTGCGCTTCTCGTCGTACGGCTCGACGCCGTGCCTCGGCAGCTCGTCGTCGGTGACGGACCAGCTGCCCGTCGTCTGAAAGTGCAGCCAATAATAGGAGGTATAATCGTCGCAGCCCTTCGTCCCGTAATGATAGCTGTCCGGCCGGAGAATCAGCGCGCAGCCCTCGCCGACCTCGAAGGTCCGGTCCTCCTCCCCCATGTACAGACAGCCCTCGCGCACGACCAGCAGGTCGAACACCCCGACGTTCCGCCGGCTGACATGCCTGCCTCCCGGCGCGTAAAACGACGGTCCGCACAGCATGTAATGCGGCAGCGGCGGCACCGTGAACTGCAGCATGCTCATGAAAGCCCTTCCTTTCCCCGGCTGTCCTTCCCGGCCGATTCCAGAGGTTTGAAATTTGAAAGTTTCGGTTGTAAGCATCATACACTGCGCTCAGTATACCATCTATAATTTGAAAGTGAAACGCGCGCAAGGCGCATTCGGAATCGCAAGGCATCACGGGAGGTAAGCAAGCAGGATGGACGCAGCATCGGATCGCAAAAGCGGGCTTCGCTCGTATTCGTTATGGTCATTGTCTTGGCCGATCTTCATTGAATTGTTTCTCGCCACGCTGCTCGGCACCGTGGATACGTTGATGGTCAGCCGGGTATCCGACGACGCCGTCGCGGTGGTCGGGCTTTCCAACCAGCTCTTCAACGGGCTGAATACGCTGTTCATGACGATCACCGGCGGCGCCGGCATTCTCGTCGCCCAGAAGCTGGGCTCGCGCCGGCCGGAGGAAGCCCGTACGATCGCCATCATCGCGGCGAAGGTCACCGCGGTCATCGGCATCGGCATCAGCGCGCTTCTCTTCCTGCTGCCGGAACAGATCGCGCGGCTGATCCAGATGCCGGAGGAGCTTCTCCCGCTGGCCCGCACGTATATCTCCATCGCCGGCTGCGGACTCGCGCCCTTCGCGCTGTCGGCCGCGTTCAGCACCGTCATCCGCAACACGGGCAATACGCGCGGGCCGATGCTGACCGCAGTCGCCATCAACGTCCTGCACGTGCTGTTTAATTACGCGTTTATTTTCGGCGCGTTCGGCTTTCCGCAATGGGGACTTAAGGGCGTCGCGATCTCGACGTTCTCCTGCCGGATCATCATGATGCTCATCCTGGCCTACATGTTCGTCCATGCGTTCGAACGCAAGGTTGGAATCGCAGATGTTCGGCTGAGGGACCGCAAGCTGTTCAAGGAAGTGCTCCGCATCGGCTGGCCGCTCGGCGTCAATTCGTCCTGCTGGGTGCTTTCGCAAATGGTCATCTTCATGTTCCTGGCCGTCCTCGGCGCCAAGGAGCTCGCGACGCGCACGTATTTGAACACGCTGGAATCGTTCTGCTTCATGCTCGGCATGGCCGTCGCCATGGGCGTGCAGATCAAGATCGCCTACCTCTTCGGCTCCAAGCAGTATCAAGAAGCGTACAAAGACGCTTATCGCGCGCTCTATATCGGGCTGGCCATCGTCACGGTCAACGCCGTGCTGCTCGTCCTGCTCGGCCGTTGGTTCCTGGGCTTCTTCACCGAAGATCCCGAAATCATGCGCATGGGCATCTCGCTCCTCGCCCTCAACATCGTGCTGCAGCCGGGGAAAATGCTCAACATGGGCTTCAATTCCGGCCTGAACGCGGTCGGCGACACGCGCTTCCCGATGGTCACCGCCCTCATCTCCATGTGGGGCGTCGCTACCGGCCTGTCGTATTACTTCGGCCTGCACCTCGGCTGGGGGCTCGTCGCCATCTACTGCTGCATGATCGCCGACGAATACGTGCGCGGCATCCTCGCTTTCGTCCGCTGGCGGCAGCGGAAGTATCTGAACCGCGCCGAGCAGCGGGAGCTGCAGAGGTCGACCCCCGCGGCGCAGGGGATCGCTGCAAGCACGGGCAGCGGCGCGCAGTCTGGCGCGGAGGCGGCGGCCTCGAACGCCGTCGCCGCCCGCGCTTAAGGCGTGACGGCGGCGAGACGGAGCGCAGCGGGTTCAAGCGCAGCTCCATCGATTCTCGCCGCTCGCTGGGAGGCCGGTCAGAGCTTTCCGATTTCGCGCTGCCCGGCTGCTTCAAGCGCAGCTCGGCAGCATTTCTCGCCGCTCGGTTGGCGACTAGCCCGAGCTTTCCGATGCTGGAGCGGCTCTTCAAGCGCAGTTCGGCAGCAATTTTTGCCGCTCGCTTGCGGCGCGTGCGTTAAGCTGGCGGCAAGGGCGCCATCGTCAATTAGAAACCTGCGCCATAATGCAAAGAAGAGGCTCTCCGACAAGGAGAACCTCTTCTTTGCATTTATTCGAATCTATGCCGCGAGCCGGCATCCCCCGCCCGTCCGTGGCGAGCATGGCAGCGCATCGCCTTCGACGCCATGCCTTCGGGGCAGGACCAGACAATGCCGCTGCGCGACACCGACGCCGAATCGTCGGTTATTTCTTCTTGTTCGCCGCGATCTGCTCCGCCAGCTCGTTCAGGTATGCCCAGCGGTCCATCAGTTCCTCCAGCTTCGTTTCCAGCTGGGCCTGCTCGGCGAGCAATTCCTGCAGCAAGCCGGAATCGCTGGCGGAAGCTTCCATTTTCTCCTGCACCTTCTGCAGCGCCGATTCGGCCTTCGCGATGTCGGCATCGATCGTATCGAAATCCTTCTGCTCCTTGTACGTCATCTTCGTCGGCTTGGCAGGTTCCGTCTCGTCTTCGGCAGCCGGCTTCTTCGACGCGGCGGCGTCGGCTTTGCGCTCGGCGCTTTCGTTCGCCGCCGCCCGCACGCCATGCGCGGCCGCGTACGCCTGGTAATCCGTGAAATTGCCGACATGCTGCTCGATGACGCCGTTGCCCTCGAACGCGAAGATCCGTTCCGCCGTGCGGTCCAGGAAGTAGCGGTCATGGGATACCGTGAACACGACGCCGGGGAAATCGTCCAAGTAATCCTCCAGCACCGTCAACGTCAAGATATCGAGATCGTTCGTCGGCTCGTCCAGCAGCAGCACGTTCGGCGCTTCCATCAGGACGCGCAGCAGCTGCAGGCGGCGCTTCTCGCCGCCGGAGAGCTTCGCGATCGGCGTCCATTGCTGCGCGGGCGGGAACAGGAACCGCTCCAGCATCTGGCCCGCGGATATCGTCGAACCATCCGAGGTCGCGACCTGTTCCGCGCTCTCGCGAATATAATCGATAACGCGCAATGTCTCGTCCATCTCTTCGCGCTCCTGCGAGAACACGCCGAGCTTTACCGTCGGGCCAAGCTCGACGACGCCCTCGTCCGGTGCCAGCTTGCCGGCAATCAGCTTCAGCAGCGTCGACTTGCCGAGGCCGTTGCGCCCGACGATGCCGACGCGGTCCTCCGGCACCGCGATGTAGCTGAAGCCGTCGATGATCTTGCGGCCTTCGAAGGATTTGCTTAAGCCTTCGATCTCGAGAATCTTCCTCCCGAGCCGCGAGGAAGCGACGGACATTTCCAGCTTGCCGGCCGCCTTCTCCGGCCCTTGCGCGCTCAGCGACTCGAAGCGCTGAATCCGCGCCTGCTGCTTCGTCGAGCGCGCCTGCGCGCCGCGGCGCATCCAAGCGAGCTCGTTGCGCAGCAGATTCTGCCGCTTGGATTCGGAGGCCGCCTCCCGCTCCTCGCGGTCCAGCTTCAGCTCCAGAAACCGGCTGTAATTGGCGGAATAGAAGTACGCCTTTCCCTTGTCGAGCTCCAACGTCCGGTTGCTGACCCGGTCCAGGAAGTACCGGTCATGCGTAATCATGAGCAGCGCGCCCTTGCGCTTCTGCAGCATGCCCTCCAGCCACGCGACGGATTCGTTGTCGATGTGGTTGGTCGGTTCGTCCAGCAGCAGCACGTCGGCCGGTTGAATGAGCGCCGCGGCCATGGCGACGCGCTTGCGCTGCCCGCCGGAGAGAATGCCGAGCTTGGCGTCGAAGTTCAGGATGCCGAGCTTCGTCAGCGCGATCTTCGCGTCGCTCTCGATGCCCCACGCGTCCGCTTCGTTCATCCGCTGGTTCGCGCGGACAAGGCGCTCCTGCAGAGTCTCATCGCCGGGCTTCAGCTCCAATTCCCGCAGCGCCGCCGCATAGGCGCGCACGGCCTGCATCTGCGCGGAATCGCCGCCGAGCACGTGCTCCAGCACCGTCTCCTCGGGGTCGAATTGCGGATCCTGAGACAGCATCCGCACCGTCGTCCCGCCGACGACGAGGATCGAACCCGCATCGGGCGGCTCGATTCCCGCAACGACTTGCATGAACGTCGACTTCCCGGTGCCGTTTACCCCGATAATGCCGATTTTGTCGCCCGACTCCACGCCGAACGACACGTCTTGGAACAATATTTTCTCGCCGTAGCTCTTCGAAATATGATCAACCGTCAATACGTGCATAAGTGCTCCCGCCTAACGTTAGTAAATCGCAATGCGCGGCAAGCCGCCTCGCATTGTCCTCATCCAAACCAATCGCGCGCGGCGCGGCCTGGATTTCTCCGGAATGAAACGGCTGGCGCCCCCAAAGGAGACGCCAGCCGTTTCACCTTCTCTATTCACTTTAAACGAAGCCTACGCTCCGATCAAATCTTTCTTCGCGACTTCGCCCATCGCCTGCTCCGCGCGGATCGCGATCGCCGCCATCGTGCGGACCGCCTCCAGCGGGTATTTGCCGGCCGCCGTCTCGCCGGAGAGCATGACCGCGTCGGAGCCGTCCCATACCGCGTTCGCCACGTCGCACGCTTCGGCGCGGGTCGGGCGCGGATTGCTTTGCATGGATTCGAGCATTTGCGTCGCCGTGACGACGAACTTGCCGGCGCGGTTGCAGGCGCTGATCATCTGCTTCTGGGCCATCGGCACGTCCTCGATCGGAATTTCGACGCCAAGATCGCCGCGGGCGACCATGATGCTGTCGGATGCTTCCACGATCGCTTCGAGCTCGTCCAGGCCTTCCTGGTTCTCGATCTTGGACATCACCTGAATGTGGCCGGCGCCTTGCGCGGCCAGCATCGCTTTCACTTCCTGCACGTCTTCCGCGCGGCGGACGAACGACATCGCGATGATCTCCACGTTGTGCTCGATGCCGAAGGCGATGTGCAGCTTGTCCTTCTCCGTCACGCCCGGCAGGCTCGTGCGGATGCCCGGCAAGTTAACGCCTTTGCGGGACTTGATGATGCCGCCGTTCTGGATGACGCAGACGACGTCTGGTCCTTCGATGCGCACGACCTGCAGCTCGATCAAGCCGTCGTCGATCATGATGCGCGAACCGACGGAGACGTCTTGCGCCAGGTCGTACGAGACCGAGATCCGTTTCTCGGTGCCCAGCATTTGTTCCGTCGTCAGCGTCAAGAATTCGCCGGTTTTCAGCAGGTAGGAAGGCTCCTGCAGCAGGCCGGTGCGGATCTCCGGTCCCTTGATGTCCAGCATGATGGAGACGGGCACGTTCAGCTTCTTCGCGGCCGCGCGCACCAGCTCGAGGCGCTCCTTGTGGTCCGAAAGCTCTCCGTGCGCCAAGTTCAGTCTAGCTATATTCATGCCGGCCAGCAGCATATTCTCCAACATTTCTTCGGACATGCAGGCAGGTCCCATCGTACATACGATCGCTGTCTTCTTCATTCTGCTCACTCCCAGATCCTATTTTCATCGCTTCTTTCATTGTAGAAGATCGATTGCGCGAGCGCGATGAACTATAGTACAGTAGCTGTAGAATAGTACGATGAAGAGGACGAAAGTAACAGGAAGCGGATGAAGAAAGAGGAAACGGAGGCGATGCCATGTTCGACATCTTCGATATCCGGCAGGAACGCGGCATCCTGAAGAGCGAACAGCAGACGCTCGGCAGCGACAGCTTCACGCTGGTCTGGATCCGGTTCGGGCAGACGACCTTCCGCCTCGCCGGGCAGTTGACCACGTGCCGCAAGAACGACCTGCTGCTCATACCCGCAGGCGTGCCCGCGGCGGAGCTGCGCGGCGCCGGCAGCCTCCGCGAGAGCGTCGTCGTCCGCTTCAGCCCGGCCGATACCGCGACGGTGCTGCTGCTCCCCATCCTCGCCAGGCGGACGCCCCTGCGCTGGGTGACGCACATGCCCGAACTGCTGCTCGAAAAGCTGCTTTATATCGTGGAGCAGTGGTCCGCGAGGGACCGCTACTTCTCCATCATGTGCGCGGCGTTGCTGACGGAGCTGATGGTCACGGTCAGCCGGGAATACGACGAAGGCGAGAAAGCGCCCTCGTCCATTCACCATATCGAGGTGATGAAGCGGTACATCGACGACAATTACCGGGGCAAAATCACCAAGCTCGAGCTCGGCGGCTGCATCGGCGTCAGTCCCAACTACGCGGCCTCCCTGTTCCGCAAGGTGACGGGCATGACGATCAGCGACTACGTGCATCGCAGGAGAATGAAGACCGCGATCTACATGCTTCGCCACTCGCGGCTGACCGTCCAGGACATCTCGGATCATCTCGGCTACAGCGATCCCTCGTACTTTAACCGCATCTTCAAACGCATCGCCGGAAAGCTGCCCTCCGATATCATCGCGGAACGATCGGGCAGGGATTAGGGCAGCCGTGTTCTCCGGCACCGTGATCGGGTCTTACCGATTCAAGCTCGTCCGTCTAAAAAATTACTGAAGCGCAAAAAACCCAAAGCCTGCCGCGATGGCAGCCCTTGGGCTCTATGCTCGAAGCCAAAACGTCTACACCATCTCCGTCCGCGGCGCTTCGAACTCCAGCTCCGCGTCGCCGGTCGGCGAGAGCGGAATCGCGATCATGCGCACGGACTCCATCATGCGGAGCATGTTCTTCAGCTCGAACGGCGTGCGCACGCCGCGGGTCAGCCAATCGGAGATGTCTTCCGGCTCCAGGATGGCGGGCATTTGCGGCTCGTACGGCGCGATCAACCCGTTGGCCTTGGTCATGAGCATCGTGCAGGTGCGCATCTCTTCCCCCGACGCTTGGCGGAACACGTCGTAGAGGCCGGCCACGGCGAACGTGCCGCTGCGCATCGTGATTTTGACGCGGTGCACTTCCTTGCCCTCGGTCCGGGCGACGTAGAAGCCGCTGCACGGAATGATGCAGCGCTGCTTGTTCGCGATCCGCTCGTAGATCGGTTTCTCGAACAGCTTCATGCTGTCCATTCGTACGGAATCCTTCGCCCAATACGGCACCATTCCCCAGCGGAATTCGTCCAGGACCCTTTCGTTCTTGCGGTGGATGATCGCGGACACGGATTCCGTCGGGTGAATTTCATACCGGTTGGATGTATGGAACAGGACATTGTCGAGCCCGAAACGCTCCGTCAGCTCGGATGAAGCGGCCGTGATGGAAATCGCTTGACACATGGCGTAAACCTCCTCTTGTTTTGGCTATTATGGCCGGTTTTTCCAGAAATATGTATACTTCCGGCAATTCGCCCTAATCAATCCATCCAGAGGAGGTCCTACCTGCATGAAAGAGATGCCAAGCGAGCCCGCCGCGGCGGATATGCCGCTGTTCTTTCGGGGGGAGCGGCTGCTGCCCTACGCCTCGCTGATCGACAACCCGATGCCGGTCTTCGTCAATCTCGTGCAAGAATCGTTCGAGCTGCGCATGCACGCGCATGATTTCATCGAAATCTGCCTGGTCGCCGAAGGCGCCGGCGTTCACTATATCGATACGGCGCAGCTGCCCGTCGCGCGCGGCGATCTGTTCTTTATTCCGGTCGGCATCGCCCACGTCTTCCGTCCGGCGGCGAAGGGCCGGCCGCTCGCGTTGTACAATTGCATCCTGACCGCCGAGCAGCTCGGCAAGCTGTTGCAGGCCGTACATGCCGAACCGGAGATCTCCGCCTTTTACCGGGAGCTCGGGACCGGACAGGCATGGTTCCATCTGCATGATCGCGGCGAGGCGGCACGGCAGCTCTTTCAACGGCTGCACCTCGAATTCACGGCGCGAAGGGCCGGATTCATGGCCGCGTTGTCCGCGCTGACGGTGGAGCTGTTGATCCTGCTGTACCGGCAACGTACCGAGCCGCCGCCGCTCCGCCATGCGGCTTCCGCCGAGCCGATCTCCTCTTCGATGCAAGAGCTGCTTGCCCACATCCGCGCGAATTGCGCCGCCGAGCTGCACGCTGCCGACATGGCGGCGAGGCTCGGCATCGGCGAACGCCAATTCCAGCGAATCTTCAAGCGCGCGACCGGCGTGACGTTCCTCGGCTACGTGCAGAGCGCGCGTATCGACCTCGGCTGCAGGCTGCTGCTGGAGACGACGGACGCCGTCGGCCAAATCGCGGTCCGCTCCGGCTATCAGGACACGAAGTTTTTCAATCGGCTGTTCAAGCGAAAAACCGGCGTCGCGCCGAGTCGATACCGCGCTTCCTTGCATCCGGATCAGCCTGAAGTCAGTCCGTCAGAATCACCGGCCCGGCGCCCGTGATGGCCACCGTATGCTCGTACTGCGCTCCCCAGGAGCCGTCGAACGTCCGGGCCGTCCAGCCGTCCGCGTCGATGGCGATGTCCGGACGCCCCGTCACGAAGATCGGCTCGATCGTAATGACCATGCCCTCCTTCAGCTTCCTGCCGGTCCCGGCTTTGCCCGTGTGATGCACCTGCGGATCCTCGTGCATCTTCCTTCCGATGCCGTGCCCGATAAAGGCTTCCACGACCGCAAAGCGCTCGCGGTCCGCGACGGCTTGAACGGCGCTGCCAATGTCGCCAAGCCGGTTGCCCGCAACCGCCTGCGCGATGCCCTGATACAGCGCGTGCTTCGTCGCGTTCATCAACCGCTCCATGTCGCGGTTCACCCGCCCGACCCCGTAGGTCCAAGCCGAATCCGCCATCCATCCGTCCAGCTCGGCCACCATGTCGATCGTGACGATTTCCCCCTCCCGCAGCGGGACGTCCTTCGGGAGGCCGTGACACACCACTTCGCAGGCGGAGGCGCAGGTGGCGTACGTATAGCCTTTGTACCCCTTTTGAGCCGGCTTCGCGCCGCAGCTCTGCATGTAGGTCTCCGCGAAGCGGTCGATTTCCAGCGTCGTGACGCCGGGCCTGATCCGCCTGCCGATCTCGCGGTGACAGGCCGCTACGACGCGCCCCGCCTTGCGAATGCGTTCGATTTCTTCCGTCGTCTTGCATTGAATCACAGGCCATCCCTCCAATAACGTCCTGCCGGGCAACTGCTTCGGGATTGGGATCGGAAGCGCGAGGGCAACAAAAAAGCCTTGTCCCTATCGTACCGGGCAAGGCTTGGCTTTCATTCGATTAACTTACCGAGGAGCGAAGTCTCCCCATTTCGTGCTCCACCACAAGTGTCAGTTCTTCTTCGTACCCGCCCATGATCCTATACTTGCGGATGTAATCCCTGACGAACTTCCGCGAGTCCTTCGGTTGAAAAATGCGCGTAAGCTCCACGAGGCTTTCTTTGACTTCATTATGGCTGCGTTTAGCCATGAAATCCCCTCCCTAGCATCGGTTGGTGGTTCTAACAAATACGGTCAGCGAATGTTGAACGATCCACGAAATGAAGGTGAGTCAGGAAGCTGATGGAGCAGCACTAAATTAAATTTTCTAATTTATCAATCAATTATAACATTTTAAACCTTGATATAAAAGCGCACCGGATTATTTTATTTGTTAATGCTCATTTCTTGTCGCTTTCCGCCGGCTCGGCGCCGGGCGCATCCATGTCCTGCGGACGCGTCGTCGCAGCCGACCAGGCGCTGCTTTTATACATGCGCAGGTATGCGAATACGCCAACGATCGCGACGACGATGCCGAACAGGATGACCGCAGTCGTTATCCAGGGGCTAACCACAGCGCGCCCTCCCTTCGCTCTAAGGAATTTCCATATATAGGCTAATTATAGAGGAAAGGATTTACGCTTTCAATGCGGCGGACAACCGGCTACAGAAATGTAACATGTTACAATCAAGTTACCCTGCGAAACGTTCCGCTTCCCCATACAAGGAGCTCACCATTGTTATCGGCAATCCGCCCCTCCAACGTGAGCGTTCGCCGAGAACGGTGAATCAGCTCCGCTTCGCAAGTCAGCACGCCTTCCGACGAGCTTTGCAAATAATGCACGTTCAATCCGGTCGTTACCGTCCGTTCCTCCGGACACGCCAAAATCGCGACAAGGCCCATCGCATTGTCGAGCAGCGAAGCCAGCACGCCCCCGTGCACGATGCCCGCCATATTCAGATGCTCAGGCCTCAGTCGCAGCGATATCGCCGCCCTGCCCGGATCCGCGGACACCAGCTCGCAGCCCAGGTATCCCCAGAACGTCAGCTTCGCCGCGGATTCCATCGCTTCCAGCGCCGATCGTCCGTCCTCCGAACGGTCATTCCCGCTTTCCTTCATGCTCCCCACCCTCATCGTTCCCGGCCGCGGCCAGTTCCTCGTCCTCCTGCAGCTTGCGCCGGAGCACCTTGCCGATCATCGTCATCGGCAGCTCGGTGCGAAATTCGTACACATGGGGCACCTTGAACACGGCCAGCCGCTCTCTGCACCAACGGTCGAGCTGCATGGAAGAGACGTTCACGTCCTTGCGCAGCACGACGAACGCCTTCACCGTTTCGCCGCGGTACGCGTCCTTCAGGCCGATGACGGCCGCTTCCTTGACGCCCGGGTGCTCATACAGCACCTCTTCCACTTCGCGCGGATAGATGTTGAATCCCCCGGCGATAATGATGTCCTTGATCCGGTCGACGATGGTGAAAAAGCCGTCGCCGTCGATCTGCGCCAGATCGCCGGTTCGCAGCCAGCCCTCCTGCAGCGCGGCGGCCGTAGCTTCAGGCTTGTTCCAGTAGCCTTGCATCACCTGCGGACCTTTGACCAGCAGCTCGCCGATCCCGCCGGGCGGCAGCGCCTCGCCCGTCTCCAGATCGACCACCTTGGCCAGCGTGCCGGGCAGCGGCAGTCCGATCGTGCCGATCTTGCGCTTGGTCCAGAACGGGTTCGCATGCGTCACCGGCGACGCTTCCGTCAGGCCGTAGCCCTCGATCAACCGGCCGCCGGTCACCGCTTCGAACTGCGTCTGCACCTCCAAGGGCAGGGGCGCGGACCCGCTGAGGCACACCTTGATCGACGACAGATCGTATTTCTTCGCCTCGGGGTGATTGAGCAGCGCGACGTACATCGTCGGCGCCCCGGGGAAGATGGACGGCTTCTCGTCGCGGATCGCCTTCAGCACGGCCTCGATCTCGAACCGCGGGAGCAGCACGATCGAGCCCGCCTTCAGCACGGAAAAATTCATGATCACCGTCAGCCCGAATACGTGAAAGAGCGGCAGCGCCGCCAGAAAACGCTCCTTCCCTTCCTGCGCCCGGTAAAACCAAGCCTCGCACTGGGCCGCGTTAGCAATCAGGTTGCGATGCGTCAGCATCACGCCCTTGGCCGTACCCGTCGTGCCGCCCGTGTACTGGAGCAGCGCGATATCCCGCTCCGGGTCGGAAGCGACCTCGGCCGGCAGCTTCGGCGCTTTCGCCATGAAGGACGCGAACCTCGTCACGCCGTCCTTGCCGTACGGAATCTGCGGCTGCTTGCCGGCGCGGCGCTGCTTGACGGGATAGAGCAGGTTCTTCGGAAACGGAAGTCCGTCCTGGATCGACGTCACGATCACCTTCCGCAGCTGCGGGACGGGACCGGACTCCGGCGTATCGCCGCGAACCCGCGCCAGCCGGGGGTACAGCATGTCGAGCGTGACGATGACGGACGCGCCGCTGTCCCGCAATTGATGCTCCAGCTCGCGCTCCACGTAGAGCGGATTCGTCATGACCACGACGGCGCCCGCAAGCAGAACGCCGAAGTAGGCAGTGACGGCTTGCGGGCAATTCGGCAGCATGACGGCGACGCGGTCTCCCTTGCCGACGCCGGCCTCTTGAAGGCCAGCCGCCATCCGCTGCGCCGCGGCGAGCAGTTCTTTGTACGACGTCCGCTTGCCGAAGAAAAACAACGCCTCGTTGGCGGGATACTTGGCGGCGGCCTGGAGCAGCAGCTCGCCGATGGCGAGATTCGGAATGTCCACGTCCGGCGCTACCTCGCCGGGGTAATTGCGAAGCCAGGGCAAAGCGAGCTGATGATCCATTTCCCCGCCTCCTGAAAGTTTTTGCGATACTACCTGGAAGACATCCTCGCGAGCAAAAACTCGCTTCGGAAGCATGCGCTTGTTTTTGCGAAACTACAAGAGCTACATCCTCGCGAGCAAAAACTCGCTTCGGAAGCATGCGCCAGTTTTTGCGCAGGCGCCCGCTACAGCGTGTACTGCTGGCCGCGGATGACGCGGGCGGCGATGTTTCGCTTGAGCGCTACGGTATCGTCAAGCGGCGCGCGCATCAGTTTCTTCAGCACGGCGAGCTGCGTTTGGAGCGCGTCGCCCGTTTCCAGGGCGGACAACGCCGTCTTCGCGTAACGCTCGATACGCTCCATCGCTTCCTGCACGAACACGACCGTCATGTCGACGGCATTGCGGGTACGGGCGGAAGCCGCGGATTCGGCGCCGCCAGCGGCATCGGCGCGCTGCAGCATTTTGCGGGTGCGCAGCGCGGCGCTTTCCATCGCGAACGTCTGGATCATCATGTCGGCAAGCAGGCAGAGTACTTCCTGCTGCTGCTCCAGCGCGAGGCCGTACCGCTGCACCGCGAGGCCGCCGACGGCGAGAAAGGTCCGCTTGGCCTGGCCGATGCGGTACGTTTCCTTGCCGAGCGGCGCGTCGAACGCCGGGAGCGGCATCGGCTGCAGCAGCTCCGCCTGCAAGGCCCGCGCTTTGCGCAGCAACGGCAGCTCGCCCTTGAGCGCCTTCTTCATCAGCGTGCCGGGAATGAGCATCCGGTTGATCTCGTTCGTGCCCTCGAAGATCCGGTTAATCCGCGAATCCCGGTAGATCCGCTCCACCTTGTAATCCTTGATGTAGCCGTACCCGCCGTGGATTTGAACGGCTTCGTCCGCTACGTAATCGAGCGCCTCCGTCGCGAACACTTTATTGATGGAGCATTCCAGCGCGTACTCCGAGATCGCCTTGGCCGCCCGGGCGCCGGATTCGCCCGCGCCGGTCTCGCCGTCCCGCGACTCGGTGGCCTGCAGCATCTCGTCGATCCAGCCGGCCGTGCGGTACACCATGCTTTCCGTGACGTAAGCCGCGATGTTCATGTCCGCCAGCTTCGCCCCGATCAGCGGAAACGACGCGATCGGCCGGCCGAACTGCTTGCGCCCGCCGGCATACTTGGCGGCGAGCCCGACCGCTTCCTTCGCGCCGCCGACGCAGCCCGCGGCCAGCTTGAAACGCCCGATGTTCAGAATATTGAACGCGATGATATGGCCTTTGCCCACCTCGCCCAGCACGTTCGCGACCGGTACCGGCGTGTCGTCGAAGAAGATCGGGCAGGTCGAGGACCCTTTGATGCCCATCTTGTGCTCCTCCGGCCCGATGCTGAAGCCCTGCGAGCCCCGTTCCACGATGAAGGCGGTAAAATGGTCCCCGTTCACCTTCGCGTACACGATGAACAGATCGGCAAACCCGGAATTCGTGATGTACAGCTTGGAGCCGTTCAGCACGTAATGGGTGCCTTCGGGATTGAGCCTCGCCGTCGTCCGCGCCCCGAGCGCGTCGGAGCCGGATGCGGGCTCCGTCAGGCAGTAGGCCGCGATTTTCTTGCCGGCGGCCAGCTCGGGCAGATACCTCGACTTCTGCTCCGTCGAGCCGAAGAACACGATCGGCAGCGTGCCGATGCCCACGTGCGCGCCGACGGACAGCGCGAAGGAAGACGCCTCGGCCAGCGTCTCGGCCAGCAGCGTCGAGCTGACCTTGTCGAGACCGAGTCCGCCGAAAGCCTCCGGCACGTCGGCGCCGAGCAGGCCGAGTTCCCCGGCTTTGCGCATCAGCTCCACGGTCAATTTATAATCCAGCGCTTCGATCTCGGCGTCTCGGGGACGGATCTCGCCCTCGAGAAAAGCGCGGGCCGCTTCGCGAATCATCACTTGTTCGTCGGTAAAATCCTCCGGCGTGACGATGTCGTCCGGCGCCATGTCCTCCACTACGAACCGGCCGCCCCAACCTTTGTTCTGCGCCATACCGATGCCTCCTTTCTCTGTAAAGCGGGAGATGCGATGCGGGAATGCGAGAGATTTGCTCGAAGAATGCCTGCCTCGCTCCATGCCCCGTTGACGTTGGCGGAAGCCGGCAGGTCAAGGCTAGCGGACCAAGGATAGAACGTGAGGTTCGACCGAATCAGGCCTGGTTGTCGTTCCGGTTACGGCTCCGCAGAGAAGACGCCTGCCGCTCCCATGCCGCCTCCGACGCACATCGAGACGATGCCGGTTCCGCCGCCGCGCCTCTGCAGCTCGTGGATCAGCGAGACGGACAGCTTCGTGCCCGTGCAGCCGAGGGGATGGCCGAGCGCGATCGCGCCGCCGTTGACGTTCACGATCGCGGGGTCGATGCCCAGCTCCCGGATGATCGGCAGGCATTGCGCGGCGAACGCTTCGTTCAGCTCGATGAGATCCACCTGCTCGAGCGTGAGATTAGCGCGTGCGAGCGCTTTGGGGATCGCCTCGATCGGACCGATGCCCATCACCTCCGGCGCTACCCCGGCCACGCTGTAGGCGCGGAATGCCGCCAACGGCTTGACGCCGAGCCGCTCCGCGCGTTCGCGGCTCATGACGACGACTGCGGCTGCGCCGTCGTTCATTTGCGAAGCGTTGCCCGCCGTCACGGTGCCTTCCCGGGCAAAGGAAGGCTTCAGCTTCGCCAGCACCTCCGGCGTCGTATCCGCGCGCACGCTCTCGTCCTGGTCGAACGTGAACGACTTGGCCCAAGGCCTCCCGTCGTCGCCGACGCCTTCCCGCCGGATATGCAGCGGGACGATCTCCTCGCGAAAGCGTCCTTCGGCGATGGCCCTGGCCGCCTTGCGGTGGCTCTCCGCCGCGAACGCGTCCTGCGCCTCGCGGCTGACGCCGTAGCGCCGGGCCACCTCCTCGGCCGTGTGGCCCATGCCCATGTACACCTCCGGCATGCTGTCCGCGATGCCGGGATGCGGCGAAAGCTTGAAGCCGGTCATGGGGACATGGCTCATGCTTTCGACGCCGCCGGCGAGGACGACGTCCGCCTCGCCCAGACGGATCCGCTCCGCGGCATAGGCGATCGCCTGCAGCCCGGACGCGCAAAACCGGTTGACGGTCACGGCCGGCGTCGTAACCGGAAAGCCCGCATACAGCGTCATGATGCGGGCGAAGTTCAGCCCCTGCTCGCCCTCGGGCATCGCGCAGCCGATGACGACGTCCTCGACATCGGCGTACGCCAGCCCCGGCACGCGGTCGACGGCCGCGCGCAGCACGGCACGGCCCAGATCCTCGGCGCGCGTGTCGGCCAGGCTGCCCTTCTTCGCTTTGCCGACGGCGGTGCGGACCGCCGATACGATCACGGCATCCCGCGGATTTCGTGCAGCGTTCATGGATGGTTTCCCTCCTTCTAGGGGTTGGTTTGAATGAAGGCAGACGATGCGCGAGCCGGTCTATGCAAGCCGCCCCTAATTGCGCAGCGGCTTCCCGGTCGTCAGCATATGAGCCATGCGCGCCTGCGTCTTCGGCTCGCCGCACAGGCTGAGGAACGCCTCGCGCTCCAGATCGAGCAGGTACTGCTCGCTGACCTCCGCCCCCGGCGGCGCGTCGCCTCCGGCGAGCACATGCGCCAGCTTGCGGCCGATCAACACGTCATGCGGCGTCACCATCCCGCCGAGGCGCATATTCTCCACCGCCAGCTGCAGCACGGCGCGTCCTTCGCGGCCCGCGACGCGAATCCTCCGACCCGCGTCCGGGGGAACGTACCCTTCGCGGTCCATCGCGAGCACGGTCCGTTTGGCTTCCGCCGTCCGCGATTCGCCGCGGATGATGACACGGTCATGCGGGCGCATGAAGCCGAGGCGGGCAACATCGAAGCCGCTCGTCGACGTCTTGGCCATCGCGATCGTCTCGAACAGCGCGTTGACCTGCGGCTGCAGATCGCCGCCCGCGCCGGCGCGGGCATCCGCGAGCGCGGCCGCTTCCTTGCACCCGCCGCCGGCGGGAATCAGGCCGACGCCGGTCTCGACGAGACCGAAATACGTTTCCGCCGAGAACACGATCCGGTCCGCCGGCAGGCAGGCTTCGACGCCGCCGCCGAGCGTCATCCGGTGAGGCGCGGCCACGACGGGACGATCGAGGCGCTTGAGCGTCAGCATGCTGTTCTGGAACAAGGAGATGATGTCGTCGATCTCGTCGAAATCGCCGTTTTGCGCTTCGAGCAGGAGCATCGTCAGATTCGCCCCGACGCAGAAATGCCGTCCTTCGTTCGCGACGACGAGTCCGCGCCAGTTGCGGCTGACCTCCTCCGCGCTTTGCCGGATCGCGGTCAGAATGTCCCCGCCGATCGCGTTGTTCGGCGAGTGGAACACGAGTCCCGCGACGTCGTCGCCCAGATCGAGCAGCGAGGCGCCGCCGTTGCCGAGCACGGTTTTGCCGGAGGACTTGAGCGCCTTGAGCGAGATGACGTCCCGCTCTTCCTCCTGCTGCCGGTATTCGCCGCGGTTCACGTAGAAGCGCAGCGAGCCTTCCTGCTTATAGAAGCTGCGGTTGCCGGCGGCGAGCCATTCCTCCAGCCAGCCCGGAATCTCGTCTCCCTCCGACCGCATGCGCTGGACGGAGCGTTCCAATCCGATCGCGTCCCACAGCTCGAACGGTCCCAGCTCCCAATTAAAGCCCCAGACCAGCGCGCGGTCGATGTCCGGAATCGTGTCCGCGACGACGCCCAGCTGCCGGGCCGAATACAGCAATACCGTCTTGATCGCCTGCCAAGCGAACCGGGCATAGCGGTCGTTCGGCTCCGTGAACAGCAGCGCTTTAACTTTGGCCGCGGCGCCCTTGGCGGTCTTGGCCGCTTCGATGACCGGCGAATTCACGCCGCGCCGCGGCGCGTACGTCATGGTATCCGGCTGCAGCGTCTCGATGTCGCTGCCCCCGCCGGGACGCTTGGTCTTGCGGTAAAAGCCGCTCCCCGCCTTCTCCCCGATCCACCCGTTGGCCACGAGCGCCTCCAGGACCGGCGGTCTCGCGAACGCGTCGCGCTCCGAAGGATCCTCGCTTCGTTCCCGCACGTTATCCACGACATGCAGCAGCGTATCCAATCCGACGAGATCCAGCATCCGGAACGTGGCGGTCTTCGGCCGGCCCATCGCCGGACCGGTCAACGCGTCGACCTCGTCGACGCCGAGCCCGAAGGCGCGCATCGCCTCGATCGTCGTCAGCATGCCGTACGTCCCGATCCGGTTGGCGATGAAATTCGGCGTGTCCTTGGCGAGGACGACGCCTTTGCCGAGCTGCTGCCCGCATATCGCGGCGAGCTTGCTCAGCGTCTCGGCCGCCGTGTCCGGACCCGGCACCAGCTCGACCAGCTTCATGTGGCGGGGCGGGTTAAAGAAGTGCGTCACCGCGAACTGCTTCCGGAACGCCTCCCCGCGTCCCTCGGTCATCGCCGCCACGGACAATCCCGACGTGTTGGACGAGACGAGCGTGCCCGGCCGCAGCACGGATTCGATGCGGGCAAAAACGCTCCGCTTGACGTCCAGCCGCTCGAGCACGGCCTCGACGATCCATTCCGCCTCGCCGAGCCGGCCGAGATCGTCCTCCAAATTGCCGGGCGCAATGCGATGGATAAACGAAGCCTCGTACAGCGCGGGCGGCTCTTGCTTGGCAAGCTTGGCGAGGCTGGCCGCGGCCAGCCGGTTGCGGACGGCCCGGTCCTGCAGCGTCGCCCCTGCCCGTGTTTCCTGCTCGGTCAGCGCGGCCGGCGGCACATCCAACAGCAGCACGCGAATGCCCGCATTGGCCAGATGGGCGGCGATGCCCGCCCCCATCACGCCCGATCCAATGACGGCCGCGCGGCGAATCGCCGGCGACGGCGTCGATCGTTCTCCCACACCGTTCCCTCCCTCGTAGTGAAATTGCCGCTTGGCGCGGCGATGCCGGCTGCCGCTTCGCGATCGAAGCGGCAGCCGGGGGTCAAACTTTATGCATAGCCGAGAATCGATGCAGGCGATATCCAGACCAACCGGCAGCTTATGACACGCCAGTCACCATGACTTCCGCGCTTCTTTACCGCCCGTCGCCGAACACGCTCTCGGCGAGAAGCTCGGCGACGTCCCGCGCGCGGACGGTAGATTCTGCTTCGAGCAGCTTGATGCCGTCCTCCATCATCGTGAGGCAGTACGGGCAGGCGGAACCGATCACCGTCGGGGACGTTTCCAGCGCCTGCGCCGCACGGGCTTCGTTCACGCGAACGACGCTGCGCTCCTCCATCCACATGAGGCCGCCCCCCGCGCCGCAGCACAGGCCGTTCGCGCGGTTCCGTTCCATCTCCAGCAGCTTCACGCCGGGAATCGCCCGCAGCAGCTCCCGCGGCGCGTCGTACACGCCGTTGTACCGGCCCAAGTAACACGAATCGTGATAGACGACCCGCTCGCTTACCGTATGCGCAGGCGTCAGCGCCCCCTCCGCGACCAGCCGGGCCAGCAGGGTCGTATGATGCTCCACCGCCACCGATCGCGCGAGGCCGAAGTCGCCGTATTCATTCTTCAGCGCATTGAACGTATGCGGGCAAATCGTGACGATGCGCCGGATGCCGTAACGTTGGAGCGTGGCGATGTTGTCGGCGCACAGCGTTTGGAACAACAGCTCGTTGCCCAGGCGCCGCGCGGTATCGCCGGAATTTTTCTCCTCGCCGCCGAGGACGGCGAACGGCACGCCCGCTTCCTGCAGCAGGCGCACCACCGCGAACAGGATCTTGCGGCTGCGCTGGTCATAGGCGCCCATCGTGCCGGCCCACAGCAGCAGCTCCGGCTGCTCGCCGCGTCCCGCCGCGTCCCGCATCGTCGGTACCGGCGGCGCTTCGGGCACGGCCGCTTCGTACGCCGCAAGCCATGCCGCGCGCTCCGCGCGGGGCAGTCCCCACGGATTGCCTTGGCGCTCGATATTTTGCATGGCGCGCTGCGCTTCGGACGGGACGCGTCCTTCCGTCAGGACGAGGTAACGGCGCATGTCGATGATTTTGTCCACGTGCTCGTTGCCGACCGGGCATTGGTCCTCGCAGTTCCGGCAGGTCGTGCACGCCCACAGCTCCGACTCCGTCATCACGTCGCCGATCAGCGCGACATCCGTCGCCGCCGTGTCCGCCTGCGCGTGCCAAGCCTGCTTCTGCGCCGTCATCGTCGGCTCGATGGACGTCCGCGCGGACCCGCCTCCGGACCACAGGGGCACCGCCCCCGACATCACATGCGCGCCCGTCTCCCCGCTTCCGCCGAAGGCCGGCACCCAAGGGGACTTCGAGGTGATCGCCGCGCCTTTCTCGGTCAAATGGTCCCGCAGCTTTACGATCAGATGCATGGGGGACAGCAGCTTGCCCGTCGAAGCGGCCGGACACACGTTCGTGCATCTGCCGCATTCGACGCAGGCATAGAGGTCGAGCAGCTGTTTGCGCGTGAACTGCTCCACCGCCCCGACCCCGAACGACTCCGCCTCCTCGTCTTCCAAGTCCAGCGGCGCCAGCCTGCCCGGCGGCGTCCGGCGGCGCAACCACAGATTGACCGGCGCGGTGAAGATGTGAAAATGCTTCGACTGCGGCACGTACACCAAAAATCCGAGCAGCACCGCCAGATGCAGCCACCAAAACACTTCGTACAGCACGCTGCCCGCGCCGGACGTCAGCCCGATCTCCCGGAAGCCGTCGGCCAGCGCCGAGGACACCGGAGCGTAGCCGTCATAGAGCGCGTCCTCGCCGCCCTGCCCGTTTGGCACCGCTTCCTTTAATCGGTCGAAGGCCTGCGCGAGAAGGACCGTCAGCATGAGTCCTCCGATGAACCAGAGCACGATCGAAGGCTTCCAGCCGCGCTTCAGCCGCCGCAGCCGCTCCACGTACCGGCGGAACGTGCCGTAGACAATCGCGAGCAGCACGAGCGTCACCGTGATTTCCTGCGTAAGCACGAATCCCCGGTAGGCCGGATACGGAATCGCCGCGCCCGCGAGGCCTTTCCAAATGATGTCCGCCGCGCCGAATTGCAGGACGATGAACCCGTAAAACAACACGACATGCATGATCCCGCTGCGAATATCCTTCAACAGCTTGCGGTGGCCGAATACTTGCATCGCCCAGCTCAGGCTCCACTCGAAGCGCGGCGCCGCTTCGGACGCCAACCTGGCTGCCGTTGCGAACGAGGAGATATTCAGCATCTCGTCGCGATGGTCGTTCTCGGGATCCGACGGATCATGCGGAGGCGGAGGCTTCCGCCGCTCGCTCCGGCCCAGCAGCATATAGTCCAACCGCCGACGGACCACCGCGTAAAAGCAGGCCAGCGCCGTCAGCGTCAGCAGGGCGAAGAAAAACCATCGGATCGTCAGCATCCACGCATGTTCGCTTAATCCCCCCACAAGGCTCCCTCCTTCCCTCGGAAACACGGAGTGATTCAGTATATGTCCGGGCGGTCTTCAACATGTCGCGAAGGGCCGCAACCGGCGGGCGGCGCGGTCTATTTCGAGGGCCAAGTTCATAAGGTAACAGGGGCGGCAGCGGCGCTCGGACGGTATACGCTATCGTATTCGGCGGCCGTGGGACGGTATGACAGCCGCGGGCAATTACAGAATGACCGGGAGGTGTTTCGATACCGATGCAGTTGGTCGTATTGATCAAGCAAACCTTCGATACGGAGGAAAAAATCGCCATCGAAAACGGAGCCGTCGCCGAAGACGGCGTGAAGTTCATCCTGAACCCCTATGACGAATACGCGCTCGAAGAAGCGCTCCGTCTGCGCGAGGCCCGCGGCGGCGCCGTGACGGTCGTCTCCTGCGGCAGCGCCCGCGCCGCGGAGGCGCTTCGCACCGCCTTGGCCATGGGCGCGGACGAGGCCGTGCTGATCGCGCAGGACGGGCTCCCGGATGACGGATATGCCGTAGCGGCGCTGCTTGCCGCGGCGGTGCGGGAACTGGAGCCGGATCTGGTATTGGCGGGCTTGTTCGCCGTGGACCGCGGCGCGGGCAGCGTCGCGCTGCAGGTCGCGGAGCGGCTGGGGCTGCCGCATGCGTCGGCGGCGTTGAAGCTGACGGTGGAGGACGGCGCGGACGGCGCGCAAGCGCCGAGCGGAGCCGCATGGGGCGGCGGCGGAGGTCGAATCGCCGTCGTGGATCGGGACACGGAATGGGGCATGGAAACGGTCGCTATTCCCCTGCCCGCGCTCGTCACGGCGCAGCAAGGGTTGAACGAACCGCGCTATCCGTCGCTGCCGGGCATCATGAAGGCGAAGCGCAAGCCGCTCCGCCAGCTCGGCGCGGCGGAGCTCGGGCTCGGCGCGGACGACCTTGCGCCGCGGACCGAGCGCGTGGCGCTCCTCGCGCCGCCGGTTCGCGCGGCGGGACGCAAGCTGAGCGGCACGCCCGCGGAGCAGGCCGGGCAGCTTGCGGAGCTGCTGCAGCGCGAAGCGAAGCTGTTCTAACCTCATCTCCGGCCGGGATCCGTTTCGCCGGTTCTGAGCTTGGTTGTTCGGGATGGCGCTGGCCGCGCCAGTCGATATGACGGCGCGAGCCGTTTTATAGGAGAGAGGAGGTCATGAAACGATGACCGATACTGCGAATCTAACGGCACTCGTGTATGCCGAGTGCCTGGACGGCAAGCTGCGCCGCGTGGCGCTGGAGGCGCTCGGCGCCGCGCGGCGGCTGGCCGGCGACGGCGGCGCCGTGCATGCCGTCGTCGTCGGCGGCGGGCCCGGGGCGGCGCTGCGGGAAGCCGCCGCGGAGCTCGCCGCCCGGGGGGCGGGGGTCGTCCATGTCGTGGACGACCCGGCCCTGGCCGGCTTCGCGCCGGAGGCGTACGCCGCCGCCATCGGCGCCGCCGTTGCCGCGGCGCGGCCGAGCGTGATCGTGCTCGGCCACACCGCGGCGGGGCGCGAGCTCGCGCCCCGCGTGGCCGCCGCGGCCGGCGGCGGCCACGTCGCGGACGTGACCGCCATCGACCTCGGGGACGATGGCGGCGCGGCCGCGGTCTTTACCCGCCCGCTCTACGCCGGCAAGGCGTTCGAGCAGCGGCGGTTTCTGCCCGGCGCGCCGCAGGTCGTCACGGTGCGCCCCAATAATTTGCCCGTCGCGGAGCCGGTCGCGGCCGGCAGCGAGGGCACGGTCGCGGCGTTGCCTTATGCCGCGCCGCCGCTTTGGACCATCGTCCGCGGCATCGCCCGCAAAGCCGCCGGCACGGTCGATCTCGCCGAGGCGGACATTATCGTCGCCGGCGGCAGAGGCGTGCGCAGCGCGGAAGGCTTCGCCCCGCTCGCCGCGCTGGCCGAAGTACTCGGCGGCGCGGTCGGCGCCTCGCGCGGCGCATGCGATGCCGGCTACTGCGACTACGCGCTGCAAATCGGGCAAACCGGCAAAACCGTCACGCCGAAGCTCTACATCGCCTGCGGCATTAGCGGCGCGATCCAGCATTTGGCCGGCATGAGCCAGTCCCGCGTCATCGTCGCGATCAACAAAGACCCCGACGCCCCCATCTTCGGCATAGCCGATTACGGAATCGTCGGGGACTTGTTCGAGGTCGTGCCGCTCCTGACGGCGCAGTTCAAACGCATTTTCGAAACGCCGGGCGCTTAACAAGCCCGGCGTTTTCCTTTCACGCGGTTTAACCGCCCTCGTATTGGCTGTCCGCGCTCATAACTCGCTTAAAAGCTAAACATGTATAAGGTCACCAGAAAAGCTATGAACCCGAGAAACAATGCTCCGCTGCCTAGCAAAATATATGAAAGACGTTTCATCAGGAACCCGATGAACAAGTACAAGCCCAATACCGAAAACATCACTACCGCTGTAAGCGTCGCGGCATCCCTATCTCCTTTTCCGAATATACTGTCACCGTTGTCGCCAAAATTAAAAGCAAAGACAAACCATCCGATCACGCTGGCCGCCCCGATCCCCAAACCGATGATGAAATAAATCCCCTCGAATATCCTGGTCTTTGTCATTAGCAGCCCTGCTCCTTTTAAAATGGTCTACAAGGAGCTTATCCCGATTCCCGGCGATGACATAGTACCGACAATTTCTGGTACCGCCGGCCGTTTCTCGGTCCATTCGGTTCTATTTTCCTGCCGGCCGCCGGCGAAGCCGCCGCTTTTCCCCTCGCCAAACGCAAAACAGCCCGGACCGCTGAGCGGTCCGGGCTGTTTTGCGTTTACCGGTGCAATTTCTTCGCCATCAACTGGAACAGAATGGCGATCATTTTCGCCGTCTCTTCGCGCGAAGCGAAGTCTTTCGGCGCGAACACCGTTTGGCTGCCGCTTGGCTTGCCGTTGATGATGCCCGCTTGTTGAACGGCTGCCGCCGCATCCTGCGCGAAAGCCGAGATGCCGGACGCATCCGCGAACGTCAAGCTCGGCGCCGTTGCCGGCAGCTTGTAGTTCATCTTATCCGCGAAACGCGCGATCATCGCGACCATTTGCTCGCGCGTAATGTTCGCGTTCGGGCTGAATTGTCCGGCGGTAACGCCGTTCGTGATGCCGGTCGAAGCCGCCCATGCTACGGACTGCGCATAGTACGCATCGGCGCTGACGTCGCTGAATTGGCTGCCGCCGAACGTGCTCAGATCGACGCCTGCCGCGCGCGCCAGAATCAGCGCGAAATCGGCTCTCGTCACGTTTGCTTTCGGATCGAAGCTGGTTGCGCTCGTTCCTTTGATGATCTCTCTCGCGGACAGGTACGTGATGTGGTCCTTCGCGAAGCTCGTCGCGATATCGCCGAAATTCACGGCGTTGTATGCTACCGCATAGCGCGAGAAATGCTTGACCTTGAAGTTCAGCGTACCGGTTGCCGCATCGTAATTCGCTTGCGGCACCAGCACGAGCTCGCCGTTATCCGCGATGTAGTACGCGATGATCGCATTGAGGTTCTCACCCGCCGCCGGCGTATACGGAATGCTGATGCTTGCCAGGCCGCCCGCCAAATCGGATACCTTCTTGCCGTCCGCCATTACCGTGAAGTCGTAGACCGGATGCGTTCCGATCGCTTCCTTCAGGGCTGCTTGCGCTTGCGCGGAGAGGCCTTCGCCCGCCTTCGCAGGATCGGCCTTCGCAACCGTTACGCTGACGTCTCCGGTCGTCGCGGAATTCGCGATCGCCGCCAATGCCTTCCGGTCGAAGGAGACTTGTCCGAGGCCCGCATCGATAATCATGGATTCCGCGGCGCTGCCCGCCAGTTTATCGACCGCCGCTGCCGGCAGGGTGATCGTCGCTTGCTTCGCGTTCGCATCGACGACCGTTTTGAACGCGATCCGGTTAACCGAACCGGCGCTCAGTTTGGACAAGGCTTGATCGACTTGGTCGCCGGTGATGGCGGCCGCCGCGTTGCCCGATGCGTCCGTCGTGGATTTGACTTCGGTCGTGACTTTGGAGCCGTCTACCGTCGGCGTACCGGCATTATCCGGGTTACCGATGATTGGGCCGCCACCGCCGCCAGAGCCGGACGGAGTCGTAACCGTTACCGCCGCTTCCGCCATGCCGTATCCATCCGCGCTAAGCGCCGTGATGACGGCCGTGCCTGCGCCGGCCGGCGTTACGTTGCCGTTTGCATCAACCGTTGCAACGGCCGTGTTCGAGGACGACCACGTCACCGTTGCGGCGCCGTCTCCAGCAGGCGTCACGGTTGCCGTCAGTTTTTTAGCCGCTTCCCCGCTTTGAAACGAAAGTGCCGTTTGATCCAGCGTCACTTTGGTAAAGCCCATTTCCATGACGGAAATCGTACCGCCCACTTCGTTTGCGACAAGGATCAGCGGAAGTCCGGTCGGGCTGTCCGCAGCCGGAATAAAGTCGATACCTTCCGGTCCCGCATCGGTTTGCAAAGGATTGGTTGGATCCTCAGGCGTGCCGAAATTCCGCGTATTGATGTAATTTACGAAAGCCGGATGCGCCGGATCGGTGACGTCGTACGTCATAATGCCGCTGACCCGCTCAAGACCGACGAAAGCGAATGTTTTGCTGCCTACTTGGCCTACCTTCACGTATTCCGGTTCCGGCCCTTTTTTCTGGCTTCTTGCGTCGAATCCGATTTCCTTATGGTCCGAGTTGAAATATTGCGGCAGCCGCTGCGCCGTTATTTTCTCGAAGTCGTTCTGACTATCATAGACTGGAGCCATCGTATCGGCATCCCAAACGGAGAAGGAACGTCCGCCGTAAAGATAGATGCCTTCCGGTCCCATATCGCTTGGCACTTCCACCTTATCGTAAGGCGTCTTGCCGTTGACTGTGTTGTTCGTCAGGAAAATAGCGGCAGCGGAATCCGGATTCAGATTTCCCTTGATGTCGCCGATCGTCGTGACGTTCGTTCTGCCCGGCCATTCCTCGTCGCCCGGTTCCTCGACGTCCGGCCATTCCGTGCCGTCCCCTTCATTGGCGGTGAACAAGTACGTTTTGCCGCCAACCGTGTAGGAATCGATGCCGTCAGGCATGAACATGCCTTGGAAAGGCACGTTTTCAAAGCGGATCAGACCGTCCTTCACCAAGTCCAGCGAATTTTCCGACTTGCTCAAATCCTTGTACCCCAAGCCTTTGACCGACTCGACCGTTTTGTTCGCGATGTCGATCGTGCCGATCGCATTGCCTTCTTGCAGCGATACGTAAGCTTTGGATTCATCGGCCGACAGCGCGATGTATTCCGGCTCCAGGTCGTAGACCGCCGCCTCCTTGGAAGCCGCCGATCCGGTAATCACGCCGTCCTCGTCGACTGTGCCGCGCAGGTGCACGTTATCGGCGATGACTTCTGGATTGTCGAATTTCACATGGTTCACCGCACCGGTCTGCGTGTCGACGATCGTCACGCTTCCTTCCGGATCGATGCCCGCATGTCTGTCTTCGCCTTCGTCGGCGGTCAATACGTAGCGTCCGTCCTTTGTGACTTTCACCATATCCGGTTGAACGCCGGCATTATAATACTTCACGTATTTGCCGTCATAATCGAATACGAGGATCACGCCGTTGTTCGAATAAGTCTTTTCTTGAATTGCCGCATAGACCAAGTCGTGCTGCATGTCGATATCGACGCTGGTGAAGTCGCCATAAGCAAAATCCGGAATGTTCGCTTCCGCAAGCGCGTCTTCGATGTTGATTTTTTTTACGGTGTCTTGGACCGGCTTGCCGTCTTCGTCCAAGCTGACGATATCGAGCGTGGCCGGCGTGCTGGAGCCGTTGACCGAATAGAATTTGTGATTTTCAGGGTTATATTTGACGATCTCGGCCACGCCGCCGTCCTCATTCGGCGTTCCGGCAATGAAAGATCCTAATTTCTTCATGGAAATCTTATCTTGATAGACGGGATTAACCGCTAGTTTAACCGATTTGCTTTCCGTATTCGGGGGCGTCCCGCTGTCTGCGACCGTCACGGTGACATCGTTCAACGAAGCCGCTGCGGGGGTTCCGGTAATCAGGCCCGTCGCAGGGTCGATATTCAAGCCTGACGGAAGTCCTGTCGCGCCGTATACATAAGGTCCAGTTCCACCGGAAACATCAAGCTTAGCCGAGTAAGGGCGCGATGCGGTAGCATCGGGCAAGTAACCGGTCAAGAACAAATCGACCGGCACAGGATTCCCTGGTCCCGCCGGCGGAGGGGTTGCCGTTCCCGCTATGCCTTCGCTATTGCGAGGGCTATAAGTCGGCAAGTCGCTGCTCGCGAGCTTGCTGTACGTAATTTGCACGAAATCGTTCTTGTTGTTGTCCGAATCCGCGTAATTCACGCGGCGCAACGATATATTCTTGGAAGTGCCGCCAGTCGTTCCGGCAGTGTCGTTTCCGACGGTCGGTCCCGCGGGATATTCGTTCTCGTAACCGTCGATGTCCGTCGTTTTGTCATTGCTCCCCGTTCCAAGCATGTCAACGTAGCCTGCGGGCTTTGTCGATTGCGCGAACGGATTCGCAACGTCCAGCATCGTTTGATTGCTCATGAGCACGATCTTCATGCCCTTATTTTGAAGCGCTTTCTCAAATTCCTTGTCTACCTCGCCCGGCAAGTAGAGCTTAATATCCGCGGCCGTCGTAGGCGATGCTTCGCCGCGAATCAGGTAATAACCATGCGCGGGAATCGTGCCGGACAGGTCTATCTTCTGCCACGGACCCGATGCTCCTGTCGCATTCCCTCCGCGATCGGCATATTGAATGGACCATGCGCTAAGATCGATTGCGGACTCGGTAGGATTATAGAGCTCGATAAAACCGTAATCGACGGCGCCTTCCGTCGAGGTGCCCGAACCATAGTACTGATTGATCACCACATGCGGTACGGATACATCATAATTACCGCTCGCATCATAAGGCGTACCGACTGCGGGCGCAGCGGCGGAGGCTGGAATTGCAACGATGAACGTGCTCGCTACGATCTCTGCGGACAACAACAGGGACAATAGACGCTTGTTTCTCGTTTTCAACTGATCTTCAACTCCTATTCTATGATCTCGCATTGAGCGTATAGGAGTTTTATGTCGAGATTGTTAAAGAGATTTTGATGTTTTGTAAATGATATCAGCGCTTTTTCGAAGATTCCGAGGCTCCCGCACAAAGAAAAGACCCCGACGACCGTTTGATAACGGATACGTCGGGGTCTTGCGCGCGGGATGCCGCCTGGCTCTCAACCGCCGGTCAGACGGCGGAACGCCTCGCCGACCAAGAGATGCGCGAGCGCGAAGCTCGAGACGATCACGGCCAGGACGACGGCGATCGCCAGCAGGGCGAAGCCCAGGGAAGGCTTCCTTCGCGTACGCGGGACCGCCGGCTCCGCTGTCCGCTCCTCTTCGATTGGCATGGTGGCCGCTCCTCTCATTCCGGGAATGAGATTGCTAAGCTGCCTCATTCCTCATAGAAGAGCATATGCGGCTTCTCGTCTTTATAGTAGGTCAACCGGTCCTGCAGGCTGCCGGTGTGGAACTCGAATCTATGTCCGTCGGGATCGGCGAAGTAGACGGATCGCTTGTCCCGCTCGTCCCGTTCCCGGCCGGGAAGGATGTGCGCATGGCATGCCTTGAGCCGTTCCACCGCCGCGTCGAACTCCCCCTCTTCCACCGTAAACGCGATATGGGTATACGATTGGCGGATCTCGCTCCGCGGGATGTCCGGCTCCGCGTTCAGCGCCAGCCACAGCCCGTTCAGATCGAAATACGCCGTCTGCCGGCCTTTGACCAGCAGCTTCGCGCCGAATACGTCCCGATAGAAGGATATCGAGCGCTCCAAATCCGAGACGGAGAAGAGCAGATGGTTGATGCTTCCGATTTTCATGGGACTTCACCTGCAATCTGAATCCATTCATAAAATAGACAAACGCGAATTGCCATCGGCGCGAGCTACCTCCGAATCAGCCCGCACGCTTATGGCTGAGCAGCCAGCGGTACAGCTCCGGATCGGCATAGGTCTGCTCCATGATCGCATGGGACAGGCCGGGGTAGCGGGTGAATCGCACGTCCGCGTTCGTCCGCCGCAGCCCTTCGATCAATTCGATGGACCGGTCGATCGGCACCGTGTCGTCCTCGGCGCCATGGAATGCCCAGACCGGCAGCTTAAGGTTCTTCATGGCTTCGACCTCGTGATAGCCCGCGAGCGGAACGACCGCAGCGAATCGGCCGTCATCCCGCACGGCATAATCCCAAGCGCCGTTGCCGCCCATGCTGAAGCCGGATAAATAAACGGCGTCCGGGTCGACGTTGTACTCGCACATGACGCCGTCCAGTACCGCCAACGCCTCATGCCTCACCGCCGGCCAAGAGGAATGAGCCGGACACTGCGGGGCCACGACGAGAAACTCGAAATTCGGGATGCTCTCCGCAGCCTTCGGCAGGCCGTAATCATCCAGCAGACCGAGGTCCGATCCCCGCTTCTTGATGCCGTGCAGGAAAAGGATGACCGGCCAGGGCCGGTCCGCATCGTAATGGTTCGGGACGTAGAGCTTGTACCCGATAGCCGCCTGAATCGAAACGGTCGCTTGAAACGCGCATGAATGAAGCGTCATCCGCAGCCCCTCCCCCCCCCCGGTTTCCATTAATTAGAAAACAACTGCATTTACATACAATTTAAGCGCCGTGAAGCTGGAAATCGATCTCCAGGAACCGCGATACTTCCGGCACCCAGCGGGTCTCCACGAAATCGACGTGCAGGGGATGCGCGTTGTAGGTATCGTAATCCGATTGGTTGTCGAATATCATCGAGAACCCGTAGTCGTAATCGTTCTTCGGGCTGACCTGTTTGAATACGCTGAAGTTTTTCACGACCGGGATCGAAGTCAGCGCGCGCTGACCGTCCTGCAGGAATTTCTCCGCCGCTTCCGACCCCGCCTCGTGCTTCAAATTGAAAATCACCATATGCTGAATGCTTGTCCGTTCCATCTTCTTCATCCTCCTCGACGTTGGTTGTCCCTCTCTTGCGCAAACCGTTACCTTCCTATCCTACACCTTTCGCCGCCGTCTAGGTATCCGACGAAAACAACAAAATCCCGTTCCGCTCCTCCCAGCCCGAACGGGACCAGAATCCCCGGCCTAGCTCGTTGCCGGCCAGCACGAACAGATGGCATTTCGCGATGCCCTCCGCGCGGAGCTTGGCCAGGCCGCGCTTCACGAGCTCGCCGCCGATACCCTGTCCGCGCCGGTCCGTCGCAACGGCCACGTGGTACAGGAATCCCCGTCTGCCGTCATGGCCGGCGAGCAGGGTGCCGAGCAGCTCGCCGCCCCTCGCGCATACGAAGCTGCACCCGGGATTGCGCGCCAGGTAGCGCGCGATCTCCTCCCGCGAGTCCGAATCGCTCAGCACCATGCCTTCCGTCGTCGCCCACAGCGAATAGCAGGCATCGTAATCGTCCATCGTCATCTCGCGGTACGTCACGTCCACAGTCGTTCCACTCCCAGAAGGTTGTCTGCCCTGAATTCCGCCCGATAGACGTCCGGCATCGTCAGGCTTTGCCAAAATGCATAATCGTAACGCCCGTCCCATGCCTGCAAAATCATGCTCAACAGATTGCCGTGCGTGCCGACGGCGACCGTTTTTCCGGCGAACCGGTCCAGCAGCCCGCGCACGGCTTGGACGCCTCTTCGCTGCGCCTCGCGATACGACTCGCCGCCCGGAAGCGATGCGTCAGGATCGGCGAACGAGCGCTCCACAGCCTCCAGAAAAGCAGCCCGCGGCAGGAGTCTATCCGCTCCGTGCAGCCGCCTTTCCCGCAAGTCCTCGACGGAAAGCACCGGCAGGCCCCGCTCGTCGGCGATCCCCTGCACCGTCAGCACCGCCCGCGCGTAGGGACTGGATACGACGACGTCGATCGGCGTTTGCCGCAGCTGCTCCGTCAGCCGTTTCGCATCCGCGCGTCCGTTCGCGGTTAATCCTCTCGCGCGATCGGAACCGGAATGCACGTCGGATTCCGCATGCCTGACAAGCAGCAGAACGGTTGTCATGGCTTCCCTCCTTCCGCGGCGAGCGCGGACATTCGTTTTCTAGTATAATCCATTTTAACATGTCCGTCCGCGGTAAAGCCGGAAATTCGATGACGTTCCCTCAAGGGACGAGCCATGCATAATCGCGCGATTCGGAAGCGATGCTAGAAGGTTAGAGAAGGCTATTCCATTGCGAGCTCGAAAGGAGAATGCCCATGTTGGAGAAATACCGGCTGAACGAGAAGCGAAGCATGTCCCTCGCGGACTTCGATCCGGAGGATACGGCAGGCATCGACGACAAGGACGAGATCGAAGAAAAGTTCGAGGAGCTCCTGGATAAACTGCGGGAGCATCAGGAGAAGCTCTTCGCGAGCAAAACGGACGGCGTGCTCATCTTGTTTCAGGGGATGGATTGCAGCGGCAAGGACGGCGTCATCAAAAAGGTGCTCGCCGGCCTCAATCCGCAGGGCTTCCGGGCGGAGAGCTTCAAGAAGCCGACGACGGACGAATCGGCGCATGATTTTCTGTGGCGGACGCACAAGGTCGCGCCGGCCAAGGGCGCGATCACGGCGTTCAACCGGTCGTATTACGAAGACGTGCTCATCACGCGGGTGCACGGGCTGATCGATAACAAGGAAGCCGAAAAACGGCTGAAGCATATCGTCAATTTCGAGAAAATGCTGAGCGACGGCGGCATTACGCTCATCAAGATCTTCCTGCACATCTCGCCGGAATTCCAGCTCGGCAAGATCAAGGAACGGATGGAGAATCCCGAGAAGCTGTGGAAATTCGACCCCAACGACCTCGAGGAACGCCGGTACTGGAAGGCGTACGCGAAGGCCTACGAGCAGGCGTTCAAGGCTACCTCGACCAAGCGCAACCCGTGGTACGTCGTGCCCGCGAACAACCGCTGGTTCCGGGATTACCTCGTGCTCCGCATCGTGGAGTCCGTGCTCGATTCGCTGAAGCTGTCCTACCCGGAGGTCGACATGACGCAGTTCGGGTCGCTTACGGGCGGCGAGGAAAAGGATGCGCACTAGAAGCGCGGCAAGCGTCGAATGCTGGATTTTCCCGTTGACATTTGAGCGGAATTGCGCGAGTATTACAACTATAATCATGTTCGACATGACAGAAATTCGTTGATGGGAACACGCGCAAGCTGCATCAGGCAATCCCCAGAGAGTCGGCGCCCGCTGAGAGCCGACGTTTGCCCGCCGACTGCGTATCCTCCCGGAGAAGCCGCGCTGAATCGCCAAGTAAGCTCGGACGGGATCCGCCGTTACAAGGAGCGCGTATGATCGTACGCGGCAAAGAGCCGTTCGGCCATTGGGCAGCACCACAAGCACAATGCGCGGGCGGAATCAGGGTGGTAACGCGAGAACAATCTCGTCCCTTTTCGGGGACGGGATTTTTTTATTTTCCGGGGGATTGACCGGTCGCAAGGCATTCACGCTACGAAGGAGAGAGTACCATGGGAAACGAACGAAACTATGAGGCGCTGACGGTAGGGCTGACGGAGATCGCGCAGGCCCAGATGCACGTGAAGGAAGTGTCGGCGCGCACGCCGCTGCAGCAGAACCGCGTGTTGTCCGAGCGTTACGGCTGCAATGTCCTGCTAAAGCGCGAGGATCTGCAGGTCGTGCGCTCCTTCAAGCTGCGCGGCGCCTATCATCTCATCAAGTCGCTGCCGGAGGAACGGCTCATGCGCGGCGTCGTCTGCGCGAGCGCCGGCAATCATGCGCAAGGCGTCGCCTACTCCTGCCAATCCCTCGGCATTCCCGGCAAGATCTTCATGCCGAGCACGACGCCGCGGCAGAAGGTCAACCAAGTCGCGTTCTTCGGAGGCCCCAACGTGGAAATCGTCCTGACCGGCGATACGTTCGACGACGCCTTCCGGGAAGCGATCGAGGCGAGCCGCAAGGACGAACTGGCCTTCATCCATCCGTTCGACGATCCCAAAATCATCGCCGGCAACGGCACGATCGGCAAGGAGATCATGGAAGCGATCGAGACCGCGCCCGACTTCGTGTTCGTCACGATCGGCGGCGGCGGACTCGCGGCGGGCGTGGCCGCCTACGTCAAAGCCGTGTCGCCGGGGACCAAGCTGATCGGCGTGGAGCCGGAAGGCGCGCCTTCGATGCGGGCATCGCTGGACGCCGGCGAGGTGATTCCGCTCGATACGATCGACAAGTTCGTCGACGGCGCGGCGGTGAAGCGCGTCGGAGAATTGACCTTCCGCATGTGCCGCGAGCTGCTCGACGACATCGTGCTCGTGCCGGAGGGCAAAGCCTGCACGACCATGCTCGATCTCTATAACGAGAACGCCATCGTGGCGGAGCCCGCCGGCGCGCTGCCGATCGCCGCGCTCGACTATTACCGCGAGCAGATCGCGGGCAAGACCGTCGTCTGCGTCGTGAGCGGCGGCAACAACGACGTCGACCGGATGCAGGAGATCAAGGAGCGTTCGCTCGTCTTCGAAGGGCTGAAGCATTATTTCATGGTCAGCTTCCCGCAGCGCGCCGGCGCGCTCCGCGAATTTCTCGACGAAGTGCTGGGCCCGGACGACGACATCACCCGCTTCGAGTACACGAAGAAGCATAATAAGGACAACGGACCGGCGCTCGTCGGCATCGAGCTGAAGCAGCGCCAGGATTACGAGCCCCTGATCGCGCGCATGAACCTCAAGGGGCTCAGCTTCGTCGAGCTGAACAAGGACCCGGTTCTGTTCAACATTCTGATCTGAGCGCGGCCCTAGATCACTTTCCGCCTTTTTCGGATCGGCGATCGCAATCGCCGGCGTCTTAGCCTTGATTCTTCCCGCACTCATCCCTCCGACGTCGTGGAACCGCGTCCGGACTTGTCCCTTGCTACGCCTTGGAACCCGCGCCGCGCGCGCGTTTCAAGGCGTTTTTCCTGTTCCTTACAATCACTTCACAAACCGCTAACGGCCCTGTGACATTCCCGCGCTATGCTTGCCGACAGGAGGTGTTTTTCATAATGAAAATCATGATTCTGTATGCCTCTTACGGTGACGGGCATTTGCAGGCCGCGCGCGCCATAAGCGAAGCGATCGAAGACCAGCGTCTCGGGGAACCGATGCTCGTCGACCTGCTTGCCGAAGCGCATCCTTGGATTAACGCCATGACCAGACGGGTATACATGAAGAGCTACTCCTTGATTCCGGGCCTGTACGGCTGGCTGTACGACCGGACCAAACCGATGAAGCACGACTCCGTGTTCGCCAATTGGCTTCATTCCTTCGGCCGCGCCCGGCTGCGCCGCATCCTGCTGCGCCAGCGCCCGGATGCCGTCATCCACACCTTTCCCCTGCTCGCCATGCCCGCCCTTAAGAAACAAATCGGCCTCCACATTCCGACCTGCACCGTCGTGACGGATTTCGATCTGCACCGCCGCTGGGTCCATCCGGATATCGACCGTTATTACGTCCCGACCGAGGACATGAAGCACGAGCTCCACGCGCTCGGCATTCCGGAACGCCGCATCTGCGTCAGCGGCATCCCGATCAAACGCGGCTTCCGCACGACCGTCGTCGACCCGGATATGCGCGCGGGGTACGGCTTCCGCGTCGGAAGTCCCGTCGTCCTGATCATGGCCGGCGCCCAGACGCTCACCGCGGTGTCGGATATGATTTCGCCTTTGATTGGGCATCCTAATCTTACCGTCGCCGTCGTCTGCGGCCGCAACGAAGCGCTTGCATCCGCGCTGCCCGAGCAGTTCGGGGAGGCCGTCGCGGACGGAAGGCTGCGCGTATTCGGCTACGTCGACCGGATGCACGAGCTGATGGCGCTCTCCGCCTGCATCGTCACGAAGCCGGGCGGCGTCACGCTGGCCGAATCGCTCTCGTTCGGGCTGCCGATCTTCGCCTATCAGCCCGTGCCGGGCCAGGAACGCAACAACGCGCGTTATTTGGCCGGCAAAGCCGTCGCCCACCTCATCCAGACGCCGGAGCAGCTGGCGCGCGAGATCGTCGCCCTTATCCATGATCCCGTCCTTCTCATGCAGCAAAGAGTCAGAGCCCGCAAGCTTCAGTACAAAGGGGCGGCCGAGACCGTCGCCTTGGATTTCTGCTCCGGCTTGCATATAATGGAGAAGACGTCTGCCCGCCTTTGATTCGCCTGGATGCTCCGTATCCGACTACAAGGGGTTGTGACCGTCATCAAATCGCGATTGTTCGGCCGTGAAATCATTCTCTTTTCCGTCATTCTGCTCTTCGTGGAATTCATCCGCGGAGCCGCGCTCATCAGCTTTCTGCCCATTTACGGCGAGAAATCGCTCGGCTTGTCGCTGGATATCATCGGCATCGCCATTACGGCGCACTATCTGACGGATACCGTGCTCAAAATGTTCATCGGGTATCTGCTTGACCGTTTCTCCATCCGCTTCGTCGTCCAGATCGGGCTGCTCTTCTCGATCGCCGGCATCGTGCTGATTCCGTTCGCGCATCAGCCTTGGCTCTTCATCGCGGCTTCGGCCCTGTACGGCGTCGGGATCTCCCCGATCTGGATCGTCTGCCTGACGAGAGTAACGGGCGACCGCCGCGCGATGCAGATGGGGTTCTTCTATACGATCTGGTTCATCGGCATCGGCGCCGGTCCGATCGTCAGCAACCTCCTGCTCGATCACAGCCGGACGGCGACCTACTATATGCTGCTCGCGGTCGCCGCGCTGAGCTGGGTGCTGGCGCTGTTCCTCAGCAACGGCCGGGTATCCGGCACGGCGCCTTCGCTGCCGGTGAGCGAGCAATTCGCCATTCTGAAGGAGCGGCTGCGCCATATGCGCCTGCTCCTGCCCGGAATGGTGCTGCAGACGATGGGCGCCGGCATGCTGGTGCCGATCCTGCCCAGCTTCGCGGAAGACAAGCTCGGCATGAACGGCGCGCAGTATTCGCTGCTGCTGCTGGCCGGCGGCGTCTGCACCATCGTCGGCCTCATGCCGCTTGGGCGCCTATCGGACATGCTCGGCGGCAAGAAGTGGTTTCTCGTGCTCGGCTTCGTGCTGATCGGCGCGGGACTCTACCTGCTCTCCCTCGCGCCGCCGATGTGGGTGTGCATCCTGCTGACCGGCGTGCTTGGCATTTCCTACGCGACCTTGCTGCCGGCTTGGAACGCCTTGCTGGCCAATTACGTACCACCTAAGCAACAGGGTCTCGGCTGGGGCATCTTCTCGACCGTCGAGGGCGTCGGCGGCATGATCGGTCCCGTCGTGGGCGGCACGCTCGCGCTGTGGCAAAGCCAGACCGAGGTACTCTTGTACTGCGGCATCATGTACGCCGCCATCGGGTTTTTCTATATTTGGTTTCCGTTTCGCGCCTTTCACGATCACAAGACGCACGGATAACGGCTTAACATTCAGGGGGACAAGGGATGGAATTGATCGAAAACTGGCTCCGCCAGCTCAAGGGAATGGATCTGGAGCATTTGCAGCGGACGCTGGAGAGCTACTCCGCGTTCGGTCCGCTTCCCGGCATCCTCCTGCCGTTCGCGGAGGCGTTCATCCCGGTGCTGCCGCTGCTCGTCTTCGTGGCCGCCAACGCCAACATCTACGGGCTGTTCCTGGGCTCGCTCTATTCCTGGATCGGCGTCTGCGGCGGATCCATCCTGCTGTTCTGGCTGTCGCGCAAGCTCGGCGGCCATTTCGGCGGCTGGCTGCGCCGCCGTTTCCCGCGCGCGGCCAAGCTGCTCGCCTACATCGAACGCAAAGGCTTTACGCCCATCTTCCTGTTCGCCTGCTTCCCCTTCTCTCCTTCCGCGCTCATCAACATCATCTCAGGTTTAAGCGGCATCTCGATGCGTTCGTTCGTGCTCGCCGTCCTGCTCGGCAAAGCCGTCATGATCTTCGCCGTCTCCCTGCTCAGCTTCAACATCGGCGATCTGAAGGAGCAGCCTTGGCGGATCCTGCTGGCGCTCGTCCTGCTGGTCGTCATGTGGTTCGGGGGCAAACGGCTCGAATCCCGCTACCAGCTCAAATAATTTTCGCGCGAGGAGGCTGTCCGCTCTATGATGAACGCGATTGCAACGATCGTCGTGCTGGCGGTCGCCGGCGCGCTCGTCGCGGCCATGGTATATATGATCCGGCTGTCCGCCGACGATTCCGGCAAGTCGTCCGAGCTCCGGCGGTTCGTGGAGGCGCTGTTCGGCGGTTCCTCCGCCCGGCAGGAGATCGCCTCCGCCGACGACGAGGCCGCCGCGGCCCGGCTCGCGGAGCATAAGCAGCCCTTCAGCGAGCCGTGTCCGGCATGCGGCGAAACCGTGACGCACCGCGATGCCGACTGCCCCGCCTGCGGGCTGCGGCTGGTATAATCCCTTGAAGCGCCGACAGGCGCTTTTTTGCGTTATGGCGATGCGCGGCGGCGCAGGCGCAGCATGCTTTTGAACGCCGAGCACGTGCCGGCGCACATAGTTTGGACGCCCCGGTGGCAAACTGAAGATGGATTTTCACGACTTATCGCGAGCAGGAGGATGATCCACGATGTCAGGCGAACACCCTTCCCATTTGCAGCGCGACGCCAGCAGGGAGCAATCCAAAGCGGACCGCACCGGCCAAGGCAAGAAAGCGTCGAGCGAAGCGCAATCCGAAGCCGACCGCGCCGCCGTGCCCAAGCACGGGCTGTAGCCCGCCGGCGCGGAGAGACCATCAGGAGGAGATCGTTATGAGCGAACAACAAGGGCATTTCGAAATGGGGCCCGTTTCCGGCGAACCGGTCGAGGTGGACGGCGTCTACAAGAACGAGTGGGGCCGCGAAGAGAAGCTGAACCGCGGCGACGTATTCCCCGCCGATCCGCAGCTGGGCACGACGGAATGGGAGCTCGTGCAGCTCGATTTCGACAATCATCACGAGGGCACGACCGATTCAAGGCTCGTGCCGAAGAAGGAGACGACCGCGCTCGAGGCTCATTTGCAGCATCCGCGGCGCCATCCGGACGATACCAAGGAAGATAATTGACGTTGCCGAATTACGAACAAACGCCCTTGCACGCAGGCTGAATCAGCCGGTGCAGGGGCGTTTTCATGCCGTGTCAGCGCTCGACCGCCAACAGGCTTCGGACGGTCGTCGGGTGCTGCTTGAACTCGCTCGGCGACAGGCCCGTCGCTTTCTTGAAGCTGCTGCTGAAATAATGGATGCTTGCATACCCGAGGCTTTCGGCGATCTGCTCGATCGGGTCGCCGACGAGAATCGCCGTCTTCGCCTGCCGTACCCGTTCCGCGATCAGATACTCCTTCGGATTTTGCCCGACCTCTTGGAAGAACAACCCGGTAAAATAGCTCGGGTGATACCCGCACAGCTCGGCTAGCTCGCTCACCGACCACTTCATGCCCGGATTGTCCCGAATCGCGGCAAGCGCTGGTTCGATCTTGCTCAACAACGCGCCTTTATGCCGGCGGGCAAGCTGCCGGATCAGCAGCATAAGCAGTTCCATCAGCAGCGCCCGCAGCAGGAAGGGATAGCCCGCTCCCTCGTCATGGTATTCCTTGACCATGCGCACCATAATGGCGTCCAGCCCGACCGTCGAAAAATGATGCGGAATCTCGATCTCCCCCATGCCGGGAATGAAGAGGGCGCAGCTTTGGGGAGGCGCGTGCAGCGATCCCGCCGGCACATCCTGGATTTGAAAGGCGGGATGCTCGGGCTTGGGGGATGTCTCATGCCATGAAAAATGGAAGCTGAAATATTCGGTCGGCCTTTCTACCGACAGGCAATGCGGGCTGTTCGGTCCGTAGAACACGCACTCGCCCGGTCGTATACGGTAGGATTGCCGGCCCAGCTTGAGCACGGCCTCGCCGGATACGATCGAGAATATCTGCCAGTCCGGAATCGTCCGGGGGCCCCACTGATCCCCCGCCCGCGACCAATCGCGGCTCGCGAAATTCAATCTTGGCGTCAACTCCATCAAATTACCCATATGCAAGAAGGATCGCCTCCCGATGATAGGCTTGGTAGGGGTGGAATAGACGAACATGGGCGGCATGAAGCCGATCCCATGGTTACTCGGCTCCGTTAGATAGTTGACGCTGCCCGCGGCGGCGGATCGGCCAACGCTGCGTCCATTCAGCGATGTTTCGTTCAGGCGGGGGACGTGACCGAATTGCGGACGATCAACCGGCACGGAAACAAGGCCCACGGCACGTCGTCTTCGCCGAACAGCATCCTGACCGCCTGCCTCCCCATTTCCGCGAACGGCTGCACGATGCTGTTCGGCGGCACGATCAGATACGGGGACGAATCAACCTCGCCCATAACGAACAGGGACAGTTCCTTCGGGATACCAATGCCGGCTTTCATGGCCCAACCCAGAACCGCCAGACCCGATGTGTAGTCCGCGGCAAATACGGCGCTGCAGGCGGCATGCCCGTTCATCCAGCACCCGAGCAGACCTTCAACGTCCGCCGCCTTCTCCGGGCGATACACGATCCATTCCGGATCGGCATCCAGCCCGTATTCGCGCAAAGCGTCTTCGTACCCCCTCGCTTTCTGCTCGTAATTGGGCAGCCCGCGTTGCAACCCGAACAACAGGATGCGGCGGTGTCCCGCGGCTAGAAGCTGGCCGACCGCCTTGCGGGTGCCTTCCCGCGTGTCGGAACTCACCCACCGTCCGCCCGCCTCGCGAAATTCCGAGCCCAATACGATGAATCTGTCTCCGCGCGATGCCGCCTTCGCCAGCTCGGGGTAATCCGCCAGCCCGGGCGTAATGATGATCTGATGTTCGAGATTGATGAAACGTCCAAGGTCCTGCGCATTGGCAAACGCTACCGGAATCCCGTAGGAACCCGCGGCTTCGCGGATGCCTTCCATCATCTTCAGCACGGAATCGTATACGCTCTCGTTGAAGCTGCACAGCAGGACGGACAAGGCTCGGGGAAGCTCCGCCCGCTCGGCGGCGGCCGGGCTGACGAACGTCCCTCTCCCTTGCTCGGCATACAGCTCGCCCTCGAGGATCAGCTCCTGGATCGCCCGGTTGACCGTCGCCCAGCTGCAGCCGTATTGCTCCGTGAGCTTCCATCGTCCGGGCAGCGAAACGTTGGGAAGGAGCTGCCCGGTGCGAATCAGCCGCACGATCTCTCGCTTGATCGTCAAATAATACGGTACATCTCCCATTAAGTCCTCCTCGTTGTGGGCTTCTCGTCTGCAATAGCGGCGTCGGCAGGCCGCCGCGCGTGAAAATACCGGTTAAGCCCGTACAGCGCGGCGGCAAGCGCCGCTTCGAGGAAAAGCGGAAGAACCGAGCGGGTCGAGACCTCCGCCGCGCCGAGAAGATAAGGGATCGCCTGGCCGCACGCCAGCAGCGCCAGGAGCAGCGCGCTCAGCTGCATGATCCGGCTGCGCAGCTTGCCCCTGACGGCGCTTTTATACAGCATGTTCTGCATGAGAAAAACGCCGGCCAGCCATAGAAGGCCGAAGCCGATAAACGCGAACGTCTTGATCGCGTCCCACGACCACGTGCTGACGCCGCTTGCGGCAAGCGCAGTATCTACCGCCCTTTGGAGCGAAAGCCACAGCAGCAACGCGAGAAGCGACGGCACGAGGACAAGCAGCCACGAGAGAAAGGCGGCGTTGGTTTTCCGTCTCTCCTGTCTTAGATAGGGATCCATGCGGTCATTCCTTTCCTGGCGTTCCGGCGCTCTCCAGACAGGTCAGCAGCAGCGCGCGGGTTTCATCGCTGTCGACCAGCCGCGTCCTGCGGACATAATCCGCCAGCTTCTTCACTTGTTTCCGCGCTTCCGCCGGACGCATCGACCCGTCCGACCAGATTCGCGGCAGCCTGCCGGTATCCATGATTTCCTCCAGCAGACGGTGCTTCCGCCCGATCATGCGGTTGACGGCAAAGCGGATGAACAGCACCGTGCCGAGCATGAAAGCAATCATCGCCGTGATGTAGACGAGAATCGCGCCGACAAGCGGGCTCACGATCCCACAGCCCCTTTGAGCGTTAGTTCCTCGGCAAAGTGACAGGCGACGAAGTGATCTTCCCCCACGCTTTGCCACTCCGGCTTCTGCAGCGTGCATATTTCCCGCGCGTACGGGCAGCGCGGATGGAAGTAGCAGCCCGACGGCGGCTTCGCGGGGTTGGCGACCTCCCCCTTCAGGACGATGCGTTCGGTTTTCTTCCTCGGATCCGGTACCGGCTTGGCGGATAGGAGCGCTTCGGTATACGGATGGCGCGGCCTGCGGAACAGCTCTTCGGTCCGCCCCGTCTCCACCATCCGGCCGACGTACATGACGCCGACGCGGTCGGATATATGCCGGATGACCCCCAGATCGTGCGAGATAAAGAGATAGCTGAGGCTCAGCTGCCGCTGCAGATCCTGCAGCAGATTCAGAATCTGAGCCTGCACGGACACGTCGAGCGCGCTGACCGCTTCGTCGCAAACGACGAACCGCGGATTCGTCGCGAGCGCGCGGGCGATACCGATCCGTTGGCGCTGGCCGCCGCTGAACGCGTGCGGGTAACGGTCCATGTGACGACTGTTCAGGCCCACCAGTTCGATGAGCTGGCGGACGCGCGTCCGGAGCTCTTCGCCATGCGCGAGCCCGTTGCAGACGAGCGGCTCCGCCACGATGTTTTGAACGGTCATCCGGGGATTGAGGGAGGAATAGGGATCCTGGAAGATCAGCTGGATGTCCCTGCGGAGCTTGCGCATCTCCTTGTTATCCAATTGGTTGAGGTCGCGTACGCCTCCCTCCCGATCCTTGAACATGGTCAACCCTTCCGTCGGCTCGATGGCCCGCAGCACGCAGCGGCCCAAAGTCGTCTTTCCGCAGCCGGATTCGCCGACAAGCCCGAACGTTTCGCCTTCGCGGATATAGAAGCTGACGTCGTCGACGGCCTTGACGTAACCATCCGTCCGCTGGAGGAAGCCTTTCTTGATCGGAAAATATTTTTTGAGCGACTGCACGTTCAGGATCACGTCGCGTTGCCCGGTTTCCCTGCCTGCACGGCGTCCAAGATCGGTTTCTTGCACACTCATCGTCCTGCACCTCCGGTACTTGGTTCTTCCGCGAACAAACAGCGCACGTAATGGTTGTCTTTGACCTTGACGAACGGGATGTCCGCCGCGTCGCACACGCCCGCCTGCGCCTTCGGGCATCGAGAGTAGAACCCGCAGCCCGCGGGAAGGTTCATCGGATACGGGACCGACCCTTCAATCGATTCAAGCCGCGAATTCCGCTGCGCTACGGACGGAATGGAATGGAGCAGCGCCATCGTGTACGGGTGACGGGCGCCGTAGAACAGCGTGTCGACATCGGTGTATTCGACGACCTTGCCGAGATACATGACGGCGACCTCGTCGGACATCTCGGCAATGACGCCAAGGTCGTGCGTGATGAAGACGACCGACGTGTTGAATGTTTCCTTCAGCTCGTTGATCAGCGTCAGCACTTGGGCCTGCACGGTCACGTCCAGCGCCGTCGTCGGTTCGTCCGCGATCAGAATTTTCGGCTGCGAAGCGAGCGCCATGGCGATCATCGCGCGCTGCCGCATGCCGCCGGACAGCTGGTGGGGATACTCGCCCAGCCGTTGCTTGGGGTTCGACATCCCGACGCTCGTGAGCGTCTCGAGCGCGATCGCTCGGGCCTCCTTTTTATCGTTCGTCCGATGCAGCAGAATGGCCTCCATGATTTGGTCGCCGATCGTGTGAATGGGCGAGAACGCCTTCATCGGCTCTTGAAAGATCATGGCGATCTCCCCGCCCCTTACGCTCCGGATCTCTTTGCCGTCCGCGTCCAGCTTTACCAAATCGACGATTTCCGCGGCCGTTTCGCCGCCATTTCGCCGGAGCAGAATTTCGCCATCCACCTTGCCCGGCTTCGGTACGATCCGGAGCAGCGCCTGCGAGGTGACGCTCTTGCCGCAGCCGCTCTCGCCGACGATGCCCAGCGTTTTCCCCTTGCGGATGATCAGGTCCACGCCGTCGACGGATTTCAACGTGCCTTCGTCCAGATGGAAGTGCACCTTCAAGCCGGTAACCTGCAGAACGACGTCTTCGTCCTGGATATCAGCGGCCAGCGGCCGGTTCGGCATCTCGATACTCATCGCGCGGCCTCCTTATTTGTAGGGATCGGCTGCATCCCGAAGCCCGTCTCCCAGAAAATTGAACATCAGTACGGTGACGATGATCAGCGCCGCCGGCCAAAGCAGCCAGGGATGGTGGGCCAGCGTCTCCAGGTTCTGCGAGTCCTGGAGCAGCACGCCCCAGCTGACGACCGGCGGAGCAAGCCCGATCCCGAGGAAGCTGAGCGCCGTCTCCCCGAGTATCGTCGCCGGGATCGACAGCGTAACCGTCACGATCGTATAGCTGGCGAACGACGGCAGCAGATGCTTGCGGATGATCCGAAGGTCGCTCGCCCCGGCAAGCCGCGCGGCCATCGTGAAATCCTCTTCGCGCAGCGAAAGGATCTTGCCCCGTACGACGCGCGCCAACCCGGTCCAGCCGATGATCGAGAAGATGATGACCATTCCGAAGTAGATCTCCAGCGCCGACCAGTTCCTCGGAAGCGCGGCGGACAGCGCCATCCATAACGGGATCGTCGGAATGCAGATCAGGAGGTCGATCGTTCGCTGCACGATCGTATCGGTAACGCCTCCGAGATAACCCGACAGACCGCCGAGCAGCAGTCCGAGAATCAGCGTCAGCACGATGCCCAGCACGCCGAAGGAGAGCGAGATCCGGCCCCCGTACAGCATGCGGGACAGCAAATCGCGCCCGAGCTCGTCGGTTCCGGCGAGGAACAGCGGAGCTTGGGCATCCTTCAACCCGAATAAATGGATGTCGCTCTTGAATAGTCCCCACATCGTGTACTCCGGACCCTTGACGAAAAAGTGAATGTAATATTTCTTCGACGTATCGGCCTGGAACGTCCGGAGGAAGGTTTGCTCGTTGACCTGCATTTTCATGTCGTAGACGAACGGCCGGAGGCTGAAGCCCGTTGCTTTATCGTAGAAGCGGATCGTCTGCGGAGGCGCGTTCTTATACGCGGTATACCGGTCAAGCGTCAGATGCGGCGACAAAAATTCGCAAAACGCCGCGGACAGGAAGAGCAGGATGAGTATGACGCCCGCGGCCATGGCGACCTTGTGCTTCTTGAATTTCCACCACATCAGCTTCCATTGGGAAGCGACCTCGTAAGCATCGTCCGGCAGGGCCGTCTTCGGGAACCTCCCGAGACGGAACCATCTTCTCTTCTCCGCTTTCGTCGGCACTGCGGTATTCAATCGGCAACCCCTCCAAACCGGATACGCGGGTCCAGCCACGCGAGCAAAATATCGGAAATGAGCGTTCCGATTACGGTCAGCACGCTTACGATGAGCAGGAAGCTGCCCGCGAGGTACATATCCTGGAACATGAGCGCCCGCAGCAGGATCGGCCCGGTCGTGGGCAGATTCATGACGATGGACACGATCGCTTCGCCCGAGATCAGCGCGGGAAGCGTCCATCCGATGGTGCTGATCAGCGGATTGATCGCCATGCGGACCGGATATTTGAACAGGAGCTTCGTGCTTTCCACGCCTTTGGCGCGGGCGGTGATTACATACTGCTTGGAGAGCTCGTCGAGCAGCATGCCTCTCATGACGCGGATCAGCCCGGCCGTGCCGGACATGCCGATGATGACGACCGGCAGAACCAGCCGCGGAAGCATATCGATCACCTTCGCCATGCTCCAGGGCGCATCCGCGTATTCCGGCGAGAACAGGCCGCTTAACGAGACGCCCGTGTTGACGAATACGATATACAGGACCACCAGGGCGAGCAGGAATCCGGGAACGGCAAGACCGATAAACCCGATGAACGTGAACACGTAATCGAGGATCGAATACTGCCGCACGGCGGAATAGATGCCAATCGGAATCGCGACGGCCCAGACGACGATCAGCGAAACGACCGAGATGACCATCGTCAGCATCAGTCTGCCGCCAAGCACCTCGGATACCGGCTGGTTCCACTGGAACGAGCGTCCCAGGTCGCCTTCCACGACGATGTTTTTGATCCAGACGAGGTACTGCACGATGAACGGCTGATCCAGCCCGTACTGCCGCTGCAGGCTCAAAATCATGCCCGCATCCACCTTCGTGCCGGACAATTCGAGCTGCTGGATATACGTGGACAGAAAATCGCCGGGAGGCAGCTGGATGATGAAGAACACGATAATGCTGATCGCGATCAGCAGCGGGATCAGCTGAAGAACCCGATAGCCGATATAATTGAGCATGCGTTCCCTCCTCACGAGAATTTCCCAAACGGCAAAGCCCAGGCGGCAAACATGCGGCCGTTGCTCCTGGGCGATGCCGAAGCTTGATCTTACGGGGCGAAGAACAACTGCTCGCCGGCGTAGTCGGTTGCCACTGCCAGTGCATCCTCGTTTCCGACATTGCGCAGCTTCGCGTTCACGATCAGCGGCTGCTTCACGTTCTGAAGCGGTACGATGAAGTAGTAATTATCGCCGATCGCTTTCTTGATTTCGTTGTCGACGACCGACTTGGCGACTTGCGGATTGGATACTGACGCCTTGGCGAGACTCTTGAAGAATGGCGCAATATCATCCGGCGGCTTAACGCCCTTCTTGCCTCCGGAGGAATTGTACAGATCCCAGGCCGTTCCCCATATCCCTTGTCCCCAATCGCCGTAATACCACATCGGGTCGGCCGCCCACATGACGGTAGCCTTCAGTTCGTTCGCCTCGCGGCGCTTGCCCCATAACGCCCCGTCGATCTTCTTCATCGTGACGTCGAGGCCGAGCTGCTTCCACATCTCGACGACGAGCTCGGTCATCGGCACGATATCGGGCGCCTGCGCGCCGACTTCGATCGGAATCGTGAATTTCTTGCCGTCCGGTCCGGTCCGGAAACCGTCGGAGCCTTTGACCATGCCCATGTCGTCGAGAAGCTTGTTGGCACCGTCGACGTCGAAGGTCGAATCCTGCCAGCTGTTCGGCTCCGCGAAGCCGTAATAGATCGAATCGATCATTTCATTACGATCCAGCGCGAGGCTTAAAGCTTTGCGGAACCGCACATCGTTCACGACCTGCGCCCAGTTCTTGTCGTTGTAGCTCATATTCAGGTAGATGTCGGTCGGCGAAACGTGAAGGTTGCTGAGCAGCGCCTTGAAGCCCTTGCTCTCGTTCTCGCGGTACAGCGGCATCTTGATCAGGGACGCCGATTCGCGGGAGAAGTCCACTTCGCCCGCGATCGTCTTCAGCGTGACCATCTCGATGTCCTGTACGAGCGTGCTCTGGATTTTATCGATATAAGGCAGCTGGTTGCCCGCGGGGTCGACCTTGAAATAGTACGGGTTGCGTTCGTAGGTCGCCGTCGTATTCGTCTTCTTCGTCATCATCCACGGATAGAGCACCGGGAATCCGATCGACTTGGAGTTCGTAAGCTCCCAGTTCGTGATATCCTTGTCGTTGAACAGGTTCACCCACTCGCCCTTCTTGAACCCGGCTTTCTTGATCTCCGGCTCCATCGAAGCGACATCGGTATATTTCTTGTGGAATTTCTCCAGGTAGTGCGCCGGCTTCAGCAAATCGGAGTACCCGCGCCATCCCTGGACCGCGAGGCTCAACAAGAAGCCGCCGTACGGCTGGTCGAAGCTCATCTTGAAGGTGTATTCGTCGATCAGTTCGAAGGTAAACGGTTTGCCGTTCGGATCGCCCGCAGCGTTGAGCCAAGCGGGGAAGATCGGCGTAAGCTCCTTGTCGAACAGGACGTCCTCGACGGTGAAGCGGACGTCTTCGGTCGTCACCGGCTGGCCGTCCGACCATTTGAGGCCCTTGCGCATATGGAACGTAAAGCTCTTCTCGTCGTCGCTCATTTCATATCCCTTCAACACGTTGCCCGTGACTTCCTGACCCAGGAGGCCCGGCGTGTTCAGCAGCGCCTCGTCGTTCATGATGAATACGTCCGCGTCCCAGTCGACGACCGAGGTAACCGTGCGGAGCGTGCCGCCGTAAGCGCCGATTTCGTACTTCAGCAAATCTTCCGGCATTTCGTTCGTAATCTTATAGTCCTCCGGCAGCCGGTCCTTCACGGGAACCGAGAGGCCGTCAAGCATCGGCGGCTGTTTGAATTCGGACAACTTGCCTTCCGCCGGTGCCGCGTCTCCGTCCGTTGCGGCGGAATCCGCATCGTTCCCCTGCTTCGTATCCTCTGCCTTCGCATCCGCTTTGCCGGAGTTCCCTGCGTTGTCGGCGCCTTGGGGGGCGTTATCGGCAGCCCCGATGTCGCTGCCCCCGCCTCCGCTCTCGCATCCGCTTATGACGGCCGACGCGACCAGCAAGACGACGAGCAGCAGCGCGAGCGGTACGTGCTTCTTTTTTTTCATAGACATCCTCCATCCCGTAATGTTTGATTTGCCATGCAGGCAGCCTTTTTCAGCAGCGCGGTCAGGATCGAACAACCGCGTTTAGAAAGCGTTTACATAAAGGATGGCAGACGACCGTTCCACTTATATATATAAGTTTGAGCAAGCCTGCGGAACGACCGGGAAACACCGCGCGATCGACGAATCCTCCCCTTTTCGGAAGTGCCTTATCGGCACGTTCCCGTTTAATTTTCGATTAGCCTTCGGAAATGATTGCGCTCTCATCATACATAATCGGCTTTTCCGGTGTATTTAGAAAAAAAGAAGGTATATTTATGTTTTTTCCAGATTCCGCTTTGTTTGACAAGATGATTTCTGATTCGACAAGCCCTTCTCGCCGGTTGCCCGGAATCTGGAGAGGCGGCATGCTTCGCCGTCAATCCTGCCCCCGGAAGGTGCAGCCCGTCCATTCAAAACCTCGGCCATCCTTGTTGCGCATAAAAAAAGCACTCCCGAAGGAGCGCTTGAACGAACGAGCGAAGCGCGAGGCTTCTAGCTTGCTATAATCGCAGTCTCGCTACATGATGCAAGACATGCCCGGAGACCGGCGCTATTCTCCCGCCTCCGTCTCGCGGCGCTGCTGGACCTGATCCGATACGCGGTCGAGCCGGCGCAGGTGATACGCGTATTCCAGCATCGCCGAGGCCACGAAGACGAGCCGCTTGTATTCCTCCGGATTCCGGTGCAAGTAGTCGCTAAGCTGTTCGATGAGCCGGCCTTCCCGCTCTTCCTCGGGCTCGAAGTCGGCATTCGCCTTCATCTTGCCGTCCAGCTTGAGCAGGATATGCTCGTGGTATTTGGCCAGTTCCTCGATTTGCTGGTCGAACCGCTGCGCCCACGCCTCGCAGCCCGACACGGCAAAATAATGCTCCTCCACGGCTTCAAGCAAATCCATTCCTTTATGAAGCGCCTTGATCATATGCCGGGACAGGATCAGCTGCCTGGCACCCGCCTGCTTGCGCTTGCGCAGCAGCGGCCGCTCGTCCTCGAATAGGCGGTACGACTCGTCGAGCTTGCCGAGCGCGCCCTGAAGCTTCGCTTTCTCTGCGCGGTGCACGTCTTCCTTCATCTCGTTGGAGATCGCCATGCGCAGCAGCAGCGAGAGCTTGGCGTGCGCATCGTGGACCTGCACGATGAACTGCCTGCGCGGCCGCGGCGGGAAGACGAGAATATTGACCGCGAACGCCGCGGCCATGCCCGCGAGCACCATGAGCAGGCGGTCGAGCGCGAACAGCCAGCCTTCCTGATTGTTCGCTTCCATGATCGCGACGACGGTGACGAGCGTCAAGCCGATCGTGCTTTCCATCCGCAGCCGGATGCTGATCAGAATGACGATGATGCACACCATCCCGAGCGCGATGGGCGTATGGCCGAACAGCCTGACCGCCGCCAACGCCACGGCCGCGCCGAGGACGTTCGTCTGCACTTGTTCCACCACCTGCTGCCAGGAGCGGGAAATGGACGGCTGGATGGTAAAGATCGCCGCGACCGCGGAGATGATGGGCGAAGGAAATTGAAGCAGCGTGCTTATGTACACGGCCAGCGCCACGGCGAGGCCGGTCTTGACGACGCGCGCGCCGATCGTCATAGGGAATCGCTCCCTCCGGAGGCGCGGCCGGCAGCCGGCGCGTTCGCTTCTTCGCCTGCCGTTTCGCGCGGTTCGGCTGCATGCAGCAGGACGGACGTCCCGGCGACGGGCGCGCCGTTCACGAGCAGCCTCAGCGCGTGAAGCCCCGCATAGTGCTTGCGCGTCGACAGGTCCTTCCAATCGAGCTTCTTCGCGCCTTGAACGCCCGCTCCGGGCGATATTCGCTTGTCGCCGAGCAGGAACCGCTTCTCCGACGTTTTGCCGCCGGATTTCACGTAGCCGACGCCCAGCTCCAGCCGGATCCGGAGCGGCTCGGTTCCCTCGTCCTTCAGCCTCAGCTTATAGCTCAGCTCGGTGATGCCGCCGATGACGGCCTCCGCCTGCAGTGCTTCAAGCTCCGCCGCGGCGACGACGTCCGCCGCCGTTCCTTCGTAGCCGAACAGCGCCAGCGCTTCGGGATCGGCCGCGCCGACGAGCGAACGGCAGCCGCGGCGCACGATCCAGTCCGTATAGGCATGCTGCCCGGTCCACCTGGCGGCGATGGCTTTGACGACCGCCGGGTTGTCCTTCGCGATGTCGTTCAAATTGTTCGCCACGCTCTTGCGCACGTAGAGCGACGGATCGGCTCGCAGCTGCTCCAGGATCGGCAGAATCGGCGACGGATCGCGCTTGAACGGCGGCAGCGCCTGCGCCCACGGAAGACGCGGCCTGCAGCCCTCGCTGGCGAGGCGGCGCACATGCTCGTTCTCGTGGCGGGACCACTCCGCCATGCGGGCCATCGTCCGCTCCGGGTCCCGCAGGATGAACGGCCGGATCGCGAACTCGGCCGAAGACTGCACGGTGAAACGCTCGAGCGCGTCCATCGACCGCTCCCAATCGGGCAGTCCGTACACTTCGACGAAATCCGGGAAAAACAAATAAGGAAATCCGCGGCATCGCTCGCAAATCGCAAGCAGCACGTCAAGCGCTTGGGGATAGCTTCGGGGCAGCGTTTCCCCGAGCGACGTCGTAATCCGCCTCATGCGGCCTTTCAACTCCAGCGTTTCCCAGCCCTCGCCGGATGCGAGCCGGACGAAATCTTCCTCGGGAAAAGCCGGCCATGCCGATGCGACTGTCGCCGCAAACTGCCGGAGGAACGGCAGGTTATACATTGCTTTCAACGGTTCGGGCATCTCTTCACTCGCCTCCTCCCGCTATTATAGACCATCCGCCCGCCAAGTTGAAAAGCCCTTGCCCTCCCGTGCGGCGGAATCAAGGGACATTGCGATCACGCTTGCCGGAAAAACATGCCCGCCCTAGAATTCCTATTGGACGGAAAGCGTTGCGTTGACGCGCGAAAATAGTACGCCCGGCCGCCGCCGCATGCAAAAGCGGCCGGCCTCCGCAGCTGCTCGCTCGCGGATAACCGGCCGCCCGTTGTCGGAACGCTATGACTAAGAGGCGCTTTCGTTGTCCTCGCGGTAGCGGTGAAGCGGAACGACCTTGCTCCAATTCGCTTCCTCCGCGCCGGACGGGGCCTGGTACGGCAAAATAATATCGAACGTCGTGCCTTCCCCGACGCAGCTGCTGACCTCGACGGTGCCTTGGTGATTGTCGACGATCTTGTACGTCACCATCAGGCCGAGGCCCGTTCCTTTGTCCTTCGTCGTATAGAACGGCTGTCCGATCTTCGCCATCTGATCCTCGGTAATGCCCGGCCCGCGGTCCGCGATCCGCACGACGATCCGCCCGCTTGCGTTCCGCAGGCAGGCGACCTTGATGCTTCCGCCGTCCATCATGACCTCGATCGCGTTCTTGATTACGTTGATGAATACCTGCTTCAACTGATTTTCCACGCCATGGACCCACAGCGGCTCCTCGCCGAGATTCGCTTCGATGACGATGTCGTGCAGGATCGCCTGCGCTTCGAGCAGCGTGATCGTATCCGACATGAGCAGCCGGATATCCTGGTGCGTCAGCTCGTAGATCTGCGGCTTGGACAGCATGAGCAGCTCGCTGACGATGGATTCGATGCGGGTCAGCTCCGACTTCATGATGTCGTAATAATTTTTGCTGCTGCGGCCGGAGGCGATGAGCTGCAGGAAGCCTTTGAGCGACGTCAGCGGATTGCGGATTTCGTGCGCGATGCCCGCGGCCAGCTGCCCGGCGACGTACAGCTTCTCGGAATTGATCAACAGCTCCTCGTTCTTCTTGCGCTCCGAGATGTCCCGGATAATGACCTGCAAGACCGGCTTGCCCGAGAGCTTCGTGCTGGACTCGATGACCTCCGTGTGGAGCAGCTTGCCCTGCACGGTGAACCATTCCATCTCGATCGGCATCTGGCGCTCCTTCTGCCTGGACGGTTCCAGCATCCGCTTCATCTCCGCGTGGTACTCGGGCCGCAGATGCAGATAGATGCTTTTGCCGATCATATCCCGCTCGCCGGCAGCTTCGAACATGAGCAGGCCGGAGCGGTTGATGTATTCCCAGCGTTCGTCGTGGATAACGGCGATCATGTCGATGGAGTTCTCCACGAGCAGTTTGTACCGTTCGTTCATGGACGCGTACCGGCGGTCGACGAAGCGTGCGACGAGGCTGAACGCGAAGATCGCCAAGGTGGCCAAGCCGAGCACGATGGACAGCAGCTGCATGTAATCGTTCAAGCGGTCGGCGGTCAGCACCATGCCGGAATCCATATCGGTCAGCGTGCCAAGCCCGAACAGCTGCATGATCATGCCGGAGATGCCGAGCAGCAATCCGGGCAGGAGCATCGAGCCGGGCTTGCGCTCGAACAGATAGAAAGAGCCCGCCGTACCGACGAAGTTGAAGAGGAACGTGAAGAAGACGAAACCCGGAGCCACGGCGAACGATTCCACTTGGCTGCCCATCAGGGACGTGTAGACGATGAGATTCGCGCCGAAGGCCATCAGCAGGCTGCTCGCGAACAACCGCAGCGTATAGGGCGCGAGCGACCCCAGTATGCGAAACGAACCGTACGTGCAGGCCATGATGCCGAACAGCTTGACGGCGATGGTCCAGTCGATCACGATCATGGAATTGGACGTCAGCAGAATGATGAAATGGCTGACCCAAAGGCCCATGGCGTAGACGAGCGCCCCGCTCAGCAGCCAATAGTGCTGCATCGCGCGCACCCGCTTGAGGTGGCCGATCATGCTGTAAATGGTGATGGACGCGAACAAGTGGATCGCCAGCGCAAGCGCGAGCATCATCCATTGGTCGCCGAACAAGGATTCTATCATGTCGTTTCTCCATTTTCCGGAAATGTTCAAGCGATTCTTAATGTCCCAATTCGACATTTTTCCAGAAAATCCTTTTTTTCGCGACAGGCATTCCGGGCGGTCGGGGTTTTGTCCGCAATGGACTTGAAGTAGCCCTCCCATTCGTTATAATAGAGCTTTGGAAGGAGTGAAATCATGGTTAAGATTTTAAAAGAGTTCAAAGAGTTCGCCGTCCGCGGCAACGTGCTCGACCTCGCGGTCGGGGTTATCATCGGGGGCGCTTTCGGCAAAATCGTCACCTCGCTCGTCAACGACATCATCATGCCGCCGATCAGCCGGCTGCTCGGCAACGTCAATCTGGTGGACAAGTTCATACAAATATCCAAGCTGGATTCGGAGCACCCGAAGACATTGGCAGATGCGCAGAAAGGATCCGTCGCCGTCATCGCCTACGGCAACTTCCTCAACGTCATACTCGACTTCGCGATCGTCGCCTTCTGTATCTTCATGATCGTCAAAGGCGCGAACGCGCTGCGCCGCCTGGGCCAGCCCGACCCTGCCGCGCCGTCCGAGCCGTCGGACAAGAACTGTCCGTACTGCCTCTCCAAGATTCCGATCCAAGCGACGCGCTGCTCGCACTGCACCTCCCATCTGGAAGTCGAGCCGGAGCTCGAGGGAGGCTTGTCCTAGCGATGAGCGCGCAACCTGCCGCAGAAGAGGAACGGTTCGATTATTACGATGAGCACGGCGTCCGGCTCGGTACGGCTCCGCGCAGCGAAGTCCACGCCCGCGGCCTCTGGCACCGCTCCATTCATTGCTGGCTGGCTCGGCGCCAGGGCGACCGCAGGCTTGTCCTGTTCCAGCAGCGCGCTTCCGGCAAAGACACGTTCCCGGACCATTACGACATAACCGCCGCGGGCCATCTGACCGCCGGCGAAACGATGCGGGACGCGGCGCGCGAGATCGAGGAAGAGCTCGGCGCCGCCATCCCGTTCGATTCGCTGATCCCGCTCGGCGAAGCGCGCAAGGAAGCCGCGGGCACCGCGAAGGGCGCGGCTTTCGTCGACCGGGAAATCAGCGGCGTATACGGCTTCGTCTACCGCGAGCCGCTCGCCTCGCTCACGCTGCAGCAGGAGGAAGTCGCCGGCGTGTACGAAGCCGACCTCGAAGACATGATCGCGCTGTTCGAGGGCCGGCTGGCCCATGCGCGGGCTTCCGGCTTCCGGATCGGCCCGGACGGCCGCCCGGAAGAAGCGGAAGCGCTCGTCAAGGCCTCCGAATTCGTCCCGCGCCCGACGTCTTATTACACGGACACGTTCCGCGCCCTGCTGCTCCATGCGTGAGCGGTACGGCCGGCATCGAACAACGCAAAAAGGACCGCTATCCGGCGGTCCTTTTTGCGTTGTTTACGTGATTCGTCCCCGTTTTGCCCCGGATTTGCTCGCGTTTCTCCCGCCGATGCCCCGCTTAACGCCCGAGGATGCCCTGCCTCCCGCCTTCCGCGCGACGCCGACTGCCTGCTCCCAGTTCCGGTACCATTGATCGATCATGCCGTGGATATTGTAGAACATCGTCGTGCGCGGCGCCTCGTCGAAATCGTTCAGCGCGGACTCCCCGAATATCCTTGCCGCCTCCTGATGGATGCAGCCGTGCAGGTTCGAGCCTTCGATAAACAGCCCCAGCTGATCGGCCGACGCGAAAGACCGCGGATTATTCATGATGCGGGCCTCCGCCGCCTGGTTATAGCAACGCGTATTGCGAATCGCTTCGGGCACGCCCTGCCAGCCCGCGATCTGCCGCGGGTCGTATCCCTGCTGGTCGTACCATTGGTACACCTTATTGATGAATTGGCGGTGGAAATTCAGGAAATTCTGTCCGTAGCCCGGCGGCAGCTGCGAAGGGTCGTCGTAATGGTTGGCATGGTGCCAGCGCATGTGCTCCTCGAGCAGCGATTGCGGAAAATTCGGAATGAACGGCATACCTGTCCCCTCCCTTTCCAAGCTTTATGCTCAGCTTATGCCGCGTGCCCGGAAACGGTTCGCGCGATCCGGCCGGGTAGAAGCCTGGCTGCCCCCCGCATGCCGGCTCCAAGACGGAACGGGTTTCGGCATCAACCCTGACGTGTATAAGAGAAGGACGAGACTCCCAAATTAAACCGAAAGGAGCGTTAAACTATGCAAAACAAAGTCATTTTGGAGCAAGAAGCGCAGCAGTTCGTCGACCAGACGGCGAATCCGCCGTTCCTGTACGAGCTCGGGCCCGAGAAAGGCCGCAAGCAGGTGGACGAGGTGCAATCCGGCCCCGTCGCCAAGCCCGACGTCGCGATCGAGAAACGAAGCATCCCCGGCGGTCCGAAGGGCGAGGTGCCGGTCGTCGTGCTGAAACCGAAGAAGGCCGCCGGCAAACTCCCCGTCATCGTCTATATCCACGGCGCCGGCTGGGTGTTCGGGAATGCGCATACGCATGACCGGCTTGTCCGCGAGCTGGCCGACGGCTCGGGCTCGATCGTCGTGTTTCCCGAATACAGCCTGTCCCCCGAGCACAAATATCCGACCGCGATCGAAGAGATCTACGCGGTCGTGCAATGGGTCGCCGAGCACGGGGAAGAGCTCGGGGCCGCGCCGGGCGAGCTGACGGTCGCCGGCGACAGCGTCGGCGGCAACATGACCGCCGCCGTGACGCTTATGGCGAAAGAGCGCGGCGGCCCGAGGATCGACAGGCAGCTGCTGTTCTACCCGGTCACGGACGCGTCCTTCGACACGGAATCGTACAGGCAGTTCGCGACCGGCTATTTTCTGAGCCGGGAGGGCATGCAGTGGTTCTGGGATCAGTATACGACCGACCCCGAGGAACGGGCGCAGGTCACGGCATCGCCGCTGCGGGCGTCGGCGGCGCAATTGGAGGGCCTTCCCCCGGCGCTGATCATCACGGGCGAGGCCGACGTGCTCCGCGACGAGGGCGAAGCCTACGCCGCGAAGCTCCGGGAAGCCGGCGTGCGCGTGACGGCGGCGCGTTTCCAAGGCATCATCCACGACTTCGTCATGCTGAACGCGCTGGCCGGCACGGCCGCGGCGCGCGGCGCGCTGATGCTCGCCAACGCTTGGCTGAAGGAGCCGATCGAGCAATAACCGTGTGCGCTCGGATGAGCGCTTGCGCATAGACGAAGGCGTTCGACGCCGAGCAGGGACTGTCCCGAAGGCCGTTTGGCCGAGGGCAGTCCTGTTTGCCGTCGGGCCTTCGCGTTCCCGTGCTCCAATTCGAACGGGAACGGCTTCTTCGATAGGACAAACCAAAAATGCCCGAGAAGGGGTCCATGGGACCTTCTCGGACATTCCGGAAGCGAACGCATCAGAGGGCAAAGATTAGAATTCGTTGCGGCAGTTGCCTTGGGAGACGCAAATGTCGAAGCTGATGCGGACGTCGCAGCAGTTGCCGAAGACGCACGCGATACGAACGCAGGCGAAACGGCCTTGGTGGAAGAAACAGACAACTTCGCAGTTAGCGCCGATCAATTCTTCGATGACTTTGCGGTTTCTGCAGCGAATGGCGCGAACGAGCTTGGCGGCGACGACGGGGCTTTTCAACTGGCAGAACAAATCGCTCAGATCTGCGCCTGCCTCTTGAATTCCTTCGACTGCGCCGTCTCTGCGGTTGCAGCAGGAATGACCGGAACCGACACCCCCGAGAGCTTCGTTCGACACCTTTGCTTTGCGGGACTTGCTCGTGCGGACTGCCTTGACGTTCTTCACTTTTACTTTAGCGGACACCTGAATTCCTCCTTCTTGAGAGCTAATGTACTCTATGTCGGGAGGGACATCCTTGAATAAGACAAGATTCCGATGCCATTCGCACAAGCTGAACCGCAGGTTTCGCGCGCGGGCGGGAGCCTCGCCCGTCATATGCCGCTTGGGACAGCGGCGACATGCGCGTGCACCGCCCGCATCGGGAAGCCGGCGCACGGTTCCGATACCCGCTAATCGATTAGGGCCGTTACCTGCCATGCCAAGCAAAAAAACGCGCGCAAGCGGCTGCGCGCGTCGACTTTCAATGCATGGGCCGACCGGATAGGCCGGTGTAATACCCCGTCAACGGTCCCATAAGGGCCAGAAAGCCCCGCTCGTATATTCGCCCGTAACCGCCGTGACGCTCCGCATCCGGCACGTACCGTTTTCCCTTCGGACGACGGAACGCGCCGGCCGCTTCCCCGAACGAACCGTAGACTCCCGTGCCGACCCCGGCGGAGAGAGCCGCTCCGAGCAGCGTCGCTTCGGCCGCATCGGATGCGGTCAGGACAATGCCCGATACGTCGGCTTTGATTTGGAGCCAGACGCCGTTCTTCGCGCCTCCGCCCACGACGTTCATCCGTCCGATCGGACGGCCGGCGACCCGCTCCGCGCTGCGGCGCATCAGCTCCAGCTGGTACGCGTTGCCTTCGAGCACCGCTTTGATCAGATCCCCTTTGCCGTGCTTGGCCGTCAGTCCGATGAATGCCGCTCTTGCCGACGGATCGATCTGCGGAGCCCCGCTGCCGGACAGATAAGGGAAGTACACGATGCCCGTGGGGCCGGGCTCCGACCGATCGAGCAGGCTCATGATCTCCGCATAGGAAAGCTTCCCGTCGCCGATCGCGTCGCGCAGCCATTCGACGGAGCCGCCCGATGAGGAGTGCCCGCCCATCCAAAACATCCGGCCCGGAAACGCATGCCGGCCGAAGGATAGGCCGGACTCGAAGTCGGCCGGCTCCAGCCCGCGTTCGGCGAACGCGCCGACCAGCGTTTCCGCGGTGCCCATCGAATTGTACACCTCGTCCCCGCCGGAGCTGCAGGCCAGCGACGCGGCGACATGATCGTGCCCCGCCAGGCACACGGCGGTATCGGCGCCGAGTCCCAGCCATGCCGCCACGTCCGGCAATGCCGTTCCGACGATGCTGCCTTGAGGCACGACCTCGGGGAATAACGCCGGTTCGAGGCCGAAATGGCGAATGAACGGCTCGTCCCACTCGCGGCGATCGATGCGGTACGCGAACGTACGGGCCGCGAGCGTCTCGTCCTCCGCGATCTTCCCCGTGAGCCGGTATGCGATATAGGACGAGACAGACAGCCAAACGCTGCCCCCGAACGATTCGGGCAAACGTTCCCGGAGCCACAGCAGCTTCGGGAGGCCATGCTTGAAGGACGCATGCAGGCCGGTCCGGCGGAAATGCCCGCGCGCGTCGATTTCCCCGCGCACCAGCTCCGCTTGCGGGATCGAGCAGGCTTCGAACCACGGCATGATCGGCGAGCGCGCTTTCCCGCTGCGCGGATCGAGCAGCAGCCCGCTTTCCGCCATGCTCGTAATGCCGACAGCCTGCACGGACTGGACGCCGCCGGCAGCGATGACGTCGCGGACGAGCCCGGCGGCCGTATCCCACAGGCGCTCGGGATCGTACGCGACCGTCCCGAACGGACCCGCGGTCTTCGCATTCAGCCGCTCCGACTGCGCGGCGGCGACCCCGTCTTCGCGGAACAGCCCGACTTTCATGTTCGTGGTGCCGATATCGATGGCGAGCAGCATGCCGCATAGCCTCCCTTAAGTCTTCCCGATGTCGCGCCGAAGCGGCCGCCGTTAAACGGAGGCCGCTTCGGCCGATCGATGATGTGATACGCGTCTCCTCCAAGCTGCTGCCTGAGCATCACCCTCGGCACATTGCCGAAGCAAGAAACGCTACGCTTCATAGTAAAAGCGAAACGGTTGAAACGACCCGGCACTCGCTAGAAGCCGGTTGTTCCGGCATCGGAGGAAATCTGTTCCCGATGCAGGCGCAAGATCGATTCGCTGTCCGCCTCGATGTCCAGGCGAATATCGCTAGGGCGAGGCGCCAGCGGCCGTCCGGTGCCGGCAAGCCAAGCCGTCCAGCGCTCCGGCACGGCAGCGAACGCCATGCCGCTCAGCCTTCGCAGCTGCAGCAGCGCCTGCTTGGCGAGCAACGAGCGCGGATCGCGCAAATACGCGATCAGCACCTCGTAGCCTTCCGCGCTGCCGCAGGCGGCCAAGGCCCGGCCGATCGCGAGCTCCAGCATCGCCCGCCGCTCCAGGAAATAATCCGGCTGATAGCCGTTCCCGGATCGTTGATCGCGCAGGTACGGGATCCGGCGGATCGCTTGCAGCGCCGGAACCGCCGCCGGATCGCCGAGCCGCTCCGCTCCCTGGCTGACGGCATCGACGTAATAATAGAGGCCGAGCAGCGAATTCTTGAAATCGGCTTCTTCCGGATTCAGCAGCTCGGCGACGCGATTCCAGACGGCAATGCCGCGGACGTCCTTCGTCTGCGCGAGCGAATAGAGCAAGTGCGCGGCGCCCGGCATCGCGCCGTGATCCGGCGGCAGCTGCACGTACATGATATCGGCCGTGCGCGGAGGCAGCTCGTCGCCGGACAGATCCCGCAGGATCGTCTCGATCAGGACGGGAACGCCCGCATTCGAGCCGATCATGGCCAGCGCCTGCGCCAGATGAATCCGCCGCAGTCCCTCCGCGCGGACGAGCGCGCGTTCCAGAAACGGCGCGATCCGCGATCCGACGGAACAGATCTCGACGAACGGGATCGGTTCCGCGCGCACCTCGTTCATCCGCATATTGGAATATGCGTAGAGCGGCTGCTCGGCTTCGATGGACGCGACCAACCGCTCCAGATCGGCCTCGCCGAACGCAATCGGACGCAGCATTCGATCGGCGGCGCCGGCCGGCAGCAGCCCTTCATCCGCGAGCCGGCCCTGCAGCCGCTTGACGTCGATCTTCCGCAGCGCCGTCGCGGAACGAACCGCTTGCACGGCGGCAAGCGCCGCGGCGGCGCCGAGGTTCTCCAGATCGGCCTGCATCCGGATCGCCGGCAGCGCGTCATGCGTCGCCGATACCGCCTTGCCCGCCACGAGCAGGCCGTCCAGTCCTTCCGGCAGCAGCATGCGGTACGGAATTTCGATCTCCAGGTTCGGCGGAATGAGCCCGACGTTGACCCAATCCGCGCCGCTGACGCCCTTGACGTCATGATTGCTGAAATGGACATTGATGACGTCCGGCCAGCGCCGATGAAGCAGCTGATCCGACAGCTTCATCACGACATCGCCTTTGATATGCCGGCTTTCGCGGGTGGCGACATACGTGCCGTGATCGTGCACGTCCGTCCCGCGGCGGCGCCCGGCGAGAATGGCTCTCGTGTAATCGAGCGCGTTCGAGACGTCGACCATGCTCGTAAAATTGTTTTGAATCTTGTCCGGCGACGTGTACTGCGCCAGCGAGTACCACATGACCGTGTGGTCCCGCTCCGAGCCGTATACGTAGTCGGCCCCGGCGAACGCGGCCAGGTCGCCGTCGCCTGTCGCGTCGATCACTGCTCCCGCCGGAATGGCGAGCGGCCCCCAGCGCGTGGCGACAACGGCGCCGGCGACCCGGCGGCCTTCCATGAGCACGCCAAACGTAACGGCGTTCAAAAACAGCTCCACGCCGCTCCCGGCCGCCGCCTCGAGCAGCGCGTGCATCTTGGCCTCGATGTTCCATTTGTGACCCTTATACCGCAGCTCCCGCTGCTGCGCCAGCACCGCGTCTTGTATGCGCGCGGCATAACCGGCCTTCCGTCCGAACCAGTAGCTGTCCACGCCGCCGAACGTGCCCGTCCCGCCCAAGCCGGGATTGAGGTCGACCAGCGCGGTGCGGACGCCTTCTCCCGCGGCCGTGAAGGAAGCGCAGGCTCCGCTGGAACCGCCGCCCGCGACGAGCACGTCGACGGCGTCGCATACCGATATTACCGTGGCGGCGATTTCCGCCGCGGGCAATTCCGCGTTTTCGCCGGCCAATGCCGGGATGCGGACGGTCAGCCCGGTTGGCGCGGCCTCGCCCGCATTCGACGCCTGCGCTTCCGCCGGAACGTTGTCCGTCGCGAGCGCATTCCCGGCGCTTACCGGGCGCGACTCCCCGGACGCTTCGGCGGCCGCAAGCCGGCGGCCGAGCTTCTCGCCCGCGGCTGCCGCGCCGATCGGGTCGAGCAGCCCCGCGCCGCCATGCGAATACACGGCGCGAAACAACGACCATACGCCGTGCACGCTGGTCCTTGCCGACTCCGCATCCGCAGCGTCGACTTCATTCCATGGCCCGTTGCCAACCGGGAACGGGCCGGACAGCTCGTGCGCCGAGGCGCTCAGCACCGCCTTGCGGAAGGCAGGCTCCCGCTGCAGCAGATAGACGGCCAGTCGCATGCCCCGGCGTCGCGCTTCCAGCTCGCGCTCCCGGGCGGCCTCGAGCGTATTGGCGCTCGGAAGCGTCATCGCGAACTCGGCGTACACATGGCCGCGGCCCCGATACCCCTGCCGCAGCCGAACCTCGCCTTCCTCTTCGCCGACGATGCCCGCGGGAACCGTGATGCCAGGCGAGGCGCCTATGCTGGCCGCGCCTTCCTCGGCGGCTTCCCCGTCCGGGTCGGCGCCGACGAATTCGAGCGTGCGCATGTACCGCGCCTCCGTGCCGGGCGCATAGCCGGCAACGTCTTCGCCGCAGAGCGAGGCGCCGATCGCGGTCTCGGTCGCGTCGACGACGAGCGGGGCGGCGATCAGCTGCCGGCCGGATTTGTTGGCGACGACGAGGCCGGCCGCCTTCCCTTCCCGCTGCTCGATGCCGACAGGAAGAGAGGCGTACAGCAACCGTACGCCCCCCGCTTCCAGCAGATCCTCCAAGCTCAGCTTCAGCCGATCGGGATGCAGGGGGACATGACCGCCTCCGCCGCGAACGCCGTCATGCGCTGCCGGCAGATCCAATGCCCCGCCGTCTTTCTGCCCGTCAAGCACCTGGCCGATAAGCGCAGGCATCGCCCCGCCCTCGGGGAGCTACAGCCATGGCCGCAGCGTCGCCGTCAGTTCGCGGCCCATGTAGGTTCGCGGCTCGACGAGCCAGACGCTGCGCCCCGCGCCGGCCAGCTCCAACGCGCAGGCGATGCCAGCCAGCGATCCGCCGACGACGACCGCATCCGCTTCGCCGAGCACCGGCACCTCCGAACGGTCGATGTTCAGTTTGCTCATCCGTCTGTTCCTCCCGTTTCCTTACGCCATGAAGATTTCGATCCGGACGGACCGGTCAGCCGGCCCGCCGTCGACCTCGTATACGTAATCGCTGACCTGATGAACGACTGCCGGGTCTCCGTCGACCAACGCGCGCACGGGCCGTTTCTTGGCCGCGAACGCGAACCGCCCGCCTTCGCGCAGCGTCACGCTCGTCGAATCTCCCGCCGCGACGCTGCCGGTTACCGCCGCCGGCGAGATGTATTTGTCCGCCAACCCGATCGGCGTCACGTCGCCCGCGACCGGCACGACCGCGAACAGCGCATAGCCGCTTTCCTCCAGGCGGATCGTTTCGCGCTGGTCGGCTTTCATGAATGAACAGCTCCGCGTGAAATGTTCGTATACCGCGAACTCGGTCCCATTCAGACCCGGCACGTCCGCGGGGCCGATAAAGCCGTCCACGGGATCGGCGCCGCGATGAATATGGAAGGCCGCCACGATGCCCGCGCCGCCGGCCGTGTTCCACAGCTTCAGCGGGATCGGCTGCTCCGCGGGATCGGCCAGCAGGCAGTCCGGCGACGGGTTCGCCGTGCCGTCGCAGCGGATGATGGCGCCGTCCGCATAGATAAGCGGCCAGACGTTACCCGGATTCGTGTTCCCCGGCGCGTCGCTGATATAGATCGGACCGCCGCTGACGGACCGCAGGATTGCGCTTTGCTTGTCATCATGGTTGCTCGACCAGTACATATCCCAATCGCCCCAATAGAAGGCGCCGTGATAGTACGAGTTATAGCCGTTTTGGAGCGCGTGCTCCGGAAAGCCCCGTTTCTCCTGCGGCACGAAATCGTCGCTGTTGCGCGAAATCGCCGACTTCGGGCGATGCCAGACGTTCTCGGCCGCCATGCCCATGCAGTTGATGATCGTATCGTTGAAATGCAGCGCGACCGACGCTTCCAGCGCTTCGTGCGCGGCCGCGGCCGCTTCGCCGACGGAACGTCGTTCCTTCAAATAGTTCAGCACGGCGCTTTGGCCGTCCACCTTGACGAAATCGATGTCCTGGCGGCGCAGGAAGCCGTGCCACGCGTGCCAGAAGCCAAAGCCCCGGCCCGCGTCGGGATACGGGATCAGGTTGCCGCGCGGCACTCGGTACAGCGAATCGCGGGTGTTCCGCGCGATGGCGCTCTCCTCGTGAATGCCGCCCCAATAGCCGGCGATCGTATGCCAGACGCCGACGTGACGGATGCCGTGGCGTTCCTTGAGCGCGGAAACGGTCCGTTTCAGCCCGCCCGGGAACTTGACGGGATCGGCCTCGAAACCGACGAGCTTGCCGTCCTTCGTCTCCGACCAGCCGTCGTCGATCATCACCCAGCCCACCGGAAGTCCGAGCTCCTGCAGCTCCGCGGCCTTCGCGAGCAGCCCTGCCTCGTCGACCTTGTGGTAAAAGGCGTCCCAGCTGCACCAGCCGAGGCGATCCAGCAGTTCCGGATAGGTTTTGCGCTCGCGCGGAAGCGTCGGATAATCCAGCTCCGCCAATGCGGCTTCGGTGTTCAGCCGCACAAGCGCGTACGGATCCTCACCGGCCGCAAGCGCAAACGCCAGCGTTTCGCAGCGCGTGCGCCCGCTTTCGTAGGCCGATAACCGGAGCGCGATGCCCGCTTCCGCTCCGGCGGCATCGGTGCGCCAGACCGAACCGACGACCGGCAGCAGGTGATAGTACCCGCTTGCAGTCCGCCATAGGATGGACTGCGTCCGTTCCGGGAGACGCGCCGGTTCCCGATTGAAATGCGGGCGCGTCCACCAGTCTTTATGCTGATAGTTCGCCATCAGCCCCTCGATCGTTTCCTTCGGACGAACCGTCACGATAACAGCATGCTCCGCCGCGAACAAGCGCTGCTTCCCAAAGTCGTTCTCGTTGACCGTCTCGGCGTTGACGGAGACCAGTACGGTACCGTTCTCCGATATGCGCACGCGCAGCTCCGCGCGGACCGTGTCGGCATCGTTGGCGTAACGGTACAGCGCCGATTGGCGTTCTGCGCCGTCCTCCTCGAAGCCGCGCGGCGTTAATTTCTCCGGCTGCGCCTGCCCGTCCAGCTTGACCGCGATCTCGAACGGGCCGATGACTGCTGGCGCCGGTCGCGTTGCGGCGCGATAGGCGCCTTTCTCGTTGAATGCGAACATAGCCTCCAGCTCCTCCTGACTGTCTCTATCTCATGCTCAATCTCATGCTCTATCTTGCCAGCGATCTCAGTATATTCTATCTCTCTATCGATCTGCCGCGCCTATCCGAGCGCATACAGGGCGACCGATAAGCTGGCCGCGTCGCCGACATGCTCGCCCAGCCCCGAGGGCACGATCTCGCACGCCGAAAGCGACGGCGGCAGCGCTTCGCGCGCCAGCTCCTCCATGACGATCGGACGCAGCAGCGCTTCCTGCCTCGCGTAAATGCTGCCGATGACGATGCGCTCGGGATTGAGCAGATCGATTAGCACCGCGAGGCCTCTGCCCAGCTTGCGCCCGACGATGCCGACGATCTCGAGCGCCAGCGCATCGCCAGCGTTCGCGGCGTCGAATACCGCTTTGGCCGTAATGCCGTCCAAGCCTCCGGCATCCGCGCAAATCGCGGTCGTCCCGCCCTTATGAATGTGCGTCTCGGCCATCGCCCGTCCCAGCCGCGCGATGCCGCCGCCGCTGCAGAAGCCTTCGAAGGACCCTGCTTTCCCGTAACCGACGGGACCGGCAGGCTCGAGCCGAATATGGCCCGCCTCCCCGGCCATGTCGGTAATACCGGCGTACAGCCTGCCGTCCAGGATCAGCCCTGCGCCCATGCCCGTCCCGAACGTCAGAAAGACCATGTTCGATAAGCCGGTTCCGGCACCCCACCGCCACTCGGCCAGCGCGCAGGCATTGGCGTCGTTCTGCAGCGCGACCGGCACGCCGAAGCGCTCGCGCAGGGGCGTCACGACATCGATGCCGTCCCAGCCCGGCAGGTTCGGCGGCGAGAGCACGAGACCCCTGCGGCTGTCGAGCGGCCCGCCGCAGCTGATGCCGATGGCCTGCAGCGGCCCGGTCCCTTGCGCCTTGGCCAGCAGCTCCTCCATGCCCGCGCCGAACTGCCGGATCGTTTCCTCCGGCGTCGGCGGCGTCGGGAAGCTGCGCTTGGCGATGATTTCGACCTTGCCGCCCTCGGCCCTGCCGAGCACAGCGGTGCACTTCGTCCCGCCGATGTCGAACCCTCCCAGGAGCATGCTCATGCGAAAAAAGCCTCCTCGAGCATCATGCAGAGCGCATGATAAATCGGAAGATGCCGCTCTTGGATGTCCGGCGTGCCGTCGTACGGCACGCGAACCGTGACGTCGCACAGCTCCTTCAATCGGCCGCCGCCCTTGCCGGTCAAGGCAATCGTTGCCATGCCGAGCGATTTCGCCACTTGGACGGCGCGGACGACATTGGCGGAGTTGCCGGACGTGCTGAACACGACGAGCGCGTCCTCCGCTCTGCCGTAGCCGTATACCTGCTGCGCGAACACCATGTCCGCGGCGACGTCGTTGATGTACGCCGTCGCAAGCGCGCTCTGGCTGACGAGCGAGATCGCCGGCAGCGCGCCCTGCAGCCGGTCGGCGATATACGCGCCCTCCTCGCCGTGCACGAGCATTTTCTCCCGTTCGGCAGGCGGAAGCGGCCGCTGCGACATGAAGCCTTTCATCAGCTCGCCGACGACGTGCTCGCAGTCAGCGGCGCTGCCGCCATTGCCGGCAAGCAGCAATTTGCCGGCCTTGCGGAAGGAGCCTTCCATCGCCTCGAATGCCTGCCGAATCTGATCGCGGCATGGCTCCAGATCGGGATATTTCGCAAATAGACTCTTGAAAACGTCGCTCATCGCAATCCCTTCCTTTTCATAGACTCGTTTCTCTCAGATGGCGAACGGCCTTGACGAAGAACGACGCGCTGCCGAAGCTGCCGGATTTGAGCACCAGCTCGTACGGCTTGCCGCCGCCGATCGCAAGGCAGGACGGCAGGCCCGGCTCGATCTCTCGCAGCAGGCGCAGGCCCCGGACGCCGAGGGCGGCGCACACCGCCGCCGACGTCTCGCCGCCCGCGACGAGCAGCTTCCGCTGGCCGGTCCGCTCCGCGATCTTCGCCACGGCGAACGACAGCGCCTCGGAGACGACGCGCGAGATATCCGTATTGCCGCTGCCGAGCGTCATCGCGATCCGCTTCGTTTCCGCGACCTTGCCCGGGTCGTTCGACGCGTGCAGCAGAACATCCCGTCCCGTCAGCAGCGCCGAGCTCGCCTGCGCGATCAATCGCTCGATATGCGGTTCTCTCGCCTCCGGCTGCAGCAGCACGAGCGAGTCGAGCTCCAACGCCGCGATGCCGCCGCGTATCGCGAATGCGATCTGCGCAGCCGTCTGCGGCATGAGGCTTCCGGCCGCGCACAGCACGCCGCTGGCCGCCGAAGGACGGATTGTTTCGTCCGCTCCGGTATGCGCCGGTTTACTGGCCGGAGCCTCCGACAGCCCGGAAGCCCGATCGCCGCTGCCGGCTTTCGGCGTGCCGTCGTCATCCGACAGCCGTTCCGTTGCAGCAAGACGGCCGCTCTGCGCCGCTTTCGCCCCCATGACTTCAGCCGAGCCGCGACTTGCTTGCGATTCATTCGTCTCTCCTGCACGCGCCGCCAGCAGCGCCGCCGATTCCTCCGACAGCGCGGAGCTGCCGCACAGGATCGATTCGTCCCGCGCGGCTTCGGCGATGATCCGCAGCGAATGCTGATCGCGCACGTCGATGATCAAATACGCGCATAACGGCCGCATCCGGTCGATCTCCGCGCGCAGCGCGTCCGGTCCCTGCTCCACGACTTCGATCGGCACGAGCCCGACGCGGCGCGCCGTCTGCTTTTGCAGGATGGACACGAGGTTCGATTCCGTCATCGGATGCACGGGATCGCGCCGGAACTCCGATTCCTCGAGCAGCTTGCCGTGCACGTAATGCACTCCGCCGAGCGTCGTCCGGCCGTTCTTCGGGAAACCGAGCGCGACGACGGCGAACGAGGCGCCGAGCGTGTCCAGCATGGCATCGAATTCCGGTCCGATATTGCCCCGGAAGACGGAGCAGGTTTTGTTGATGAACCGGTCGCAGCCGGCCTCCCGGAGCGCGCGCGTCGCAGCCGTCACTTTCCGGTACGCCTCCTCCGGGCCGTCGAGCCGGGAGTTCGTGTCGATGACGAGCACGTCGGGCCGGTCCGCCGCAACCGCGTCCGAATCCCAGGACGCAAGCGGATAGACGTCCGTCCGCAGGCCCGCCTTCGCGTACATGATGCCGATGTCGTTCGCGCCGGTAATATCGTCCGCGACGATTCCGATCATGGCTCCCACGTCCTTCTCGGCCGATAGCCGGAACGCTCCAGGAAATCGCGCTCCAAGGTCTTCGGCAGCCGGTTCAACGAGACGCCCGCACCCATTGCCTCGACGATCATCCGGCAGGCCATTTCCAGCGTTTGCATGGCCATCCGCGCTTCCTTGATCGTGACGTCGCAGACGAGCACGCCGTGATTGTCCAGCAGCAGCACGTTCGCGGACTTCGCTTTCTCCCGGACCGCTTCGCCAAGCGCAGCCGAACCGGGGTGGCGATAACCCACCCGCTCGATCCGCTCCAGATAGTACATCGTCTCGACGAACAATCCGGACGGGATAGTCTCGGACGCGCAAGCGAACATCGTGCTGTAGAAAGGCGACGCGTGCAGCACCGCGCCGATGTCGGGCCGCTCTTCGTAGACGGCCGCGTGCATCGGCACTTCCTTCGAAGGCTTCTTGCCCGAACCCGCGCCCGAGCCCAATCCCGCGCCAGCTGCCATTCCAATACCTGCACTGGACTCGACGCCTGCAGACGGCGCACCTTCCCTGCTACCGGGCGCGAAGGAACACTCGGCGAAGTCGTCCTCGCCGAGCTCTCCCAGGAACGTTCCCGACGCGGTAATCAGGAAGCTGCCGTCATCCAGGCGCGCGCTGATGTTGCCGGCGTTTCCCCACGCCAGCCCGTTGTCCATCATGTACCGGCCCGCCGCCCGCAGCTCGGCGACCGTCTCCTCCCGACGGCTCATCCTATGCGAGCTCCCATTCCAGCATGCTCGTCTCCGTTACCGGAAGGTCGGCGTTCGCCGGAACTCGGAACGTCTTGATATCCGACGGCTTGAAGTCGGCGCGGATGACGCGGTTCCACTTCGGCAGCTTGATCTCGGCGGACGTCGCCCGTTTGGCCGTCTCGTAGCAGCGCACGATCAGGTCGTCGTTGTCCTCGGCTTTCTTGATCGCGCTCACGATGATGTTGTCCTGGTCGACGGACACATACGAATCCGTCTGCGGCAGCTTGCCTTCGTGGAACGTCTCGATGACCGCTACCGGCTTACAGTTCAACTCGGCCGCGCGGCGCGCCGTGCCCGCCTGCTCCCATGTGCCTTCATGCGGCAGCAAGGAATAGTTGAAGTGCTGGATGCCCTGGTCGACGAACGAATATTCGCCGTCCGCCTCCGGCACGTAAGGGACGTGATGCGCGTAGATCGGGCTGCGCAGCACGGTCAGCGCCATTTCCTTCGCATGCATGCTGTAGCTGTATTTGGCGTCGTTCAGGAGACTGAGGCCGTACACGTCGTTCGTCTCCTGCACGATGCCCGTGTAGTCGACCCAGCTTTGGCCCGGCTCCTCTTCGCCGTTGTGCTCTCTCTCCATGGAGCCGTACGGAATTTCATAGGTTTGCTTGCTGAAGATGACGTTGACCGGAAATACGAGCTTGAGCATCTTGAACTTCTCGCGCCAGTCCACCGTCACGCTGACGTCGATCTGCTTGCTGCCTGGATACATCGCGAAGTCCTGCACCAGCTTCGAGCTGCCGTATTCGCTGACGACGCGTATGACCGACTTGACCGGTCCATGCTCGATGCGGAGCACCTTCGTCGCCTTGAACGTCTCCGACGGCCCGTTGAAATGCAGCACGTCATGGCTCCACGTATCCGACGTATCCTCGATGACGACCGGCCTCGCGCCGTCCTTCATCACCTCGAAGTTCAGCGCCTTGTCCTTCAGGCTTTTGATGAAGCCGGTGCTCTTGTCGAATTCAAGACGCAGCAGGCCGTTCTCCAGCACGAGGTCGCTGGCCGTGATCGGTTCGCCGACCGGCTTGACCGAAACGGATTCCTTCACGAGCTTGTAGACGCGGTAGCCAAGCGGCGGCAGGTCCGCCATGAAGCTCAGCCGGTAGCGCCCGCGCGCCGCTGCCTGCGATTTTACCGTCTGGAACGGCACCGGCTTGCCTGTCTCGTCGAGCAGCACGCTCGTGTCCTTCATGCCGCCGACCTCGAGCTCCACGTTCGCGCGGCTCTGCCACGCATGCGGGTTGAAGACGACGATCGGGTGCATGGACTCGTCCTGCTCGATGCCGATGTTCCACGACAAGGACTGCACGGCATAGTTGAGCGAGCGGTCGGCGATCGCCATCGCTTCGCCGAACAGATAGCGCGCGTCGTCGTAGGCCGCTTCGAGGCTCGTGCCGGCCAAGATGTCGTGGAACTGGTTGAACAGCACGTTCTTCCAGGCGCGGCTCAGCTCCTCCAGCGGGTACGGCTGGCCCGTCACCCACGAGGCGAGCGCGGAAAACTTCTCCGCCGCGACCAGGCGGTTCTCCGCTTGGCGGTTCCACTGCTTGATGCCCGAGTGCGCGGCGTAGCAGCCGCTGGCGTGATGCTGCAGGTCGTCGTGCACGACCGGGAACGACAGCCCGGACTTGACCATGTCGTTGAAATATTGGTCCGGCGTCGCGAATTCGAGCTTCGGCAGGTCGGCTTCCCCGTTCATTCTGCGGATGCTGGCGATGTTCTCTTTCGTCGGTCCGCCGCCGTGATTGCCGACGCCGTAGAACAGCATGAGGTCGTTCAGCGGCTCCTTGAACTCGCCGAGGCAGCGTCGTACGTGATTTTCCAAGTCCTTGCCCCACGACAGATATTCGTACATGATGCGGAACGTCAGCACCTTGGAGCCGTCGTCGGACTGCCACCAGAACGTCCGGCCCGGGAGGCCCTTCTCGTTCGGCATCGGGCGCATCATGACATAGTAGTCCATCCCGCTTTTCTTCAGGATCTGCGGCAGCATGCCGTTATGCCCGAAGCTGTCGACGTTGTACCCGACCTTGGCCGTCACGCCGAGCTTTTCCTTGAAGTACCGCTGGCCGTACAAGCCTTGGCGGACGAACGATTCGCCGCTCGGGATGTTGCAGTCCGGCTGGATCCACCAGCCGCCGACGATGTTCCAGCGTCCCTCGGACACGCGGGCCCTAATCTCCCCGAACATGCCCGGGTCGTTGTTCTCGATCCATTCGTACATGGCGGCCGAGCTGGACGTGAAGATGAAATCCTCGGATTCCTTCATCCGGTCGAGGGCGGAGCGGAACGTCGCCTTGGCCTCCTGGAAGCCCTCCTGCCACTGCCACAGCCACACCGGATCCAGATGCGCGTTGCCGATCATATAAAGCTTCTTGTCTTTCATCTATGAATTCAGCTCCTAGTAAACGAGTTGGAATAAACGCAGCGAAATACCGGAATTACAGTCCGAAACGGCCCGCTTCGCCGGCGCTGCACACGAAGCCTTCCATCTTCTCGATGACGGTTCGCTTTACCGCCTCGCGGCCGATAGCCAGCCGTTCCGGCGAAAGCGAGAGACACTCCACGTTCGACATCCGCTCCTCGCGTCCGAGCGCCGCCAGCAGCGACAGCTCCAGGTCGGTGGCGATATTGACCTTGCTCACCCCGCCGCCGGGCAGACGGAATGCCTGCTGCATCATGTCGGCCGGAACGCCCGAGCCGCCGTGCAGCACGAGATGGACCGGGGTCAGCCCGCGGATCGCGGACAGGCGAGCGTAGTCGATCTTCGGCTGCTTGACGTTGTAGACGCCGTGCGCCGTGCCGCAGGATACGGCCAGCGCGTCGACGCCGGTCAGACGGACGAATTCCGCCGCTTCCCGCGGGTCCGTATACAGTTCCTCGTCCTTGTCGGTCTCGACGAAGTCCGTCGTGCCGATCATTCCGAGCTCCGCTTCGACCGATACGCCCTTGGCATGCGCGTAGTCGACCACTTCCTTGCTGTCCTTGACGTTGCCGTCGAACGGCTTCTCCGACGCGTCGATCATGACCGACGTGAAGCCGGCATCGATGGCCTCGGCGATCGTCGCCAGCTCCTTCGTGTGATCCAGATGAAGCACGACGGGAACGGTAATGCCCAGCTCGCCGATCTGGCAGTAGAATTCCTCGCCGAATTCCGCCGGGGTGATGCCGTAGCGGATCAGCTCTTTATGCGAGATTTGTACGATGAGCGGCGATTTGGCCTCCTGGCCGGCTTGAAGCACGGCCGCGATCATCGGCGTGTAGCGCGGCGAGAACGAGCCGATCGCGAAACGGCCGGCCTCCGCGAATTCCAGCGCCCTCTTCAGCGTGATGACATTTTGGGGTTTTGTTTGGTTAGACATCTAATCCCTCTCCTCTCCGATGCTCGATCTATGAATTCGTTTTCACGGCCAACGAATCTCTCACGCGCCGCATGCCAAGCTCCGGGCTCGTCAAGAACCGTTTCCGCTCTTCCGGCTGGAACCGTTCGACGACCCGGGCCATCGAAGCCTGTGCCAGCACGACGACCTCCGTGTCGGCCGCCAACCGGCTCAGCGCCTCGGCCAGCTCGTTGTCATGGCCGTCCTTATCGCCGGCAAGCAGGAGCTCGTACGCAGTGGAGGCGACGACGGGCACGAGCTCGACCGTCTTGCCCGCTTGCTCCGCCTTGGCGCGCAGCTGCCGCTGCGTCGGCTCGAGGGTCGTCGCCAGCGTCGCGGCGACTCCGATTCTGGTCGCCGTCCCCACGGCGAATTCCGCGACCGCCTCGTCGATGCGCACGATCGGCACGCCGATCTCCGGCTGGACGAGCGCGCACAGCTCGCCGATCGAAGAGCAGGCGTTCAAGATGCCATCCGCTCCGAGACGCTCCGCGATCCGGGCGTATTCGCTCCAGCGCACGAGGATCTCCTCGATGCGGCCGCCGTTCGCGGCCAGCTGCGGCAGAATGGAGTCATCGACGAGATTGACGATTTCCAGGCCTGGCATAAGCGATAGCGCAAGTCCCTTCAACGGCTCGACCGTCAGCGGCGTCGTATGGATAATGGCCAGTTTCCGGCCGGACCAATCCGATGCGTACTCTCCCATGAACAATCATCCTTTCTTCATCGCGGCCATTGCCGCATTCAAATCCGGGTAGGCGCCCCCCGACGCCGCCGCGTACACGGCGGCGCCGAAGGCCGCTTCTTCCTTCGCCTCCGCCAGATGGAGCGGCAGGTTCAAATGCTCGCGCAGCAAGCGTTGCATGACGGGATTCCGGCGAATGCCGTTGCCGGAGCCCGCGGCGACCGTGACGGAGGCCAGCAGCCGGCCTGGCAGCAGGTGCACGTAGTCCATCAGCTCGTCCACGATGCCGCCCAGCACGCCGAGCGCGAAATGCCCGGGCGTGAAGTTGTCTGGGCTGATGCCGGCCACGTGGCCGAGCACGAGCGGATCATGGCGCGTGCCGTAAAACTGCGTGCCGAACCGCAGCGGCCCGATCCCGTCGCCGAGCGCCTGCTCGGCCAGCGCGTTCATGCGCTCGTAAATATCCGCGTCGTCGATATTGACGCCGCCGAACGAGCGGCATACCGCTTTGAAGAACCCCTCCAACAGCGCATACGATTTGCCGCCGCTGAGCGGGGCGCCGACGAGCAGAAAGCCTCCGCCCGGGAACGGACGCGTCTCCAGACCGGGAACATCCTCGTAATGATCGGCGTAAAGCGACATCTGCGAGCCCGTGCCGACGTTGGCCAGCAGCGTCCCTTGCAGCCGCGGGACCGAGCCGATGAAGCTCGCTTGATTGTCGCCGATGGCGCAGGCGACCCGCTTGCCGTCCTCCGTCATGCCGGCTGCGGCGTAGGGCTCGCCGATCGCGGGAAGCAAGGAAGCATCGATCCCGGCGTGCCGCACCGCTTCCATATCGAAGCCGCGCAGCCGGCTCGAGAACAAGCCGATGCTTGCAGCGTTGGACGGATCCATGAGCGGAGTCGAGGACCCCGTCAGCCTCATGGCGACATAATCGCCGATCGTGCACAGGCTGGCCGCAGCCTGCGGCACTTCCCCGTTCAGCTTGTTGTAATAATGCGTAACCAGTCCGTATCCGCTGCTTGCCGGATGGCCGGTCAATCGGCCGAGGTGATCGGCGTACGTGCCTTCGCCATGCGCCATCGGCAGATCCCCGCGTCCGTCTTGCCAGGTAAACAACGGACTGACGCAACGGCCGTCTCGGTCCACGTACAGCATGCCATGCATCTGGCAGGAAATGCCGATCGCGGACACGTCGTTCCAATGCGCCGCGCAGCGCGCGATCAATTCGCGAACGATCGCGACGATGCGTTCCGGTTCCTGGATCCGCTCCCAGCTTCGTTCGCTCGGAAGCGCGGCGTCGTTCGCTCTCGTAACGATGCCGGCCGTCTCGCCGCCGTCGGACGAAGCAATGACGATGCCAATGGATGTCGTGCCGATATCGATGCCTGCAAGTAGCACTATACGTGAACCCCCGTTTCGAATATTGATCGTCTCATAATGCTTTTTCTCACATTGCTGGTTGCAAATTCAAGTCAACGCTGTAAGCCTCCGCTTCCTGGGCGGCGTACAGAATCAGCCCGATGCACCAGGAATGCGACAGCGTCAGCATCATGCCTTTCGGCTGGAAGCAATTCGTATTGTAGAATCGTTCGGTAACCATGCCTTTATACGCGTTGAAATCCCCGTCTTCCCTGGCGATAAACTGCAGGAAGCACGCGATATGGTCCCGGGTGCGGTCGAGGTAATAGGCGTCCTGCGTGTACTTCCACAGCCGCAGCATCTCCGGCACGCAAAACAATCCATAGTTATGCAGATGCTGATTGGACGTCGATGCCTGATCCGCGCCCCGCGAGCGATAATCGTATCGGGCAAGCAGCGTGCGCCGCGGGAATGCCAGGTTGTACGTCCAGCGGAACGTCATCATCCAGTCCGCCGCGCTCGACGCCAGCGCCAGCCAGCACGGATTGCGGTCGAATTCGTACAGATGCACGTATGCGGCGACCGCGTTATAAGCATCCTCGGAGGTCGGCGTAAGATGAACGTCCTCGGGCGCACCGTAGATGTATTCGTTCTTGACGAACGTCTCGTAATAGCCGCCGGCCAGAACCGCGGCATCCGAGAAGCGGGTTTCGCCGAAATAAGCCGCTCCCGCAAGCAGCGCCGGGATCCACAGCATGCCGCCGGCACCGTCCCATTCCTCGACCGCGCCGCTTATGCAGTTATAGTATGAGCCAAAGTTGCCGTCTTCCCGCTGACGGGAGGCGGCAAAATTCAAATTCGACCGCACCGCCGCTTCCCAATCGGGATGCGCCGCGCCGCGTTCCCGCTCGAAGGCGAGGGCGCGCGCCATGAACAGCGTCGCCTCTGCAATCGTGCGGGCCTGCAGCCAGTCGGATTTCGGATTCCATCCGGCGGTCCACCCTTTGCCGGCGACCCACGAAGCCCAGAAAACCCCGCTCGGCGAGACGCCGCCCGCGATCTTGTCCAGCACCGCCGTGCCGGCCTCGACATACGCCGCTATGTTATTCTTGCGGCCGTAGGCGAGCAGCGCATAGGCGTACGGTGCCCCGCTGACCCAGCCGACATGCATATGGGGACGGTCGCCCATCCCTTTCACGTTGTTATTGAACTCGCGGTCGAACGCCGCCGTCTCGTTCAGGATGCCCTCTTGCTTGTCGTAATGCCACGTGTACAAGCCGTAAGCGGTCAATTCGGCCGCTTCCTCCAAGCCCATCCAAGGATTGAGTGCATGCTCGTTCTCATGGAGCCGATACATCCGCCGGACGAACGGATCGTAGGCATGGGGATCGGGACCGGCGGCATAGACGTGCAGCTTCAGCGTGACCCGCCTCCCCGGCTCGAACCGGGCGCATGCGATATCCGACGGTTTCGGCAGCGGATCGCCGACGAACGTCACCGGCTCCTCGCGGTACGGAAAGTTCAGCCAGATCGACGTACCCGCCTCGTTCCCGCGGAAGCCGAGACCGGTCAGGCCAAGCTCCGACGTCTCGCCGGTGCAGAGCGCGCCGCATGCCCCATCGTTCCAGGCGAACACCGCCGGCAGCGCCGCGCGGTCCGAGCGGAACGACCAATAATCGGACACCATTTCTTCGTGGTCGCCACCCCGATAGTCGTACCGGGGATATTGGCGCAGATTCTTCTCGAACCGGTTTTCCTTATAGAACGCGCCCGGAATCATCCAGTCCGGCCGGCCCGGGCCGACCAGCTCGCAGCCGAACGTCAGCCCAAATTCGCCGGGCGCGGCTCCTGTGTAGACGACCGTCAGCGTAACGTCGTAGACGCCCTTGGCATCTGTTGCCGCCGTCCAAGCCGCCTCCGCCTCGAACAGCTCCGAGGCGCCCGACATCGCGAATCCGCCATTGCCGTCCGGAGCGATCTCCGCGATCGCGAGCTCGCCGATTTCCTTGCCTGCCGCGTCCCAGACGCCGAGCAGGCGGCCGAACCGCATGTACGCCTTCCCGCCTTCGCGCCCCGGCTCGAACACCCGAAGCGCGGGAACGCCGCCGCTTTGTTCCGTTGTACAACCCACAGGACGCCTCGCTCCTTTCGTATTGGCTTGGTTATACGTCCAACTTATATAGCTCGATCAGGTTGTCCCGGAAGATCCGGTCCGCGAACCGCATCGCGTCCCCTTCCTTCATCGCGCCTTCCGCGATTTTCTCGGCCAGCGTGTCGGCGATGATGCCGCGCGCGAGCTTCAGATGCGCGTACGTGCCTTCGACGTGGTTGTAGTCGCCGCCGAAGCCTTGGATTTTCGTCTGCGGGACCATTTCGATCATCTGATGCAGGATCTGCTTGGCCGCCGTCGGCGATATGATGTAAGTCCACGTAAAGTCGGTGTACACGTTCGGATAGTTCTTCGCGATGCTCAAGTAGGCGTCGTGATAAGGAAATCCGCAGTGCAGCAGCACGAATTTTGCGTCCCGGTATTCGGCCAACAGCGGGAGCAGCAGCGACGCGTTGGAATTCGGGATCAGGTTGCCGTTGCCCGATACGCTCGTCTCGTGATGCCCGGTATGAATTTGGATCGGCAGCTCGTACGCGGTGGAGCGTTGGATGATGAAATGAATGAGATAATCCTGCAGCGGCTCCGTTTCCGGCTGGGACAGGCCCTCCTCCAGCGTGCAGCCGAGCAGCCGGTTGAACGCGGCTTCGGCTTCTTGATAGGTCGGCTTCGCGCTTGCCAGCGATCGCCAGTACGCGTGCCCCAGCTTCGTCGCCACCATGCCGTCCTTTTTGTATCTATGCAATAAGGCGTCCACCGCGTCCAGGTAACCCGAGAACGTGTGCACGGTCATGCCCGCGCCCCGTTCGACGTCGTGGATATCCTTCCGATTTCGCAATTTATAAGTAAAGTCCATGAACATGATCGGCCGGAACAGGTCATACTCCAGCTTGGTCGTTTGAATTAACGTAAATGCCATGTCGATGCCCGATTTCTCGTACAACACCTCGTGATACCAGTTCGGATCATGCGTCGCCGCTTTCACCTTCTCGTTGACTTCCAGAATCCCGTTAACGCTCCAGTCGTTGAAATCGTACAAATCCCGCATCGCGCTTCGGAACATGCGCGCGTAGGTCGTGTTGTTCGTTCGTTCCCAGTAGTGCAAGAAAATTGCCGCCCGCTCTTCGTCGGTGCCTTTGCCGGCAAGCGCGCCGCGCGCCATGCCCGCCGTAACGAGATCGGAATCCAGATAATGCATCAGCGAGAAAAAGTCCTGGTTTTCTTTCTTGCGAATTTGCGGGGTCGCCAGATGTTCATGTCCGTCGATGATCCGAAGTTGATTTACGTATTCATGAATGCTGCTCATCGGGCCGTTTCTCCTTCCAAAAATGGGCGACTGCTTCCGTCTGGAAGCAGCCGCGCCTATTGCTGTCGCTTAATTCACGTCGATTTCGGGGAACGTGTTTTTCACTTCTTTCTTGAAGTCCTTCACGACGTCGTCGAAGCTCTTGTTGTTCGTGATGCCGTCGCCCGCGGATTTTCTCCATTTGCTGAGAATGTCCTCGCCGTATTTGTCGGGTTTGATCGCCGGCATTTGCTTGACGGTTTCGTAGTAAGGCTTCAAGATGTTCTGATCGCCGAAGAACGCGGATTTATACGTGTCGAGATTCGCCTCGTACACTTTGCCATTGCCCGGCATGTTGCCCGTTTTCTCCAGGTTGTGCTGCTGCCATTCCGTTCCGGCGATGTATGCGATGAATTCGTAGGCCAGGTCCTTGTTGTCGGATTTGTCGTAGATGCCGCGGTACGTGCCGCCGACGTAGAAGCCTTCCGGCGTTTTGGCCACGCCGAATTTGCCCTTCGCCTTGTCGTCCTTGTTGTCGATCATGAAGCCCGCCCAAGCCGGCATCGACGTCAATACGACGCTGCCGTCGTTCAGCGCGTTGCCCCAGCCCGCCGACATGAACGGAAGCTTGGCGTCCACGTTGTTTTGGCGGATTTGCTGCTGCGTGTCGTATACCGTTTGCCATTTCGGATCGATGGTCAGCTTGCCGTCCTTGACCCACGGCTGCGTGTTGTAGGCCTCGATGTCGAACAGGTCTCCGGCGTTTTGGATCAGATGCTCTTTGCCGCCGCTGTCCGCCGCGACTTTCTTGCCAAGCTCGACGATTTTATCCCAAGAACTCACCATGTCGCTGATTTGGTCCGGGTCGTCCGTGCCGAGGTATTTCTTGGCAATCTCCTTCTGATACCAGAAGCCGCCCGGCGAGGAGTGGTCGGAGATCGCGCGCAGCTTGCCGTCGGACGAACGTCCGAGCTCTTGCACGTAAGGAATGTAGTCCTTCACCAGATCGTCCCCGCCCATGGCGGACAGGTCGGTCAGGAATTTGGAATCGATGAATTTGCCGATGTAGCCGCGCTCCAGATCGAAAATATCCGGAACGTCCTTGCCGGATTGAAGCGCCGTCAGCAGCTTCGTCTGGTATTGGTCGCCCGGGAACATTTTGACGTCCACGGTCACGCCCGGGTTTTTGGCTTGGAATTGCTCGGCCATGTCCTTCACCTGATCGAAGAACGTCCAGATGACGAGCTTGCCCTTCAACTCCTGCGATCCGCCGTTCGATGCGCCGGCATTCGCCGCGCCGTTATTCGTCGCGCCGTTGCCAGCGGCGCCGTTCGCGTCTCCGGCCGCATTGCCGCCATTGTTGTTGTTGCCGCCGTTGCCGCAGCCGGCCAGCAAGCCGGCAGCCAGGACAACCGACGTCGTCATCGTCAGCCATTTTTTCGTTTTCAAAACCGATCTCCCCTTTGGTCATGGTTTTAATTGAAACGTTCGATTCCGGTCCGCGAAGCGCTTACATGAGTAATCCGATCGTCTTTGCCTCGCCCAGGCATCACCTCTTTCAATGAAAGTCGAATGAACCGGAAGCACGTTCAGCCTTTGACCGCGCCTGCCGCGACGCCGTCGATGATCCGCTTCGACATGAAGGAGAAGAAGACCAATACCGGGACGACCGCGATGACGATGCCGACGTACTGCGCGCCGAAATCCGAGGTGAACTGCGACTTCAAGCTCGCGATCATCACGGGCAGGGTCTGCAGGTTGTTGTCGAAAAGGATGATCATCGGCGTCAGGAAGTCGTTCCATTTGCCGATGAAGGCGAAGATGCCCAAGGTAGCGAGCGCCGGGCCCATGATCGGAAGCACGATCCGGTTGAAGATCTGCAGCTCTCCGTAGCCGTCCATCCGGCCGGATTCGATGATTTCCGTCGGCACCGAAGAGTCGGCGAACTGCCGCATCAGGAATATCCCGAAGGCATTGTGAATCGACGGTAGAATGAGCGGCCAGTACGTATTGAGCATGAGCAGCGAATCCATCAGCTTATAGAACCCGATAATGCCGAGCTGCCCCGGGATCATCATCGTGCCGAGCACGAACAGGAACAGCACGCCGCGGTACCTGAAGTCGTATTTCGAGAAGCCGTAGCCGGCCAGTGCCGCGAAATACACGTTCAGCAGCGTCGAAATGACCGTAATGAACACCGTATTTCCGAATCCGCGCCAGATGTTGACCGTATCCTTCAGCCGGTTGTAGTTGTCGAGGAATTGATTGCCGGGCAGCAGCAGCAGCTTCCGGGCAATGTCCGAATTCGTATGCGTCGAGGTGATGATCATGCTGTAGAACGGGATCAAGCAAGTAGCCGCCACTACGATAAGAAACACGTACAGGATCCCTCTGGAAATGACTTTGGCCATGCGTTTCGCCTCCTATTCCTTCAGCCTTGAGGCTCGGGCGGTAATTGCCGTGAAAAACATAACGACGATGAAAATGCCGTACGCGACCGCTGCGCCGTAACTGTAGTCGAAATTTTTGAACGCCGTCTCGTACAGGTACATCACCATCGTCCGCGAGGTATTGCCCGGCCCGTCGCCGAGCATGAGCGGCGCGTCGAACAGCTGCAGGCCGCCGATGACGGAGGTGATGAACACGAACAGGAAGACCGGCCGCAGCAGCGGCAGCGTGATATTGAGCGCCGTTTGCTTCTTCGTCGCGCCGTCCATCTCCGCCGCTTCGTATACCTCGTTCGGAATCGACTGCAGGCCGGCGATGAAGACGATCATGTTGAAGCCGAAATACTGCCAGCAGATGACCGCCGAAGCGATGATTCGCGACCACCACGGATTGTTGAACCAATTGATCGGATCGTGGACGAGGCCGAGGTTCGTCAGCAGCTTGTTGATGCTGCCCGTCTGCCAGTCGAACATGAGGCTAAAGATGACGCCGAGCGTGACCGGCGTAATGATATGCGGGAAGAAATAGACCGCCCGGAAAAAATGCTTGCCCCGGATGAACTTTTCGTTCAGGATCAGCGCCAGCAGCAGCGCGACGACGAGCTGCGGCGCGTTCGAGAACACCCAGATGATCAGCGTGTTCCAGATCGTCTGGTAGAAGAAGCTGTCGTGCAGCAGCCGCGTATAGTTCGCGACGCCGACGTAGACGGGATCGTTGAAGCCGTCCCATTTCATGAAACTTAAGTACAAGGTATACAGAATCGGCGCCAAACCGAACACGGCAAACCCGATGAAGAAAGGCGCTATGAAGAAGTAGCCGTAATGCGATTTGTTGACCTTCGAGCCCATCCGCCCTCACCTCTTTCTATAATTTTCCGCAGGAATCGCGAATGATGAGTCTTGGCTTTAACAGATAGTGGTCATCGGGGTCGCCGTTCTCGGCGCCTTCGATCTTTTGGAACAAGCCTTGTGCCGCTTTCATGCCGATCTCCTGGAACGGCTGCCGGACGGTCGTCAGCGACGGGTAGACCCATTCGGAGATCGTGATGTCGTCGTAGCCGACGATCGACATCTGCTTGGGCACGTTCAAGCCGTGCTCCTGCGTGGCGCGCAGCGCCCCGATCGCGGTCTCGTCGTTCGAGGCGACGACGGCCGTGAAGCCGTCCGCTTGAAGCAGCTTCTTCATCGCCTGATACCCTCCCTGATTGCTCCAGTCGGACTGCACGACCCATCCGGGATTGTACGTCAAGCCGAGCGTTTCCATCGCCGAGAGATAGCCCTTGAACCGGTACTTGTTGGCCGCGGCATGGTCCGGGCCCGCGATATAGGCGATATCGCGATGACCGAGTCCGTGCAAATATTCGACGATCTCGTATACGCCTGCGGCGTTGTCCACGTCGACGGAGAAGATATCGTCCATCTCGCCATGATCGCCGACCAGCGCGATGGGATAGCTGGAATCCCGAATCTGCTCGAGATCTTCCCGGCCCCGCTTCTGGAAGCTCACGAGGATGACGCCGTCCACTTGGCCTTCGTACAGCAGGTTCAGAAACGAGATCTCGTCCTCGTAGTTGGAGGTCCAGCTGAGGAAGATGCAATTGTAGCCCTTCATGTTGGCCACGTTCTCGATGCCGCGAATGATGCCCGAGTAGAAAATGTTGGAAATATTATCGACGACCACGGCGATGATGTTGGTGCGGTCGAGGACCAGTCTGCGCGCATTGGCGTTGCGGTGGAAGTTAAGATCCTTGATCGCTTTTTCCAGCGCGTTCTGCGTCGCTTTTTTTACCTGTTGCCCGTTCAAATACCGGGATACGGTGCTCTTGGATGTCCCCGCCAACCGGGCTACGTCGTGAATTGTCGGCCCCACGTTCGATCACTCTTTTCTGTTATCGTTTCCCATGCGCGATGCAAACTTTCCAGTAGATTTGGGAACGTTCCCATTTTACCAAAAAGCGATGATGCAACGAAACAGTTATTCTCGGGAACGCTCCCAATAAGACTCAAACCTTCCTGCGTGCGAGCAAGTCATTCTCCATTTTGGGAACGTTCCCAAAATGGAGAAAAGCCCATTCCCGCTTTCCCTTTGCCTGACACGATCCCTCGCTTTCATCTCCGTTCGGAAGATGGTTGAACTTTGGGAACGTTCCAATTTTAAAGCGCTATAAATTCGATGTGTTTAGAATAGCGCTTACTGCAAACGGTGTCAACCCTCGATTTACAATTCATTCGATTCCCATTTCCTGCCTTGAGACAGCAAAAAACGCAGCTTCCGAAAGCTCCGGAAACCGCGCCGTTATTAGAGTAAATGGTGCTGGTGAAGGGAATTGAACCCCCGCTTCACCTGTGCTGCCAAACATGCAGGAAGCTGTATTACAGGGGATAGGGATTTCTATAACAGGCAACAAGCAAGACGGAGTGTAAGCATTAGATTTGGTCTAAATAATAAAATCAGCGTGAGCCTTAGACGAGAAAAATAAAGTCTTAGACTGACGCTGTTTTATTAAGCTAACGTACCCGTTTGTTCAACGGAGACAGCCGATCGTAATGACCCGCTGGCTCCTCGAAGGTGAGCTTTATTCGGACAATATTGTTTTTTCACAACACTCTCTTATCATTTCGTAAAAAGTCTATAAATGGCCGCGCGTGGCTATACTGGGGGGTACAATATGCCAAAATAAAAGGAGCGAAAAAATGGGTATTCTGAATGATGGGAATCCGAAAGACCAACCGCTGCATTACGGCGAAATCTTTCATATTTGGATCTATTCGGCAAAGAAGAAATCGACCATTTCCACCTATCAGCTCTACCTGTCGCACGCAGGCGATAACGATTTGAAGCGGTTATTGAACAATCTCGTTCAACAGGCGCGGCAAGCCGCAGAAGAATGCGACGAACTACTCGTCCATAATGGCATAATGCCCCCGCCTTCCCTACCGGAGCGCCCGTCGGTAAGCCTGGAGGAAATTCCAGCCGGCGCCCGTTTCTCAGATGTAGAAATCGCGGTCGCAGTTGGCGAAAATCTGGCTGCCGGTCTGGTAGCTTGCAGTCAAATTACCGGGAGTTCGATCCGCATCGACGTCGGCTTGTTGTTTTCGAAGTACTACGCCCTCCATCTTGCATCGTCTGCAGTCGCACTGGGAATAAGCAAAGAGAAGGGCTGGCTCGTTCCTCCTCCGCTTCAGATACGTCGGCCGGAACACTAACCATGAAGCAATGCGAATAACGAAAATATGGACAGCCCGTCACTCCACGGACTGCCCTCTGTTTGTGCAGCGTTAAACGCCTACGGCTTCCGGACGCTTGATTTGAAGCGGCGGCGGTATCAGCCACCCTTTCTCTTTGCTCAGATGCAGAATTGTTACGCCGAGAGCGGCTTTGGTCACATGATATTTGCCGAATAAGGCGCCGACGTCCTCGCGAATCGACAGCCCCATCACCGTGCTGGCGGCAACTAGGCCGGCGGCCAGATCTGCCGATAAACCAGCCGCAATCTCCAGATCGGCGAATCTTGCTCCAACCGGAATCTCCTCCAGCTTCGCTTCCGGGCGTTCCGGCGGCTTAGGAGTCGGCGTAATGCCGTTGGCGATCAAAATCTCGTCCAACTCACTGATTTCCAATTGTGCTTGTCGAATGCCGTCTTCCAAGATCGCGCGGAGATCCTTATCTCCCGTGTGGAATTTTAGCGCGCTGTAAGAGGAAACGAAGCCTTTTGCCATCGTCGATGCCTGCCAAATTGCGAAAATCTCGCCGTAATGCAATGGTTCGTCTTTTGGATTACCACTTAAAACACCCATGCTGTGATCGCTCCTTCAAAGGAATTGTGTCGTGCCCGGATCGCAGCCGAGAACATTTATAATATAACCAGGGAAAGCGCGGCTATCCTGCAGCAGAACCTTGAAATAATAGGCATGCATATACATCCTCATCGCAACGAAATAGGCTGTAATCAAAATTCCGACGCACCACGCCAGAGCGACCCATATGTCATTGCCCACCGGCTGATCTTGATAATAGTGCACGGATGGCTTCTACGATCGAGGTCACCGGCTGGTTCTCGGCAAAGCAGGTCGGATGTAATTTTATTCTCGCTCACATGATTAATAGATTACTTTGCCTAAAAGCCTGCCATAAGTTCTTGTCCCTTCAACGTTTCATTGCCAGCCAGTCTCGGCGACTATTAGCGGTCTGCTGCTGTTTTATTTTGGAAAAGATAAAATCAGATCATCTGTTGAGTTAAAGTCATTTTGATAACTAAGCGCGATCATGTTCCCGGTTTCGGCTTCTCATACCGGCTAAGCCGAGTAGACCTAACAGACCGAGCCACCCCCAGTCAAAACCGTTGTCGTCATTCCCTGCCAAATTACGTGCCCGATATGTGCCATTATTGTTGTTGCCCGTCTTCGTCTCATAGCTATTCGTATTTTAAACTATTCTGCCCGTTCGTATTATGAGGTCACCAGAACTTACTGGTCGACCTCTTTTTGCGTGGTCGTAAGATTGCGGTGGCCGGGGATCGAACGTTTCTGCCCGTGGGACTCCGATCCCGAGAGCTATTCCGTTCATCCCCCCTACTTGTTAAACCATGATTAGGCTAGTTGGGGCATGACCTCGAATCACATGCGATAATGTGGACGACAAGAAGGTCAGGGGTTGCCGGCGAATATAAAACAAGGAGTGGTTACATGAATCCTGTCATTGGACTGGATGTCTCCAAAGGAGAAAGTCATGCTCAAGCATTTATTAATCGAGGAATTCCGCACGGAAAAATCTTTCGATTTGAACATAATCTCGAGGGGCTGGCCTCTTTCATAGACTATGTACAGGATCTCGAATCCTTTACCGGACTACCTCCGACAGTAGTCTTAGAAGCAACTGGGGCACTACCATAGCCCTGTGATTCAGTTTCTAGATGAGCATCAATACTTGTACATTGTCATCAATCCATTGATCTCCCCTCAGGCCAAAAAAACCAACTTACGCAAGGTGAAAACGGATATCGCTGACGCATACGAACTAGGGGAATTGTTCTACAAAGAAGAGTTGGAGCCGCACAAAAAACGAGGACATTTCATGATGAATCTGCGCTATCTAACCAGGCAGCATGATGCTCTGACGGATATGTATGTGCAAGCGAAGCTGCAGTTTCAGGCAGTCCTCGATCAAGTATTTCCGGAATAGCTCAATGAAGTACCGGAATTTCGCTTTAGCGAAGTAAAGGGTAGATAAATGGTAGATGAAACTAAAAGACGCGGTTTCCGATACTTCCGGAAACCGCGTCGTTATGGGAGTAAATGGTGCTGGTGAAGGGAATTGAACCCCCGGCCTACGCATTACGAGTGCGTTTTGGCTTCGTTATTACTTCGTAGCCTAGACGCAGCCTATTACGGACATTCAAACGTGGACCTACGGATTCCTCGGAGCCCTACGATGTGTTAAATTACAACGCGATTATATCGTATGCCGGAGGGACAAGTCAACGTAGGTTACCACCGGGCCGGCCGCCGTATCGCGTTTATACTGTGCGGCCCTTTCCGCATTACGAATCTTCGCGTTACGGTCGACGAAGTTATTTTCGTAGCCGGACCGTCGCCGCCGTTTGGGCACCGCATAATTGTGGCCGTCCGTGCCCGTTTCCTCGGCCGCCTTCAATCCGGTCTCGCGGTCGCGCCGAAGTTCGAGTTGCCATTCGGACATGAACGGATATTCCGTCCGCGTCACCTTATCTGGATGCGTGTCCGTTAGCTCTTCGTCGAGGATCGCGTCCGTTAGCCGGTCGATGAGCGCCGTATCGAGCGATATCGGAGACGGCCGCTGCCCCTTGTAGCCGCGCTCAGCCCAACGTTCGAGTAATTCCTGATTAACTTCGGCGTGGGCTTTGACGTAATCGTCCGCGATGCGGCTGACGAGTTCCATACGCTGCGTCCGGTCGGCCAAGTCGTACGTAAACCTTTCGTAGTAGAAACGTAAAAGTTCGTCCGACTTTCGTTCCTTATTGCCGCGTTCGACTTGCGAGATTAAAGCCGCGAATTTTTCAACGTATGTCAACGCCTGCATTAATCCGCCACCTCCGTCTGCTCGTCCGGTTCCAACTGGACCTCAACGTCGCCGTATTCCCAACGTTGATAAACCGCACAGATGCGTTCGGCTGCCCCGTCGATGAACGCCTTGACGCCTTGCTTCGTACAGCTCATAACGGAGCCGGCCGTCTCTAACGTGGTATCGAGTCCGTAAACGAGCGCGATTGCTTCCGCTTGGCGGTCGGTTAGGTCGGCGCTTTCGATTGCGGAGTGGAGATCGATGATAATGTCGGATGCGGCCGTATCGCCTTTAAAGCGGCGGTTTGCTATACGGTGACGATCGCGGAGCAGCGATTTAACGCCGGCCGCGTCGTTGAGTGCGTATTTTACCGTGTAATTGCGTGCGTCTTTCGCGATGTCTACTTTACATGCGCCCATTAGGCGGCCCCCCTTTTTAATAATTCCAGTCTGTTTCCCCTGCCCACCACGATAAAACTGGCTCTGCTTTATCACTGCCAAGTCGCGTAATCAAACGCCTTCCTATTGCGCTGATTACATTGACTGTTACGGCATTGCCCGCTTGCTTATAACGTTGAGTATCTGAGATGCCGACTGAAGCAACATTGGCGTGCTGCTCGTCGGTGAAACCTTGAAGGCGCCAGCACTCGAGGGGAGTAAGCTTTCGAATACCGCTCGGCGAGTTAATCAAATCCATACCTCGTGCAACTTTATGCATACTTGCAAAAAGTGTTCGCGCAACGCCTTCGTAGTCTGGAGAATGCATGGTGCTGCGAAAACCCTTACCGTCATTAAGAAGTCGTGAAACGGATGATTTGCTGACAGCGTACCGTTCGTCTACTTCTGAATCAAGCACGTCTCTTAGCCGCGTATTCACCGTATCATTCGTCGGCCAATCGAAGTTAAAGGTTCGCACGCCAAGCATTTGAATCCGCCGTTTTGCCTTCGCAACGACATCGTTTCCTCTAATGCTCCAATCCTCGTGCTCTGCGTCACGGTCGCACACGATGAATATCCGCTCACGATTCTGCGGAACTCCGAAATGCTTCGAATTCAGAACGCGGAAATCGATCGCGTAACCGATATCGTTCAAAACGGACGCCATCACTTCGAGCGTATGGCCGCCATCATGCGATAGGAGACCTTTTACGTTTTCGAGTAGCATCAAACGCGGCTGCTTTGCGGCGGCGATCCGTGCTATCTCAAAGAACAACGTACCGCGCGCATCCTCGAAGCCCTTACGCTGACCTGCGACGCTAAACGCCTGGCACGGGAAGCCGCCGACGAGTACGTCATGGTCCGGTATTGAAGACGCGTCGATCTTCGTAATGTCGCCGTGCAGTTCCGGAGCTCCGTTATGGAGCGCTTTGTACGCTTTGGTCGCGAACGGGTCGATCTCACTTGCGAATATGCATTCTCCGCCAAGCGGATCAATCGCGCTCCTAAACCCGCCAATGCCCGCGAATAATTCGATATATTTAAACGTCAATTAAGCACCGTCCCTTCTATTGCTTGTCTCCGTCCAAATTGCGTATAATAACGTATATAAGCGCATACAGAACGGAGGTTATTACGTGATCACTCCATTTTCCAACGTGACGAACCGGGCCGGCCTGCATACGATAACGGTCGACCGCCAAGGCCGCCTGTGCCTATCCGCCAACCTACGCCGCGAACTCGAAGCGACCGGAGCTATATCGCTTTACGTCGGCTACGATAAGGTGAATAAGCGGATTGCGCTCGCCAAACCTAACATCGTCCGCCTTACGAATACGATTCCGTATAAGTTCGATAAGCGCGGCTACGTCATGGCGCGTAACTTTCTGAAGGCGAACGCAATTCCGTTTGACCAGGCGGCGCAGTACCTTTATGACGGTAAGGAAGAAGGATGGCTGACGTTTAGGCTCGCGGGCTACGATGCGCCGGATCAGCCGAACAACTAACGAAGCGGACGCGTAATTTCCTATGTTACGCGTCTTTTTCGTCTTCGTTCTCCCACGGAACCGCCGTATCCCATTCCGCGCCGGTCAGTCCGGCAACGTATCCGCCCGCATAGCCCGCCGCGTACGCCTGACGGTAAATCTCTTCGAGCTGCTCACGTAGCGTCCGCGTTTCCATCCGCCAACCTCCGTATAATCTCGTCAACCTTCGCGTACAGTTCCGCTAATGAACCGCTATTCTCCACTTCGTAATCGACTACGAAGCTGTCTACATGGCTCTCCGTCTCGTGCGTCAGGTCGGCGAGCCGAAACGTATCGGACGATTCAATCGCGCGCTGAATGCGGAGGGCAGACGGTGCTTTAACGCGGATGATGACGTAACCTTCCGAGCGACAGCGGTCGTATTCGTTCGGCTGGCGGAGGTCGGTGATTACTACGCGGACTGGGCGCCAAGCGTGCGCGTTCCACGGAGCCTCGTAGTACGCCTCATCTGACGCAATCTTTACGTTGATCCTACGAAAGCAATCGTTAACCCATACGTTTTCATCGAACGCACGCAACGATTGGCCAACGCCTTGTAATAGCGCCCGCGGCTTCGTGCTTCCGCGCATTTGATCCGGGTAGATCTGGCGGCAGATTTCACGGATGCCATCACCGAACGCGAATCGCGTGTAACCGTAATTCGCTACGAGGTGATCCGCGACCGTGTCTTTGCCGCTGCGGAGATGGCCGGTTAGCGCGATGTTCACGCGACCACCTCCTCGTCTACGTCCGTACGGCTATCGTCGATTACTACGAAGGACCCTCGCGCAGACCATACTCCGCTGCCGTCAAAGCTGTCCGAAACTAGAAACGGATAATCGTCGCTATCGTCTTTTTCGGCAACAACTCCGGTTTCGCCGTCTTTCATAAAATGCATTCCGATATTCGTAGCGCGCGTATCTACGATTTTCACTCGATCCCCAACGCGAGCCTTCGTAGGCTGCGGCACCTTTACGTATTCGGCCGGCACGTCCAGTCCGAGCGCCCGGCGGAGTGCAATCGCCTTACCGATGTGAACGTTGAATACGTCGTCCGGCGCACACTTGGCGATGCCGCGGTTATCAACGTTGAAGCCACCGTACTCATGGACGTATCGGAGGGCGACTACTGTCCGTTTCTCGCGGTTAACTACGAAGTCTACATATGACGTAGGTACTTTCGTATATTTAGCAGTCAACTCCGCCACGTCACGCTTCGCCCGCTCTACGATCGAATCCCGCGTAACGAACGAAGGCAGCCGATCTTCAACGGTCCCAGACGCAACCTGTACGTAGCTGGCCGGCCGCTTAACGATGACCAGCGGATCGGCCGCTTCGAGTTCGTCAAGCCGGCGCTCCGCTTCCGTAGCCCGACGCGTGAGGACCGCCACGGCTTCGGTGAGGCCGTCGAGTGTACGTTGGATTGGGGCGGGAATAGGCGTAGCTGCGGTCGTATCGGCCGGTTCAAGTACGGCATACTCTGCGTGACTCATCGCCCACTTCCAATCCGCGTCAATATCGAAACCTACGCCGCTATCGTCGTGGAAGAATTTCGTTACGGTGAACGATTGCCCGATTTTAATGCGGTAGTCTTCGCCTTTTACGCTAACAATTCGTTCCCCTACGCGCGCCTTCCGCTCGACCATCCGATAACGGGCTCCGTCGATACGTACGATGTCGGTCGGTTCGAGGACAACGTATTCAGACGGACATTGCGCCTTTCCATAAAACACGTACCCAATGACTCGCGCCTCCTCTGCCGCACCAACGTCACCTTCGGAATCGACTCGCGTAACCGTTAGTACTTTGCCGGCCAATGCGTAGTCGCCCGTGTGAACGTGCCTCCCCGGTTGATAATTCGTAACTTTAATCCGTTCCCCAACACGCGCCTTACGCTTAACCTCCGTGTATTCCCGTTCAATACCGCCAAGTTTAGCGTCAGCTATTACCGTTACGTTACTCATTTAATCCGCTCCCTTATCGTTTATATCGCCACATCCGCTTTAATGGCCGGATGTGGATCGTAACCCTCTAGCGTGATATCTTCGAATGTGAACGCGTCAATGTCCGTAATTGCCGGATTCAGGCGCAGCGTCGGCAGCGGCCGCGGCTCCCGTTCGAGTTGCGTACGAACCTGGTCGATATGGTTAACGTAGATATGCGCGTCGCCTAACGTATGGATGAATTCGCCGACGCCAAGTCCGCATACTTGAGCGATCATGTGCGTGAGTAATGCGTAGCTTGCGATATTAAACGGAACGCCGAGAAAAGCGTCGGCCGAACGTTGATGTAGTTGGCACGATAGACGACCGTTCGCTACGTAAAACTGGAACGCGAAGTGGCACGGTGGGAGCGCCATTTGTTCGAGTTCGCCGACGTTCCAGGCCGATACGAGCAAGCGGCGGCTGTCCGGGTTGGTGCGTATCTGTGCGATGACGTCTGCGATTTGATCGATTACCTTCGTTTCCATTTCGTATTCGCCGGGGAACCGGTGCGTCCATGAACGCCAATGCGCACCGTAAATCGGTCCGAGGTTACCGTACTTGTCCGCCCATTCGTCCCATATCGTAACGCCGTTATCGCGCAGGTACTTAACGTTCGTATCGCCGCGCAAGAACCATAGCAGTTCGTACGCAACCGACCGCCAGTGAACGCGTTTCGTTGTCAGCAGCGGAAATCCGTCCGCGAGATTGTAGCGTGTTTGGTAACCGAAGACAGATAACGTACCGGTTCCGGTGCGATCCGACTTTGCTGCGCCGTTGTCGAGAATGTGGCGTAGAAGTTCGTGATACTGCCTCATCCGTTCGTCCCCGTATGCCCAAACCCGCCAGCACCGCGCGCCGTCACGCTCAACTCGTCCACTTCGGTAAACGTAACGGCCGGCACCGCTTGGATAACGCCTTGTGCGACGCGGTCACCTTTGCGTACGATATAAGTTCCACACGGAAACTCAACGCCAACTTCCCAACGCAGATATTCGTTATTTAGCGTAATTCCCGAATGTTCGTACTCGCCGTCGCTTACGATGGTATTCTCGAACATCATCGATACTTCGCCGCGGTAATCCGAATCGATAACGCCAACTCCATTCGGCTGTCGCAGCTTCGTCTTAAACGCGATGCCCGACCGCATCATGACGTAGAGCACATAGCCGGCCGGCACTTCAAACGCGAGGCCGAGCGGAACCTTTTTCGTCTCACCTGGCGCGATGATTACGTCCTCGACCGCTACAAGATCGAAGGCAGCCGCGCCGTCCGTTGCGTACTGCGGAATGACCGCGTCCGGATGAAGTTTGCGGATATTAACGTTCATTAAAGGATCACTCCTTTCACGTCAACCACATAGACTTTATCGCCTCTAACTGCGAGAATGACGGTAACATCGCCGTCCTTGATAACGCGTAACTCTACGACCGAGTAATCAAGGTCTTTGATATCGAACGTAGGGATATACGTAAATGTGCGTGCATCTCCACTCAAATTGCGTCCTCCTCCGTAAACAAATTCGGTAGTTAATCGTTCAATTGCGTAGCGTGCCGCTGCTTGCCGCCGTTCCAGACTCGCGAGTATGGCGCCGCGCTTCTCACGTCGAGTTGCGATTATTTCCGCTTGGCTGCGGTCTCCGAAAACGAGCGGATGACGGCGACTTCCGACTATTCCGGAGTAGCTTTTCATTCACAACGCCTCCTTCATACGTATAGTCGCCGGCCAATCGCGTTTCGCACAACGACTTCACTTACTTATTCGTTCGATATTTACGTTTCGCACACGTCGGAGAAAATTCACACGTTACCGCACGCTTCCAGTTCCGCAAATTCCGCAGGCATATCGTGATTACGCAGAATACGCTCTACGACGTCGACGACCGGATGACGCTGAACTTCCGTTAAATTAACGTGATCGAAATATCCGTGCGCTCCCTCTTCGTACAGGCCGGAAAGTAGACGATACAGTCCGTTAGATTCCGGTGTCCGCAGCCTGGCGTCATCTATCTGCGCGAAGTTTCCGAGGAATACGATCTTCGTTCCGTCAGCGGGCCGCGTCCCAATCGTTGCGATCGTGTGTGTATCGAGGTTCTGACTTTCATCGGAAATTACGAACATATGGAGAAAGGAGCCGCCGCGCATCGTTTGAATCGGATCGAAAAACAGCTTCCGCTTGTCTTCGCCACCCGACGTTAAATAGTGATAAGCGCGCTTTGCTTCAGGAGACATCGCGTCCAAGTTATCGAGGAAAGGACGCATAAAAGGATACGTCTTTCCCTCATGAATATCGCCCGGTAAGAAACCGAGATCGACGCCAACTTGCGTCTGCATACGTGTATACATCATCTTACGGAAGTCCTGGTCCTCGGTCAGACGATGCATACCGACAGCCTGCGTAATTAGCGTCTTACCCGTGCCGGCCGGTCCCGTAAGGAATAGCAACGGCTTATCGTTCGTGAGCGCCTTAATGGACGCGCGCTGTCCGTCGTTCCTCGCGCTGATTCCCCAATACGCCATTGATCGCGTCCCCTTTCGTAATTAAGCGCTGCAGCTTACGCAATCATCGACCTCTAGCGACTGGTTCCTAAAATAATAGATGGTCTTAAGACCGTCCTTCCACGCCTGATCATAAATATTGAGCAGTTGGCGCGCAGTATAGTCCGGTGTCAGATAAACGTTGAATGACTGCGCCTGATCGATATGGCGTTGTCGTACGCCGGCCGCCCGAATTGACCACGTTTGGTCGATCGTATGCGCCTCTTTATAGAACCACATCGTATCCGCGTTCAGGTTCGGCGCCGTTTGCGGAATGACTGCGTTCTTCTTCTCTTCGATAAAAAACTTCGCGAAGATCGGATCGTTACATGCAGTCGAGCCGGCGATTAACGAAGTCGATGCGGTCGGCGCCGGACTCATCGTCCAACCGTTACGCATGCCGTATTTACGGACATTGTACGCTAGCTCAGCCCAACGCTCCTTCCCTGGAATCATGACGTAATTACCATAATCCGCGTCAATTTCGATATAGCCGCGCCGCCTAAAGTACTCGCCGGTTTCCCACTCGCTGCCGGCACAGACCGCGTAAGCACCGCGTTCCTTCGCGAGTTCATTCGACGTACGGATCGCCCAATACGCGATTTCCTCGAAGAGTTCGTCCGCTGCCTCAACGTGAGCTTCGCTTTCCCATACGATCTGATTCTGCGCGAGCCATTGCGCGTAACCGGACGTACCGAGGCCGACTGCGCGGTACTTCTGATTCGTCCGGCGGGCTTGCGGCACCGGATAATAGTTCAGGTCGATAACGTTGTCGAGCATGCGCATTTCCGTCGTTACGATGCGTTGAATGTCCGCCATCGATCGTACGCGGCCGAGATTGAGCGACGATAAGTTACAGACTACGAAATCGCCCGCCCGGACGCGGAACATGTCGTCGGCTCCGTCTTCCTCAACGGCAATGAGCGTCGTTTCGGACATGTTCTGCGCGATCTCCGTACATAGGTTCGAACAGTAAATCATGCCGGCGTGCTTATTCGGATTGGCGCGGTTAACGGTGTCGCGGTAGAACACGAACGGCGTACCCGTTTCGAAGCCGCTCGTCATAATCCGCTTCATGACGTCGATAGCCGGAATGGTCCGGTCCTTGTACGTCAGGCGCCCGTCGATCGCAGCTTCTACGCACTCCGCGTACTTCCGTTCGAACTCGTCTCCCCACGAATCTTCCAACGAATAGCCCATTACGGTGCGGACTTCGTGCGGATCGAATAAGTACCACTCGCCGCGTTCCTCAACCGCGCGCATAAACAGATCCGGAATACATACGCCAGGGAAGATATCGTGCGCCTTCATCCGGTCGTCACCGTTGTTCGTCTTCACGTTGAGGAAGTCGAGAATGTCCGGATGCCACACGTCAAGGTAGACGGCAACTGCGCCGGCCCTGACGCCGAGCTGATCGACGGCGAGCGCGGTATTGTTGTAGTTCTTAATCCACGGAATGACGCCGCCGGCCACGCCTTTATAGCCGCGAATAGACGACGAGCGCGATCGGATCTTGCCGACGTAGATTCCCATGCCGCCGCCGTGCTTCGAAACCTGCGCAAAGGCCGCGTCCGTATTATAAATCGACCACAAGTTATCGCCCGGCATATCGATAAAGCACGATGATAGCTGCGGAAGAGGCGTGCCGGCATTGGCGAGCGTCGGCGTCGCGACCGTCATCTCCAAACGCGAAAGTGGATCGTAGAACTGTTTCGCACGTTCAACGCGGTCCGTCTCGTTAAGCGCGAGATGCATCGCGATAACCATGAAACGTTCCTGCGGCAACTCCATAATGCGGCCGCCATCTCTACGTGTGTAGCGGTCGGACAGCGTTTTGATGCCGATATAGTTGAACAGATCGTCGCGCTCCGGACGGATATACGCCTGCAACTCTGCAACTTCTGCGGCTGTGTACGTCTCGAGCAGGTAGCGTCCGTACATGCCGCAGTCTTGGCCGCGTTCGATCAGCGCGTAAAGGTCGCCGTATCCGAACTGACCGACGTACTTACGGTTAGTCGCCGCTTCTTTATACAGGTCGTACGCGAGCAGCCGGGCTGCCACGTATTGCCAATTCGGACGTTCGATCGACGTTTTCTCGACGGCCACTTGCGTAATCGACCGCTGAATCTCCTTCGTCGTCATGCCGTCGCGGAATTGAAGCTTCGCGTCACGTTCGAGTTCGAGCGGTGAGCATTCGGGATAGCCGGCGCAGGCGTATTCGATGACCTTGCGCATCTTGCTTACGGTGAGTTCTTCGCGTGTTCCGTTACGTTTAATAATTTGTGTCAATGAGTCCGCTCCTTAAGTAGCGCGAGTAGCTGCGCCTTTTTCTCGTTTAACTTCGTAATATCTTCGTTACGTATGGCGATGCAATACTCGATATGGGCGATTTCAGCGCGTAGCTGGGCGGCGGTCATACGGCTTCAAGTCGCAAATTCGCGGCCGTTACGTAATCCGTTTCAAGTTCGAACGCAATAAAATCGCGCCCCTCTTCCGCCGCTGCTACACACAGTGACCCCGTTCCAGCGAAGCCGTCGAGAATGATATCGCTAGGATTACTGGAATTCCGGATAAACTTACGTAGCAATTCCACCGGCTTCTCGGTAGGGTGCGTTAACCTTGCGCTAGGGACCTTTGCACAATCGATAACGTCCGGAATGCGCTTATCCCGTAGTAAAGACCGTCCTTTATGTCCGAATAAGATAAGCTCGTGTTTCGGCCCGTACGAACCCTTCAGATCGCCGGTTCCGTGGACGTTCTTATTCCAAACGATAAGGTTCTTTAATTTAAAATGACGTTCAAACTCCTGTTTAAAAAAGTCAATATGATGCCAACTGCAGAACATATAGATAGCCGTGTCCTCTTTGAGCACCCGATAACACTCCGCCAAGTATTGCGAAATCAAATCCGTTGAATCTACGTCGTTGGCGATATGGCGGAATTTTTCTGATGCGACGCGCCTATTGCTTCGGTAATTCATCAGATAAGGCGGGTCTGTAATGACGAGATCCACGCTTTTATCCGGCAACGCCCGCATGCCCTCGATACAATCGCGCTGATATATCCGGTTTAGCTCAAGCGAGCCGAGCAGCCTCTTCATACGTCGATCAACCCTTCCCGTATTAGATAAGCCAGTACGACGGCACACGCGTCCGAGTCATCGTAGCCGGTCTTAAACGTATAGTCCGTATCGAGGCGCAAGATCCTCCGCACAGCCTCCGCCACTTCCGGTTTCTCGGCTTTACCGTTACCTGAATACGTCGAGGTTGACGTTACGAGCTTCTTGACGGTCGTCGGCGCAAGGACCGGCTTAACGTCATCGACGCTATAGCCGTACGTATGAAGCGCTCTGTCCGCGGCTGACCAGGCGCTGAAGATCGTCTGCGTGGCGCGCTTATTGCGGCCGGCCGTAAAGTCTTCGCGTAGAACGAGGTTATACGGACGGTGAGCGTAAATGTGCTGCGCGATGAACGATTCGACGACCGCGGACCGGACCGCATCGTTATCGGCCGTCGACGTTGCGATCGATTCGGCCGCGATGAGATACGGGACACGGTTACGGACTTCTATCGTAGCGATGCCGGGCGATAACGATAAGTCGAGGCCGAGATAGCGTGTGGACGGCTCCTTAATTTTCGGTGACAGGCGGCATCACCTCTGCTCGGCGAAAAGTATAGACCGTGTTCCGCGTCGTTACTGTCAGCGTAGGCTCTTCGCGGGATACGCCTGTTACGGTAGACGTACGCAGCACTTGGTCGACTTCGTCTACGTATACCAATAGCAGCGGATTACCCGCCGTTACTTTAGCGATAAAGACGCGGTGTCCCTTACGGCGCGCTTCCCGTTCGTGCGGTGTACCGTCCAATTTGCGGATAGATTCAATAACGTAATTCAATTGGCGACCACCTCTTCCACCGATACCTCCTCGTAGAGAAGTCGGCCAACAGAATCGCGGGCCAGAGAAATAGTACGCTCGATATTGTCTCCACGTATGTCCTCATCCGCGTCAGGAAGAACCGAAATGAATTCGCCTAAGCGCGCTTGCGTATCTCCATCGAATACCTCATCTACCGGTACCCCGGCGTTATCCAACGCTGCTAATAACGCATACAGGACGATAAACTCCCGTTTCTTCTGCTCCGTCATTTACGCAACCGCTCCCTTCCGCATTTCCGTTAATTGTTCGAACGCTTCCGCAAACTGGCGCTTTTTCCAGTCCGGCATTCCCGAACGTTGGACCGCGCTAACCTGGCGTTCGAGCGCCGCAATCTCTTCGTCTGTGATTGACGCGGCAATCGCGGTCTTGAAAGAGTTGAATGTCCAATTGCCGAGGTCAAGCGCAGGCGTATTCGCACTCTCCGCAGCAGTCACGATGTCCGCAAATCGGTCAAGCACGTCAGCGCGCATCTCGTCCGTAATCTCGATACAATGCGCCTTGATGTCCGGATTCTTCGCGTACTCGTCTTCCGTCATGGCCCACGACTTACGCGAACCGTTTACGTAGAGGATGACGTAGTAATCGATCGGCGCGTCTTTTGCACCGTACATGAGCGAGTAGCAGACGCATTGCTTAACGTGGTCCTCTTTCGGACCGTTGCGCTGCGAATAGTCGGACGTTTGCGAGAACGTAGTCTGCTTCGATTTAACTTCGAGGCCGACGCGGATAACTTCGCCATCTTCCGAAACATAACGCATGATGCCGTCGCAGGTTCCGAACAGCGAGAACGTACGCCCTTTATGCGTAATCTCGCGCGCTACCTTCGCGAAGTCCTCAAACATCGGCTCGCCGCGGTCGTTGCGTTCGAAGGAGAAGCGCGTGCCGGCTACGTGTTTCTCCGCGAACAGGATATCGCGCTGGATGACGTCACCGATCGCCGTTCCGATACGTGTCCAGCGGCCTTGGTGCGGAGGCTGACCGCCGGCATCTTTCTTAGCGCCGCGCAGCTTTTCGTACAGACCGCGCGCATCCGAGTTGGCGCTCGATGGCGAAAAGTACGGTATATTACGGGGCGGCCAAACCTGACGCTTCCTATCCGTCAGGAGATCGGCATACCACTTGTGAATCTGCGCGTCCAAGGCGTCATCGTACGTTTCCGGCCGCGAGTGCCAGGCGTCGAGGTGCGCGGTAAAGTCGGCCGCGATTTGTTCCGTGAGTGACGGTGGTGCCGAGCCGATACGAGTGAAAATGCCGATTTAGACCGCCTCCTTCTCGTAAGTCGCTTCGAAAATGTCCGGTTTGCACGGATAAACCTCGCCTTTAACGCCGAGGATGATGTAATCGCCTACTTCTCCGCGCATTACGCCTTCCAGCGTCTTGATCTCGCAATGCGTCGGAAAGGTTACGATCTCGTTCGTCGTTACTTTATCGCAGAACCAGTCCGGACGGTTGTCTATCCAGTAACGGAACGCCTCGATAACAATGGGCTTTTTACGATACTTCGCCAACTAAACCGCCTCCCAAACTTCTCGCGTAATCGTACGCGTTACCTTACGAACTTCCGTAAGATCCGCAGCGCCGTAATCCTCGTATTCCCAGTCGGAAAAGTACGAACCGGATCTCGAAATGGTCCCGCTGTAATAACGTTCGCCGTCCGTAATGATGACTTCGAGCGTCTGGTACTTTTCGCCGGCACCGTCCCAATCGCTGACTTCCGCGGTCTTAAACGTTGTACCGTCGATTTCGAGCTCCTCTTCGCGCCATAACGCGATAAATTGCTTCTGCGTCATCTTAACGTTCACTCTTCGTCATCTCCTTCGTTATCATCTTCCGGTACCGCCCAGCCGCAGCTGCACGGATGGTCACCGTATTCATCCGCAAGAACGCGGATTTGGCGGCGGCATGACGGGCATGTGTACGTTGCTGTTTCGCGGGTCATCGCGCCCACCTCACATAGTCGTTGCTAAACCGCGTTTCGCACGTATCTATCCGCAAATTCCGGTAGCGGCCGGCAGTTAACGTAATCCCACTCGTCCGGCGCAAATTCGCACATCCAGCGCGGCTCGATTTCGATATCCGTTACGAGCGGTACGGACAGCTCGGCCGTCTCCGTCATGATGGCGCGGATGAGTTCGATCGTGGCTGGCGTGAGGTCCGCGTTCGGAACGGAGTTTTTAATTTCATCGTGGATCGACGCGTTAAACTCCCAGCCGCGCTCCTTACAAACGGCCGTATTACGGTTACCGTTCATTTTCAGAATGTCGGCGCCGGTCCCTTGAATCACGGCATTGAACGCCGCCCTTTCCCAATAACCGACGAGGCCGCGTTTCTCCGCGAGTATGTCGATTTCGTCTTGAATCGCGGTCAACCTACGTTCATCGGCCGGCGTCAGGATCGCTTTACTTCGTAGCTGCTTTCGGTCCGTATACAGCCGAATCAGTCGCTGTTCATTCCGCGCCCCGGCCGCCTTGACCGACGCATAGTCCGGAAATCGCCGCTTACGTCCGAATAGCGTTTCAACGTAGCCGTGGCGCGCCATGAAGCCGCGAATGTCCGCCACCATCGCCTTAAACGACGGAAACGTACGGTCGAAGTTTTCGAAGAACATCGCAGCTACGTCGTCGCTAACGTTCATTTTCTTCGCGAATGCTTTCGGCGACTGATCGTAGCTGACCGCGAGCACGCCCGTCTTCATCATAGACCGCGGCTTAAACGTGCTGGTCGGATCGTACGCCTTGTCGACGCAATACTCTTCCGCCAGGCTGAACGTCATCATCGCCATCGTCGTATAGAGGTCAACGCCGTCTACGAAGATTTGACGCATAGAGTTGTCGCCATACCGCGTCCACATGATGTGCGCCATGATGCGCGGCTCTATTTGGCCGAGGTCAGCGCCGACGAACGTAAAGCCGGCGCGGGGAACGAATTGATTACGGACGAGGACTCCACCGCCCTTGCTCGGCATATTTTGAAGATTCGAGCCGAGTGGTACCTTGCGGTCATCTGCGACTAACTTTCGTACAATCGAGTGGTAGTTACCGTCGTCAATTAAGAGCATAGGCGCGGATTACCTTTCTTTCTCGGTACCCATGTCCCTAAGCGCATCTCTTCTGCCACGGCTGTCGCCTCGCCGAGGTCCTTGCGCTTAGCCTTCATTGACACTCCGTTTCTCATAACCGCAATAAGATAAATTTCGGCCTCCGGATCAAAGCAAACATTCAATTCACCCGTCTTGTTGTTACGGCTCGGGCCTTGAACATTCTGCGTATTGATAAATTGATCAGTAACCCGCAAATTAATCTTTCGATTATCTAACGTATCCCCGTTAATGTGATCGACAACTGATCCGTCCGGAGCACTCACTAGGACTCGGTGAAGTTTAACGAACTCCCGTCCTCCACCTTTTCGTGCTGCGTTCCGTATCGCATACGGCTTCCTCGCAGGATCTTTCGGATTGTACGGAAGGTCGACACACCAGGAGCCGCCAGCTTCAATTAATTGCGGTAAGTCCTCCGTATCAATCAGAAACTCAAAAACGTGCCCATTTCGCCGCCTTATGAAAATCGCCGTCGTTTCCCCACGGCTCTCGTATGCGTTCTTCACACGTCCACCTCCGTTTCAAACTCCGCTAAAATATCGATAGGCCTGCCTGTATACCCACTTGAACTATACCGACCGGTTGATGTTCCACCAGCCTTCCAGTCGCTGTGTAGTCGTCCATCGCCCTGTAATGCCACCGGTATCTTCAACACGTACGTATTTAGCAGCTTCTCGTAAGCAGCAACGGTCGCCAGCGGTTTTAACGCTTCTTCTTCCTCGTAATAGGCGTCGAGTACGTCAGCCGCCGTCGATCGCGTCTTGCCGCGCTTAAACTGGCCGGTCCGGTCGCGTATACCGAGATGGTCGTAAATCAGATACGCGAGGTGGTTCCCGTTCGTAATCGTGAAGCCGTCATCCGTAAACAGCGGCGCGTGCTCTTCGTCGGCCGGTGCTAACGTCTCCGCTTCTAAATCATTAATCCGCGCAATCGCGTCAGCATAACGTTTCAGCCCCGTCTTACCTGCCGCCTCATCGTCCGCAGCCACTTTCCGGAACTTGGCGAGCGCTTCGTCACGGCGTGCAATCCGTTTACGCTGCGCCTCGACCCAATCCGTGACCTTCTTAGCGTGAAGCGTTCGGTCCATCCGACGTACGAACGCGTCGTCAATTCCGTACGATTCGATAACGGACGCCTTAGCTTCCGCCAACTTCGGTTCAAACTCCGCCTGCAGACGCGCCAGACCGCCGCTATCGATCTCAAAGCCGCATCGCGCCATGAATACGTCGGTCTCCGGCAGCTTCGAGTCAATGAGCGCGTAGCATTCGAGTAGGCGGCCGGCTCCGTTCGCTGACGCAGCCTTCGCCATCTGCTCGTATTGCCATTCGAAGAACGACCAACCGTACTTAACGTCGTTGATCGCGTAGATGCCGACAAGCTCCGTATTGAACGGCGCCGGCGAACGGTTGCCGAAGATGTCCTCGAACGTAAGGATCGGGCCAGGTATTCCGAAATAGCGTCCGTACTTCGCGACTAGCGGCTTCAAACCGTAGGCCGGCTCGTGCTCGTTCATCGCGTACATTGCGTCGAGCGTGTCCCAAACGCAGCCGCCGATCTCATAGCCGTCTTTAATCGCAACGTGAAGATCGTAGCGTGCGGACCCCATATGGAACGTCTTACCGTGTTCCGGTCGTCCCAGGTACGGCGAGATTGCGGCCAGCACTTTCGAACGTGTGAGTTGGCGCTCATCGTTCTTAAATGCGGCCTCATCCGTTAGAAACTCGAAATCGGCTTCGCCTCTCATATCAACGTGTCCGTACGGAAGATAGTAGCCTTCGTTAAGTAGCGGCAGCCAAATGCTGAAGCCGATCGAAACGTCGATGTACGTATCAACGCCGGTACCCTCGAAGTCGCCGGCCGTCATCGTATCAACGCCGAGGATACGAAACCTGTCGCGCCACGCCGTCATCTGGCGGCGGCATTCCTCACGTACACGGCCGATAAACGTCGGAAGCTCGTCATCGTCCGTTAAGATGTGGTAATTGGCGGGCTTTGACGCGAGGACTTCCGCAGTCCTCGCGCCCCTTTCCGCTTCTTCTTCGCGCTGCCTAATCCGCATGCCGGCTCCGATAACGTCAGCCTTCGTCCACTTGGCGATATCAGAACGGACGTTTCCTATTCGTCCGTCTGCGTGCGCCTTGCGTGCTGCCTCGAAGTAAACGCGCTCCTTGTCCGTTAACGACATCGAACCAATACGGTCGAACGCCTCCGCGGCCGTCTCCGTTTTAGCCGCCACCTTCCGCTCAACCGCCGCCTTAACCGCTTCAGACGTTGGCGCGTCCGGGGTCGTACGGATGTTTAACGTAAGTTTGACGTCGTTCATACGTTGTCGAAACGTTGCTCGACCGGAACGATGAGGGATGCACTGTCTCCTTCGTTAAAAAATACTCCGCGGTACTCTGCGCTACCGACATGTGATTTATCGGCCAGCCTAACGCCGATTGCGGTACCACCGCTAGCAGCGTCCTCAACCGTTCCCATTCCGGTCTTTCCGTCCTTGCGAATAAATGATACGAGGTCACCGCGCTTATACTCGCCGACTTTGCGGCCGATCGCGGACCATTTCGCTTCTTCGGCGGCCTTACGTTCACCTTCTGCGATTTCCTCAGCGGTCACCTTTACGAGTTGGTCCGGAAGTGCGTAACCGTACTGCTGACCGCCTCCGGTGATCTGCACCTTTCCGTTATCGAACGGAGAGAACGAAGAGAACGGGGCCTCTACGGTATAAACCGAACCGTTATCGTAATCGTGCAGACTCGCTCTTTGCCCACCGCTCACCAACCGTACCTTATCGCCGACTGCGAATTTGCTTCGCGGATCGAGCGCTTGTTTAGCAGTTTCGCGGGCCGCCGCTACTTCTTCGTCGGTTGCGCGGACCAGGCGGTATGCTTTTGCCCAACTTGTCTGTCCATCGAACGTTTTAGCACGATAAGGTATGTCGGAAGCATCCGTTTCGATAACTTCGGCAATAGTCCCGTTGCTGAACATGAACCCGTCGTTACTGTCCACAACCTTCGCGTAATCGCCGACTTTCAAGCGTGCCGGCTGCGGTTGGGCTACGGACGTTGTTACCGGTTCGAGGACGACGTATTCTTTGTACGCGATAAGCTTTTCAACATCCGCAACCGAGACGCGAACATCTCCAGACATATCGCGGTCAACACGAACGACTTTAAACTCCGCTCCGTTACTGTAGTAGCCGCTAGTCATGTAAGCTGCTACGATGCGAATACGTTCGCCGACGGTGGCTTTACGTTTGACTTCGCGATATTGCGGCGCGGACGTTTCAATCGGTTCGAGTACGTGATAACCGCCAGGTAACCGGCCGCCTTCAGCGAAGAAAATATGGCCGCTGGGCTCAACTCGTGTTACGATGTGCTTTCCGTCTATCGAAGGCCTCGTGTGACCGAACACCTCCACGAGTTCCCCTACGTTAGCCTTCCGCGCAACTTTACGGTAGCTGCGTCCTTCGTGGACGATTACGTCGTCGGACGGAGCCGGTTCCGCTTCCGTTACGAGTTCGAATTGGTCCTCGCCGAGCCATAAGCCGTTCTCAACAAGTCTCCACGCCTTACCGTAACGGCCGTCGTTCTTTGGATCACGCTCCTTAAGCGTACGGAGCTGGCCTCGACCCTTTCCGCGCACCTTGTCGCCCGGCTTGTACTCGTATTTCTTCTGCGCGAGGAATTCCGATTCCGTCGCGGGCTCGACGTCTGCTTTCGAAATCCAATTCCCGATGGTTCCGTCAGCACGCTCGCCTTTATACGGAGCTCCGATGTGGTCGTCTTCAACGATCTTCACAACGCTGCCGATTTCGTAGTTATTGGCGTTGCGGTTACCGGTGATCCGTGCATAGTCGCCGATAGTTAGACGCTTAGGCTTCTTCTGCGCGAGGAATTCCGCTTCCGTCGCAGGCTCTACGTCCGCCTCTTTCATCCAGTTGCCGGTCGTCCCGTCGGCGTGTTCGCCTTTGTATGGCGTACTGTCCTCGTCATCCTTGACGATCTTGACGATGGTACCGATGTCGTAGTTGTGGTCTTCGATGTTCCGAACGACCTTCGCGTAGTCCCCAACGGTCAGGCGGCGTTTAGGAACCGCAACTTCCTCCGCTCCTACCTTCTCGTAGACTTCCAGTGTATCGCCGTTCGTATCGAAGTCGTCCCCGTCATCATCCGTAATTTGCGCATCACCGAAAGAGTCGACCTCATTCACGACGTAAAAGCCGCCGGTTGTAACATCGCTGCTCTCCGTTTCGACGATTTTAACGATATCGCCCGCCTGAGCTTCGCGCTCAACCTTTCGATAAGTTACGTCGCCTACCGTTACCTCAACTGCCGGTGCTACTACGTTCAATTTCGCCATTAAAAGATCGCTCCCTTATCGTTAATTTACGTCTAATTGCGTATCAATTACGCCGAATGCGTCATATGCGAGTTCGAACGCGTATTCCTTGGCGCAGGTGCGGACCCATCCGTTATGGACGTAACCGTAGCCGTCAGACAGTACCGCTACTTCGTCGCCGTCGTAAATCTCTCCGCCGCATTGGGCGCAGATCGCGACCTCGCGCGGTTCAGGCGCTAACGACATCGGCCGCTTCCCCTTCGAACATGGTCCGGTCGAGCACGATAGGGAGCTCAATCCAACGCTCCGTCGCGCGGGCTTCGGTCGCCCAATATTCGCTGAGCATCCGGTTCTCGAACATGAATACGCGCGGGATTACTCCGTCGGCCGCCCATACGCCAATAATGTAATCAGCGTCGGCGCGGTCGTACGTTGTGCCGTTCCCTTTCTTCGCGCTGACAACGAGGTCGCCGCCGCGGTCCAAACGTTGCCGGATCGTCTTACACTGGATCTTAACGTGGTGGCCGCTAACCGGGTCCGTCGCCAAGATATCGTACGCTTCGTCCGTTTCGGCCGTATGAATCGTCCAGCCGTTCGCCAATAGCGCGAGCCGTGCGGTCAGTTCCGAATAACGTCCGATTACTTCGCTAATATGTGCCGTACTAATCACGCTCCCTCTAATTCGTCGTCAAAGCCGATATACGTTATTTCAACGGTCGGCTCACCGTCTGCTTTCGGAATTTCAGCCGGCGGTAGAGCGGCCGTACCCATTGGCGCTACGATTAGCTCCACGGTTACGTTAAACGGTCCGTGGTCGCCGTCGATCTCTTTAATGAAGCGCGCCAGGTGGCGGCCGACTTGCGGCAATTCCTTCGCGTCTTTTACGTTGATTCCGACCGCGATGCGGCGATCGGTACCGCCGTTGTACTCCGCCATGTAGCTCCGCCTCCTTTACGTTTAGTCCACGCTGCCTTTCAACTTGCCGAAGAGGATGCCGCTCAAAACGGATAACAGGATCAGCGCGCCGGCCGTACGGAGAAAGCCGAGGTCATAACCGGTTACAAACGTGACCAGGAACGATACGCCGAGGGCAAATAGCGCCCAAAATCCGATTACTACGATAAGGACGATGAGCCACGCGATTGCCTTCGCGATCATTCCGCGCCACCTCCGCGTACAATTTGGCCGATCCTAGCCGCGATGCCGGCGTTCTCTTGCTTACGGGTGACGGCCGCGGACTTCAGATCGTTCAACGCCGCGATTTTATCGTCAATCTCCGTTACCGCAGCGTCGATTACGTCGTTATGCTTCATCAACTGCTGCTCTGTCGTCAGGAACTTCTTAATCGCGCGCTCCGACGATTTGTGAACGCGTTTAATACGTTTGCCGAGAATTTTCACGTTTTCATCACGCTCCCTATTCGATTTAGAATCCGAGTTTATCGGCGGAAAGCGGTGGCGGACCGTCTTCGATCGGTGTTACGTCGTCATCCGGTTTAGCCGCGGCAGCTCCGATCGATAAGCCGAGGCGCGCGATATCGAAGCCGGCGATGACGAGGTTCTTCGTTTGCTCCGCTTCGTCTGCTACGTACAAGCACGTTTCGAACGATTCGAGATCAAACGGAGCGTCGCCGATCTTAGCGAAATTCGCGCGTTCCTCATCCGTCAGATCGCGTTCCATCTTAACGATAGCGGACAACGAAACGACTGCGTTTGTTGACGCTCCCTTTTTCGAGAGTTTGAACGCAACCGCGTCAAGGTCATCGATATTATCGTCAATCGTAGCCTTCAACGTTGCCTCCTGTTTCGGCGATAGGTCGATTACGATGTCCTTGCCGGTCGCCAAGTCGTAGAAGGCGCGCAGGTAACGCTTCTTACCTTTGTACAGATACGCTTCGTCCGTGATCGCTTTGACCGCTTCCTCACCCGCGCCGCCCTCTTTCGCAGCCTTTGCGTCGGCATAGAGGAGATCAGCCGCCTTATCCCATTGCGAAGGATTGCCGGTTACATAACCGTTGTTATTCCGAACCGCTTGCTTCTCCGGAAGAAACGTGTTTACTTTCCCGAAAACGCCGTAACCGAAATACTCCGCGACATCGTTGACGGACTTGACGCCGACCTTGAGCGTTGTGCCGGACTTGAACGATACGATCGGTGATTCCGAACCTCCTCCGTTGTCGTTCGTAGCTTGCGCGGCTGCTTCGCCTTTCTTCGTAAATAAGCTCATGCATCACGTTCCCTTTCGTTTTAAATTCGGACTATTCTTACGTCCGCTGAGCGGCATTAACGAAGACCCGGTCGCAGCAACCTCTTCTATACTGCGCAACGTTAACACCGCTGAGCGGACGCATGAACTCGATGTTCACACGTTTCAGCCGCTCACTTACCTATTCGTCGGCCGCCGCAGTTTCGCACACTCTCGTTTAAATAAATGCGCAGAGCCCTTTCGCCAACGTCGTCTTCTCGCGTTTTGCTTCGTAAATACTTGCGTCAATCTGCGTATACTCCGCGTCTATTTCGCCAACGCGCTCAACCATCGCAGCCACAACGTTAAGGGAGTTCGTCTTCAGGCGGCGGAGCTCACACTCGGCGCGTTCGACCGCAAGCTCCGCCTTCCTAACGTTAAGCCGTTTGATCTCGCGCGCTTCCTTACGTTGAGCCGTCTTAAGGGCAGCCGCGAGCACTTTTTGGACGCCGTCAATAATGGGGCCGGGCGCGTTCGCTTGCGGGTAGAACGTGATGACCGTATCCTCATTAGGCGCGACGATGAACGCAATACGTTTGTGTGCGAATAGGCGTCCGCGGTTACCGTCTTCGGCGATGACGTCCGGATCAACGAGCGTAGCTTTGCGTAAACGGTCCATGACCCACATCGGCGCCTGTCCACGTTCAACGCCGAAATGTTCCGTGGCGCGATCGAGTGCGTGCGGTTTGACGAAAATCTTACCGGTAAAATGCGTGCCGGCTTTCGGGTCCAGGATCATCCGAGGCGCACCGCCTTTACGTTGAGCCGGATATAGTCCGCAGGGTCCTCGTATGGTTCGTAAGACCCGTTATACTGGACCGTTGGATTCACGGGTTTCGCTGCGCGCTTTGGCGCATTTTTTCCGTACATATTGCGTATATTATCGTTAGTAGTTCCGCTTTTCATGTAAGTTTACCTCCCCTTAACGTTTAAATATCGTTGACAAAAATTACAAGTATAAGATATAATCATGTTTGAAAAGACGCACATAAGGGTAAAATACATATGTTTAGAAAGTTATCCCGTATGACGCGGACAAAACGTCTGTGTTATACTACGGATGAGACCCGTTCTCACACTTCATTCCTAAAAGTGCGACAACGAAACGTTAAATGGCGAGATATTCGCGGCGGTCACCGAAACGATTAGCGTCGTAACGGCGGCCCAACGAAAGAAGCTTGCGGTTAACGGTCTCATGATGAAGCCCAATCGATTTAGCGATCGCATTGGGTGAAGCGCTGGCTGGCGCAATAAGATAGGCTTCGACGATTGACGTCGTCGTGGCATCGGTCTTGGCGGACCGGGAGAAGAAATCGATCAGTTGGCGCTGGTCGGTTTCTTTTTTTCTGCAGTAATCGTCATCCTGGCTTAGATAACGACTTTCAACTATCTCGGCACGCAATCGGCGACTCATACTATCTTGATCTGTTACACCATCTAGAATTTCGTCTAACGAGCATTGGCGCGCTCGCTTTCTTGATGTACTTCGTAGCAGATCAATTCGCTTCGTTCGCAGCCGCTTGTTCAACGTTCGCTCGAAATCCGTAATCCTGCAATCACCGAGCATCTTCATAATTACGTCATCGAAGATCATTTGCGCATCCGCCTCGTCTCCGTAACCGGACGATGACGTTACTTGGCTCCGGTTGATGTCGCGCAATCGCTTCGTTAAAGCGTAGATTTCCGCGAACACATCATTTCGACTCCGTACATCCTTACTTGCAATGTACTGCGTGTGGAGCATATTCAATTTTTCGTTTAACACTCGATCACCTCTTCGTATTTTGTGTCCTCACATACGTATAGTCGCTCGCCGATTCTGTTTCGCACACTTTGCGGAAAATTATGTTAGAATTATTTTTGTGCGATAACAATACGGGAGGCCGGCGGATTCATGCGCTACAAAACGGGCCGCAGCCGTCTCGTTGAGTGCCTCGCAAAAGCCGGTATGACGCAACAACAGCTCGCAGATAAAATCCCGATGGATAAGCGCCAGGTATCACGGTACTGTACGGGAGATATCAAGGGCATGTCGTTGCTGACGGCCGTTACTATTGCGGGAGCGATCGGATGCAGCCCGAGAGACCTTTTCGAGTTCATTCCGATATCATCAACGAAACGGCAGCGTGGAAACCCTTAACGGGTCTCCACCGTTTAGAAGTCTACTGCGCATGTGACTATAGCCGCTAAAGTAATCCCCGAAAGTCGATACCACGAACTCTTTCGTCTGTCAAGAAAAATTCTACAGGTAGAATCATTCAGCATGTTGGTTATTGTTCGTGGTATGATTGAGGGAATACCCTAATTAAACCATATTTTGGGATACCTGTCCTCACACGTTGGCATTATTAAAATCACGTTGACAGTCCGCGAAGTCTGTGGTGCAAAGGTGTAATAATATACCCCTCTTGGCGTAGTGTTGGGAGGCTCCTTTGAGATACAGGAACTAGCTGACCTTTCGAGTTAAAAGGATCTTCGAAATACAACTTACAAAGGTCCTCGTTAAACCCAATTACGTTATCCATATTCACCAAGTATCCCCGCTCAACCCTCCTGTAGTTTCGCCGAGTCGCCAAGTACCGCTCTTGCTCTTCGATTGTATTAATTTGATAGTAAGTAGTCCCGTTCTTATGCACATAGGTCAGGACACCGTTCTCTACGCTGTTGTAGTTGACGTCGTCGAGATCAATATTTATAATCTCGAATTCTTTCTTCCCAAGTCGGTTAACAACAAACTGCGTTTCGCTCAAACTCAACTACTCCTTCCGAAGTTCTGCTGGGATTTCCGGCTTGTTAAGAAGCAGATAAGAGCCGGTCAAAACGAACAGGGACGCGATTGCTACTACAAACGTGCTAACGATTGTCAGTGTTTTACGTTTCATTCTTGGTTTCACCCCCAAATAATAGTAAAGCCTGTACCATATATGTGATCGCAAGTACTTCCGAGCCGACTGCGAAGTTGACCGCTATCACAACGCATGCGATAAGTTTAAGTAGCGGATAATATCGTTTCGGTATCCTTGCGTATTTATCGTAATTATTCGGCGCCCGCCACGCGTTAACGATTAGCGCTGCCGCCGTTATTGCCGCCGTCCAGGCATCGTTAAGGCTCACATACGGTATCGCGCAGACGATCGCGGTCGATACGATTACGCACGCAACGCCGCTCTTAAGGTGATAGCCGCCGCTTATGTATCGGAGCGCTGCGAACGAAATTAACGTTAACGCCGTCTCGCCGAGCTTGTCCGTAGCCGCGCCGATAATTAACGCGAGCAGTACGATGCTGGCCGTATTGAACACGATATGGAGCGTATATACGATCACCGGTACGGAAGCCGGTTTCTCTACGCCAGACGCGACCATTGACCGATTAAGCGACGTTGCAATCCGATTTAGAATCGCGCTCATGGTTTCTTATTCTCCTGGAACGAGTAGTATAGGAAGAACGGAAGCGTCACGATAAAGATGGCGGCCTCGATAAGCAAGTAGTCCTCGTATTCGTGACGGAACAAAAACGCTGCTATACACGAGATGACGAAGATGGCGCCGATGGCCGAAATGGTTATCGCGCTCTTACGTGTGATGATGCGGTAATTACGGTATGAAGGTGGAACGAAGTCAAATCCGATGTTAAACGCAGCTACCGTTCGAGCTGCCGCGAGGAAAATAACGGATGAGAGTATTTGAATCGCTGACGTGGTCCAAGAATCGTCTTGTACGTCCGAGAGCGATATTCCGAGGCCGAGCCATACGATCAAAATTATGAGTGCTTGGACCGCAATCCCAAATGCAATCGCCGTAAGGTTCATGATGATCGAATAGAGTACCGCGATACGAAATAAGACGACGAGGACGATGATGGATAAAACGTATTGTATGTACGATGATGCGAAGCCGATTTCCGGAACCAACCGCGTGAAATACGACACTTGGCTCATAATGAATGATACGAAGATAATGTACGGCATCTTCTCGCGAATACTAAAGCGATAGAGTGCCAACATGAAGAGGAACAACGAAAAGTATTCGATTGATGACGCAATAACGAACAATACATAAGCCATGACCCGGCCCCACCCTTATAGGAGAATTTTTATGTTTTTTATTCTCCGTTCCCTCGTAAATGACGTTCGCATGTTGTCTGCGCCTGCTTCGTTCACGTCTTTAAAACGCCGGTTAACGGTTACGATCGATAACGCTAAATCCTGCCGCAACTCTTCGATTATTTGTCGCTGCCACCTCCGCCCCGCCGCGTCGTTATCACGTACAATTATCAACTCCTCTATCGGACTCCGCCGTATTTGGTCCGCCTTCGCCTTCGAAAACTGCGCTCCGAGCGTAGCCACAGCCGGTATGCCCGCCGCCATAAGCGTCATCGCGTCAATCTCGGCCTCTACGATCGCGGCCCGTTTTATCTGGCGTGCGTAGATGACGTTAATGGCGAATAGCATTTCGCGGATTGGCCGGCCGCCTGCAGCGTACCAGAACGTTTTTTCGCCGACCTTCCGGTACTTAACGTTGCCGAGCGTGCCGTCCGGATTAAATAGCGGAATGGTTACCGCCCGCGACCGCTTATCGTAGCCGACGTTACACAAGCGCTGGACTTCCTCCGTTATGCCGCGGCCGCCTAAGTACGGGTGGCGGAACTTGTACGGGTCGAGGAACGAATCGATTAGCGGCTTGTACACGTCTTTGACGGACAGGCGCGGCATGTTTAGCGTAATCGCTTCGTCATAAGGGTCCGCGTCCTCTCCGTACAGGGCGCGCAAGTAGGCGAACGTTTCTTCGTACGTTTCATTCCGGTAGAAGGCGAGTAGCTTGACGGGGCCGCCCGATTGCCACTCCGGATCAGACGCGCCGCTATCGTGCCAACAGCCGAAGTAGTCCGAGTCCGGCCGCAGATCGATGAGCATTGACGGATGGCGCTCGTAACGGAACGGTGAGATGACGTTTATCTTCGAGTCGGCAGCGGCGGCTTCCGGGATGAACGGCGCGAGCTCCGCGCGGATATCGAATTTCACCATGCCTCGCCTCCTTCGTCAGCCTAATCCCATCTGTTCACGCAACTTTTCGTTAAGCTCCGGGCCGAATGCATCCACGATAGCTCTCGCGTACTTAGTTCTATATTGAACGCTAAGTACGCCAAGGATGTCTACACTCGTCTGATGAATAAGATCAAGTTCATCTTCTAAATCAAGGAGCGCCGCTTCAACAACTTTAGAGATAAATTCCTGCTTGGATGTTCCCGATTTATCGCAAAGAATTTCCAACCTCTTATTTTGATAAGCCGTCAAAGTGATAGAGAATCGTTCTTTTCTATTGAAAACTCCTTCTATCGATTCCTCTTTCTTCGCAAGCTCTTTAATTAACTTCTTGGAGTATCCGTTATCCATATGCACCAGTCCCATGCACCAAATTTTGATTCACAAGTATCATAACATATCTGGTGCAATTGTAAATAGTGGAATTTAAATAACCTTTAGGAATTGATCCGCAATCTCCGCGCCACTCGGCAACTCCCGCAGCACGCCGTAATCCATCAGCGCGATAAGGTCGATCGTAAAGCCCTCGCCGCCATTACGCCCCTTCTCGATACCTATACGTCCGTTCCCGTTTACGGCGTCAAACGTAAATAGGTTCGTCGCGATTTCGAGCGCAGCCTTCGTCGTTTTCACCTGGTCACGTTTAGGCAACCGGATCTCGCGGCGTCCGTCATCGTCCGTTTCTTGGCGCTCCGTCTGCGCTTGGATCGTGAATATACCGACGACGTCGTGTTCGCCTACAATACGTTCGAATTCACGCACCGCCCATTCCGCAGCGCCGCCAGCCGTCCTGTTCGCGTTACGGCCACTTTGGACGTCGGAGAATCCGTAGATCGGATCGATCACGATTGCATCGACCTTCTGCGCGTGGAGTTCGCGTTCCAGATCCGCGAGTGTTCGCGTTAGCTCCGGGTCCGACTTCGCCTGCAGGTATAGCGTGCCCGGATAGTAGCGGTTGATCGCGTCGACCGTTTCGAGAAAGTACGCTTCGACTTCGCCTTCAAGCTGGCCGGAGAGGATCGCTTTGTTCGGCAGCCCAACGTCAACTCCGAGGTCTTCGTGCTTCATCGCGCCTTCACGGGCCGTTATGATCGAGAACAGCCGCGCAAGCCACGGATACGCCTTAACTTCGTAAGACTTGACGAGAACCCGCGCACCCTGACGCAGCAGCTCATCGACAATAACTTCGGCCAGGTACGTTTTGCCGCGGCCGCTCTCCGCCATGATTCCGTATATATCGCCGGAATAGAGGCCGCCGATCGTTTCGTTGAGCGACGGGAAAGGCGTGCGCCATAGCTTGAACGAACCGCCGGACTTCCGTTTCTCGTACTCCGCGCGAAACTCCGATCCTAACACTTCTAGCGTCTTTCCCGAATTACGAACGTTTGTTCCTATTGTTCTCATTCTAATCTCTTCCATGCGCTCTTGCAAGGCGGAAATAAACGCTTCTGAATCGCTGGACTCGAACAGCGACGGGACTTCCGTATTAAAGAGATCCGCCAATCGCCTTTTTCCTGCACTATCCGCAATCTTTCGCGATAGGAATTCGAACGAATCACTTACGGCCGGGATGTACGTAATGGCCGGGTTCTCACGAATAAACGTCGCATAGCTTGGCGCTTGTCCTCCGTTAGATTGCGCGTATGTTCGTATAAATTCGTAGGCCTTGCGCTCATCCCGCGTTTGAAGATGGTCGACCTGTACGCCAAATTGCGTAATGGCCGATACCGCGTTTTCGTCGATGATCTTCGAGAGAAGCTGTTCACCGTAATTCGGCAATTTCTTCCACCACCCTATAATAACGGAATGTTTTTGAGAGTACAACACCATATATTGACGATATCGCTATAGCGTTATTGCGATAACAACTACATATGGTATAAAAAGCGAAATCGGGGCAAGGCCGATTCAACGTTTTGATACCACATCTTGATTTTAAATTTTTCTTCCCGCCTCTAATTATACTGTCGCCACATCTACCGGGACAAAGTTCAAATATGGGCAAATTTAACCACGCGATGTCGAAAAAGTATTCCTAATATTGTCGAATATGTTGCAGGATGTTGCAATAGGTAGCATAATTCTTAAGATTATTAGCCTTATGCTTACTCCCAGGCGGGTTTTCTTACGGATACTACGTATTTCTCCCGTTTACTGCGTTTTTCTCATTCCGCGCTTGCTCGCGCCGGCAAACGTCAGCGTCATGCATTGGTCCCGGACACGATCGGCAAGCCTGGCGGGACTCTCACGGAACACGTCATTCAACGCAGCGAGCGGCAGGTTTGACGTATACACCGTCGGGAGCCCGATACGCGCGTTAATCAGACGGTGGAGATCCGCGCGAAAGCCCTCCGTACAGTCACGTACGCCCATATCGTCGAGGACGGCGAACGGCGCTTCCATCGCGGCCTTCTGAGCGTTGTAATAGCGTGCAGCGGCGGGTTCCGCGATTGCTTCCGGTACGCGCGGCCGGTTGAACTCGTTATAGTCCGATTGCCACGCATTTATGTCGAGAAAATAGGCCGGCCGATCAAGCGGTTTCCTATTCCGTTTGAACGAACCGACGAGGTGGACCGTGAGCCATTCATTAATGAGCGCGGCGGCTGTCGTTGTCTTGCCGGTGCCAGGCGTGTTCGAGTACAGATAAAGCGACTTAATCGGAGGCGCGTCCGGTTCGAATTGGCGTTCGAACGTTTTGACGTATTCGTCGATAATCGCGTATACCTCCGTTTGATCTGCGCGAGGTGGCGCGCTCTTCAACGTGTAAAGGCGATATTCCTGCGGCATATTGGCGGCGCCGGCCCGTCCTCCCTTTCCGTCGAACCCGTGAGTCGCTACGAATGGCGCGCACATCGGATTACACTTCGGACCGCCCGCGAGCGTACAGACGGCGGATAATATGCAGTTACGATCGTGTGAGATTACGTTCACCTCCTACGTTTATTATTACACGAAATTATGGTAACGTCATTTTCCGTATTCAGCCGATTTTCTTGTGACGCGATATAGGCGAGCATGGAACGATCTTTAAAAATCTCCAGCTATCTTAGTTATGCGGCAATTTGCCGAAATCACACGCTTTCGCCTACGAAATAAAACTCTCCGTCATCGCCGCGGCACACTAACGGACGTTTGCACGAGTTGCACGTATAGAATCCGAGCTTCGGATCGTTCCAAATCGCGTCGCACAAATCGATAAGGTGTACGCCCTCGCCGTCGAGGCAATCGCATGTCACGCGTAGAAACTTCGCGACCGGACGCGCCGTCATAGCCACGCTCTCAGCTCGTCCGCATCTATTACGTTAGGTTCGTTACAGGGCGCCCGCTGCTCCGCTCTCAATTTCGGAATTACCGCGTTAATCCGGTACGCGATCGCAAAGCCGGCGGTCAATAACGGATACTCACGCGTCGGAACATATTTGCGGAAACACTCTTCGACAGCGGCACGTAGCAGCTCCGGTCCGTGTTCGGCGAGGGCGTTTTTGATCATGCCGCGTTCGACCGCCCAATTGCGAAATGGTGCGTAGTCGACGTCGAAGTGCTGGCGGTTCAGCTCCGTGAACATCGCGTGGACGGTGCGTACGTTCCAGGATGCGGCCGGCAATTCGCGCCATTGTGCGTGGTCAACTTTAGCGGGCATTAACGGACACCTCCGTGTACTGTACGATGCCACTGGATCGCCTTGACCGCCATCTTCTCCGTTAGTTCACGCACCGGATTATCGTCGGACATCACGATTGCCGAACCGGTCTTTCCGCGGTCCTTGTACCACGTCATAACGATGTAACCGTTCGAGTCCTCCCCGTCAGGATCAACGTATGGAATGTACCCAATGCTCGCGCATTCCATATCATCACGGGTGTTCGTACCGATTTCGCCCGATATGCGCCGCAGCTCCGACATAGTCTCACACGCCCAATTGTTACGATTAAAGCGGCCATCGTATTCGAACGCACACTTCGGTTGGCTTCCGAAAAAGCGTAGCTCCTCCGCGGAACGGGATCTGCACCGCGCGCATGCCGAGTCCGGAATCTTCCAACGTGGTTTACTCATCTTGCGTCTCCTCCCATTCTACGAACCTCTTTAGCCCTTCTTCCGTGTAACCGTGAAACCTGGCATGCGGCTGGACAAATGCGTCGCCGGTCGTGTTCTCATATACCACTTGCCACTCGTCCGTTTCGGTATGCCTCGCTTTCTCGGAGATGACGGTGTAGATTCCGCCTTTGTAGTGTCGGTATCTCGGGCTTGTACCCTTACCCAATCGAGCAATACATTTACGTGCAAAGGAGCCGTGATAATCCATTTGCGTATATTTCTCCAGACATTGTCGCATAGCGGTATTCTCCGCTTTAAGCCGCTCAATCTCGCGCAATGCCTCGTCTCGCTCAGCCTCGATGTCCTCCGCAATAACTGCGTCAGGGTTCACGCGCCAAACGCCTCCGCCACCGTCTACATCAACGTTTACGCCTAGGTCCCCACTCAGCAGCCCGTTTGAGTGCGGAGCATACGTTATGACGCCGCGCTTGCCTTCCGCACCGTAACAACCAATAATTGTACCGCTAATAATCACGCGCGCTCCGTTAATCATCTACGTCACCTCCCGCCTGCTTACTCATCTCCGCCATATCCGCGTCCGTAACCCACGAGAACCGCGCGTCTCTCGGCATCCTCGCCAATTCACGCCGACACCGCGCGACACAATCGTTTAATGCCGCGTTTTCGGCTCGTAAGGTCACGAATGTCTCTGTAAACTCGCTCCGCGCAGCTTCTTTCCATGCGTCAAGTTCCGCTCGTAACCGCTCGATCTCGTCTTCAAGAGTACGAATGTGCTCTAACGCCGCCGGCCATCCCGTTCGGGCTTCCGCGATGAAACGCGCGTCCGGAGTTCTGTCCCAATCGATATCACACGCTATCTCGATACTTTCAGCGTAGACGTTTGTCTCGCCGAATTTGCCTCCGCGCACTACCCAAGGTCCTGCCGTCGCCGCGTCACATACCCGTCTATCTTCGTCAAAATTGCGTTGAGTGTCCGCCATCTACTCCGCTTCCTCCGCTTTCCAACACGATTCCCGACCGCGCTTAGACTCCGTAAGTGTTAACGTACCGATACCGCGACCTGCGAGCACCTTCAATAGATCGACGGTATAAATGTTAACGGTGCGCCCCGTTTCGTTATGCTTCAGATACACGGTGTTTCCGTAAGAACGATCGAACGTAAACTCTCCGGTAATGACCTCCTTTGTGACGTCCGTTTCTACGAAGATACCACTGCAATCCTTACCGCCGGTGAAATACGAGTGGTTCCGCCCTCCATACCATTTGCTCCCAACCACACCGCATACGTCACATACCGCTTTCTTAAGTGTCTTCTTAGCCGCCATCTTAACGCCTCCTTTGGTTATAACGCTATATTAGACCATTACGCCGCGACAGTTAGGTTCGACTTTCATACTACCCCGCCGCCTCCCGCGCGCCTGTATCGGTCTGAAACGCCGCTGAAATCAACGTTGATAAGCGCGCCGCCTCCGCGCGGTATGCCGCAACCAATCCGGTCAGCGTCGTTACGTCATCCGGTACGCTCCGAACAATTACGTATTGGATCGCGCGGTTAAAGCCTTCCGCATTCATCGGAAAGAACTGAATGTCGCGCCATTCTTCGCGGAGTGGTGGCGGTGGATCGACCGGCTTGTAACCGGGCGCTTTAGACGGATCGATTACGTGGAGCTTCTGAATCGTGTAATTGCGTTCCTCTACGACCAGGCGGTAAGACGGCGAGATTGTTACGGCTACGTTCGTTGTCATTACGCGTTCACTCCTTCCGGCGCGTTTACACCGCTGATTTTGATGCCTAGTTCTTTCAACGCGAATCTAATTCCGTCAGCATATCCGCGTGATTCTGCGCCAGTAACAGGCAGTCCTGCGGTCAAGAAATACGCGGCGTCCTCACGTTTACCTCTGTACCGCCAATGAATACTTTCATACGTAGCTTGGCGCGCTTCTTCCGCGATTTCCTCCGCCGTCTTCTCGACTTCGTAACCGTTGACGAGCGCGGCGAGCAGCGTGTCGTAATTCACTTGCGCATACTCACGGATTGTTTTGCTTTCGGCATCGACCTGTCGACCGTAGATAGCGACAGATGTTAACGTAAAATTACTTACGCCCTCTGACCGTAGTTCCTCAATTGCGGTCGCGACGTTGCGCGGGATTAGCGGTTTATTCATTCTTGGACGTCCCCTTTCTAATCGTTTATTTAACGATGCAGCGGTAAGCGTTAGCGAGCCGCAATTATTCATGGTTCTTCTTACGTAATGGTTATCGTTAATACTGGTTATACTTTATGTCCGCAATGACGGTGTCGGTCGTCACGGTGTCGGTGAGTGCGGACACGGTTAACGCTAGAATATCGCCATCCCACTCGCAGCCGTCAGCGTATAAACGTTACGTCCGAACTTGCCGCCGCTGCCCCGTTCCTTCTCTACGGTAACAACCGCCTCGCCCCGCCACCGGTACGCTAGAAGGCGCTGAACGTACTTATTCGCCGTCTGACGGTTAACTCCGATAAGTCGGCCGATCGATGTCTGCGTCGGGTAGCCGCGGCCATTTGCGTCGATATGCGCGGCAATCGCGGTAAGCGTCGCCCATAGTTCCGGTCCCATGTCCGCGAGCATGCCGGACTTAACCGCGTCTACGTAGAGCCTAACGTAAATGTCGCCGCCCGATCCCCGCCACCTCCTCTCGCCTTCACTCACATATTCGTGCGCAAATTCCGTTTCGCACATGTTCCCGTAATATATTTCCGTTCCCCTTACATACACGTAGTCGCTCGACGTTTCCGATTCGCACACTTTTCCGCAAAAAAAAATACGGCCACCTCCGCAGAGATGACCGACGACCAAAAATCGTGAGGGAAAACCTTATTGACGTTTCTCCGTTACACCACGCGCTTCCCGTTCGCGCCGCTTAATCTCCGCCAATACGTCCATAACCGGCCGCCCATACATTTGAGCGTGTTTTAACGTCAAATTAGCGTTGTTAAGCGTCGGGTAGCGTTTAGGTACCAGCGCGGGTGCATCGACGATAAATGGCGCCTCTTCCTCGCCCAAATCGTTAATCCACGCGGCTATATATTGGTACTGTTTCGTAGCGTCCATCGCTTGTTGCGCGTCGGCGAACGTTTTGCCGAGTTGCGGCATTAGCTCCTCGTACATCTTAATGTTCGCGTTCTTGAATATATGCCAGTTGATCCCCGTTTTCAGAATGTCGACAAAACCCGGATGCTCGCGAAACTGTTTAAAGTTATGGAACGCAAATACCGGGGCCAGCCGCTTCTTCCGTCCTTCCGTAAGCATCCGTTCCATGAAACGTACGAGGCCGTCGGATAAATACTGGTGCGGCTCGTTCAATACGAGGTACGTTCCGAGTGCTTTCGATTTACCGTCCTGCGCGACTTTAATGAGGAACACGTTAAGCACGATCCAATACATAAGCAGCTCGATGACGCGGCGGCTGATTACGTCCTCCTTCGGAAAACGGAAGATGACAACTTTCCCTTCGTCGATCCAACGGTATAAGTCCATCGCGGGGTTCGGCCGCTGACAGAATATCGGCTTCAAAAACTCGCTGTTTATGATCTGGCCGAGACGCCGCTGTATCGGTCCGTAAATTTGGCCCTGCCGCCCGCTCATCGCACCGTCTTTCTCCGTCATCCGATCGAAGTCACGCCACGTATCCATATCGAACTTACCATCGAGCTCCGCGATCTTACGTTTACGGAACGCCTGCGACGTGAACATGTATTTAATGTCCTGCAAATCCCCGAACGTAGCTTTCGCGGCTTCACGTAAATAATCCATCGTCTGAAACTTATCGTCGTCACCGTCCGCGAGTATGAACTGCGCGATCTCCTCCGCTATCCGGTCCGCGGCGATTCGCGAATCCTTTACGTTACGCACTACGCTCTGCAGGCCGAGGTATATCGGATGGTCCGTGTTCGCGAGATCGATATCGATTACGTCTTCGGCCGGCAAATGGTCCCGTAGCGCGTCCGCCATGCCGCGGTGACCGTTCCGTTCATTGATGACGTCGGGGATAATCGCGCCTATTCCGTGCTTACGTTTCGCCTCTACGATAAGGTTAACGATCGCCTGGTCTTTGCCCATCCCTTGCATACCGATAAACGCGCGGCCATAAAACAGGCGGTCCGGATTCTTAGCGGAGATGTATACGTTGTGCTCCGTGCCGCGGTCCGTAGAAGAGCCCGCGAGTATGCCGCTATCGTCGAGGAAGACCGCCGGCAGTTCGATTTCAACGCGCCGGTTCGACGTAAGAATCTCCGCAAACTCCGTCTGAATATCCGCGGTCGGAAGCTGCTCCAATTTGCCGATTTCGTCAACGCTCATTAGATTCGGCATCATATCCGTAAATTCGTTCAGCGCCGTCTTGCCGCGGATGTTCACGCGCATCGATTCGAGCCGGTTATCGCCCGCCAGATCGCCGTACGCATTCGCAACCGACCGCGCCAGCATCTCGCGCTTAATCGGATCGGCCGCTGTCACCGCGTAACGTATTGTCGCCTTGAAGACCGGAATGTTCCGCTTATTCTTCGTCATGGTCGAGAGGTCGCCGTTAACGAGGATTTCCGCTCGGTCTGGATTCGGTAGCGCCGGCCTCTGCGTTTTGGTCGCCGATCCTGGATTGTGGTAAAACGTTCGCTCAATGCCGGTTATGACGTCGTCAATAACGGATCGGATTTCGTAGAAGATGTACGTTGCTCCGGCCGCCGCTGCCCGTAGTAACCTCAGCGGATCGATCCCCGCCCTATACGGAACTTTGCCGCTATCCCACGTTGACCAGCCATAGTCTGCGAGCTTCTTCCATTTGCCGCGGCTAACCGTCTCCGTACGTATGAAGAGGACGATCGCTTCGCCGGCATTCAATTCGTTCGTGACGCCGAGTAGATCGCGCACCGGCGTATTCTGTTCGTTGTAACGGAAGTCGAGCGAGAATAGATCGTGGCGGCGGTATTTCAACGCGTAGACGTCCGTATTCTCCGCGATCGCCAGGTCGAGGCCATCGACGATTTCGAGCGTAGACTTCCGCCACTGCTCGTGATTGCGGAACTTCGTCCGGAACGAATCGGCAAACTCGGCCGGCAGCGCACAGTAATATTCGATGGAATCCGCCGCCATTTTCGTAATCCACCAGAAGTCTGGCGCGGCCTTGCGTTTCTGTCTGACGGATAATAATTCGTAGAGAGAACGTTGGAAGTTACGGGAGGCCGAATTAAGTGCGGAGTGGTGCGGAGTGATGCGAAATACAACGCGCGTCATAGTAGCGCCTCCCGTTCGGTTATTTAACGAAGTGATTGAAAAGCGCTAATGAGAACCTTACCAAAAATAGGAGGAAATACGGTACTGGCGTGAATAATCCAAGGTAGACACACGACAACGATACCCCAAACGATAAGCCAACCCGCAGTTTTGACGATCTCGAAATAGTGCGATTCGCGTTGTTCAAGTTCCGTCATCCTCTCGTTCATGCTGCGTCCATTAATCGTTATTTTCACGTTAACACCCTCCATATGACGCCGCCCCAAAACGTAACGAACAGGCGGCCGAGCCACTTATTACTATCGCCGAGTACGGAGCCGACCATGACGCCCGCCGCGCAAACAACGATTCCAAGCGTGATGATTTCGGCCGAACTGTAGTTGATGACGGTGACGATTCGCTCGACGACGCCCATCATTCCGTGAGTCGCCGGCTGTACGATCATCGACGTTTCCTTACCGATGAACCAGTCGGCGAAATCGTTGAGACGGTCGAGCCAGCTCTTCGGATCAGCAACGGCCGATGTGACGTATTCAACGTAAGGAGACGGATCAACATGCGCACCGTCCGTTATCATTTCGACGTGAACGTGAGGGCCGGTCGAGTGGCCGGTATTTCCGCTTAGGCCGATAACGTCGCCGGCATGGACCCGGTCGCCAACGTGAACGAACGGTGTATTTAAGTGACCGTAAATAACGTCTGTGTCGCCTCCGTCTATGCGTACCATTTTGCCGAGTGGACGCGCGCCTACGCCGTCAGCTTCCGTTACAATTCCGTCGATGATCGAATGGAGCGAAGTCCCTTCCGGCACGCCAATATCTACGCCAGTGTGCGGCGTCTTGTGCGCGGAGTCGATGGCGCCGAAGCCGGACGTTACTGGGTACAGCGCGTTAATAAGTCCGTTAATTTTGAGGATCATGCCGCCACCTCCGTTACAACGTACGCAGCCAATTTCGGATATCGAGCGCGTGGCGGATAATGATGTAGCCGATTGAGCCGCCGAGTAAATGTTCGATCGCTTTCGTACGGTTGCCGAACATCCACGTAGCGCCGGCGAAGACGATAATCCCCGCGCAGAGCCAATCGGAAATATTAAGCACCGTATCGAATATCTCGCTCCACGTTGAGGCGCCGCCATCCGCGGTTGCTGCGAAAACAGCGCGCGGCAATAAAAATACGTGAATAATGCCCGCCGTCTTCGTGATTAATGCGCCGCGGCTCCCGGCTCCTTTCCGTACGATCTTTCCGTTCATAAACGGATTCCATTCGAGCGTTACCGTCGTTGCCATCGTGTTCATTCCCTCCGTGTATAAACTCGTAGCTGGCCGGAGACAATACCGATATCAAAACAAAATGAGGTGTACGTATGAACTTCGTAATCGGTGCAATTATCGGCGCTGTCATCGGCGGAATCACGATCGGAATTCAGAATCTAATATAGAAGTTCGGGCCGACTCCGCGTCGGTCTTTTTATTTGCGATCATCGCCGCGTACAATATCGTCTTCGCAAATCCGCTAAAATTTTCTCCGCTTTGTGCGATAAGCCAATCGTAAAGTTCGCGTTGATTTACGTTACTGACGTTGAAACATATCGCCTTCCTTACGTAATTGCTCAACGGTATTACCTCCTCCGTTACCGATTAACGTGGCCGCAGGTGCCGCAGCTTCTTCCGTTTTCTTACGCGACTTGCGCGGTTGCCGATCGGGTTTGGCGCGGCCTTTTAATTCGGCCAACACCGTTTCGATTGCGCTAACCGTTTCGTCATCGACCTCGTCGGATTCCGTAATCGACTGCGCGTATTCGTTAAGCAGCGCGCCCAACGTTGATACGGATACTTCGCCAACCATCTTCTTTAAGAGCGCTTTGTTCATTCACCGAACCTCCCAACGTTTTACGTATGTGTCATGTTATGCCGGGCGGCTTGGTTAACTTTCCTGATTTTTACGAATAGAGTCGTTTGGATTTTAAGAGACTCGTCCATACTTGTACCAATAAGGAGTGGTCGATATGGGCGGTTTGGGTAAAAAACGTAGTAGATACGGGGCTTTCCTGGACGATAACGGAATCGAGCAAGAGCGCGTACGCGAGGTTTCGAAGCTTGGGCGGGATACGGTAAGCCGGATGTGCAGTACGGATGATATTCCGAGTGGGCGTACGATGAAGGCGCTGCTGGACGCGGCGAGGACATTAACGGGGAAGAACGTAAGACAAGACGATTTCTGGCCGTTATAAACGTAAAAAGAGCGACTGCAGGGACCGGATTAGCTCCGATTCATCCCACGTCGCTCTATGCGCTACGCCCGTAGGGGCTACGCTACCCCCAGCGTATGCAACCGGGCTTGTATTAAATGCGTGTCCTACGAGTAGTATCCGAAAATCATTCCGAAGATGGCGCAGACGACGCCCATTACCATTAGAGCAAAGCCGGCCATATCGCGTTTAAACACGGTCTTAACGCAATAACCGACGATTAAGCCGAGCGCTCCAAACAATATCGGAATAAAGATAAGCGCGACGGCACACAGGACCCAACCTAGAAATATAAACGGAACTGCAGGCGGCTGGCTTTTAACCGTTGTTGTTTTAACGTCCTCTTTTACCTGAGCGTCTTTAATCATAATTTCACCTCATCGCTAGTTTACCAACATTTCGGAAAACAAAAAAGAGCCCGTTACCAATCTTATACGTATCTCTACGTAATAGACCGATAACGGGCGTCAATTTATTTATACAGATAGACCTTCTTCGTACCGTTATCCCACGATACTTTTCCGCCGAGCAACTCCGCAGCGGACCGCACTCCCACATACGTCTTTCCGTCGATCAACCGGAACGACGCTACGGCCGCACCGTCAACGTACGGAACTTTTTCCGCATCGCTCCACGCAACCGTTACGCCGAGGGCAGCGCCTAATTGACGCAGCGGTAAATACGCGTGACCGTCGATGATTCGCCCATATGCCGCGAGCTTATCGTTAACGACGATCTTAATCGTATCGTCCGTGGTCGGTTGCGGAACTGGCGCCGTCCCCGCATATTTATCGAAGAACGCGCGCTCCATTGCGTTGACGTCTACGTTGCCACTGATCCCCGCGACCTTACCGCTCGACGTATACTGAAACACGGACCAGGCGCTCCATGTACTGTTCGCCATCGGAGTCGTTGCGCCATAATGCGCGATCCATAGCGGCCACTTCGCGAGCGGTTTTTGCAGATACGTTTTCGCAAACGATCCGCCCGTATAGATCATCGTTGGATGACCGGTTAGGCGTTCGACTTCGTTAAGCCACGCAACGCACCACGCTGTTAAGGCCGCCGCGCCGATCTTAGAAGCAGCGCCTTCGACGTCGAGGACGTGTGGAAAGTCCGCGTGTTTGCCGCCGACAGTTTTCGCGAATGTTGCGGCCTCTTTCTCCGCGGCGTTAAGTTCCGGATGCGCGTAATGATAGAAGCCGACTTTGATTCCGTTAGCGACCGCGCCGGCCACGTTTGCGGAAAAGTATGCGTCGACGACCGAGCCGCCTTCCGTTGCCTTAACAAACGCTCCTACGACGCCGTCCGCCTTGACGCGCGCCCAATCGATCACGTTTTGATGGTGCGATACGTCGATAACTTTTACGTTCGAATCCGATTTTGCTTGCACGTTAGGTCGCGCCTCCCTTATCCTTCAGAACGGAAATGATACGTTTGACGGCGTCCGGCAGCGGCAGTCCGTGGCGGCCGTAATTCTCCGTGATTGAAACGAGTTCGTTCGCAATGTAGAAATAGACGGCGCCGGTCATTACGACGTCCGTACCGAGTAGAATATCCATCCGGTGCGCAAGCAGAACGACGAGCAGCGTCAGCCCCTTTTTCGCCAGGCCAGCGCTCATAATTGCGGAGCTAAGTCCGGCGCCTTCCTTAATCGACGCGCTCATTCCCGTTATGATATCGATTGCGATTACGAGCAGAAGAAACGAAAGAGCCTCCGACCAGCCGCCGAACGCGTACGTCAAAAAGACGCCGAGAACGCCGGCGCCTCCGTTTACCATTGTTTGATTCACGTATTCTACCTCTTTCCCCTTTTTATGGTTGCGTGCTATACTTTCGTTAACTTTTCCTGTAAGGCTCAACAAGAAAGGCGTGGACGAAATACAAATCTCTAAACTAATAAAACACGTTAAGAATGTTCGATTCGGGTATTGCGATTGTTGTTCCAGTTTGGCAGCGTTTGTTAAATTGGGCGAGTGGGAAGAGTTTAAGAGGTGCGTTAGGTGTAAGTCCAATTTACGTTACCGGTTAATCGCGAAACACCTAAAAACTATCTCAAATTTAGACGAGTTGACGGTCATTGACCTCGACCCGTTTTCCCCACTCCGCCGTATTTTTCGTAACAATAGACGATACATTCGAACCTACTATTCCGCAATCGACGGTAACGGAAGCGTTAGGGCTGACGGAACGCGTTGTGAAGATATTACGAACCTCACGTTTGGTGACGGAAGCGTAGACATCATCGTTTCGTCCGACGTAATGGAACACGTAGCGGATTTTCCCGCCGCTTTACGAGAGTCCTCACGAGTACTCCGTGTTGGTGGATTCCACCTATTCTCCGTCCCTACTCTCGCAGGCGAAAAAAACGGAGTGGCGATTAATTCCGCAAAAACGGTAAAGCGAGCAGAGGTAACGGAGACTGGCGAAATCAACCACATTTTGCCTCCGCAATATCACGGCGACCCGCTCAGTCCGGAAACCGGAATCCTTGCGTTTTGGAGTTTCGGGTTAGACTTACCGCAGCTTTTTTCTACGCCCGCTCTCGATATAACCGTTGCAGAAGGACCAGCCGGTAAGGATCAACGTATCATTTGGCGCGCTACGAAGAAGGCGTGATTAAGTCCGCACGCCCTTGAGCCGTTAGGTAATCGTCAATTCCCTCTCGTAAATCCAGACGTTTACTAATAACGAAAGCGTACGTATAAGCTCCGTCAATGATCCGTTGCGCCATATACGCAGCCATCACAAAGCACCTCCGAGGATAAGGTCGTCAATTGCCGCTTGCATGAGGTCAATTCGTACCTGATCGGGCGTCTTCGGAGGAACGTAATTAGTCGGATAGAGGCCGCCATCCTGCCCCTCCACGATATCAACCTCCTGCGTTATAGCGCCGGTTGGTAACGGATTTCGTGCGATAAGCTCGCCGTCAACTTCGACGTATCCGTAATCCCAAGGACCGATATTAATTACGTCTCCGTTTAATACTACGCATTCCCTCATCATTTCGCAGTCCACCCCGTATTTCCCGTTCCGGAAGTTTTAACGTAAATCGTCGTTGTCGTCGATCCGTCAGTGCGGAGATATAACGATCCAATTGGCGCAGCGTAAACGCCCTCCGGACTACCTAGACTAGCGCGAATTACGATGTTACTCCCGGAGAGTGTCGTTATTACTCCGTTCTCGATCTGAAACGCCTCAGTCGCAGTCCCATCACCGGCGTGTAACGTAAGGCTTTTCATGCCCGTTGTAGTTGTTCCGCGAAATAGCCGAACACTCGCAGATGCTGACGTTAATTCCGGAAAATCGATATCGAAAAAAGAACCGTTATTTCCGTTGATTGCGTATAAACCCTTTGACCCCGAGAAACTTAAAAATCCCGCCATTACGCTATTTCCCGAGCTGTTAATAAGTTCGACCCAAGCTGTCCATGTCCCACCGAATAAGTGTCGGGTATAAACCGAATCAATGCCGCTATACCTGATTGCTATTTGTGCTCGATTATCACTTGTACTGTTATAAAAAGATGTGTGGATGTGATAAAAAGCGTTAGTCGGACAGTTAGCGTGTTGCGTCAAAATATAAGCGTCAGTCGTCGTATTGGGGTCTAACGTAGTGCCACCATATACCGCTATTTTGTTGACACTCGCCGTTTTAGCGTTTGTTTCAGCTGCAGTCGCCTTAGTTTGTGCGCCAGACGGCGTCTCCGCGCCAATCTGCGCTACTGTAACGCCGTGCGGATTGTCTGTCCGGTTGGCGTGAGCGTCAACGGTATCCTTACGCGCAATATCGTCACTTGCCGCAGGAGCCGCTACCTTTGCACGACCCGCCGAATCGCGTATCATAAGTTTGCTCGCGGTTGCTGCCGAAGTCGCGCCGCTTACGATTGCGTCGGCTTTCGCTTGTGCGCCTGCGGGCGTCTCCTTTGCGTTCCAAGCGGTTCGTTCCGTACTTGTTACGTGCTTAACGCTATCCGCTGTATGAGCGTCAAGATCCGTCTTTTTCGCCGCTGTGTTATCAATCGCGTCAATTAACGCCTGCTCATTCGCAAGCGTCACGTTATCCGTCGACTGTGGACGCGGGAGTCCGAGCCTCGGTGTGGTTGTTGCCATAGTTATGTCACCCTTTCGTATTCATCCCACGTATCGCCGAGCGCGTCAACGCCCGCCCATGTCAAACCAAGCGCATCCTGTCTCGTCCATGTTCGATATGAGAAAACGAAATTAATAGCTAAATGTGCTGGTACGATATCGCGCAATGACGCTTGCGCGTCGTTTAAATTATCCGGTATGCCCGTTGTACTTACGAAAGTAATGCTAACCGTGTACGTCGCGTTACTTTCAGTGACTGAAACCTCACCGTTAGCAAACGATTCCGCGACACTCTCCACAAGGTCCGCCGTAACCGTGCCGACTCCGCGCAACTTCGAAAGGATGACGGAGCGGCGCTGATCGTCCGGCTTCGTAACGTCCGTTTTGATTCCGCAGATACTTTCCCAACGGTCAAGACTCCAAGTCGCAGTACCGACGTAAAACTGCGCGAGCACATCGTAAATAGCCACGTTCAAAGCGGTCATCTCCGACGCCTCTTGCCCGACAATGTTCCCGACGATATAACCGCCCTCGTAGTAACGCGGCAAATAATCCACCATGTCCTGCCGGATGTTTCGCGTCATATTAAGTCACCGTCCCAATAATCGCAACGCTTCCGTCCGCAATCGTAATATTCGCGGAGCCGCCATTAACCGTAAGGCCGGAATAATCGACGATCGCTGCCGTACCGAGGACGACGTTTGCAATTTGCGTATACCGTACGACTGGGTCCGTAAACGCAATCGTCTGTAGATACGCTTTAACTCCGGCTGCTATTTGCGTTCGGGCATCCGTTAATGTCGCGCCCGATGCTAACGTATAAGTTCCGCTAATATTAATCGCGACCTCCGTAGCGCCTACGACCGTGACCGTCGCGCCGATTGGCCGGACCGTTTCGATATAGGCGGCCGTCTCCGTTACCTTCGCGCTATCAGGCGCCGTCTTATCTACGTCCAGTAAAACGACTTTAACCGTACCGGCTCCGGCCCATACCGGAAATACTTTCGCGTCCGAAATGCCCGTAACCTCGCGCGCCCATTGGCGGTACTGATTCGCGTTGCCTGACGTAGCCGGCTTACGTACGAAATCGAGATAACGTGACAGAAAGTCCGCGTCCGATTCTGCATCGATCCCGCCGGTAAATGGCGCCGTATTCGTAACTGTAATCGTGCCGGCAAGCGCACCGACGACGAGTTTCACAGCGCCGATTGTTACGTTACCGCTCGCGCCCGCAACCACCGCTTCAACCGCGGACGCTACTGTTCCTGACGCAATCGTTACGTTCGCCTTTGTAACGAAGTAGGTCGGTGTTTCTCCGCCCGTTGATACTTCCGTTCCCGCCGGAATCAACGTACTATTCGGCCCCGTAAATGTAACGGACCCTACCGCCTTGACCGCAGGCTTCCGCGTAAGTCCTCGTTCACTCACACGCATGTCGAGATACGGCCCGTACGTGGTGTCCGCAAACCCGAAGTTTAGCACGTTATCAAGTTCGATATATGCCTGCGCGAGTTCAATTGCTGCCGGAGAAAGTAAATCGTACGTCGGCGCTCCTACACGCTTATCGATGTCAGCCGGGCTCGCGTCAAGCATCCGCTGCAGGAGCGCATCTTTCGTTTGGTCTTCGTACATTACGTCGCCACCTCCGTTTCAACTTCGCCATAGACGGTCGAAACTGAAATCGTTATATATAGTTGATCGCCGGTTCGCGACGCCGTGATATCGGTCACATCGAGTATCCGCTCGTCTACGAGAAGAGCTTCCGTAATGACGCGCGTTATCTCAACTTCGAGCAATTCCGCGGATATTTCCTGACCGATAAGCTCGTCGAGTTCGCATCCGTATGCATCGTCGTAGATAAGAAACCGTGACCGCGCCGTTAATATCGCTTTGACGATTGCTTGCTTGACCGCTTCGGCGTCGTCAATGATCTCGTTCTGTAGATCGCCTGTAACGAAGTCTAAAGCGTACGTTCTCGATATCTGCATGGCGGCCGCTGTCGTTGCGGTGCTCACTTCGCGATCTTCCGGTCTTTGTAGCGGAGATAACGCCATTAATACGTCACCGCCCTGTCGATTACGACGTAGTTTTGGCCGGCGTTAAGCGACGCCAAGATCACACGGTCGCCCGCTTTTAGTTCGTCTTTGAACGTTAAGATTGCGTCAGCGCCTCCGTTAAGCGATATGGTCCGGTCATGCTGCGTCAAGGATTGCGCAACGACTAAGTCATCCGTTTCTAACGGGATCTTCATGCCGTCAATTTGAACGCGAAGACCAGGAGGCGCCGCGATTACCGTGCCGAGATCGATTTCGATATCTTTGTTGAATCCGTATTTGCGAACAGCCTGAATAAGTTGGCTTCCGCCAGTCCCTTCGAAAATACTTCCCACGTTGCGCCTCCTAATCGAGTAGTTTCGAAACTTGGGCCGCCGTCAAGTTCGTGCCGTCATCTTTTTTCTTTTTCTTGCCGGCCGTAGCTTCCGGATCAACGTATTCCAGTTTCGGAAGATCGTCCGTCGCCGAGAGTTTAACGCTCATACGGTGCGTCCCGTTCTCGAACCGGTGCGAATCCGTGGAAACGTAATATGACCCGATTATCCCCGTCATTGTCTCTTTCACGTAGACAGCGGAGCCGGCCGTAACCTCGACGTTTCCTAGCGCTTCGACGTTCGCGTTGTCCGTAATCTTAGCGAGGTCTGCGAGTAGTTGGCGCGCCAATTGCTGTAGCTCCGACGTCTTTAAATCACGGTCGGCGTTCTCCAAGTGCTGCATTAATCCGTACTTTGCGATAAGACCATCGTCCTTGACCGTAGCGACGAGCGGATTCTTATCCGGATCTCCGCCGAGGACCTTAACCTGCGTTTTCATATCCTCGATAGACTGCGAATACGACGCGCTGAGAATGTTGACGCCGCCCGCAAGCAACCACTTTACGACCTTCTCTTTGCGTTCGACTACGTTAAGGAGGCCGCTATCGGCGTAAATAAAAAAGCGCCGGCTGTTCTGCTTTCGCGTCTCAGTTAGCGCAGTTATCATCATGTCCCACAGCGTTCTATCACGTAGAATCAATTTCGGAATGACGAACGATGTCTCTGCGATCGTTCCGGCGCTTATTCCGTAATCGCGGCAGATTTCACGTATAATGGCGGCGGCCGTCATGTTGCCGAAGCGCTTCGTATCGGTATTCTTCGTGAGGTAATAATTCTCATCGTACGCCGTCACGGTCATGCGGCCGTCCTGACCTATGTCGTGTGCGAATACTACTCCGCGAAATAGTTCGGCGCCGTCGTCGTTGTTGTAAAGACGGATTTCGTTACCGAGATCAATCGGAACCAGCCGTTCAGCACCGCCGCCACTATTCGCAAGGGATACGCTCAATGTCCGGTAAGGAAGCGTTACGTCCCCGGACCAGGTAACGGAGGTTACGACCGGATCGAGCACCAAGCCGCGGTATACGACAGAAACGTTACTCATAGCGCTGGCACCGCCAGTTTGACGCCTACGGTCAGCGCATTCGGATTCGGACCGACCGCCTTCTTATTCGCATCGTAAATCTTCCGCCACTTATCGCCGTCGCCATACGCGCGCTGTGCGATCTTCCATAACGTATCGCCGGATTTCACCGTGTAGTTGTCTGGCGTCGTACGTGAGTTGGGCGGCCGCTCCTCGGTCGTTGGCGCCTTAAATTCCGTGGACTCTGGCGTCTCCCCCGTATACTTCGCGAACTTAAGATAACGGTACTCCTTCATCTCGATATCGTAGTAGATATCGCCAACCGCGCCGCCGTCTTCGCGGTATGTAAACGAACGAATCGTAACCGTTACGTTGATTGGCGTTCCCGTTATGATAAGGCGCGCCGGCTTACCGGATTTCTGCGCCTGTTCAATACGTTGAGCCAGGTGCCACGGATCTTGAAGACGATCGTGTTCGCAGAAAGATGCGTTGTAGTCGCGCGGAAAGAATGACGAGAACGCAAAAGAACGCAGCGTATCATTTCCGATAATCGTACGTTCGCCAAGCTGCGCAACCTGGACGTCCTCGAATCCGTGCGTCGACGTTACAGCGATGGATTCCGGATTGACCGGTAACCATATCGGATCGGAGCCGTCCGTAAACTTGATCCAAAACTGCATATTAGCCAAGTGAGACCGCCCCTTCCGATTGCTGCATTAAGCGTACAATTCCAAGCGCAAGCTCTTCGAGATCGCTTTCCTTACGTACGTTCATGTTATGAACGGTTATATTGATTCCACTTCCGCTGAAACCACCGCGACCGCTACGCATGGCGTCCGCTTCGCCCTTCGTCTGCACGCGTTCGTCTTTGTGGAGGATCGCGGGGTAGCCGTTATACGGAACACGGTCGAGTCCGCCGGCCTTTTTCTCCGGGGACTTACCGAAGACGAACTGACCGAATTTGTCATAGAATCCGTTCATTGCTTTGACGTAGCCACTTTTGCCGGCGGCATTGTAACCTTTTTCTGTATAATGGCTGGCTGTCCCGGCCGACGCGCCAACAACAGCGCCAACCACCGCGCCGCCAGGACCGGCTACCGCACCGCCTACCGCCGCACCTGTTCCGCCTCCAACTAGGGCCGCTGTAATTGGATTAGTCGAAAGTGTGTTGCCAAGGCCTTCTAAAATTTTCGAACCAATATCGCTGCCCATTTTTATTAATGTCGGAGCGTTATTTTCGACTTGCTCAGCTAAAAAATTGACTAACTTAGTCGTGGTTTGGGAGATTTGTTTACTGCCGCCGTTAGCATACCATTTGTCAAAAGCACCTTGAATACCATCAAACAGCATCGCGATCTTTTCGCTAAAGGTAGCCTTATTAAATTGCGGGTTCTCGATTAAACCTTTTACGAAATTAAAGGCTTTCTCAAACTTCGTAGCAATCCAGTCCGCCGCCTGACTCGCAGTATCTTGAAGGAATTTCCCCCAACGGCTAATCGTAGGACCATTATTGTTAATCCACGTTACAAGCCGGTCTAATCTCGGTTGAATAGCGGACGCAAGCCCTTTTCCCCACTCCGTAAGAATCTTGGAGTTAAACGTATCTTTAATCGTCGACCATAGACCGCCGAGCGATTTCGATTGTTTGTTCATCATGTTCGGGAAACGATCATTCATGCCCTTGACGAGAACAGTGATCGCCTTATCCGCCGGAATTAAGCCCTTTTCGGACAACTTGATAACCTGTGCCGTCGTCAGCTTCATCTTCTTCGCAAGGATGTCCCAAACGGGGATACCGGCTTCCGTGAGTTGCATCGCTTCATCGCCCTGTAGACGGCCCTTCGCTTTCATCTGACCGAGTGCCAACGCAATACGGTCTACGCCTTCCGCACCGATACCGAGTCCAGCCGCAGCGTTACCAATTCCCGTCATCATCGGGAGTACGTCCTTGGCCGCGAAGCCGAACGCGAGCAATCGTTTTGCCGAGTCTCGCAATTGCGGAAGCTCGAACGGAGTGGTGTTCGCAAATTCGTTCAAATCCGCAAGGAACGTTTTTGCTTTCTCCGCGGATTTAAGCATCGTTGTGAACGCTATGTCCGCCTGCTCCGCGTCATTGGCGAGTTTCAGCGGTTTGGCGATCGCCGCATACGCAACGCCCGACGCGATGATTGCGCCTTTAAACGACGTAAGTGCTCCGAGCGCGCCTTTAAACGCGCTACCGATTCCGCCGATCGCACGTAATCCGTTGCTTCCCATACGTCCAAATGCGCTACCGGTCGAATCTGCCGCGCGGCTCACCCTGGCGGACGTTGTACTTACCGTATCGAGGGACTTACGCAATCTATCGCCTTCGCCCGCCGCCTTCCGCAAGCCAGCGCTCATTTCGTCTTTCAAGCGCAAACGCGCAACTAAATCGAATGCCATACGTTACCTCCCTTCCGCAGCTTCACGGTCAAGTTTTAGTTCCATTGCCGCGTACATGAACGTTTTGGAACCGCGGGGCGCGTTATATATCTCGTGCGGCATGCGGCCCGTCCGTAAAAAAATCTCGGAGATGACGTATGCCTCGCCACCTCCGAGAATTAGTTTTTTGCGTTATCGAGTTCGTCGTCACCGAAGCCAGAGAGATCCGTGATTTCCTCGGTGAGCTTTGCCTTTTCGCCCGGAAGCAGCCGCTTCTCGACGGCATCGACCGGCGTCGGACCGAACTTATCCGTGATCGCCTTATCAGACCAGTCCGGAGTAATGCAGGCTTTTGCGATGAGAATTGAGGACAACTTTTCCCGGTCGATTTCTTTTCCGTACGTAGCTTGTTCACGTGCCTGGCGCATTTCAGCATCACCTAGCGCCTTGATCCGGAAATCAATACCGAAACGGCGCATTGGCACGTCTCTTTCCGGTGTCAATTCGGTATCAAGTAGTGCGCGTAAAATTTCGTCGCTATTTTTAACGTTGGGCATTATTGGGCCTCCGATTATATTCGTAATTAAAAAAGGCGACCGAAGCCGCCGCGTTTGTTACAGGTATTCGTATCCGTCCGCCACGAACGGCCATTCCGTTTCAACGACCGAGCCGTGGTCGAATTTCATGATATCGAGCTTCGTAAACTGTACGCCCTTAACGCGAACCCGCTCGACGTAGCCCGTGTCTGGATTGCGCAGCTTAAAGATAAGCTCGGAAACGAACGGGCCGGAATTGTCGTTCGTAATTGCCGAAACCTTGCGGACGAGATCCGAAGAAATCTTGTAGCCCGTAATCGTACCGGAGTATTCGATTGTACCGGCTTTGTTCCCCATCGTGCGGGAGCCGGCGCGTTTGATTTTTTCGTACGAAATATCCGCCATGAACTCGACTTGGTAAAAGTTCGTCAGCCATTGGCCGTCACTCCAAACTTCGCCCATCTCGCCTTTCATAACGAGTGCATCAGCAAGTGCCATCTATTTCACTCCTTTAGACGTTAATTGTGAGGAAGATACGTTCCATCGAATCGACTTCGACGTAGCTGATTACGAGGAATACGGAGTCTCCAACGGATGGATATTCCGGATCAAGCGCTACGGCCGGTCCCATTAACACACTCGAATTCTCCAACGTTTCGAGGTACGCCTTGATCGCGGAGATGAGCGCCGCCTGACCGTCCGGGTCGTTGTTGATCCGTCCGATATAAGCGTCGGCTGCCGTTTTCGTAACGTCCGTCGCTACGGCCTGGCGCGCGCGCATTGCACGGATTTTCTTCTTACCCGTCGTCCACCCTTGCTCGACTTTGACCTTTTCGCCGTCGTTCGTAAGTACCAACGAGCCAGCCCCGAGCGCCGCCTTCGTCTCCGTGTTCGTCAATCGCCGTGTAACGTCGTCAACCGGCGCGACCCTGTACGTAATCGATGCGTTGATCGGCGTACCTGCGATGAGGCCGGCGATATAAGGCGCATATTGAGCGGACGAATACGTAACGTCGCCGGCGATAACGCCACTTACGAGGTTAACGCAGTAATCGTCAGCCAGGCGCGTCGACCGTGTGTTACCGGTTGCTGGCGTCGAGTCTTCCGAAGCCGTAACCGCACCGAATACGGCCATGAAGTGCTTACCTTCCGCGCGATTCGCGGCCACCCACGTTTTTACGGCGTCTTGTTCCGTAGCGGCAACTTCTCCGTCGAATACGAAAACGTTAAACGCGCGAGCATCGAACGCGGCACGCATTGCAGCGAAGTCCGTAGTCGTCGGTGCTTCTGGCAACGTATAAACGAGTACCTCTTTCGCGCCGGCCTGCAGAGCGAGCTTAATCGACGTAATGTTCGCGTCGCCAAATTGGATCATCGCGTCATATTCCGTCGTGATCGTATACAGCGACTTCTCGACCGTCGGCTGTGCCGGCAATGGTAACGAAGACGCTACGTATTCGGAAATCGGAATCGCTACGGTGCCTCGTGCGCCACCGTTAATGCGCGCGGCTGCTGCGGAGACGAAGTTGATATAAAGACCGGGCCTTGTCGGAAGTGACGTAGGGTCCCACTGACCTGCCATTGTGTGGCCTCCTTTAAGTGAAAAAGCGCTCCGTTAAGGAGTGCTCGTGTCGGTTATTTCTTGTCGGATGACTACGCGCTGAATAAGCGGAGCCTCCGTTTGTACCCGCGCCTCCCGGACTTCGACGGCCAGTACGCCAATGCACGCGTAGTGATCGTTCTCGGTCTGAAACGGCTGCGAAAATGAAAACGACTCAACGCAGAGGTTCCTCGAAGAGCTGTTGATCGGAATAAGTTGGTGTTGGTAAAACGCGGTGCTTAGCGCGTCTATCTTCGTAAGGACATCGCGCTCACTGGCGCCAATGTACACGATTTGATATTCACGATCGATGCGGTAGTGATAACCGGTCTCCGACGTGCGGTCGTCGTTCTGAAACCGAATTACGAATAAGTCCGGATGTGCCTTACGTGGTACGGTTTGTTTCTCGGTTGCTGACGTCGGATGGACCGTCTTTACGAACGACTCCACCGATTCCAGCTCGTTTATCAACGTCACCTTACCACCCCTTCCGTTTTAGTTCGTCTTCGATTTCCTGTTCGACGCCACGTAACCACTTGTCCGCGTTTTGTTCGGCCGGCTCGTCGAGGAACTTTTTAACGGTCCCCGCGTGGCGCAGCTTTTTACCGCCGGCGTCCTTTTCGTGGATGTAGTAGGCGTAGTTAAAGCGCGCTTTCGACTTCTCCGTTGCATTTGCGGTAATCGACGCCGTTAAATCCAGCCCGTCACCTTCGATCGGCTCCGCTTTAATCCCGCGCCGCAACGTAGCCTTAGCGAGTGGCGCAAGGTCGACGGCCCGCCGTTTCCAATCGTCGAGCGCATCGTGCATGCCGCGTTTGGCTCCGGCCGCCATCGTTTCAGCTGCGCCGTTCAGAGCGGTGACAAACCGCGTCAAGTCAATCTCGAAGTCGCCCGCCATTACACGTAAACCTCCGTTATGAGCGCCTTTCCGCCGAGTCCCCGTTTAGGTCCGATATTCAGTGGCTTCCTCGCGACCGTCACGCCTAATTCGTTCGTGTACGTTATGACGTCGTCATACGAGATGTCCGCTAACTTGTCGAGCACTATACGGAGATTGGCGACGGCTTCCTCGCCGGCTTGGTTCGTGACTACGTTCGTTTCCTCGGTAACGCGCGCTTTGAACGTAATGTCAGCGCCAGGAACAACGCCACCCCATCCGTCCGATTCGCCCGCCTTCGTTACGACGATTTCTTGCTTTAACGGAATCAGCGGCATTACAGCACCGTCCATCCGACGCGCCGCTTCGAAAGGTTCACGCCGCCATTTGCCGCGCTGATTAAATCGAGCGCCGTCTGCGGAACGTACTTCGTAAGGTCGGCGCCTGGTTGCGTAACAAGAGCATCCTTAAACTGGAACGCCGCTACTGCGTTAAGTGAGAACTGCGTAATTCCTTGTTGTTGAAGCCGGTTTGTATCGTTAAATACCGTAGCCAGCACGTTCGCAAATTCGTAGACCGCATCATCCGGAATGGTATACGTTGAATAGCGGGAACTCAGCGTGCGACTCGCGACGTTTACTATTCGTAGTTTTTTCGCGTCGTCCGCATCGTTCCAGTCCTCAACGTCAATACAATTCAGCGCGATATACGCGGTTGCGTCTTCGATCGATAGCGCCATAACACGTCCTCCTCTTATTCAGCGGAGGGCTTAGCGCTTGCTTTGCGCGTTGTCGGCGCCTTGGCTGCGGGTTCCTCCGGTACTAATTCAGCGTCCGACAGTTTATCGAGTGCCGCGATTTCGTCCGGATTCTCCGTTTTAAATTCGCCGCCTGTAAACTGACGTAGACTACCATTTACATAAAAGCCGAGCTCTGCGTATCTCGACGTATATTTCGCCATAAGTTTCCTCCGTAAAAAGAGCGCCGACAGTTACGCCGACGCTCCGTTTATTTCCGTTCAATTACGCCAGGTTTTTAATGCGCGCGTGCGCTTTCTCTTGGCGGAATTCGAGCGTGTATTCACCGACGAGGATACCCGTAGTGCTGTCGCCTTTTTCACCCATGTACTTATGGAAGAATTCGCGGCCGACGAGAGGACGGACATCTACACGGTTTGTATCGACGATCAGTAGCTCTTTCGCGTCGAGGTTGTTGTTGAGCACGATTTCGAATTGACCGAAGTCAGATACGAAGTGATCTACAACTTGACCACGGCCGTTCTCGGACTGCGAAATCATGATCTTGTTTGCGTCAAGCGCGGAGATTGCACGTTTTTGTTTCGCCGGAACCATGATTTTGTAGTTACCGCCGGATGCAAAACCGCCTTTCTCATAGATCACTTGAAGCGAGTCGTTCAGCTTTGCCCCATCGATTCCCGCAGCGGCAGCGTCCGTAACGTTAGACTGGATGAATGCACGGATACCTTTCATCTGGCGAACTTGGCCGTTAACGTAACCGATACCGTTAATCAACGCTTTCTCCAAGGACAGCGCGAGTTCGATTTGCTTCTTTTGCTTCTCGTACTCGTACAGGTCGCTGATACCGTACTGCGTTACCGCTTCGGCCGTACCCGAAATCTCGATCGAGTCGTCGAAGATTTGCGTGTTGTTGGAAACGTTAGTACGCGCTTTGTAACGAGCGGCACGAGCGTCGGCACCTTCCGTACCTTCAACGAATTGAACTTCGATCTTCGCTTGGTCCGCGATAGCTGCAGCCGTCGTGCCTGCGTAACCGCGCGTAACAGTCAGCGTTTTCGTACCGGTGTTAACCGCGGAAACGAAAAGCAATTCGTCCGCGATTTTAACGACTTGGCCGGCGCGGAATGGCTCAGCGTCAACAACGACAACGGCCGTATCGGTTACGAGTTTCGCACCGTTTACTTTCGATTCGTCGCCGTAGATTTCGTCCTCAAACCATTGGTGCGACGTTTGCGTTACCGCTTCGGAGAAGCCGAGCAGGTTAAGCAACGGAGTTTGATGCGGATTAAGAAGCAAAATTTCGTCGACCACGGACTGTTTTTTGCCGATAAGAGAAGCGTCATAAATCTTTGCCATTAGAGAATTTCCCCCTGTATGATTGTTTTTGGGCAAAACAAAAAGGCCCCGAATGGTCGGAGCCTCTTAGATAAGAGTTACTATTTAGATAGTTCGGCTTTGAGTGTTGCGTACGCTACGCGGTCCTCGGTTTTTCCGGAGATGCGCGCTTTCTCCGCAGCCGCCGCGAGCATTTGGTCTTTCGTCTTATCTGGTTTTGGGTCGCCACCGCTACTACCGCCAATATCGCGCGGCGCATTCTTAACTTCAGCCAGGTACGGTTTCGCCGCCTTCAACGCGGCAATCACGTCCGCCACGCCCTCAACGTTTCCATCTTCGTCCACCTTCACGTTAGACAAGTCCGCAAGCTTAAACGCATCATCCAACGCATCGCCACGTATGCCGGCTTCCTTCGCGAGCAACTTGAACTCCGATTTAATCACGCGATTGTTTGCGGCGGTCAGCGCCTTATCGCGCGCTTCGGTTGCTTCGGTAACCTTACGTTCGGCCTCGTCCTTCTGCGCCTGGAGGCGTTCCGTCTCCGTCAGTTCCGCTGCCTTACGTGCGTCTTCCTCCGCTTTCAACCGGTCGCGCTCCGCTTTCAAATCGTCATAGTCCGCGAACTTCTTACGTTCACGAGCGAGTCGGTCCGCAATCTTCGCGTCAAATTCCTCTTGCGTGAGTTCGAGTTTCTTCGGCGGCTCCGGTTCCTTTGGCGGATCTTGCGGCGGATCGCCTTCCGCGAACATTTGAAGATCGAGCATATGGCGATAATTGCGTTTAATTTCGTTTGTCATTGCGTCCTCCACCGTTTAAAGGCCGTCGCCTATCGTTTAGTGCGACCGTAGCAGTTTTACGTCGTGTACGTTCGGACAAGGAAAATTCTTCTTGAAGAGAACCCGCGTTTCCCGTATATTTGTTTTAGATACAAATCGTAGCAAATACATAGGAGGCGGCATTTTTGTACTTAAAATGGTTTTGGAATTTCACGGTTAACGTTCTTGCTGGGTCGGCTTTTTGCCCCCCGAAAGTAAGATACGTGCTTTACCGTATCGGCGGCATTAAAGTAAAGACACGCAACATTCGGCCGCACAACTTCTTTTTCGATAAGAAAGTCACGATCGGAACAAGAGCGTTCATCAACAAGAGTTGCTATTTTTACAGCGATGCCGAAGTAGTAATCGGTGACCACGTTTGCGTTGCACCGGAGGTAATGTTTTGCACGGCCGAGCACGTTATCTCCAAGCCGGAACGTCGCTGCGGTGATCTCGCGTCCAAAAAGATTACAGTTGAAAACGGCGCTTGGATCGGAGCGCGGGCGACCATTCTCGCAGGCGTTACGATTGGTGCCGGGTGCGTTATCGGTGCCGGCGCATTGGTAACGAAGGACTGCGAGCCTAACGGTCTTTACCTCGGCGTTCCCGCTAAGCGTGTAAAGGACTTAGACGGCGCGGTCCCGGCACATCCCGTATTAGTTAAAGCGCAATAAGGAGGCCGGCGAGCCTCCTTTTTCTATTCCACGAATCCGACGTATGACTTCGCTTCAGTCCGCTTTCCGTCCGCAACTACCGTTACCACAAACGGCTGATCCGCGGTGCCGGCCGTAAGAGAGAGCGTAACGTTATTCGTGGCGCCGGCTGCGATTGTCGTCGTGGTCACCGCGGGCGAGATCGTCGCGTTCTTCAGCAGAATATCCAGCGGGAATGCGGCGGATGCACTGCCGAAGTTCTTCACGGCAACCGTTACGGTAAACGCTGCGCCGGCCGCAACGTTACGGCTTGCGGTAGTGATCGAAAGGATCTCGATTGACTTCGTGACATCGACCGTTGTATCGATCGTGTACCCGGATGGGAGGACGAAGTTCTTCTCGAACGTGTCGACGACCAGCTTATACTTTCCGCCGCCGCCAAGCGTAATGAACCCGGTGCTACCGTTACCGTCCGTCGTGCCGCTAAAGTCCGTCGCGCTTGTCGTCGTGTTTACGATCGTGAATGCTGTATTCGCCTTGCCCGTGATCATGAACCTCGTTTTACTTCCGCTACCGAGCGTCGCCGCCGTAAGCTGCAGGAAGTCTTGGTTAACGCCCCACGTTTCGCCCGTCTGCCATCCGTTATCCCAACGTGGCGTATCTTCCAGGTTCGTTCCGTCGATGCCGTTAACGACCGCGGCGATGGCTTGATTGCACTGGAATGTGAATCCGTGCGTTTGGTAAACGGCCGTAGAAAGCGGCGCGCGTTCCCCGTAGCCGACGACGGTCGACGTTTCCATCGGGTTAGCGCCGAGCACCCAGTCAAGCTGACGTTGTCCGTATCCTTCGTAGCTTACGTCTCCCAACGCTTGGGACATCTGAGCGAGTGCGGCCGCGTACGAAGCCATCATCTTCGTGTTACCATCCGACTTATCTTTTCCCGGAGTTTCAAGTCCAAGAAAATAACGGAAAGGCACAGTAGAACCTGCCAACGTTCTCGGCGTAGTCATACCGCTACCAAGATAAAACCCATACGGTAAAATTTCATAAGCAGACAGCGTTGAGAATGGCTTGACGAACGCTTCTCCGAAAATCGATAACGCGGCCTGCCATTTAAACCAATCCGCCAACGAAGCGGTCGTGATCTCCTTCATGGCCCGCGCTAACGCGTAGAACGGAATAGCTGCGTGCATCCGATGACGGAACACATCGTTATTCGTCTTCGACGTTGCAGTTTCGTCCTTGAACATAATGCCGGTTACGTAAGACGTGTTCCATTTGAAGTCGAGTTTCTGGCAACTGGCGACTTTATTGGCATACGTTGTAGCGTCGGTCAGATACGACGTTGTCCCCGTAAGACGATACAAATCGAGCGCCGCTAGAACCTTGTGCGCGTAATTTGCAACGGGCATAGCACGGTAATACTCGCCGTCCGGCGCTTCGGCGTTCTTTACGTAAGCCAACTCGTCATATGTGTTCATGTAGGTATACGCGTTAATTGCAGCGGCTTTTAAGCGGTTAGAGTACGTCGGATCTTTCGTTACGAAATAGAGCGCCGCTTTTGCCGTCGCCTGTACGTACTGATAATGCGCGATAACATGCTCGTTACGCTTGTTGTAGCCGCCCATATCCGTCGTGTTGCTGACGTTTTCCACGATCAACACGTTTCCGTAATCCGGGACCGAGTAAGCCGCGAAAATCTGACCGAACTTCATCTGTCCTTTACCGCCAACCGTGGTTTCCTGCATCTTAAGAAGCAAATCAAGCCCCCACCGGTACTCCTCTTCAAGTCCAGGCGCAGTAAAGCCGGCTTCGTTCAACATTACGCCGAGTACCAGCGGTCGCATCGTCATCGTATACGGCGCCCAGTGCCGGAAATCCCATGCGTCCTCCCAGCCACCGCCGACATCGATTGCATCGCCGTTGTCTTGACGTACTGTCGGAATGCTCGCGGGATGGCGCGTAAATTTCATCTGGCGAACGGTTTGCGTAAGTAGGTCGTCGTACGGCTTCTCGTCGATGCGGAACATAGCGGAGTATGATGGCGTCGACTCGTTCGTTTTAATGCGGTAGTAACCAGGCGTTCGAATTGACGAGAAGTCACCGTACTTAGCCGCACTACCATCGATCGGGTCCGTAATGCTCGTCAACGTTATTCCCGAAAGAGCGGTCGAGCCGTTCAGTTCGTTCACAACGCTAACAGCGGTAGTAGCCGCTGCAGTCGAACCCTTAATAACAACCCGCTTACGCGCTTCTGGCTTGTAGCCGGCCATATTCACGAGAACGCCTTTGTTTCGCGAGTACAGACTCTTTGTCGTGAGGGTAACGGTAGCTGCCGGAACGTTATCGCCCATTTTACGAATGCGATATTGATACGTACCCACTTCTTTTAGGCGGAACTCTTGGACCTCCGTAGTCCCTTCCGCAAAGAAATACGAGTTATAGTAAGCTTCCACTCCAGAACCCGATGTGCGTTTGCGTTCGATCCAGTAAGGACGGCCGTCCTTCGTAGTCGTATCCGTGATTACAAGCTTTGCAGATACGTCCGATAACTGGACAACGTTCAAGTTCAGACTTCCTACGCTCGATCTTGGGGTTTCCTTTACGAATCGAACCGCGTCGCCTTGGACTATGCCGGAAGTCAGCGACTTGTCAAGCAACTCAACAAGACCGCCGCCTGCAAGAAAGTCGAATGTGCCAAGGTACATCCAGTAGCGGCCGCGTACCTGCTGGTCAATTTTATACGTCATACTTCCGGATGCGTACGTCACTACGATTGACGCCTCGAAAGTTCTATCTGATGAACCGTCAGGAAGCCATGTGTACACGGAGTAGCTTCCGTCCGCCGGAAGGTTCGCAGCCCAAGCCATTTTTCCCGTGCCGTTAGTAGCTGTGGATTTCGTACTGTAGTTCGCGCCATAGTAAGAAGTAGACGAAGCGTAATTAGGCTTACTAACTGACGTATTCCATGTCCCCGCAAACGTCGCTGTCTCGCTGTCAAAAATCCACTCGCTTACCTCCGACACAGGCGGCAGCGGCCTCTTCGAAAATGGAATGCCTAAACCTACGCCGATAAGCATCGATTAATACACCGCCCAAATACCGACTGCAGTCGTGCCAGTTACCTTAAACCTCTTGACGGGCAGCGGAATAATCGCCCCCAACGTAATCATCGCTGCTGGAATCGTAACCGGCGTCCCCTGCGGAGTATTCACCGCTACGGTTCCGACTGTTCCCGTTACGATGAACCCGATTGCTGGCTTCGTTAAATCGACCGTATCGCTCGGCGTCACTGGCCCGTAATCCGTTACGTTACTACCGATCCATGATGCGTCGACAGCTCCGATCTTGTTCGTACCCGCAGGCAATGCGCCGGTGATCGTAACCGAGCCGCCACTTCCGCCACCGCCGCCGCTCATAATTTTGACGGGAAGCGGTTTATCATCGGAAACTTGCTCAAACGTCGAGTCGTCATCCGCCTTAAATACCAGCTCGGCAGGTATCGCCTGAATTCCGTCTAACGCTTCATTAACGATTGCCCTTACGCCCTTGCTGTCCGCGCTGATCTGACGGTCTATCGTTTGCTTAATAGTCACGCTCTAGCCCCCTTCGATACTTTCCGGTTTTCTCACCGGACTTATTACGTGCTTACAATTCGGATGAAATATTTCACGCCGCGGCAAGTCCGCATAATACGGATAGTCACCGGGCGCATCCGGCGTCAGTTTTACGACCTTACCTTCGTACTTCGCGCAGGCATCCGTAGCGCCGTGTCGCGAAATCACGCCATAATAAACCTCGCGGCCGATTGCCTCGTTAACGGTTGCTTCCGTGTGTGTGCGCATCATCTTCGTTCGTACCGCCATATCGACGTATCCTTCCGGCTTCCACCGTCTGCCCGCCGCGTCAATAATACCGGTATTCACGGAGTCGCCGAGCCGCGACCTCATTTGCGTGAGCATATCGCGACTAATCGTACGGCGCCCGTTAATGCCTGCGGTCATGTTCGAACGAATGGAATCCGCAGCGGCTTGGCGGACAGCTCCGCGTACTTTACGGCTGACATTTTGCGTGATCGCGAGCAAGTCGGCCTGCGTATCGGCGACCGCAGACTTAATGAGGTTCGCGTTCATCCGGTTAAATTTAACAAGGGACCGCGCTTCTTCTTCGGAAGTCGCCGCCCCTGTATCGATAAGCGTTCGTATGATGCCGTCCGTAACGGCGATCGGAATATATGCCTCGACCCACGCGGCCGCGTCGTCATCGAGCGCGCCAAGTATCCGCGCGATCTCTGCCAACGTTGCTTTCGCGTTCGCCTGGCTTACGTCCGATGGGTCCATTGCGTAAAGTTCGCGCAAGACTTCTGCGGTGGCCTGCTTATATGCTGCGACTAGTTTCGCGATGTCGTAATCGTAGTTGACCTCGGGCGCCGTGCTCATTCGTTAAACACCGTACCGTCGACGGTTCCGTTTACGCGCGTGTCATCCGCCTTCAGCGCGGTAATAATCCGCTCGGCCTGTTCGTCATTCACGCCGTCCATCCGCTTAATTGCGGACTTAACGTCTAATGTCGCAAGGTTACCGGTACGGAGAGCAAACGTTTCAGCCTCGGCTTTTTCGTCCCGCGGAATACCGTCGCGCCAGTTAATCTTCGGATAGACCGGCTCGTACGATTCGAAGCCATCTACGCCTTCATTCGCGAAGTTTTCGAGTTTCATCGCAATCCATAGTGCGTCGCGAATCGCACGGTCTACGTGATTGCGAATACGTTTCACTTTCGAGAGGATCGGCATAAAGCGCGCCTTAATCGAACCTTCGTCCGTATGCGACGTTCCCGATCCGCCCTTATCGGAAGCGAGCGTTGTTCCGAATAGCCATTGCGGCGTTTCCGCCATTTGGTACACGATACCGAGGAGGATGTCGAGCTCTTTAAACGCGCCGTCCAATTGCGATTCCCACGTCATATAGCCCGGCGTCGCATCGTCCTTACCAACCGGAATATACCGGCCAGTCGCGCTAACTCCACCGTCTTCGTCCATCGGTAATTCAGGTCCGTACGCCGTCGGGTCGCTGTGCTTCCACAGAATATAATCGATTTGTACGAGGCGGTCGTTAATCGCGGCCAATACGGATTCGATCTTCTCGATACCACCAATGCCGCGCCAATCGTCGTCAACCGTTTTGTATGGAATGTGCTGCACTAGTAGTTCGGGAATGCCTGTTTCGACAACGTCGACCTCACGTCCGGTTGCAACGCGTTCCTCAATCCGGTATAGCGAGATCGGGTAACCGAACCGCGTGTCGACGCCGTTCTCCGTCATACGATACCGTTCATACGTGATGTAGCCGGGAATATGACGTTCGACGACGAGAAACGGAATCTCAACGTAACGGTCGTCCTTTTTCGTAAGATAACGTTCAAGGCCCGGCTGCATCGGCGTGAGTACCCATTCTTCGTATGCGATATTAATCGCCTTGAACCGTTTACGAGAACCGCGCGATAACTCCGGAAACACGATCGCGGCATCGACCGCTTCGATAATCGGTTCCTTCGCGATCTCTGGCGCTTCTAAACCGGCCGCTTCCGTCTCCGTCACGTCCGCGCGCGCTGCGTAATACGTTTTGATGAACGAGTCGCCACGTATGCCAGCGCCCGTTACCGATTCGTGGATCAACGTATTCAAATCGTTTTCCTCTACGACGGAGTTAAGCCGCTGCTGCTCCGTCGTTGCGTCGGCCTCTCCGCTCTCATACGAAGGCGGCTCGCCAACCATCAAGTCCGCCGGTTTCGAAACGAGTACGTCAACGAGATTGACCGCGATAAAGAGATTACGGAGTTGTGCGGCATGCGGCGTATCTTTAAGTAACTCCGATGCGCGTTCGTATATTTCGAACTGGCGACCGTCAAAGATCGTGCGGCCACGTTTATACTTCGCGATACGTTCGATGTCTGCAAGCGGCGGGTATTGCGCGCCTTCAACAAATAACTTTGCCAATTAGCGTCCTCCTTTCGTAATGTTAGCAGTAGCGCCGTGCGTTTAATAAAGTTTGTCCGTGATTCCCCGCGTAATGAAATCGCCATACGTAACGCTTAGTCCGTCCGTTTTAACCGTTGTTGAAGCGGTTGATGCCGTTAATTTCGTAGCGTACAGATACAATTTAATTGCCGTACCTGCGTAACTCTCCGGAATGTTAAACCGCACCCTATACGTCAAATTCGACGCCGTCGCTGTAAGCGGATCGCACGATTTGAGTAGCACGTCGTTCGCGTCGCAGATTTCTACGCTACGATCCGGAGTGCCCGTAGTCCGGTACAGGAACGTTATATCCATCGGAGCGCCTAGCATTCCACGACCGACTGGTATCGTGTACGCGATCCTGCGCTGTAGCCCGTCGCCGAATACGTTCTGGGACGCCGTACTTTCGTAGAGAGATTCCTCGCGCCCGTAACGTGGTTTTCCGTTTACGAATCCGCCGAATACGAGGCCGTCCTGTGCGCCGGCTACCGTAATGTCCGCGCTGTTCCGTACGATAAGGTTCGCGGGAATTTTGTCAATCGCAATGTCCTCCGCGTTATAAGCCGTGATTTTACCGACGCTGACCCTTGCCAACGTAGCCACGTCGTTCGTTAACTCGTTGAATACCGGGTCCGTTTCGATTTGGATTACGTCATAGTTTCCGTTCTCAACGTAAAGGACGCTATCGGTACTTGCGTAATCGATGTTATTGCCCTTGAAGCTGAATCGGCACGGGTTTCCATTCGGATTAACCCCGCCATTCACCGCCATCTTCGCGATAACATATTTCGGATACAGCGGACCGGTGCCGCTATCACTTGCATAGCCACGGCAGAACGTATTATCGTCAAGATGCACGTTAACTTGGTCGTCCAAAATACGAACATGAGCGCGGTGCGATTCCGTCAGTCCGCTTGCTGGCGTTCCGTCCGACTTTAGGAGTGAGCCGCAACGGTTGAACATGTTATCTTTAATGTCGAGGTGATAATTTTGCTCTTTGATTTGAATGCCAACGCCCGAAATCCGGTCGTATACGTTGTCTTTGTTCTGTATGTTCGAGCATTTTGTAAAACTTATTGCGAAACCGCGATCGATCCACTCGAAACGGTTGTTCGCGATAAGACACAGACGCGCTTGATGCAGGTCCATAGCCGCCGCTCCGATAAAAGTACAACGCCACCAACACGTATCAATGATGCGTCCGACAAACGTTACAGGTACGACATAATTCGTGAAATCGCAATTCAGAAACGAAAAATTATGATAAACGTCTGTCGTGTTTCCTGGCGCATTAAGAACGACCATATCCTTAAAACTACACGTCTCGAATGTAAAGTTACGCGGACTATTTTTGTCGGCTATACGTGGGAATCCCGTAAACCCGATTCCCCTAAATTCGGCCCTCGCCGTATTGTCGTGCGTCGGAATCAACGCTTTCGTGCCGTCTCCCATAAGTACACTTGAGCCGTACGGGAACGAGTCCGGCGAAGTCGTACGGTATTTCTTATTCGTAGTCACGCCGATGAGATTAACGTCGTACAGATTCGTCAAGCCGCCGGGAACCGCGTACATTCCGCCCGGAATGAAGACATCGAGACTACATCTGCGGGCCGTGTCAATAGCCTGTTGAATCCCCGCTGTGCTGTCGTTTGATCCCGTCGGGTCTACGTCGTATTCGCGTATGTTGATGACGTCATAATTACCCACAATACCGAGCCTCCTGGCGGTTACAACCACGCGGGCTTGTCGAGTATGCGTTTCTTACCGGATTTAGCCGCGTCTAACGCCATTGCGAGCGCATCCGGTAAATCATCATGCGTGTTTGTACCGTATAATTCGAACTGTTCGAGCAGTAACGCATGTTTACGTGAAAACTGCAACGTACTATTCTCGATATCCGGCAACATCGCCTCGATGCGGAGTTCTTTACGTTGGCGCTGATAAACTTCCTTAACGCGGTTGTTCGACGGATAGCCGGCGGACCGGAGCGCTTCCTTCAGTTTATGAACGAAGAATTCCTGCGCCGCCTGCGCCTCGGCCGCTATTTTCGACGGCTGTAGCCGCATAACGCGCTCGACGATGACCTTAAGGAACACGTCGGGATGCACGCGCTCCCCATACGTATCGATAACGAAGAGGCCGCCGCTCTTTTTATGCTTCGCAACCGTTACGATCGCGGAATAGTCACCGCGCGTTTTTCCCATCGCAAAGTCGACGCCCATATAAACGTCATAATCTCGCGGACTAAAGTCTCGAGGCGTCCCGTCCCAATACGTAAACTTCTCCGGATTGAACACCATATTCTCTTCGTCGACCGGATTATTCATATACTCCGTGTTGAACGCCTTCGAACCGTTGTCCCATTTCCACGTAAACAACTTCCATAGCGGCTGCACGTCCGGCCACAAAACCGTCGCGCCGCGGTCCATTTCCGTCTGGTTAAGCCGGTACAATTCCGCAGCTTCGGCGGCCCGGTCCGGATTGTCGCGATCGATATAAACGAGCCGGCACGCTTCCCACAAATCCATACGTTCGGGCCACTCGATGACGGCGCGGAACAAGCGCGTTTTAAAGTCAGACCGCTGCTCCATGACGTAACGTAAAAGCGAATCGTGATGGACCATCGTCCCCATATACACAAAAGCCGTCCTCTTCCCGGCCGGATCGCCGAGTGGGACGACTACTTGCGTAAACCAATCGCGCATTTCCGAGCGCAACAGGTCCGTATTCGTATTCTTTTTGCCTTCGAGATCATCGCAGATAATAAGATCCGGCCGCACACCGTTCCAGTTACGTCCGCGCAATGCCTGGCCGGTCGATGCCGCTTCAACGCGCGCTAAAAGCCGCTGTGAACCGTTAGGCCGCGCTTCCCACGCGATGAACTCCGACGAATTATCCTTCGGGTTCTCCTGCTGCTTAACGGATAGTAGTGGTCCGAAGTCCGCGCGGAGCTTAGCGTTCGATTTGAGCTGCAACGATAGCCACTCCATATTGCCCGTCGATACTTGCGGCGTCTCCGATATGATGATGACGTATTTACGTTTACGGAAGACGAGTTCATGTAGCGGAAACGCCTTCGATAAGAACGATGATTTGGCGTGAGAACGCGGCGCCGCGACCGCAACCTTGGCGTTGGTCTCCCGCGTCGATACGTCGTCCATAATGCCGCAGATTTCACGGTGAAAAGGAGGAGCCTCGGCTAGTTCAACCGGTATCCAGTTGCCGTCGTTGTCCGGATTGTACGTTTCGCCGAAATACTCGTACGCGAAGTACAGAAGGTCCGTCTCGGCGCGTTGAATACGTTCCAGGCGTTCCTGTTCCGCGGCCGCTGCGAAGAGCTCACGTTGTACATCGTCGGGATAGGCGTCAATATCGTCGGGATCGACCGCGCTCGTAACGCTATTCAACCGCTCAATCTGCGCTGTACGTTCCTTGCGTCCGATCCACTTATCGGTCATCCACGCGATATAAAGGCCCTCCCTTCGTTTTGCGTGCGAAATAGCCGTTTGATGGCGTAGAGGGTACGAATACACCTCCGCGCGATTCAAACGGCTAAAATGACGTGGCGAGCACGTCGAAATCGTTAAGTTCAAACGTTATTTTTGATACGCGGATTTTTCCGGCACCTAACGCAACCATACGGACACCCCGCTTGGGGATAACGCGAAACACGGTCGATCACGTTTGACTACCGCACAAAACTCGTGTTTTGACGTAAAGTTCAATACCTTTACACCACGCACAAACCGCGCCACTACGCCATTCTTTCGCGCAGCTATTACGTCATGCCGCCGCCATTTGCACTATTACGCATATAACAGCGCCTGTGTCCGAAAAGTTTCGGAGGGGCACGCGCCAGGGCCGCCGTGCTGGTTATTTCACGTAAAGGACACGGTCGGATACGCCGTTATAAACGTATCCCTTCCATTAATGGCCGCTCTAATGAACGGTAGTGTCCGCAATACCCTCGTTATCACGTTTCCTAAACGCACTAATACGTTCACGCAACGTGTCTACGTCCACAGCCGTATCGCCCTTCGTTTCTACTTCGACCTTATCCGTAAGCATGCCGTTAACCTGCAGCGCCAACTTCGCCATCGCAGCGTTACCGTCACGTATAGCGATATCCGCCAATGATTCGACCAACTCCGGTAACCGATCGCTATTCTCACGGATAATCGCTCGCTTAAGCTCCGTATCGAACGTGCTGTCCTTACGCCATTTCTTCAACGTATTGAGATGGACGCCGCAGATTGCCGCCACCTCTTCGTATGTTTTACCGCCTCTGCGCGGTTTAGATAACCATTCGATAGCTATCGTCTGCTCAGCGTTTAATGACTTCGCCATGTTAACGTACACCTCCGTTCTATTACGGTTGCTCAACGTTGAATGTAGACATTCACAGATGAGCTTAAGAGCCTAGCGCGTCGCTACGCTCCTTGCACCTCCGCGCGGCTACGCCTTGCGTCTGTGACGTCTATAACCTCAACGTTAAATGTATTTATTGATTCATGAGGACGGGCGATCTTCCCGGCCGAATGACGGCGTAGCCGGCTCTAAACCGTACGCCGCGTACCTTAACGTTATATAACCAAGCCGCTAATATTAACGTCTTCACAGCGTAATAACCGCACTGCTCAAACCGTCCGGCAGCGTGTTCTCGAATTCGTAATTGAAATCGTCAGCTCTTTCGTACGTTCTAAACGTTTGGTAACGTTCTTTACCTTCCGCCAGCAATACGAAATTCTCTCCGTTTGCGTCCGTAATTTGAATACCGTATTTGTTCGACATGTACCCGTTCCCCTTTCGTATTGGACAAGACTAAGAAATAATTTAAAAACGCGATCCCCAAAAACAGCCATTTATCGTATGTTATCGCGTAAATGCTCCGTATATCTCCCTAATGCTCGCGTAAAGAAAACGCCCGATAGATCGGCCATATCGTAAAGAAAACGCCCGATAGTTTTAACCTATCACGTTAACGTTTACGATAGTTATTCTTTATAGCGAACATTTCACGTAGCGATGCGTCCGGTACGCCGAGTCTCCGGTAGAATACGAACGGGTTGATCTTGTAATAGCGCGAGTTTCCGTAGGGCAGCTCGTGGAATACGTACTGGTCCTCGAATTTCAGATCGCGCATCTTCCGGTACACGCTCCTTACGTCAATTCCGACCAAGGCTGCGATGTCCTCTTTCGTAAGGGGAATCGTATTTTCTACGTCCCGTTCGTACGGATTCGCGCAAATTGTATTCGTTTCGAGGTGAATGAACGGAAGCAGCTTATACACAAAGCCGAGATCCTTCGCGCTCACCTCGGAATACAAACGCTTTACCTTCGCAACGAAAGAACGGACAATATGCGTATTCTCCGTGCGCCCCTGGAAATGGTAGCGTGGATTCATACGATATTGTCCGTTTATTTCGTGCATAACGTTGTGTTCGAGCATGGCCGCCATGAATTCGTTAACCGTCGGCTTACTCACGCCGAGCGTGCGCATGATATCGTTTTTGCTCATAGCTTTACGGTTCGGATTCGAAAGGATTGCGTCGTAGTTGACGAAGCACTGCAGGTAAAGTAAATAGCCGCAATGCTTATCGGAAACGCGCTCAATGACTTCGTCGATATTGTCCATATTCGTTATCGTAAATTCCGACTCGCGGCCGGATTCTTTTGCTTTTTCGCGGTCACTGTACGCCTCTGCCTGCGCAATATTAACGACCTTGTGCGTATCTGCACGCCCATAAACCAACGCTTCGCCCGTAGCCGGATCGTAGGCCGTTCCTGTGCCGGTAAATGCGATGTGCTCTGCGGTACTATTCACGCTTAGCCACCGCCTCTTTAGCGGCTTCTAGTTCACGTAGCGCCTGCGTAGCCTTCTTAGCTTCGCGCTGTATCGCCTTAAGACCCGTTAGAGCCTCCGATACGTCTACGTTCACCGTTACGTTCAATCCGCTAGTATTAGCCATTTACAACGTCCCCTTTCGTATTTAGACGACAAAAAGCCCGCACGAATTAATTCGCGGGGCCTCAGTACGTATAGGTAACTAAACGGGTAAAAGTAAAGTAGTTAATGGTTAAGCACTCTCTTAAAACGATCTCTAATCTGTTCCAAGCGGCTCTTGACGACTTTCGGTGCAGGATTCGCGTCTAAGAACGTAGTGAGGTCGTTAACGTGGACCGCTGCCGAGCCGAGACCAGTACCGCCGCCCTCCATGACGCCTACGATCTCGTTATCGCTGTTAAACACGGGGCCGCCACTGTACCCAGGCATCGAGTCAGCGGACATCACCATACGTTCGCCGCTATAGTTCGAGCCGATGCGCACAAAGGCGGATGCCTGCGAGATCATCGTGTCCCATTGCTGGAAGGCGTCTTTAATATCGGAGCCAATGAAGCTGACGCTTTGACCGCTAATTGCGTCCGATGCTAAATCAAAGTGCGGATGATCCGTTTCCGGCGTGGACAGTATAGCCAGGTCAAGCTCCGTGTCTGTCGCGACGAGATCGGCCGTATATGTGTGTCCCGCGCCGTCGTTCACAAGGAACTGTGTAGCGCCGTGGAGTACGTGGTCATTCGTGATGATACGGCCGCCTTCGATGAAGAAGCCGCTTCCCATCTGTACGACGTCAATTCGCAGCGGTAGCGGCCAGATGCGTACCGTTTTGTCTTTATTGGTGTCATCGGCATCAGCTGCTGCGGCAACGGAGGGAACTATTAATGTAAGTAGTGCCAGTAGAGCTAAGGCAATAACTTTTTTCATTTTTCATCGTCTCCTTTTGTTGACTCGTTTATCGTGTCATCTTCGTGAAATAAACATAGCACGACTCTTTTAACGTGTCAACAACTATTTGACGCTTTTACCGTGTCGCCGTATAATCGTTAGTATCGGAGGTGATTACATTGCCTGTACGTTCCAATTTACGCAAACTGGCGGACGATCGCAGTCTATCTATACGAAAAATCGCGCAAGATATCGGTTACCGTTTCGAAAGTGTACGCTCACTGTACAATGACGAAACAGAACGATATCCGCGCGATCTATTGGCGGCCTTATGCGATTATTTCGATATAACAATGGAGGAACTTCTAATATACGAGGCTTAAACGTTGTTATTTCCTGAGCGGTCCCATCACACGCGCGAAATACTCCCCGAATTTAACGGATAGCTGCGTCTTCGCGACGTCACGCGTCATTCCGAAGGTGTCTTCATACCCACGGCAAACGTACCGGTAGGACAGGATGAAGTTTTCATCGCTCATTCCCTGCTCCCACCATTTGATTTTCGCAAACCTGAACTGCTTCTTGATCGCTATGATATCGGCGTTGATCAAGTCAATGAGACGGTCCGTCGCCATCAGGAATAGCGGCTTGAGTGTGTTAAATGAGCCCTCCAACTGCTTAGAGTTAAGTTCGATCATCTCAAGCATCATCAGCAAAATGATGTTATCCCGCAGCATCTCGCGCTCCTCGGTCGTCATCATCGCCTTTATTCTATCCGGCTGCATGCCGATTCACCAACTCAAACGCCAGTATGTTTTCGACCGCAAACACGCGCGGCCCTTTTGACGTTAAGCAATGCGCACGCACAAGTCCGCCGTCCACCGTTTTAACCTCGATATTCCTTTGCGTAATCTTGCCGTGCTTATCGACGTAAACTATCCGTAATGTGCGTCCAATGTACTTTTCGAGTCTCAACGTGATTACCTCCGATGCGAACGTATGGTCTTATTATAACCCGAACACCTGTTCGTTATGCAAGAGGTAATTTATCCATAAAAATAGGGCCACTCCCTCGATCGAGAGCCGCCCTTATAGCTAACGTCGTCTATTCGTTACTCGCTTCGTTTTTAGGCGCGATAACGGCGAGAATTGCGAGTGGCTGTCACGTATCGCATCTTCGCTGACCTTAACGTATCCTTGCGTTGTTTTTATATCCGAATGCGCCACAATCCGCTGCAGCGTAAAGAGGTCGCCGCCGTTGAGCAGGTAATTCGTAATGAAATAGTCGCGGAATCGGTGCGGAGTTATCTGGATTGCTTTCGTATCGATGCCGGCCGCCTCGGCGTATTTTTTCAGTTGCTTGCGGATATGGTCCGGCTTAAGCGGCTCTCCGTAGTTGGCGATAAATACGTAGTCCGTATCGAAGTGCGACCGGTTGTCCTCGATCAGACGGATGACGTTGCGTAGTACGCCCGGCGATACCGGTACGATCCGCGGCTTACGGTTCTTATTCATATACGCGGGCAGCCGCATGCAGCGCGCGGAGAAATCGAAGTGTTCCCCCATTAGCTGCGTCGCTTCGTTTATACGTAAGCCGGTGTCCGCCAAAAGTTCCATAAGTACGCGGTCACGGAAGCCGGCGAATGTTGACGTATCTGGCGCCGCTAATAAGGCCGTCAAATGCTCGTCCGTAAATATCGACTTTTCTTCTACGTCTCCCCGCGGTGGCTTGATCTTCTCGGCCGGGTCACCGTCTATTACGCCCTCTTCGGACCAAAACTTGCACATCGTTTGAAGCGCACGAAGCCGCGACGCCACGGTTACCGGCGATAATTTCTGGCTCGTCTTCACGCGGTACTTATCGTCCTCATACCTTTTCCGATCGTGCGACATATAATCGACGTACGCGCGCAGAACCGGCCCTGTGAGCCCCTTTATATCCTGGACGTTCCCACCGTACTCCTCCGCCAACCAAACGCGAAAATAGCGCCAATAGCTGCGGTAATCAGCTAGCGTTCTATCACGTACCCTTTCCGCCCGTTTAGCGCTGTAAAACATGTCGAATGCGTGGTCCAAACTTAGGCCGGCCGTTTCAATTCGCTGCCGTACGGTTGCCCGACCGCTTATTACCGATTTACCTATACGTGGATCTTTAGACACAAAAAAACCTCCCGCAGTATATCGCAGGAGGCTCCGGTTTTTGGACCTACGCATGTCCGTAAATGAATCGGGATTGCGTAGCCCTTCCGTATGTCCGACCGTTACATTCAACGTTGAGAAAACGTAGCAATGACGGGTTAATTCCGTTAATGGTGCTGGTGAAGGGAATTGAACCCCCGGCCTACGCATTACGAGTGCGTTGCTCTACCCCTGAGCTACACCAGCTTGTCTATCCTCGTGTCGCCGAGGCGACTTTTATAATATACTGCATTGTCCGCGCGGAGTCAATCCTTTTGTCGAAAAAACCCGTAAAAACGTTCAGCGCTTCCGCCGATACGACAAAGAGTCGCCTTCCGCGCTCTGCGCGGCATCGCCGGCCGCCTGAGCCGTCACCGGAACGCGAAGGGTAAACTTGCTTCCTTCGCCCTTGCGGCTCTCGAGCGAGAGCGTTCCGCCGAGCAGGCGGGCCAGCTGCAGGCTGATGGACAATCCCAGCCCCGTGCCGCCGTATCTGCGGCTGATCGAGCCGTCTTCCTGTCGGAAAGCCTCGAAGATGAGCTGCTGCTTCTCCGGCTCGATGCCGATCCCCGTGTCCACGATCGAGAAGGACACCCGCAGCGGCGCCACCATTCGTACGGCCGGGCGAGCCCATGAGACGGGGTTCCAGTTATGCAGCCTGCGCTTCTTCAGCGCGGACGGCTCGATCGGCACGCCGCCCTCCGCCTTGACGATCAGGCGCACGCTGCCCGACTCCGTGAACTTGAAGGCGTTGGCAAGCAGATTGCGCAGGATCTGATTGATGCGGAGCGCGTCCGTATGGATCGCCTCCGGCACCTGCGGGAAGATTTCCGTCTCGAACGCCACGTTCTTCTGCGCCGCCACCGGCAGGAATTGCTGATAGAGCGTCTGCACGAGCTCTTCGACGGAATGCGGCTCGATGCTGATATCCATTTTGCCGGCTTCCACCTTGGACAGGTCGAGAATGTCGTTGATCAGCTGCAGCAGATCATTGCCCGCGCCGTTGATGAGCTCCGCGTACTGCACTTCTTCGGTGACCGCGCCCCGCTCCTCCTCGCTCTCCTTCATCAGCTGCGAGAGCATGATGATGCTGTTGAGCGGCGTTTTCAGCTCATGCGACATGTTCGCGAGAAACTCCGATTTGTATTTGTTCGCCAGCATCAGCTCGCGCGCCTTCTCTTCGACTTCGCGCTTGGCCAGCCGAAGCTCGCGGGTCTGCCGCCGCAGCAGCATGTTCATCTTGCGAAGCTCGTCCACCCGCTGCTGCTCCTTCTGGAAGTCGCGGATGATGAAGATCAACAGCCCGCCGAGCAGCAGCCGCAGCGGAAAGGAATAGATGCCGAAGCTCATCCAAAATTCCCGGACGCTCATGGACGGCGCCAGCGCCACGACCGCGGTGGCGTTCAGCGAGAACACCACATTCAGGGACGCCAGGGCGATCAGGCTCTTCGTCAGGAACCGCCACGGCTTCGTGCGCAGCCAAGCGCTGAGCCACATGCCCAGCAGCCCGAGCACGGTCATGTTCGCGCAGGCGCCGATCGCCGTCTCGTCCAAACCCATGAACAGCCGCCCGAGCCCGATGCCGAAGCCGATCAGCGCGATCGCCCGCGGATTCGGAAACACCAAGACCGCGATTATGACCGGCAGGAAGCGCAGATCGAGCACGAGCAGGCCGTCCGCGCGCAGGCCGAACGCCATCGCGAGCCATCCGCCAAGGATGAAGACCGCGATGGTAATGCCGTATTTTACGCGCTCCGACGCATATTGAAACAGGTAGCGGTACCCCAGATCGAACATGTACGCCAGCGCGATCAACAAGCTGATATTAGCGAATAACGCTTTCGCGAATGCAAAGGTCAACTCTTAATCCTCCCGCCCATCATCTCCCGGTTATTACCCGCTCCGGCGCGATTTGAAGCACTGGCGGATAATTCCTCCGGCATCGGGCGCATAATACCACTACGCCGCGGTTCGGTCCTTGCGGAATGCCGCATTCCGCCCTTCGCAGAATGCTGCATGCGAAGCTTTGGCTTTGAACGCAAGCCATTCCGCCCTTAGCAGAATGCTGCATGCGAAGCTTTGGCTTCGAACGCAAGCCAATCTGCCTTGGCAGAATGCTGCATGCGAAGCTTTGTCTTTGAACGCAAGCCAATCTGCCTTTTCTAACTTGTTAGAAAAGGGTAAGCAAACCAAACAACCGGCTCATGTTCATTTTATAAGGGACTAAAATTCGCCCTGTACAATGGCAGTATTAAAGAAACGGAGGTGCACAACACATGACCAAAGTCATAACCTTCAAAAACCGTTCGGTCCCGGTACATTACCCATCCGAGCAGCTTTCGTACATGGAGCTGCTGCAAAATAAATTGCAGGAAATGGAATACAACTTTGATTTCCGCAAGAAATGGAAGCGAATCAAGTCCGTCGAAATGATCCGCGACGTGGCGATCCTCCAATACAGCGATGGTACCAAGCTTTACCTGGAAGTGTGCTGAGCAAACCCGAAGCGATGAAAGACCGTCCTATTTCGTTCAAAAAGGCAGCCCCTCTCGCATATCGGACCCGGCCCGTCGGCCGCGGCCCGCATGCGCGCGGACTGCCTTTCTTTCTTTCTTTCTTTCTTTTCGTTCGCGCTATTCCGGCGCCGCTCGGTTCAACGCTGCAGGACCGCGACCTGCTCGTCGCGAGGCGCGCGGAACTCACGGCAGGCATGCTTCAGCAAATGCGCGCCGACCGCTTCTTCTTCGAGCGGCCCCGCCAAGAGATAACCTTGATAGAAGTTGCAGCCCCATTCCCGCAGCAGCCGGAATTGATCTTCGGTCTCCACGCCCTCGGCCACGACCTCGAACCCCAGTTGATGCACGAGCGAGATCATCGTGCGCACGATGACGTGCTCCGCGCTCTGTTCGCCGATGTGGCGGATGAACGAGCGGTCCAGCTTGAGCGTATGGAGGGGAAGCTTGCGCAGATACGTGAGCGAGGCGTAGCCGACGCCGAAATCGTCCAGCGCGATCCGGATGCCCATGCCGCGGAGCCGGTACAGCACCGTATTCACGCTGTCGTCGGCGTCGATCATCATGCTTTCCGTGATTTCCAGCTCGAGGCACTCCGGTCTGGTGCCCGTCTGATCAAGGATATGCTGCAGCGCCTCCACGAACCCCGGCGCGCGGAGCTGCAGCGGCGACAGGTTGACGGACATGACGAGCTGGCGAAGACCCTTCCCTTCCGCCCGGTTCAGCATCCGGCAGGCCTCGCCGAGCACCCATTCGCCGATCTCGACGATCTGGCCGCTTTGCTCCGCAAGCGGGACGAACTCCGCCGGGGAGATGTCCCCTAGCTTGGAGTGGCGCCAACGGAGCAGCGCTTCGAAGCCCCTGAGCGCTCCCGAAGACTCGTAGAGCGGCTGGTACCGCAGCGAAAGCGCGTTCGCGGACAACGCATGCCTCAGCGCGCTGCGCAGCTCCTCGGTCCTGTTGACCTGCGCCATGCCGTCCTCCGCGTACGACGCGATCCGGTTGCCTCCGGCCGCCTTCGCCTGCCGGAGCGCCGTATCGGCGTGCCGCACGATCAGCTCGGCCGTATCGCCGTCGCAGGGATACCGGCTGACGCCGATGCTGCAGAACGGATACAGCGATTGACCGCGCACGACCAGCACATCCTCGACCGCGTGCTTCAGCTCCTGGATCAGCGCGTCCGCTTCCCGCATCTCCGTCTCCGGGCCCACGAGCCGGAACAGCAGGAACGTGTTGCCGCCGAGCCGATGGGCGTGACTGGACCACGGCTCCAGCTTGCCGAGCCTGCGCGCGATCTGGCGCAGCGTCTCGTCGCCGAACGCCGTCCCCCGCGTCTCGTTGATGATATAGAAGCGGTCTACGTCGACGAGCGCCGCCAGTACGTTCTTCCCGGTCCGTCTCGCCAACATGGCGGCCCTCGCCAGCATCGCGAACGCCGCTTTCCGCCCCGGCAGCCCCGTCAACGCGTCCACGACTTCCGCAAGAGGTACCGTTCCCATTCGCGGGAAGTTGTCCGCTGCATCGCACTCCGTCTCTTTCATTACTGTTTTCCACACCGCCTTTAGTCCTATGGATTCCGAGCTGTACAATAGGCAAATTTTCACACAAAACTATTAGAAAAGAAGCAGAGATGTATGAGCGCCATGTTAGATTTTCCAATTTTTGCAGTCGGCGCGGAGGTGCATGCCGGCGGAAAACAAAAAAAAAGCCCCTTGCCGCAAAGTCGGACTTGCGGCAAGGAACTGTTAGGAAAGTATTAGTGAGGGGCTTCCACCTCGGTGACGTATTTGTAGCCGACGCCCCATACCGTGCGGATATAGTGCGGTTCTTTCGGGTTCTTCTCCACCTTTCGGCGGAGATTGACGATATGCACGTCGATGGCGCGATCCGTGACGAACGAATCGAAGCCTCTGATGGCGTTGATCAGATCCTCGCGGCTGAACACTTTGCCGGGGTGGGTGAGGAATAGCTTCATGATCTCGAATTCGGAGAACGTCGTCTCGACGAAGGTGCCGCGGACGAGCAGCAGCCTGCGCTCGGAATCCAGCTTGATCTCTTTCTCCGATGCCTGCCCGGCTTCCTCCGGGCGACCGGCCGCGTTCGGCTGCATCAGACGCGCTCTTCGGATGAGCGCTTCGACGCGGGCGCTCAGCTCGTGCATGCTGAACGGCTTGCACAAATAATCGTCGGCGCCGGCGCGCAGCGCCTGCACGCGTTCGGATACGTCGGATTTCATGGAAACGATCATGATCGGCACGGTGGAATGCTGGCGCATCCGAATGCAAAGTTCGGTTCCGTCCCAATCCGGGAGCATGAGATCCAGCAATACGACATCCGGCACGAACTGCTCGAGAAGTTTCAGTCCCTGCTCGCCATTCTCTGCCTGTTTGATCTCATAGCCCTCGCCAGACATGTACATGGACAGCATATCGCTCATCATAACATCATCTTCGATAACCAAGAGCTTATACATGATACTTCACCTCGTGAAGGGATTCGTCGATTTCGACACCAACCGCGGAGCCGTACAATCAGGCGCGCTTTCTTACTATTAATATACAATAGGAAGATCAACCCAACAATAGATTGTTAGAAAATTGTTAGGATACGCTGTCGAAATCCGGCATTCCCTTCTGCAATTCGCGCAGCAGCCCCTGCAGCGCCGCGCTCACTTCCGCCGCCGCCGCGGCGATGTCCGCCTCGGACGGCGCATCGCCGGGCGCCTTCAGCAGCCGCTCCAGCTCCTGCGCGGCCCGGGACAGTCCGGCGGCGGACAGGTTGCCGGCAACGCCCTTCAGCGTATGCGCCATCCGCCGGGCGCCGGCATAGTCGCCGTCCAGCAGCGTCTCCTCGAAGCGCGCGTCGAAATGCCGGTAATCCCTTACGAATAACTTCAGCATATGCGTCAATATCTCGCGCTTGCCGTTCACCCGCTGCAGCGCCTCGTCCAGCCGCAAGCCGGGCACGCCGCGGTCCAGCCAGCCGTCGTCCGCAGGCGATACCGGCACGTACACGGCGCTCGGCGCCTCCCGTTCCTTCGGTTTGGCCTTGGCCGCGTCGACGCGCAGCTCCTTGCCGTAGCGCAGCCATTTGGCCATGACCTTCGCCAGCGTACCGGGATCTACCGGCTTCGTCAGCACGTCATTCATGCCAAGCTGCATGTAACGGTCGTGGTCTTCCTGCATGATGTTCGCCGTCAGCGCGACGATGGGCAGCCGGTCGTACTTGGAATCCTGGCGGATGATGCGGGCCGCCTCGTCGCCGTCCATGTCCGGCATGTGAATATCCATCAGGATAAGGTCGTAGCGCTTCTCCGTCAGCATGCGCAGCACCTCGGTCCCGGTCTCTGCGACATCGACCATATAGTCCAGCTCGCGCAGCTGCTCCACGGCCACCACTTGGTTGACGTAATTATCCTCCGCCAGCAAAATCGTGCCGGTCAGCCGCTCAGGCATCGCGGAGGCGGCCGCCGCTTCTTCCGCGCCGGACGCCGCCTCCCGGTCCGTCCCGTCGAACAGCGTCAGCAGCGCCTTGAACATGCTGACGCGCGTGACGGGCTTGACGAGAATCGCGTCGGGGCGCTTCTCCGGCGGCAGCTTCAGCAGCTCCTCCCGGCCGTAGGCGGTCGTAAGCGCGACCGTCTTGACCCCTGCTTCCAAGGCCGTTGCCTGCATGGCATGCCAGGTTTCTTCGCCGTACATGTCCGGCATCTCGAAATCGAGCAGGATCGCGAACGGCCTGACGCCGATGCCGGAGCGGATCAGCCGCTCGTGGGCGAATTTCCAGGACTGCAGCGGAATCGGCATGAGACCGCTGTCCTCGATGACGGCGCACAGGCGCTCGCTCATCAGCGGATGGTCTTCCACGACCCATACGGAGCAGTCGCTGCCCGCTTGGATCACGAACCGGTCCGCGAGCGGCGGCGCGGCGACGGCCATATCCAGCGTAAACGAAAAATGGCTGCCCTTGCCGAGTTCGCTCGCGACCTGAATGGAGCCGCCCATCAGCTCGACCAGCCGCTTGACGATGACCAGGCCGAGGCCCGTGCCGCCGTATTTGCGGTTCGTCTCCGCGTTGGCCTGCATGAACGGCTTGAAGAGCTTGCCCAGCTGATCCTCCGTCATGCCGATGCCCGTATCCTCCACGCTGAACGCGATGCGCGCGCGGCGGCCGTCCGGCTCCCCGCCCTCGAGCAGATGAAGCCGCAGCCGGACGTAGCCGTGTTCCGTGAACTTGATGGCGTTGATGCAGAGGTTCAGCAGGATCTGCTCGATGCGCAGCCAATCGCCGATCAGGAGCTCCGGCAGCAGCCGCGGCGTATCGGCGATGAACTGGAACCGTTCCTTGCCGCCGACGAACACGCTGAGCATCTCCGTCAGCTTCTGGATGAGGCTGTACGGGTCGAACGGCATCTCGTTCAGCTCGATGCGGCCTGCCTCGACCTTGGAGAAATCCAGGATATCGTTGATGATCGCCAGCAGCGCCTGCGAAGAATCGCGCGTCTTGTGCAAATAATCCAGCTGCAGCGACGTCAGCTCCGTCTTCTGCATCAGTCCGGTCAGGCCGATGATGCCGGCGAGCGGCGTGCGGATCTCGTGGCTGATCTGCGCCAGGAAGTGGCTCTTCGCGACGTTCGCGCTCTCCGCTTCGCGCTTGGCATGCTCCAGCTCGAACTGCACGCGCTTCGCTTCGGAGATGTCCCGCGCGATGCAGGAGTAGAAGATCTCCCCGGTATCGTCGTCGCGGTGGGCGACCAGGATTTTGGAAACGGGAAAAAACTCGCCCTGCAGCGTGCGGAGCAGCGCCTCGTTCTCCCGGTAACCGAGCGTCCGCGCGTCCTCGATGCCGTCGAGCAGCTCGGCGACCGTGCGCTTCGGCACCTCGTTCACGTTCATGTTCGGCGATTGGATGCCGAGCATCGATCTGCCCGCTTCGTTGATGTAGAGCAGCTGCCCCTGGCCGTCGAACGTGGCGATCAGATCCTTGGCGGCGCCCATCACCTTGAGCTGCTGGTTGCGCGCCTTCTCGGCCTGCTTCTGCTGCGTGATGTCCCGGGCGATGCCGGCGACGCCGATGAAGCGGCCTTCCCGGTTCAGCATGCCGTTCGAGCTGTGCGCGACCGGGAACCGCGTCCCGTCCTTGCGGACGTAATGCCATTCCCGCTCGTAGGAGAACTGGTCGCGGCGCAGCAGCTCGAATACCGTCAGGTCCGCCGGCACGGGCCTGCCGTACCTGCCGCTCAGACGCTCCGCCTCCATGGCGATGTCTTGCGGGTCGATGAAGTCGAGCGGCGTCGCCTTGCGAAGGACCTCCTCCGCTGTATAGCCGAGCATCTGTTCCGCGGCTTTGCTGAAATACGTCACGCGGTAATTGTTGTCGAGCACGATGAAGGCGAATTGGTTCTGATTGATCATGGCGTCCATCTGGCTGAACATGCCGCTGAGATGCACCTTCATCTGATTGACGGATTTGGACAGCTGGGAGAGCTCGTCGCCGCCCTCGTCCCGGACGTCGCTGACGTCGAACCGGCCGGCCGCGGCCGCTTCCGTGACGGTCAGAATCCGTTTGATGCGACGAATGGTTTGGTAGGAGAACAAGAAGAAGAGGATGGTCAGAACGGCTTCGGCGACGGCGATGGAAATAATGGACCGCCATTTGATCGCCGTCAGCGGCGCTTCGATCTCCTGCATCGGCACGTTCAGGGCGATATGCCAATTGGTGCCCTCAACCGCGGCGTAGAACAGCATGGAGCTCCCGGCTTTCCCGTGAAGCGCAGCGACGCCGTAGGTTTTCTCCAGCATGTCCTTCGCGACCGCTTGGAAGGGCAGCTCCGGGGACGTAATGGAAGCGGAAACCGCGAGCGGACCGCCCCCTTGCGGCGCTTGGATGATAAGGGCGTCATCGTTGAACACGAAGGCGCCGTCGGATTTGCCGATCCGGACGCGAAGCTGCTCGCGGAATACCTGTTCGGTGGAAATGGAGGCATCGACCAAGCCGGCAATCATGTTTCGTTCGTCATAAACGGGCACCCGAATGGCGACGATCGGCGTCCCGTCCAGCCTGCTGGCGAACGGATCGGTCACGACGACTTTTCCTTTGATGGCCGCGGGAAAAGAGTCCTCGTCCCCGATCTCGATGACGTCGCCGCCGTTCAGCTCCGTCCGGCCGGCCGGATCCGCGAAGCCGATGGACTTGAACGGCGAAGCGGAGCGGTCGATTTCATTGCGGAAGTAGTCCAGGCGATCGCGGGCGGAGCCGAACCGCACCTGATCGGTACGGCTCATGACCTCCACCTCGGCGCGCCGGGTATCGATCCAGGAAGCCAGGTTGCCGGCCGTACTCTGCACGTTCGTGCCCGCCTTGTCGACGAGCGCCTCCATGACGGTGTGTCTGGCAGCCGAATAATTGCCGTAGCCGACGATCGACAGCACGCCGGCGGTCACGAAGAGAATGAGGACAAGCACTTTCGTCCGGAGCGAAAATTTACCCAAGCGGAACCCTCCTGCGTACATTAGGACCTAGTGCCCTTATTATACCTTGGGAGGAAAATGCTTCATAGCTTATAGATTGCGAGATTGTCGAGCGGGGTCAGATGGGTCAGGCGTTCGGCTGCATGCGGGCTTGTCCCTGCAATTGCTGGAGCCGTTGAATATAATAATGTTTGGAGCAGAAGCCTTTGCTGATCGAGGGTTTGACGCAATTGACCCATTTGCAAGCGGTCGGTTCCGCGGCCTGGCGAACTTTGATGATGTCCGGATCGCCGTGCCTGAGCCAGCGTTGATGATGCATGGAACACATTTTTTTCGCTTTTACAGGTTTGTCGCACGCCTCGACTGTACAATTTCTCATCCGGAATCGTCCCCTCGGTGTAGGTATCTCTTGCTGCGGTTTCGCATCTTGATTATGCCGGATAATGTGAGGTTTGAAAAGCCCGCAAATCCGCGGCGCGACTCGCGAAATCGAGTTCTGCGGAGACAGAACCCAGCATCTGGAATTTGGAAAAATTTTCTTGTCATCCTTACGTTTTCATGAAGCTCCGAATCGCACTTCTCCAGCATCTCCGGGCGGTGCGAGCGATCTCATCCTTCAGAACTAAACGCGGAAAAAAATCCGGTCCGTTTTTTTAAATAGTCCCAGTTGAAAAGTAGGAGAAGCGCTCTTATACTGTTCTATAAACCAGCTAGTTACAGATTGTGAGGGAATGCCCGTGATGCTGACTACCGCTGTCTTTCAAAACCTGAAAACGCCGCTGGCCGTCGTCGTCGTCGACCAGCACGACGATTGCCATTTCAATCTGGCGAACAACGCATTTTCCCGTTTGGTCGGTTTCCCCAGAGACGTGCTCGAGGGCCTGCCGCCGAACCGCTTGTTCTCGGAATGGAGCAGCAACACGCTTCGCTCCGACGACCAGCACGAGATATCCCTGGTCAAGCGAATGCCCAGCGATGATCCGCTTCGGCTGCTGCTGACCTGCGAGGCGCTTGCCGACACGAACGATTCGGCCTTCCTCCTGACCGTCGAGGACATCAGCGCCAAATCGTGGATCGACGGCATGGGCAATACCGGACAGGTGCTCTTATCCGGCATCCTGAACGACCGATTCATTATCGAACGATACTTCAAGTACTATCCTTCGCCCGTCGTCGACCGTTTGTTTCGCGTGGAAGAGGCCTCGCTGAACGAATTCTTCCAGGAAAAAGAGCGCGAACGCATCCTCTCATCGCTTAGGCTCGCAGCGCTTCATCGCCGCACCGACACCATCATCGTCCACACCAAGCGATTAGCCGACTCCATGCAGCTTGAGCTGCAAATCACGTACCGCCCTTTCTTCCATGGGGACGGCAGCCTGAAGAATATCGCCTTCATCGTGACCGATATTCAGTCGATTGCCGAGAACCGCTCCACCGCCGTCGATCCGTCCGTTACCTTGAAAGTGCTCATGGCCCGCAAGTACATGTCCGCCCAGGAACTATCGTCCGCTACCGGCATATCGCTGCAAACCATCTCCAAGCTGCGCAACGGCAAAATAAGCAGGCCCCAGCGCCAAACGACCCTGCTCATCGCGAATGCGTTAAAAGTAGCGCCGCACGAGATCTGGCCCTGATCGCGACTGATCGCCGAAATGAAAAAACCGCGGGACTTTGCGCCCTCACGGTTTAGTGCATTAAAGCGTTGCTTTTTGAATGGGAAGGTGCGGTACAGCATTGCCCGATAACCGAAAAGGTGCGGTACAGCATTAATCGGTGAATGAAACCGCGCGTTACAGCGCTGCATGGCGAACGAGCCGAAGCGTCCGGCTGCTTGCCGCGATCTCGGCGAAGAATTCGGCATCCGCGGCGGCCAACCGCTGCCACGTTTTGACGCAGGCGGGACAGAAATGCACGCCGCTGCCTTCGACGATGATGGCCATCGCTTCCTCGTGCGACATCGCCTTCCGGTAAGAACGGGATGACGTCAGGGCGTCGTAGACGTCCGCGACGGCGGTAATGCGCGCGAGCAGCGGGATTTCTTCGCCGCGCAGGCGATCGGGATACCCGGTGCCGTCCCATTTCTCGTGATGGGACCGGATGACGGAGAGCTCGTCGCCCATGAAGCCGAGCCGCTTGCACATGTCGTAGCCCGAGACGGGATGGCGCTCGATCACGAGGCGTTCCTCCGGCGTCAGCTTCCCGGCTTTGTTCAGGATCGCATCCGGCACCCGGAGCTTTCCGACGTCGTGGACGACGCCGCCTTGGGCGATCGCGCGAAGCTTGTCCTTGGACAGCTCCATCTCCTCGCCAAGGCGAAGCGCGTAGAGCGCCACGCGGTTGTTATGGCCCGCCGTATAGGCGTCCCTGGCTTCCGTGGCCATGATCAGCGCCTTCACGCTCGGCGTCTTGCACGCCTCGAGCCAAGCGCGCGGATCGGATTGGAACAGCACGCGCAGCGACGAGCTGAAGGACCCTTGGGAGAAATACTGCCGGAGCAGCCCGACGACCATCACCAGCAGGGAAATCAGCAGCAGCACGTGGTACATCCACCAGCTCAGGCGCCAATTCGTGCCTTCGACGATAATGTACTGGGCGGCGAGAATAAAGCTCACGCCGTACACGATCGCCTGTTGCAGCGGGAAGCCGGCGTGACGGTACGACTGCCAGTAACGGTACATCGTCCATAGGCAGGCGACGCAGGTGACGATGACCGCTGCCCATTTGAACGGCCCGCTCTTCAAAGGCATCGTATCCATGTCATGCGGCATGCGGACGGTGAACCACGCCAGCCCCCCGAGCAGCAGCAGCCAGATCGGGATCAGCCATTGCCGCCATTTGGACAAGCCCCGGATAAACCAATGATCCGACGAAGCCGCCGACAGGCAGAGCCATAATGCCGTCAATAACAGGCTCAACTGCGCGAACATGGCCGGCAAATTGCCGGTATGCACGACGAAGCCGGGCGTCGTCAGGCCATGCAGGAGGAAGACGCCGGCCAGCGACAAGTACGCGAGCGACATGAAGCTGACCTTGATGTTGCGAAGCCGATGGCCCGCAAGGCCGACGGCCAGCGCGACGACCATCGCGAGCGCCGCGACCAGCGTGACGAAGACGAAATGGCCTTGCGGCGCCTTGAGCGTAATGTCGGCAGCCCGGTCCGAGCGCAGCCACTCGAACAGGACAATCGGAAGAACGGCGGTCAGTATAGGGCCAATGACGGCTTTGCGTTGTACGTGCATGCTTTGGATTCCTCTCCCTTGTCCCTTCAATTTCTCGGCGTTATGGCCTAGCTGACTTGAATCGTGGTAAACATGCCGCCGGTCGGCAGCGTAAAATTGTTGGCGTTATGATGCGGGATATGGCAATGGAACGGCCAGTTGCCGGGGTTCCAGGCCTTGAACCGCATGTCGCGCGTTTCGCCCGGCGCGACGAGCACCGTGCTTTTCAACAGCTGGTTCGCGGGGGGAATGGCGTTGCCGTCGCATGCGGTCTCCAGCATTTGCGCCCCGTGCAGGTGCATGGGATGCGCCTGCATCCCGAGGCAGGCGATACGGATGCGGACGTTGTCCCGCAGCCGCGCGCGAAGCGGCGTCGTATGCGGAAAGCAGCGGCCGTTCATCGTGAAGAAATTGAAGCCGTCGGACAGCGGATCGACCGCGAACGTGCCCGGGCTCAGCTGGCCTTTCGCCAAACCGGTCAACGCGAATGCCTGCAGCATGTACGCGAAATCGCGGGCGATCCCCCGTTCGTGCCGGTCCCATACGATGAATAGTCCGCCAAGCCCCATCATTTCCTGGCGAACCGTTTCATAGTGGCTGTGGTACATGTGCGTGCCGGGCGGATTGATGATCTGAAACGCATAATCGACGTAATGGCCGGGCTGAATCAGCGGAGACGGCTCGATGTCCGGCACGCCGTCCATCGCGTTCGGCACGTCGAGTCCGTGCCAGTGCACGCTCGTCGCCTCCGGCAGCAGGTTCGTGACGCGAATGCGCACGCGGTCCCCGGGCTCCGCGACGATGGTCGGTCCCGGAATCGACCCGTTGTAGCCGTAGCCCTGCATGAACAATCCCGGAAGCAGCTCCTGCCGCACGGGCTGCGCGATCAGCTCGAAGCATTTGACGCCGTCATGAAGCGCGTAAGGCAAAAGCGGCACGTCCGGCGACTCCACCATCCGCAATCCCTCCCTTGTCGTAACCAACGAAGTTTATGCGGCCCGGCCGCGGGAAATGCCGACGTAAGCGGTAATTATTCTCTCTTTCAGAATATCGGTTTTTCGTCAGGTAAAATGTAGTTCCATAGACGCAAAAACAGGGCTCCGACCGCTCGTTTAGCAGCCAAAGCCCTATTGCTTTTTTACCGTTTCCCTACATCGAGATCGCCTGAGCCCGTATGAACCTGCACCGGCACGGAGCCGCTGCCGAATACGAGATGATGCACGCCGTCGTCGTCCAACATGCCCTTGACGCCGTCCCAATCGTTGTCCAGATCGCCCGACCCGGTGCTGAAGCTGAACTCGGCGTCCGCCGGCTGCTCGCCGGTCAAATAATCCACGTCGCCGCTGCCCGTCTTGAGCGCGGCCGGACGGCTCAGCGTTTGCTGCTTTACCGTGATGTCCCCGCTGCCCGTCTCGAGCTTCAACTCCGCATCGGCATCCGCAAGGTCGATGTCCCCGCTGCTCAGGTTCACGTCGATCAGCTTCGACGCCAGACCGTTTACCGTCACGTCGCCCGAGCCCGCCTCGACCTTCATGCCGTCATCGGCCTTCACTTCCGAGGCGTTCAGATTGCCGCTGCCGATGGAGACGGTGATCGTCTTGCTCTGCAGTCCGTTCAAATCCATGTCGCCGGAGCCGCCGTCCAGCACGACGGTATCCGATTGAAGGCCGCCGACGGCATTATCGCCGCTGCCGGAATCCAGCTTGAGCGACGCATACTGCCGCTGCGGCACTTCGAGCTTCAGGTTGACGTTCAGAATATTGAAGCCGAAACGGAAGCCGATATGATCCTTGAAGCTGACCTTCAGCGTATCGCCTTCCTTTGCGAGCTTGAGTTCCAGCTTGTCGAGGTACTTCTTGCTGGCGCGGCCGGTCAGGCTTGCCTTCACCTCGTCTCCCGTGCCGGGAACGACCTTTACGTCGACGCTGCCCGTATCGATCTCGATGTTCCGAACGCCGTCCCCCGATATCGTTTGCTGCCGGTCCACCTTTTCCGTCCCGAACGAAAAGTCGCCTTTGGAGCCAAACGTGCCGAACGCGCCGATCAATCCGACCACCAGTAGAATGAGGCCAATCACGATCCAGTTTCTCATCCTTTTTTCACCCTTATCACTTTGGAATTGAATTTCAAATATTGCAGCGTCAGCTTAGCGAAAGCGCGCGTCAGCCAGTGCGAGCCGGCTCCGAGCAGCATGCCGAGCCCGATGAGGGCAAGCGCGATGAACGAAGCCTGCACGCTCGTGAACGCGCCGCCGGACAATCCTTCGTACATCACGGCGAGCGAGGAGAGCGCCACGCCGATGGCGGCGGCCCAGAGCGCGATCAGCACGCCGATCATGGCGATGAACGGCCCGAGCACGAAGATCAGATTGAAGAAGCCGAGACTGACGGCCGCGAACACCGCGCGCGATACGAGCGTGATGCTGCCGCTCTTGCGGTCCGCTTGATCGACGCGGTAGTTCAGCATCATTTCCTTCGCGATCATCCGCGGATCGCCGAGCTCGGCCGCGGCCGCCTCCTCGCTTCGGCCAAGCTCGGCCGAGACGCGGAAATGCTCCTCGTAATCGTACATCCATTCTTTCCGCTGCTTCTCAGGCACGGGTGCCAGCAGGTCCCACAGCTGTCCCAGGTACTGCTCTCTCGTCATCGCTCTACACCTTCCTTAATGAGTTCATCCACAGCGACGGAGAAGCTCCGCCATTCGCCGACCAGGCCCATCAGATGCGTATGACCTTGCGGCGTCAACTTGTAATACTTGCGGGGCGGACCCTCGTTCGATTCCTTGAGGTACGTGGAGAAGTAACCCTCCTGCGTCAAGCGGTTCAACAGCGGATAGACGCTGCCGACCGCAACCTCGAACTTCGCCGACATCGTGACCGCCAGCTCGTAGCCGTACCGGTCTTCCCAGGCGGTTAACGCCAGCACGCACAAGTCGAGCACGCCTTTCTTAAATTGCACATTCATTCGCAGCTCCCCTATTGGTTATCATTGAGTATTAAGCATTGTAGAATAGCTGGCCGAAAAAATAATCGGCTTTCGCTCGATAGCTATACTATATCACCAGCTATTCTACATTGCAATATAGCTGAGCAATAATTTCTAAAATTTGGGCAGCCTTTAGTCTGGGGCATGCGATATGGTATGATTTTCACATCTCGCCCGAATGAAATGGAGGCCAATTACGAATGAGTCAAACCCGTTACGAAGTCATGCAACACGAGGATGGTTATCCGCTTTACACGCTGAAGGACGCCGGGACAAGCTCCTCGGTTACCGTTTGCCCCGAGCGCGGCGCCATTGCCGTCAGCTGCCGGCTGCACGGCGAGGAGCTGTTCTATCTCGACCGGGCGTCATTCCTGGATCCGCAGGCGAATATCCGGGGCGGCAACCCGGTACTGTTCCCGATTTGCGGGCAATTGGTCGACGGCAAGTTCGAATGGGAGGGACAAACGTACGCGATGCGCAATCACGGCGTCGCGCGCAACCGTCCCTGGGAAGTCGTCTCCACCTCCGAGGAGGGCGAAGCGTCGCTGACGGTCCGCCTGCGCAGCGATGCGGGCACGCTCGCGGAATTCCCGTTCGCCTTCGAGCTTCTGTTTACCTACGCGTTAGCGGACGGCGAGCTGACCATCCGCCAGACCTATCGCAATCTGTCGGATCGCGGCATGCCGTTTTACGCCGGCTTCCATCCGTATTTCCGCACGGAGAGCAAGGACCTCGTCTACGAGACGGACGCAACGAAATACCTCGACTACAACGATAATACCGTGAAGCCGATCGAAGGCGCCGTCCGGCTGACGGGCCTCAAGGAATCCGTCGCGCTGCTCGACGCTTCGGAGCGCCGGATCGCTTTTCCCGGACCGAACGGCGGTACCGTCGCGTTATCGTACAGCGAGGCATTCAAGTACGTCGTGCTTTGGCAGGTGAACGGCTCTCCGTTCCTGTGCGTGGAGCCGTGGATGGCCTTGAACAGCGCGCTCAATACGCGGGATGAATTGCCTCGGTTAGATGCCGGCAAGGAGCTGGATCTGGCGTTTACGATCGGATACTCGCGTTAACCGCGGCAGCCTCGCGAACGCGGCCCGATGACCATGGATGATATTGAGGAGAGAGGGAGATTCGGACATGGAGCAAACGGAACATCAGGGGTTGGACGGGGAGACGGAGCCGGCCGGGCTTAGTCGGGCCGGGCAAACGGAGCTGACTTGGGGAACGGAGGAAGGCGCACTCGCGGAACTGGCAAGCACGCCGGTCAAGCTTAGGCGGATGGGCGGTTCGGACTTGGAATTGTCCCCCCTCGGCCTCGGCTGCTGGCAGTTCAGCAAAGGGAGCGGCTTGGTCGGGAAATTCTGGCCGGTGCTGAGCGACGAAGACATCGCTTCGATCGTGCGCATCAGCCTCGCCGGCGGCATCAACTGGTTCGACACCGCCGAGGTGTACGGCGGCGGCCGGTCCGAGGAGGCGCTGGCCGATGCGCTGAACGGAACCGGGGCTTCGCCCGCGGACGTCCGCGTCGCGACGAAATGGTGGCCGGCCTTGCGCACGGCGGGCAGCATTCCGCGGACGATCGACGAGCGGCTGCGCCGGCTGAAGGGCTGGCCGATCGACCTGTACCAGGTGCATCAGCCGTACTCCTTCTCTTCGGCGACCGCCGAAATGAACGAAATGGCGAAGCTCGCGAAGGCCGGACGCATCCGCCATGTCGGCGTCAGCAACTTCTCCGCGGCGAAAATGCGCGAAGCGGACAAGGCGCTGCGCGCCCACGGCCTGCGCCTCACGTCCAATCAGGTCAAGTACAGCCTGCTCGACCGCCGGATCGAGCGCAACGGCATCCTGGAAACGGCCAAGGAGCTCGGCATCGCCATCATCGCGTATTCGCCGCTCGAGCAAGGGCTCCTGAGCGGTAAATTCCACCGCAATCCAGCGCTCGTCAAAGGCATCAAGGGTCCGCGCAGGTTCTCCTCCGGCTTCAAGCCCGCCGGCCTGCAGCGAACGCAGCCGCTGATCGAGCGCCTCGAGGATCTGGCCGCCAAATATACGGCGTCGCCGAGCCAAGTCGCGCTGAATTGGCTGATTCACGCCAACGGCGAAACGGTCTTCGCCATCCCCGGCGCCTCCAAGCCGCATCACGCGGAGGAGAACGTCCGCGCGATGACCTTCGTTCTCGGCGCGGACGAGCTTCGCGAGCTCGCGGAGCTTTCGGAGCTTTGCGGGAAGCGCTAGGCGCGGGCTTGCGGCGCTTGGCGCGAGCTTGCGGCGCTTGGCGCGAGCTTGCGGCGCTTGGCGCGAGCTTGCGGCGCTTGGCGCGAGCTTGCGGCGCTTGGCGCGAGCTTGCGGCGCTCGGCGCCGGCTTGTGGCGCTTGGCTCGGGCTTGCGGCGCTTGGCTCGGGCTTGCGGCGCTTGGCTCGGGCTTGCGGCGCTTGGCGCGGGCTTACGCGCTTGGCTCCGGCATGTGGCGCTTGGCTCGGGCTTGGCGCCGGCATGTGGCGCTTGGCGCGGGCTTGCGGCGCTTGGCTCCGGCTTGTGGCGCTTGGCGATGTACACCGCTTAATGCGAAGTGAGCCGCTTGGCGCGAGGTACGACTCGTGCGCCACGATCGACGCGATCGAACCGCTCCACCTGCCGCCCTCTAGCGTTTTTCGCCTCAAGCATCGCAGCCATAATCGAGATAAGAAACGGGGCCAGCCTCGGTCATTTTCACGACCGGAACCAGCCCCGTTTTCCTATTCAGATTCCTGCACAAACGCATCAATTTCACGTCCGGTGCTCACTTGGATCATAGTTGCTGTAAAAGTACAGCTTTTCAAGCTTGAATCACGATTAGCCGCTTCCTGCCGTCGAAATTGCTGCAGTTTCGCATCAATTCGGACCAAAGGACCGCTTCGGCGCGGAAATTCCTGCACGATTGCAGCAATTTCGCCTCGCGGAGCAGAAGTGTTACTTTGATGAACACAAATCGCCTCGCGGAACATGCGATCGCAATTCCGCCTCGTGGAGCACGAACGTACTCGAGGGACGCGATCAAGCCTCGCGGAGCGGCGTGCATGTTCACTCATTGAACGCAGTTTCACCCTGCAAGGCCGCAATATCGCTCCTTCGCATGACCGCACCGCAACAGAGCTCCCGCGAACGCCACCAAGTCCACCCTGCCCTATTCATCCTCCGCGAATACCGGCCGCACGGTCAGCTCGAACGAGAAGGCCTTCTCGCCGAAGCGATACGCCGGCAGCAGCTCCGGTCCGCAGGACGCCGAGCCGATGCCGCCCATGCGGCAATCCGCGTTCACGATCGTTTCCTTGCGGCGCCGCAGCTCGTACGTATGCGCCGCTTCCGTCAGATCCAGCGCCGTATAATGCGACGCCTGGAACGAGAAGCGCTCGGCCGCTTCGAGGCGCAGGCCCATGCCGAGCGCGTTCGTGACCGCCGCCCATTCCGTGCCGTAGCGCGAGCCGTTCTCCTGCGGCATGACGTACGACTCGAACAGGCCGTCCACGGTCGTCCGGAATTTGCCGCGCCGCACGCTGCGTCGCTTGTCGACGTAACTCTCATGCGGTCCATAGCCCAAGTACTCCACGGCCTCGCTGCCTTCCGGCATGACGAGCTCGAGGCCGAAGCGCGGCAGATGCGTCGCGCTTTCCTTCACCTTCACGTCCGCGTGCAGGCGGATGACCCCGGAACCGTCCACGGTCCAGCGCGCTTCGCCCTGCAGGATCGGCGTCCGGATGTAGCCGCCGAGCGAGAACTGGACCCTGACCGCGATCGTGCCGTCCGCCTGGCGTTCCCATGCGGACGCGTAGACTTTCATCTCGGCGCGGCGGAAGCCTTCGTTCTCCCACGCGGCGCGGACGTTCCGGTCGTTGTCGGTCGGCGCGCGCCAGATTTGGAAGCGCGCCGGCTCTTTGATCAGCTGCACGCCGTTCTTCGAGATGCCGGCGAACATGCCCAGGCGCAGGTCGAACGCATGGCGGAAATCGAGTCCGCTTACGTGCAGGACGCCGTTTTCCTCGACGGCCTGCAGCGCGGCCGCCCCGCCCGCATGCACGACTTCGGCGTCGCCGGCCGTCGGCAATCCGGCCGAGGCTTGCCCTGCGTACGCGCCGCCGCTCGCGGCAGGTGCCAGCCCCGCCGCCGCGCCGAGCCGGAACTGCCCGAACGCGATCTCATAGCCGACCTCGGCCCATGCCGTCTCCCGGTTCAACCGGCAGGACAGCGTAAGGTCGCATGCGCCGTCGGCCGACGCGCTCCATCCGACCGGAAGCTCCAGCTCCCGCGACGCGTGCGGTGCGGCTTCGAGCCGGTCGATCCAGCCCTGGCGCAGCAGCTCGCCGTCCCGCTCCAGCTTCCAATGCAGCGCGAGATGCGACAAGCCGATGAAATCATGGAGATTGGTCAGGGTCACGGAACCGCTCTCCGCAGCTCCGTCATGCTTCGCTTCGAACCGCACCGGCGCGATGACTTGCTTTAGCTCCAAGAGTCCCGTATGCGGCTTGCGGTCCGGCGAGACGAGCCCGTCGATGCAGAAATTCCCGTCGTTCGGCTTGTCGCCGAAATCGCCGCCGTAGGCGAAATACGCCTGCCCGTCCGCCGCGACCTGCGCGATGCCGTGATCGCACCATTCCCAGACGCAGCCGCCCATGAGATTCGGGTACCGGTAGATCACGTCCCAATAATCCTGCAGATCCCCGGGTCCGTTCCCCATCGCATGGCTGTATTCGCACAAGAAGACCGGCTTCGTCTGGCCCGGATCCTCGCCGTAACGAATCATTTCCTCCACGGACGCGTACATCCGGCTGTCGACGTCGAGGCTGCCCGTATCCTCGTGTCCCTTATACCCCGCCGCCGCGCCTTCGTAGTGAACCGGCCGCGAGCCGTCGCGAGTCCGGGTCCATTCCGCCATGGCGATATGGTTCGGCCCGTAACCGGATTCGTTGCCCATCGACCACAGGACGACGCAAGGCTGGTTCTTGTCCCGCTCCACCATCCGCGAGGCGCGCTCGACGAACGCTTCCCTCCACGCCGGATCGTTGGACAACCGGTGCAAGGCACCGTCCTTCCAATCCTCCGCCATGCCGATGCCGTGGCATTCCAGATCGGCCTCGTCCACGACGTAGAAGCCGTATTCGTTGCACAATTCCAGGAAGCGCGGATCGTTCGGGTAGTGGGACGTGCGGATCGTATTGACGTTATGCCGCTTCATCAGCTTCAGGTCCTCGATCATGTGCGCGAGCGGTATCGTCTGGCCGAGGCTCGGATGCGAGTCGTGGCGGTTCACGCCTTTCAGCTTGACGGCCTGGCCGTTGATCCGGAAGACGCCCCCGTCCGTCGTCGCCTGCTTGAATCCGACCGGGAACAGCAGCGTCTCCCCGCCGCAGCGCAGCGACAGCTCGTACAGGTACGGCGCTTCCGCGTTCCACAGCACCGGCGCCTCCACCTCCAGCGCGATCGCGCCTTGTCCCGCGATCTGCGCCTCGCCTGCCGCGATCAAACTTCCGCCGGCATCGCGAAGCTCCGCTTGAACCCGCGCGTCGCCGGTCGTTTCGATCTCCACCCGCAGCGTCGCGCGGCCGAAGCCCTCCGAGAACGACTGGCGATTGAACGCGTCGCGGATATGCGCCTTGTCCCTGGCCAGCAGGTACACGTCACGGAAAATGCCGCTGTACCGCCACAGGTCCTGATCCTCGATATACGTGCCGTCGCACCATTTCAGCACCAGCACCGCCATCCGGTTCGCGCCCGGACGGACATGCGGAGTCACGAGAAATTCCGCCGGCACGCGGCTGCCTTGGCTGTAGCCGACGAATTCGCCGTTCACCCACAGGTAGAAGCAGGCGTTGACGCCTTCGAACACGACGTACTTCTCCTTGCCGCTCCAGTCGTCGCCGAGCCGGAATTCCCGGACGTACAAGCCCGCAGGGTTGCGATCGGGCACATACGGCGGGTCGCACGGGATCGGATAGGCCACGTTCGTGTAGTGAAGCTGGTCGTAGCCGTTCGACTGCCAGCAGGAAGGCACGATCAGATCGTCCCAGCCGGAGACGTCCGCGTCCTCCTCCCAGAAGCGTTCCTCGACGCGCTGCACGGAATCCCGGTATCGAAACTTCCAGCTGCCGTTCAGCGTGCGGTAATAAGGCGAGCCGCCCCGCCTGCGCCGCCTAGCGGAAGCCGCATCCCCGTAAGGGATGTAATACGCCCGGGGCGCTTCGCGATTGACGTGAAGCAGGCCGGGATTTTCCCAATAACGTTCGATTGCGATCATGCTGCGTCACCCTTCCTTCTCTACTGGCTTGCGCCGAACAGTACGATATGGGCGCCGGTTGCCCGAAATTGCGCTTCGATGACCGCCCTGCCTTTCGCGTCCCGCGTCACCGCGGCTCCGTCCGTATGCCAGAGCGAGCCGAAGTCCGGCCGGCCGCGCGTGACGTAGCGGTAGATGCCGGGCTCGGAAGCGAAGAGGACGACGGCGCCCTTGCCCGTCGGCGCGTGGATCTTCTCATGAATTTCGGGATCGCCGCCGACGATTCCTTCCCGCACGGGATCGCTTGCCGTGATGTCCTCCCGAATCTCCTTGTACCGCGCCAGCACGCTGCCGAAGAGCCGTCTTCCCGCTTCGGATACGGCCGGGAGATCGCCCCAGACGCCGTTTTGCCCCAGCATCAGCGAACCGAGCGACATCAGCTGGTTGCCCGCGGGATCGTCCGGCAAGTAATGCGTCAGGAACAGCACGGACGGAAACCACTTGTCGTAGCCGAGCGGCGCGCGGCAGATCCGGTCCCGGGCAGCCCCCGGGTAGAAGAACAAGTTCCAGTTATCGTTTGCCATGTCGATCGGCACGTCGTAATTGTGGAAATACGGCCCGTTGTTGACCAGAAAATATTTACCGACCGCGAGAAAAGCGAGCCCTACCGAACGATGCCCCTCCGTAATGTCGAAATCGACGATCGCCTCCGGGCAAGCCTCGCTCAGCTTATCCGCGATCCGCGCCATCGCCTGCACCTGCCGGAACGCATAGCTGTCCGCCCGCTCCTGCGGCGAGTGACTCGCCGTGCCGTGGCCGTGGCCCGGATCGTTGCAGCCATGCTGGCCGATGCCGTCCCATTTGAAATACGTCACGCCTACCTCGCGGACGAGCCGAATCAATTCCTCCGCGAACGCATCCGCGTACCGGCTGACGAGACAGAGCATATGGCTCGCTTCGGTCTCCCAGATCGGCTGGGGCTCCCCTTTGTCCCCGTTCCACGAAGCGATGCAATCCATATGCTCCCGCAGCATCCGGCTCGAGACGGCCGCGGCCGTCGGGTTGAACCATAGGCCGAGCTTCATCCCGTACGCATCCAAGCGCGCCTTCACTTGGCGCAGTCCGTCCGGGAACCGTTCCAGGTTAACCTGCCAATCGCCCGTTTTCCCGTACCAGCCGGTATCGAGGACGAACACGTCGATGCCCATCTCGTGCGCCGTATCGATCTCCAGCAGCATGCGCGCGAGGTTCATCTCCGCCAGGTAGCTTTTGCCCCGCCAATTCCGCAGGCGCTCCTGGTAATTCCACGTATTGTAGAATATGTACGGCTTCCGGCTCGCCGCATGCAGCGCGAAATGATGCAGCACGAAGTCACGGTACGCGGCGGACAACTCCCGTTCGCCTCCCGCCGTGCAGGCGGCCTGCAGCCACACCGTGCCGTAAGGATCGCGTTGCAGCGATTGGCCGTCCAAATAATTGGCTTTGACCGCTTCGATCGCCGCGCCCCGGTCCGCGTCCAACCGGAAGCGGAGAAACGCTTCCGGCAGCTGCGAGCCGTGCTCGTAGGCGAGCAGCAGATGCTCGCCGCCGTCCCCGGCCGTCAGCATGGGCCCCATGACCGCTTCGCCGTTGTCGAAATGGCGCTCGTCGAGCGGACGCTCGGACAGGCTGAAGCTGTGCGTCATCTCCTGGAATTCGGAGAAGCGGAGCTCGGCGGCTTCCGTGCAGCTCGCCAAGGACACAGAAGCGTAGCGCAGCCGGTCCTGACCCGTCGTCTTCGTCAGACGCGCATCACCCGGCGACGACAGCTCATAGCGAAAACGGACGACCGGATTCGTCCCGTCCGGGATCCGCACGATCCAGGCAAGGCGAAGCTCCGATACGCCGGCTTGTTCGGTCTCGGATGAGCCCCTGCGCGCGCGGTCTGCAGGCGCGGGCATTGTTCCGGCGGTCGAGCCGGAAGCGCTGTCGGCGTCCGAATCTGCTGCGCCGACCGCCGGCGAGCCCTTGACGATGCCGCCGAGCCGGTACTCCGTCGTGCCGTTGCCGAGCTTTATCGGCGCCAGCAGCGCTTCGATCCGGTCCAGCACGATGGGCATGAGCGCGCCGTTCACCTCGAAGGCCGGCGCGCCGATCGTCCATTCCCGGCCGCCGCCGGATGCGCCCGAGACGAGCGCCATGCTCCAGAAACGCTCCTCTTCCCCATAAAAACGCAGCTGTACCGACGCGTTGCCCGCCGTCCATAACGGTTGCTTCATATGCTTGTTCACCCTGCCTTCCCTATATGAAATCGACCGCGAGCATCTGATAGACGCTGGCCGGCCACGTGTGGAACCGGTCGCGCTGGCCGGCGCCGGTCAGCGCGTCGAAGTTCTCTGCCATGCCGCTCCGCGCGCACAGCGCGACGAACCGCCGCGCGAGCTCGCCGGCCAGCTCGCGCTCGCCCGCATGCCGCAGGCCGTCGGCCGCGATGAATACCGCCGGCGCCCAGATCGGGCCGCGCCAGTAACCGTCGGCCCGGTAATGCGGGCTGTCCGGCCGCTCCGTCGCCAGCCCCCATGCCGTGAGAAACGGACCGGACGGGCCGAGCTCCGCCGCCATCCGCTTCCGGATCGCTTCCGGCAGCCTGGCGCCGAGAATGATCGGCATCCAGTGCAGCAGGCTCGCCGTGTCGATCGTCGCGCCGTCCGCGCAGCGCTTCGCGACGAATTTGCCGCCGTTCCAGAAATACGCGATCATACGATCGAGAAAATCCGCGGCGCGCTGCCGCCAGGCAAGCGCTTCGTCCGGCCGGCCGATCCGCGCCGCGACCTCGGCGAGCGCCTCCATCTGGATGACGAGGAACGCCGACAAGTCCGGGCTTTCCACCGCGCCGGCCACGCCGAACACGGTCGAATTATCCCAGCCGCTGTCGTTGCCGTGATTGTATTGCGGGATGCCGTTGCCGTCGTAATCGCGGTGCGCGAACCACCATTCCGTCCACGCCGCCAGCTTGGGGTAGAACTCCGCCAGCAGGTCGGACGCGATCGCATCGGTCCGTTCCAGCATGTACAGGAGCGCCCAGCCGTGCACGGGCGGCTTCGTGTAGTTCCAGACGATCTCCCGGTTCTTCACGAAATCCGGGATGGCGCCGTATTCGTCCTGATAATCGAACGGAATGACGAGCTGTGCCCATGCCAGCTCCGGCTGCAGGCGGGCGAGCGCCATCGCGTTGAAGCAGTGGTCCCAGCTCCAGACGCCGTTGAAGCCCGGCGAGATGAGCATGGTCGTGCGCGTCAGCAGGCCGGACGGCGCGACGATCGGGACGTACTGCGTATACGCCGCCAGCTCGCGCAGCTCGGGATGCCCCGCATCCTCCGCCGGACGCCGCGCCAGCCAGTCCTGGAACGACCGCTCCGACTCGGCCAAGCACTCGTCGAACCCGCGCGGGTAGCTTCGCTCGCGCCAGCTCGTGTCGAAGGGCTCGAGCACGATCTCCGCGATGCCGCTCGCCGCATCCGGCACGAAATCGAGCGCCATCGTCTCGCACGTAATGCCGTCCCACGGCGCGTCGATGCCGGCACTGCCCCGAAGCGTCGTAATCATATATTGCTTGCGCGAGCGGAACGCGTTGACTTGGATGCGGTTCGGCCCGCAGACGAACGGATAATCCGCCTTGTAGCCGCGGTCCTCCGGCTCCCGCCGGTACAACCGGAAGCCCGCGCCGGTTCCGCGGACGCGCAGATTGCTCTCCGCGTCCAGCACGAGCTCCACCCGGCCGCTTGCCGCCCGCAGCGTCACGGCTGCGGGCGTCGCTTCTTCCTCGAAAGCGCTCGGCTGCCCATCGTCTCCGAGCGGGATGACCTGGAACGCTTCGCGGGGATTCGCGTCGCTCCGCATCGTGCCGATGTAAATGCCGGGTTCCGCGCCCGGATAAAAGCCGTCCCTGCGCACGATTTCCAGCCATGCGCCGGGACGGCTGTAGGACATGATCGCGAGATCGAGTTTCATCGCTGCCGCCTCCTGATCGGCCCCGATCGGTTCGGATGCCGTATTTTGTCCTGCTCCCCGCCGCCTCTCCCCGAAAACCGCAAAGCGCGCACCGGTTGTCCGATGCGCGCCGCGATCCGCTTCAAGCTCGGCTTACCCTTTCACGCCCGTCGTCACGATGCCTTCGACGATGAACCGCTGTCCCAAGAAGTAGATGATCACCACGGGAAGCAGGATGATGAGCGCCGCCGCGGTCGTGACCGACTGCAGCACCAGCTTCGAGCCGTTCTGCGTATAGCTGATCGTGCTGAGCGCGGTCGCGAGCGGATAATGGTCCTGCTTCAGGAACATGAACGGGCCGATGAAGTCGCCCCACGACCCTTGGAAGTTCATGATCGCGACGGTCGCCACGACCGGCAGCGACATCGGCAGGAAGATGTTCCAATACGTCCGCAGAATCGAGCAGCCGTCGATGCGCGCCGCTTCCTCGAGCTCCTTCGGCACCGAGGCGAAGAACTGCCGGTACAGGAAGATATAGAACGCGTTGCCGCCGATGCCCCAGAACACCCACGGCCAGAACGTATCGAGCAAGCCATAGTTATGGAACAGGATATACTGCGGGATTTGCGTCACGATGCCCGGCAGCATCATCGTCGACAGCACGATCAAGAACAGCGCGTTCCGTCCCGGCGCCGAGATGCGCGCAAAGGCATACCCGACGAGACCGCTCGTGAAGGTCGAGGTGCCGAGCGTGATCGCGAGCAGGATAAGCGAGTTTCGGGCGAATTTCCAGAAGTCGATCATGGTTACCGCGTACTTGAAGTTTTCCGGATGAAAGCCCACCGGCAGCAGGCCCGGCGTCGTATTCCAGGAGCTGAACGCGTTGACGACCGCCAGGTACATCGGGAATATAAAGACGGCGGAACACACGATCAGCGCCGCGTACAGCGGGACGCTTCCTTTTTGCGTTTGCGGTTTCGTGTTCACGTCCTATCACTCCTGATCCGTTTCGTAATGAACCCAGTATTTGCTCGTCGTGAAGACAATGACCGACAGCGCCAGAATCGCCAGGAACAAGATCCACAGCAGCGCCATGCCGTACGCGAACCGCTGGAAGGCGAAGATCTGCTGGAAGGCATGCACGAAGTACAGATAGTTCGGCTGGATCGGGCGCGCGAGCAGCTCCGTGCCGTTCAGCAGGATCGGCTGCATGTAGATTTGGAGCGAGCCGATGATGCCCATGATGACGTTGAAGAAGATCACCGGCGTCATGAGCGGCAGCGTCAGATACATCGTCCTCTTGATCGGCGTCGCGCCGTCGATGGAAGCCGCCTCGTATAAATCCCGCGGGATGCCCTTCAGCCCCGCCAGATTGATCAACACGCCGCCGCCTGCGCCCCACAGAAGCAAGATGAGCAGGGACATCGTGGCATAGTCGTAGCCGAGCCAGTTCACTTCCGGCAGTCCGATCAGCTTCAAGATGCCGTTCAGAATGCCGTTGTTGCTGGAGAAGATGACCTTCCACATGATGACGCTGGCCAGCGCCGGCACGATGGACGGGAGGTAGAAGATCGTCCGGTAGACGCTGACGCCGCGCACCTGCCGGTTCAGCAGCAGCGCGAGGCCGAGGCCGATCGCCACGCTGAGCGGCACGTTGAAGGCCGTGACGTAAAGCGTTCGGCCGAGGGAGTACATGGCATCGGAGTCCGTGAACGCTTTGTGGTAGTTTTGCAGGCCCATCCATTTCAAATGCTTGATGTTGAAGCCATAGTAATTCGTAAAGCTGAGGTACAGCCCGTACAGCATCGGGTAGAGCCCGAAAATGATGAACACAACGAACCACGGCGAGATCATCGAATAGAACGCGATCGTACGTTTCGTCTTCTCCTTCATGCTTTCCACTCCTTTATGCGAAGAAAGGAGAGTTCCGCTGGGAACTCTCCCCGGTAGGCGTTACTGCGAGGCTTCGACGGCGTCCTTCGCTTCCTGGATGGCGACGTTCGCGTCCTTGGTCATGCCGCCGATCGCTTCGTCCAGATTCGATTTGCCGAAGTACAGCGGCTGCACGTACTTGTCGAAGATCGACCAGCCGCCGCCCGCGAGGTACGGGTTGACTTTCAGGTATTCGCTCGTGTAGTTCAGCTCGTCTTGGAGCACCGCGTTGACTTGCTTGTCGAAGTCCGTGTCCTTCGGCAGGAGGTCCATCTTGCTCTTGAAGATCGGCAAGCCCCAGCCGGTCGAAGCGCGGTCGTCCGCCGGCTTGCCGCCGAAGAACCATTCGAAGAACGTCCACGCCTCGTCGGGATGCTTCGACGCTTTGTTGATGATCGCGCCGGTCGCGCCGCCCGTCGGCGCCACGCGCGTGCCGTTCGGCGCCGTCGGCGTCGGCAGCATGCCGTAATCGGCCAGATGCGTTTTTGCGCCTTCATTATTGCGAATCGCGCCGCTGTACCAGTAACCGTCGATGATCATCGCGACTTGATCCTTGAAGAACAGGTCGCCGCCGGACGTCTGGTCGTTGTTGACGGAGTTCGGTCCGACGTTGTTCTTCACCGCGTCGACCCACATGTCGATGTAGTCTTTCACTGCCGGCTGGTTGAAGTCGACGGAGGCGCCGTCCGCCGCGCTGACGTCGACGCCTGCGCTCAGCAGGTATTGGAGCAGGTTATTGAAGTTCGGCTCGGTCTTGCCCCATTCGTTGGCGGCCAGGCCGTATTGCTTGACTTTGTCGCCGTCCTTGATCGTCAGCTTCTTCGCCAGGTCCATGACTTCCGGCCACGTAAGCGGCTTCGTCGGATCCGGAACCGCTACGCCGGCGGCGTCGAACAGCTTTTTGTTGTAGAAGATCGCATAGTCGTTGGACCAGTCCTTCGGCAGGCCGTAGATCGGACCCACGCCGACCGTCTTGCCGTCGAAGCGGTACACGTTCGAGATCGGCAGCAGGTCGTCCTGCTTGATGACGGTGCTCGTATTCATGCGGTCCGTCAGGTCGAGCGCGATGCCCTTGATGACGTAGTTCGGCAGGTCGAACACCCCGGAGAGGCGGATGACGTCCGGCGCGTCGCCGGTCGCGAGCTCCGCGGCCAACTTGGTCGCGTCGACCGTCTCGATCTCGACCTTGATGTTCGGATGCGCTTTCTCGAATTCGGCGATTTGATCCTTGGACAGCTCGCCGTCCGTGATGTTCGTGCGGATCGTCACGACTTCGCCGCTGTTCGAGCTTCCGGCATCGTTGCCCGCCGCCGCGTCGCCTCCGGCGTTGCCGCCGGTATTGCCCCCGCTGTCATTCGTCGTCGCGGCGTTCCCGCCGTTATTCCCGTTGCCCCCGTTGTCATTGCTTCCGCAGCCCGACAGCACGACGGCCGCGGCCGTCACCATCGTGAGCATAATGGACCATTTTCTCATTTCTTATCCCCCTTGGAGAAGTCGTGATCGTTCCTTGCTGAATTAAGGATAGCATGGGGAATGAAAGCGTTTGTATAAGAGGATACTCCAATTTTACCGGGTAATCGTATGGTGTTCCGAATGAGGATTTACGGGTATGGCGCGGCGGAGGGGGACGGGATTCGGACGGGTTCGCCGCCGTCCATGCATGCGTGAAAAAAGGCCGCCCGCAGCCCTTTCGAGCCTACAGGCAGCCTTCGCGTTTATTGCTTATACACGCGCACGTAATCGACGTACATGTCGATCGTGCCGTTGTAGCGGGACAGGTCCATCGGCCAGCCGTTGCCGCCCGCAGCGAGGTTGAGCATGAAGAACAACGGCTGCGTTTTGGAGAGATCCGTCGTCGGATGGCGCCCGACCTCGATGCCGTCGAGGTAATAGATCGTATCCGTCAAGGTGATCTTCGTGCCGTAGACATGCGGCGTCATGGCCCAGCCTCCGCCTCCGCCGATGGTGTTCATCGGCTGCTGCTGGTAGATGCCGCCCGTGACCGTGCTCGTGTAATTCCAGGTATGGGAGGACGTCCAGTAGCCGTAATCCTGGTTCGGATTGCCGGCGCCGCCCCCGCCGTAAGCCTCGATCGTATCCAGCTCATCCGCGGGCACGGACAGCCCTTGGTACGTGTTCTTCGTCATGAGCCAGAACGCCGGCCAGCTGCCGGGCGCGGAAGGACCGATCAAGCGCGCTTCGAAGTAAGCCGGCGCTTGGGCCGTGATGCCCGTGCCGTCGAGCTTGAGCGAGGAAATCAGGCCGGCCGTGTTCTTGTTGGCGTCCGCCCGGATGCGCAAGTAAGTGCCGACCTGCGAGAACGGATTGCCCGTGCCCGTCGGATCCGCGAACGGAATGAGGCCGAAATCGCCGCCGCCCGGCTTATGCGCGGCGTACGTCGCGCCGCTGCCGTTGCCGGAGATCGACGGCATCGTATTGAAGTCGTCCGAGAACACGAGCGACATGCCGCTTGCCTGCGCCGGCGCCGTCGACGGCATGCCCTCGTTCCAGGTCATGCCGCCCGTGTTGTACAGCTGCAGATAGCTTGTGTCCGACACGCTGCCGTTGGTGCCCGTGATGCGCACGGAGATCGGCCCGTGCGGATAGCTGTTCGCCGGGAAGACGAACGAGCCGTGACCCGAAGCGTCCAGCGTCACCGTGGCGACGGTGCTGTCGGAGCCGTACGTGCCGCCGGGCAGCCAGCTCTTGGCGGTCGCCGTCGTCAGGCCCGGCGCCACGATGTTGATCGTGGTATTGCCGCTGACGTTCGCGCCGTAGGCCGGCGACGAGACGGACACCATATTCTGCGGATAGAACGCCGGCGGCGTCGGACCGCTGTCATACTGGAGCTTCCATTGTTCCGACCACCAATTGCCATCGCTTGGAACCGTAGTCCGGTTGGCCGTCGGGTAGCCGAACTGGTCCTCCACGTTGAGAAACCCGTTATTGGACCGGTTCATAATCGATAAGAATTGCCCGGCTACCGCATTGATCGCCCAGTGGCTCGTCGTATTGGCCGACGCGATGTTGGAGGTGGCGACCTGCGTCGCGCCGCCGCTGATCTCCATGTATTCGCCGGTCGATTTGTTCTTGATCCGGTAGTATCCGCCGGGCACGTCCTCGAGACTCCAGAGGTACGTATCGCCGCTGCCCGTGCCGTAGTTCACCCGCGCGCCGCCGTCGTAGAGATACTGGGTCGACAGCCAGCGGCTCGGGATTTTGTAATACGTCGTGCCCGTCGGCGGAGGCGTCGTCGTCGTACCGCTAACGTCCGTGAACGTGGACGTATTGAGCTGCGTCGTGTCGGTCGCCGTCACGGCCAGCCCCCTCAGCGTGTTCGCGCCCATGGCGATCGTCTGCGGGGTGCCGATCTGCGTCCAGCTCGTGCCGTTCGCGGAGTAGTAGCCCGTGAACACGTTGCCCGCGCGCGTAATCTTCAGCCAGACCGGCGAGAATACGCCGCCTACCTGCACGCCTTGGGCATCTGAGCCGACCGCGTTCCGGTACACCATGAGCAGACCGTTCATCGTCGAGAAGATCGAGAACTGGACGGAGCCCGTGGAATTGTCGTTGCGAATCATGATGCCGGTCTTGGCCCATGCCTGGGTGTATTGCATCGTCGCGACCTTGGCGACGATGCTGCCGTCGCCGCTGAGCGGCGTCGAGGCGAATTGGAACGAATCGTTCTTGCCCCACACGTCGCTTCCCGCGCCTTTCACGGTGAACGTTCCGTTCGTCGTGTCGTAATCCGAGCTGCCCGCCACGCCCGTCGCGCCGATGTCGGCGTTCGTCCATCCCGTCGGCAGCGGCGATGCGTCCGCGATGCCGTAGGCGATCGGCAGCACGGACAACAGAAGCGCGATCAACAGCATTTTCACCATCGCTTTCTTTCCGCTGAACTTCATTGCAATCTTCATCTCCTTTTGATCTCAAAAGTTTATGAATCCTTGCGTTCGATTCGCGGACCCCTCCCCTCCTGAACCAAAATACGGTTACAGGATAGCACAAGTAGAAGCGGCGATTAATATGGCGATCATCCGATTTCAAGGGTATTTCTTGCGAATTTGCTACGCGTTGTGCAGCGGCACCGTCAACGTGACGGTCGTGCCCCGCATTTCCGCGCTTTCGATGGTCATGGACGTGCCTTCCTTGTAAATCAGCTTGAGCCGCTGGTACACGTTGCGCAGTCCGATGCCGTTCTCTTCGCTCTGCGCTTTCCCGTATTCCCGCTCCATGTCGGTCCGGACATGCGTCAGCGTCTCCTTGTCCATGCCGATGCCGTTGTCGGCGATCCGCACCTTCAGCATGCCGTCCGCGGCCGCGGCCGAGATGACGATCCGCCCGCCTTCCTCCCAGCCCTCGAAAGCATGCTTGATCGCGTTCTCGATGATCGGCTGCAGGACGAAACGCACGATCGACATGCCACGCAGCTCCTCCGGCACGTCGTACTCCACTTCGAAGCTGTGGCCGAAGCGGATCTGCTGGATGGTGACGTAATTGGCGACATGCGCCAGCTCCTTCTCCAGCTCCACGATGCCCGAGCCCTTGGCGATGCTGTAGCGAAACAAATCCGCCAGCGCCCCGACGATCGCGCTCACCTCGAGATTGCCGCTCTTCATGCTCCGCATGTTGATGACTTCCAGCGTGTTGTACAGAAAATGCGGATTGATCTGCGCCTGCAGCATGTCGAGCTCCGCCCTTGTCTTCATCGCGATCAGGTCGTTCTCCTCGCTTATGACGCGGTCGAGTTGATCGATCATGCGATTGTAGCTGCGCACGATGCCGCCGATTTCCGTATTGTCGACATCCTCGAGCCGCAGGGACAGATCGCCTTCGCCGACCCGCAGCATCGTTTCCTTCAGCCGGTGGATCGGCTTGACCAGCTGGATCGCGATCGCGATCGCCACGGCGACGGACAGCAGCAGGACGATGGAGGTGAACAGCAAGAACTGCTGCTGATACTCCCGGTTCTTCTCGAGCACGTCGTTGAACACGAAGCCGATCGACAGCTTCCAGTCGGTATTCGGTATGCCGCTCATGTAGGCGTAGCTCCCGGTATCGTCGCCCGCGCCGTTCGCGCGCGACTCGTAGATCAAGCGGCCTTGCGCGTCGGAAATGGCGTACGACGTATTGATCAGACCGGAATCGATGCTCTCGAAGATCGACTGCTTCGGCACCATCAGCAGATAGGTCGCCTCCCCGTTCAATCCGGGTCCTTCCAGCCGCTTCACGAGCGCCGTCGACATCGGATTGAAGACGTTCTTGTAATTCGAGATCCAATACGGATCGTCGCGGTCCGTCAAATAATCCGTGTCGGTGTTGAAGGCGCTTTTGTTGTTGGAGAAGATGGAGGAATAGATGCAGTTCCCGTTCTCGTCGAGCAGGACGAAGTACGAGATGTCGTTCAAGCCCGGATACATGAGGAGACTCGGGGAGAGTCCGCCCGTCAGCAGCGGGGTCGTGTAATTGTTCGTCACGTAATCCTGCAGCTGCCGGCTGGCGGAGATTTCTTTGAGGATCGTCTCCGTGAACTGCAGCCGGTTATGAATGCTGACCGCCGAGAAACGGCCGGTCACGTCCACGGACGTCTGCATCTCGCGCTTGATGTCGTGCTGCGACAGCCAGGCGTAGAGGATGCCATCGGACACGGCGGGCAAGCCGACCGCCACGATCAGCGCGAGAATGATTTTGTTGCGCATGGATACGGCGTGGAACCCTTTCTTGATCAGGTCGTCCGGCAGCGTCCGCAGCAGCCAATCGTTGCTGAGCGAGAAGCTCTTGATCTGCTTCGAGATCATGCGGAACGGCTTGAACACCTGCTTCAGGTAGACGTAGCTGAACAGCACCGTAACGAGCAGGGTAAACAGCGAGAGGATCGCCACTTGGTAGACGCGTTCGCCGCTGAACGCGCCGGATTCGCCGTCCTTGTCCGTATAGACGATGCTGAGATTGAAAGGCGACAGTTGTTTGATCGCGTTATTGTAGGGGGCGACGTTCCGCGCTTCCGTCTCCGCGCTCGCCAAGACGGCTTTCTTGGGATCGCTCAGCGGATTCGAGGGCGCGGTCGTCCACAGCAGCCGCTTGTCCTTGCCGATGACGGAGAAATACGATCCCTCCGGCGACTTCTCGGGAATCGCCTGCTGAAAGAAGCGGTCGCTCAGCACGAGGATGGTGAGCACCCCGTTCTCGTTGCCGTTCGAGAACACGAGACGGTCCTGGAGATCCGCCATGAACGCTTTCAGCTGTTTGATGTCGGCTTTCTCCAGCATGGGGTTGCCGGTGCGGAACGCCCGCTCGAAATCCGCCTGCGTGTACCTCGTCAGCTGCTCGCGGTCCGGCAGGATCAGCTTGTCCAGCTTCGCATAATGCAGCCGGTCCTGATCGAGCCGCGGCAGATCCGCGAACGTCGAGGAGGCGATCTTCTGCGCCATGGACCGCTGGACGAAGCTCTGCCCCAGAAAATAGACCGCCTGCACCGAATCCGGCGAGAGATCCAGCGTATCGAACTTCGTCTGCAGCTCCTGCGCGCCCAAGGCCGCGACGTCGTCCGCGCGAAGCCGCATCAGATTCTTGTAATAATCGCTGAATTCCGGCGTCTGGAGCAGCAGCATCAAATTATCGATGTTGTTCAGCTGGACGAGCACGTTCTGCTGAAACTGGTAGAGCATGTCCTGCGAGCGCTTCTCGTGCAGCGACTTGTCGATCGCATCCATGTACGTGAGGCCGATGTACGCCAGCGCGAGCTGCGTAACCAGGGTGAGCGCCGCCGCGAGAATGACGATCCGCCTCAGCGTCGGACCGAATCGTTTGATCATGCCGTGTCCCTCCGGGGTTACCTCGATTTGCTGCGGTATTCATGCGGCGTGCGGCCGGTGTATTTCTTGAACACTTCGGTAAAGTACGCGGGATCGGAATAGCCGACCTGTTCGACGATTTCGTAGATTTTGAGGTTCGTGCCGCCGAGCAGCTCCATGGCTCGCTGCAATCGGATGGCCGTCAGAAAGCTAAGGAAGGTTTGACCGGAGTTTTTGAACAGCGCGAACAGATGGCTGCCGGAGATGTGCACCTGATCCGCGACTTCTTTCAATGTCAGGCTGCGGTTGAAATTAGCCCGAATGTACTGCTTCGCCTGCATCAGCAGCATGCTGACCGGTTCCTCCGTCGCGACGGCAGGCGCGCTGGCATCGACGCTCTTGTCCAAGGAAGCAGCCGCCTGATCCTTGCTTGCGAGAACGAGCGGCTCGGGCCGCTTGGCGGCCGGGCTTGGCCGGGACGCCGCAAGCGTTCCTTCCTCGGCGTTCCCGGCCAGCGCCAACGACGCTGCCTGCGCGGATAACCAGATGTCCGCGGGCGAATCGACCGCATGGCCGATGCCGCCGGAGAAGGCGGATTTGAACAGCCCTCTGTATTTGCGCCACTGCGGCAGCAGCTCGGCGAAATGCGTCTCGGCATCCGGCTTCGTGCACAGCACGTAAGCTTCGCCCGTCTGCGCGTTCACCCAGTGATAGCCGAGCTCCTTGCCTTCCCATAAGTCGGTCAGAATATTATCCAGCGAGAACGCGAGGAGCTTCTTCTCTTTGTCTCCCATGCCCGGGACGGGCGATGCCAGGCGGTTCGGGCGAAATACCGCAACCGCGCAGCGGCCGCCCCCGAGCAGCACCTCGCCGCCCGAGCAGCCCTCCTCCAGGTCCAGCTCCGAGAGCCGCTCCTGGAACAAGCGCCGCAGAAAATCCGCGCGCAGCACCTGCGCGAGCATCTCCGCCTTGCGGTTCAGCACGGCTACGCGGAATTCCGCCTGCTTCTCCTCGCGCAGCCGTTCCACCGCTTTCGCGAACGTATCGTGCAGCGTTTGAAACTGCAGCGGCTTGAGCAAATAATCGATCGCGCCGTACTTCAACGCTTTCTGCGCATATTCGAAATCGCTGTAACCGGAAAGAATGACGACGCGAATGAACGGATAGCGCGCGTTCAGGGCGGTCATCAGCTCGATGCCGTCCATGAACGGCATGCGGATGTCCGTCACGACGATGTCGACGGGACGCTCCTCGACAAATTGAAGCGCTTCCAAACCGTGCGAGCAGCAGCCCGCCACTTCGATCCCGACCGCATCCCACGACCACGTCGCCAAGCCCTCGCGAATCTCTTTCTCGTCATCCACGATCAGCAATTTGTACACGTTGCGATTCCCCCTGCCCTTATCGGTGCCAGTAAGTCACAGCCTTGTTAGATTGATTCCAGTGTACTGCGGCCAAGCCCGCCCGACAAGATTCAGATTGGAAAAAGAGCGCGCTCGGAACTTCCCGGCGTTCGATAGGTTCGGGGCTGGAAATATCGGCCCCTGTTTGATAATCCTTCTGCGATAAATGGCGGCTTGCTGCTTCAATCCCCTTGCTCGCTTGCAACTCTACTACCTGCCTCAGTTCCTCTCGCAGGCGATGATCTGACGCTCGAACTTGCCTTTGCGAACCACGCATCGGTCCGTAATCGTCAAGCCGGCCTGCGCGACGGCGTCATCGATCGGTTCCGTCGTGACGATAACGACGCGGCGGGCCAGCCTGCGCGCGCTGCCGAGCATCGCCAGCCGTTCCTCGGCGGGCAGCACGGAGCAGAGATTATACGGCAAATCCAGGATCGCCGCGTCGTATGGGCCCTCCACGCCCGGCTCCAGCGTCCGCATGTCGGCGCGCTTCACGACGTCCGGCATGCCGAAATGCGCCAGGTTGATGCGCGCGCCCTTCAGCGCGAGCGGATTCAGGTCGAAGCCGACGATGTCGATGCCCATCGACATCGCTTCGATCAGCACCGTGCCGATGCCGCAGCACGGATCGACGACGCGCAGGCCCGCCCGAATAGCCGGCGCCGCGATATTCGCGACCGCCCGCGCGACCCGCGTGCCGAGCGCGGTCGAGTACGGCTGCGGCTTGCCGTTATGCCGCAGCCATACCGCTTCGCTCTTCTCGTATTCGCCGAACCAATATCGGCCCTGCGCGTAGGCGAGGCCGAACAGCCGCTCGGGCATGCGCATGTCGGCCTTGCCCCGGATCCGCCAGCCGACTTCCTTCTCGGCGGCGCGCTGGCTGTCGTAATCCGCGTCTCCGCTGACGAACGACACCTTGAAGGTGCGGCCGTCCAGCCTGACGGCATCGCCGACCTGCTCGGCAATGCCAAGCGGATCCTTGGCGCAGAGCATGACGCTCAGCCGGCCCCGGATGAACGGACTTCGACTCGGTTCGATCTTTTTATCGATTATCACACAACCGCCCGAAGGCTCGGCGCCAAACAAAGCGCGCATTTCCATGCGGAATAACTCGTCTTCGTCCTCATGCGAGGCGACCGGATAGAGATAGGTACCGCCTGTCTCAAATTGCATATTCCCACTCATTCAGTTTCCTCCGCTCCGGTACGTGCGGAAGAGGATGGACTGATTGTAATTGCCGAAGCCTTCGCCGTAAAGGGTAAGTCCGCCGACATGCTCGGCATCCTCGGGAACCGCGAAACGGAGCTGCCAATCGTTGCGCGCCCTGACGATATCCTGCAGCGTCACCCCGGAGAGCCGCTGTCCGTCGATGAAGGTGCCCGCGTTCGTGATGCGGATCACCTTCAGCCAGCCGTATTGATTGACGGTCCACCAGGTCGGCGTCAGCCTGCCGCGCCCTTCTCCGGAGTCGCCCGGGCTCGTCCAGACGCCGAGCAGCGTGTCGTTCAGATAGAAATGGATATCCGACGGCCAGTCCACCCGAACGTCGGGCGCTTCCGATCCGATCTCGAACGAAATTTCGATTTCCTCGAGCGTTTGGCCCGGCAGCACGTAATTGGGAATCCGGTATTCGACGAAGCCTTTGCCGAACCAGAGAATCTGCGCGTGCATCCGCTCCGGCTCCATGAAAAACCGGGGATCGTCGAACTGCCCGATGACCCGCTCCGTCGTGGCGAGCCCGCAGGTCGGATGCACCTCGAAGCCGGTATAATGCCCGACCGGCACCGCCACCTCTTGATATTCCCGCTTCTCGCCGACGGCCTGCGGAATCGTCAGCTCGACCAGGCTTACGGCCAATGAACAAATCTTGTGCGTGCCTCCGCCCCGCCGGACGAGCTTCGTTTGGATCAGGCCGCCCTTCTCCAGCTTCTTCGTATGCATCGTCACGATGGCGCTGCTGAGGCCGAGCGCCGCGGCCAGTTCTTTCACGTTCATGGGCTCGGCCGAGAGAAGCTCGAGGATGCGCAGGCGCACGTCGCTCGCAAGCGCTTCGTAGAGGGGAAGCCATTTTCGGTCCAAATTCGCGCGTATCATCCTATTCACTCCGATTTAGCACAAGTTAAGTTAACCATTATATTAATTCAATTTTGGGGGAAAGAAAAGCTTGCGTGCGGTTGAGGGGATGATGTTTAATAAGTTTAGAAACGCAATTATATTAAGTAGTTAATATTATTATTAATTAAACAACGAGGTGAGCCATGGTGTCAATGAAAGCGAAAATGGTCGTGGACAAAGATTTTACGATCGGCGAGGTGGATAAACGAATCTACGGTTCGTTCATCGAGCATCTAGGACGGGCTGTATACGGCGGGATCTACGAACCGGGGCATCCGTCGGCCGACGAGCAGGGCTTCCGCGGGGACGTGCTGGAGCTGGTCAAAGGCATCGATGTCCCGATCGTCCGTTATCCCGGCGGCAATTTTGTATCCGGTTACAATTGGGAGGACGGCGTCGGTCCCGCTGAGCTTCGCCCGAAACGCCTGGAGCTGGCCTGGCGCACGGTCGAGCCGAACCTGATCGGCCTGAACGAATTCGTCGACTGGTGCCGCAAGGCGAACACGGCCCCGATGATGGCGGTCAACCTGGGCACGCGCGGACCCGAAGAAGCCCGGCAGCTCGTGGAATACAGCAACCATCCGTCCGGATCGTACTGGAGCGACCTGCGCGCGCAGCATGGCTATAAGCAGCCGCACGGCATCAAGACCTGGTGCCTCGGCAACGAAATGGACGGTCCTTGGCAGATCGGCGCCAAGACCGCCGCGGAATACGGCCGGATCGCGGCCGAGAGCGCGAAGGCCATGCGCTGGGTCGATCCGTCCATCGAGCTGGTCGCCTGCGGCAGCTCCAGCCTGACCATGCCGACCTTCCCGGAATGGGAGCGCACGGTGCTCGATCTCTGCTACGACCAGGTGGACTATCTGTCGCTGCATCAATATTACGGTAACCGCGACAACGACACCGCGAACTTCCTGGCCCAATCCATGGGCATGGATTCCTTTATCAATACCGTCATCGCGACGTGCGATTACATCCAGGCGAAGAAACGCAGCAAAAAGAAGGTTCATCTCTCCTTCGACGAATGGAACGTCTGGTATCACTCCAACGCGGCCGATTCCAAGCTCGAGCCGTGGTCGATCGCCCCGCCGCAGCTCGAGGACGTCTATAATCACGAGGACGCGCTGCTCGTCGGCAGCATGCTCATCAGCCTGCTGAAACGGGCGGACCGGGTGCGGATGGCCTGCATGGCGCAGCTCGTCAACGTCATCGCTCCGATCATGACGGCCAACGGCGGCGGCGCTTGGAAGCAGACGATTTATTTCCCGTACATGCATGCCAGCGTCTTCGGGCGGGGCACGGTACTGGTGCCGCTCGTGACTTCGCCGAAATACGACGCGACGGACTATACCGACGTTCCGTACCTCGACGCGGTCGCGGTGCATAACGAAGCGGCCGGCGAAGTGATAATCTTCGCGGTCAACCGCCACCTGAGCGAATCGCTGCCGCTCGACATCGACCTGCGCAGCTTCGGCGACTTCCGGGTGCTCGAACACATCGTGCTCGAGAGCGACGATCTCAAAGCCGCCAACACGCAGGATGCGCCGGATCGCGTCGCTCCGCATGCGCGCGGCAGCGCCCTGGCGGACGGCAGCGGCATCCGCGCCTCGCTCGGCAAAGCGTCCTGGAACGTGATCCGCGCGAAGCTGACCGCCGGCTAAGCGGCGCCGATGCATAACTTCTTCCTCGGTTGGAAAATATAGCTGGGCAGATGTCAAGCCGGAAACCGGGATGAGCGCATGCCTAAATCAGAAGCCAACGAATTGAATAGCCGCATCGAGCGAATGCTCGCGCAATTCGGCAGCCCGAACGACCTGTACTGCCGTTATTTTCGGCTGGCCGGGCGATCGGGCTGTCTCGTCTATCACACTGTCGTCGCGGACGTCGACAAGATTCAGCAAGACATACTGAAGCCGATTCTGGCTGCCGGGGAAGCGGCCGCGTTCGAAGACCTGCTGCCCATCGTGCAGCTGGATGCGGCGCGCGAACCCGAAGCGGCGGCCCTGCTGCTTCTGCAGGGGAAATGCGCCATCCTTATGGACGGCGAACCCGGCGTATGGCTCGCCGACGTCCGGCAAAGCAACGCCCGCAGCATCGCGGAACCCCAGAACGAGCAGACCATTCGCGCCTCGCAAGAGGCGTACGTCGAAGACGTCGGCGTTAATCTCTCCATGATCCAGAAGCGGATCGCGAATCCGCGGCTGGTCGAGGAGCGCTATACGCTCGGTACCGGGAATCCGACTCGCGTCTCGCTGCTGTACCTGGACGGCATCGCGGACCGGAAGATGATCGAGGAGATCATTGCGAAGCTCGAATCCGATCAGGTGCCGTTCGTCAAAACTTCCGGGCATGTCTCCGATATCCTGGAACGCTTCCCTTGGTCGCTGTTTCCCCAAACGTACCAGACGGAGCGGCCCGACACCACGTCGGCGCATCTCATGGAAGGCAAAGCCGCGATTCTCGTGGACGGCTACTCGTTCGCCATTATCCTGCCCGTCACGTTCGTCCTGTTTTTCCAAGCGGCCGACGATTACAACCTGCGCTGGTGGAACGGTACTTTCCTGCGGACCTTGCGTCTGCTGGGCGCCCTGGTCACCCTCGCGCTGCCGTCGGTCTACATCGCCGTCGTCTCCAATCATTTCGAAGTGCTGCCCGTGGATCTGCTCTTCTCGCTCAAGGCATCGCTCGAGAACGTGCCCTTGAATCCCCTCGTGGAAGCCTTGTTCATGATGATCGTGCTCGAGTTTCTCAAAGAAGCCGCGATTCGGCTGCCCAAATCGATATCTCCCGCGCTCTCGACGGTCGGCGGCCTCGTCATCGGCACGGAAGTCGTCCGCGCCAATCTCGTCTCCACGACGATGATCGTCGTCATCGCCTTCACCGCCGTGGCCTCGTTCGCCATCCCGAGCTACGAGATGCGGCTGGCGCTTCGGCTCGTGAGCGTCCCGGTCATGTTCGCATCGGCGGTCATGGGCTTCGTCGGCATCGCCTTCAGCTTCAGCATGGTCGCCATGTACCTGTGCTCGCTGGAAACGTACGGCGTGCCTTACTTCTCTCCATTCTCACCTTTGAAGCCCGGTCAATTGCTGGCCGCTCTCGCGCAGCTGCCCCAGAGGCTCGTCCGCGGCCGCCGGTAGCGGCCGGGCAACAAGGCACCGGATGTCGGGCGAGAATAGCCGGACGTTCCCCGTTCACCCAAGAAGTCAGGAGGTCATGCGCGTGTCGCGGTTTCAACTATTCGCCGTCGTTCTGCAAACGCAGATCGGCATCGGCGTCATCACGTTTCCCTATGACCTTCACCTGGCCGCGGGCGCGGACGGGTGGATGTCCATCCTGCTGACCGGCGCGGCCGTTCAGCTCCTTCTCGTTTGTTTCGTCCTGCTCGCCGGGCGGTTTCCGAACAAGAATCTGTTCGAATTCGCCCCCCTGCTTCTCGGCCGGTGGCTGGGGAATACGCTCACGGCCTTCTACGTGCTGCATTTTACCCTAACCGCTTGCGTCATCTTGCTGCTCGAGATGCGATTCGTCGATCTGTGGCTGCTGCCGTTCGAAAGTCCGTGGCCCGTCATCCTGGCGAACTTCGCGGTGCTCGTTTTTTTCGTCCGGCAGAAGGTCTCCGTCCTCGCGCGTTACTATACGCTGATCCTGTTCCTGATCGCCGTGCTGGTGATCCTCATGTTTATCGGATCGAACCAAGGCGACTACCGGTTTCTGCTGCCCGTCGGACAATCCGGCTGGCTTCCCGTCGCCGGCGGCATGAAGAGCGCCCTGCTGTCGTTCCTGGGCTTCGAATTCTTCCTTGTCGTTTGCGGCGAGGCGAACGCGAAGGGACGCAGCCTCATGACCCCGCTGTTGTGGTCGAACCTGGCCATCTCGGTCTTTTATCTGATGATCGTCATTATCTGCGACCTGTACTTCAGTCCGGAAATGATCCGGCAGACGCCGCAGCCCGTGCCCTTCTACCTGAGCGGTATCTCGCTGCCGTTCCTGGAGCGGCTGGACTTGATCTTCCTCTCCGTCTGGCTGGTGAAGGTCACGGCGACGCTGACGGCATATCTCTACGGCGCGGCCAAAGGCGCAAGCACGCTGCTGCACCGGGGCAGCCATCGTACGGCCGTCCTGTACCTGGCGCCGATCGTTTGCGCGGTTGCCTTCTTCTGGCGCTCGGAGAAGAATATTCAGCTGCTCGTCAAGGCCGTCGAATATACCACCTTTGCCGTGCTGGCGTTTCCGGTGCTCTTGCTGGCCTTGGCCGCGCTGCTGGGACGCAAGGAGATGAGCCCGACGTGACCAAGAAAGCGGCCTTCATCCCGGCGGCGCTCGCCTTGCTCCTAACCCTCGGCTCCGGCTGCAGCGCCTACACCGAGCTCAAAAACGTGCAGCTGATCTACGCGACCTCGCTCGATACCAACGAGAAGCAGGAAGTCGTCGCAAACGTGACCATCCAGTCGCCGGGCGGCAAAGAGCGCGAGAAGCCGACGCACGAGGTGATCGTGGCGAGCGGCCGGTCGCTGCAGGAATCCCTGTTCAAGAAGATCGCGCTCCAGATCGCGGGGCCGATCGGCACGTCCAAGAACCAGGTCATCCTCATCGGCGACAAGCTCGCGCGGCGCGACTTGGCGGTGACGCTCGATTCCGCGCTCCGCAGCGCGAACGATCCCTTGCAGTCGCGGCTTGCCGTCGTCCCCGGCGATGCCAGCAAGCTGATTCGTCTGGAGCGGATCGGATCGGCGACCGTGGGCGAATATTTGCGCAAAATCCTCGACAGCGCGGTCAACGAGACCGACGTCCCGGCCATCTCCCTGCACTCCCTTTACCCGACCTTGTTCGACGAGGGACGGGATTTCGTCCTGCCCTTGCTCGTTCAGGAAGGCAACAAGGCCAACGTCAAAGGAATCGCGCTCATGAACGACCGCCGCTATACCGGTTATTCGCTTTCCCAGGATCAATCCTCCCTCTTCTTGCTGCTGGACGACAAGAAAGGCGGCAGCTGCGTTCTCACGCGGCAGGTGCTGATTCCGGGGAAGGAGGGGGACGGCCCGGTTACCGTGTCGTTCAACATCCTCCACGCCAAGCGAACGAAACGGGTATCCGTGCGGGATGGAGAGGTTAAGGTCAAGCTGCATCTGGCGCTCAAAGCGTCCATCGTGGAGTACCCCTACGCCGATCTCTCGGAAGCCTCCGCCAAAACGGCGCTCGGCCAAGCGCTGGCCAAGCTGATCGGCGAGGAAAGCAAAGCGGTCGTGGAGCGGCTGAAGCAAGCCAACTCCGATGCGCTCGGCATCGGCCGGGAGCTCATCGCCTTCCATCCGCAGGCATGGAAGAAATTGAACTGGGAACGGGATTACAAGCAGACGGCGTTCGACGTCACCACGTCGTTCGAGATCATCTCGCACGGCATCAAGAATTGAACGCAAAAGAGCTGCCGCGCCTTCATGTTCGCGTGAAGGCGCGGCAGCTTTTTGCAATTGAGTGTTCGTGTTATCGCAGTGCCTTCGCAATTGCATGTTTTTGTCCACAGCTGCGCCATAGCCTTTATGTGTTTTTGTTGCGCCATAGCAATAAAATGCCTTTGATTATAGCAGCGCCCTTCGCAATAGCCGGACCTTGTTCGACGATGGGCGTAACGAAAAACAGGCTGGCTATCCCGGCCGTCGCGGACGTATAATGATATTATAATGAAACTTTGTTTCGAGGTATGAAACTATCTTATAATCTATCGGAGGCGAATGTGCATGAACTTCTCGTTTATCGGAATCGACCATGTCCAGCTGGCCGCGCCCGCGGGCTGCGAAGCCGCCGCAAGGGCGTTCTATGCCGGCGCGCTCGGCTGGCCGGAGATCGCGAAGCCGGAATCGCTTCGGCAGCGCGGCGGCGCATGGTTTCAATGCGGCGCGCAGCAGGTTCACGTCGGCGTGCAGCAGGACTTCGTTCCGGCGACGAAAGCCCACCCGGCCTTCGTCGTCCGGCAGCTTGACGCGCTGATGCGGCATCTTGAAGGACTCGGCCTGCCGATAATACGCGACGATGCCAGAAGCGACGAAGGCGTCCGCCGTTTCTTCCTGAACGACCCGTTCGGCAACCGGCTCGAGTTCATGGAGTAAGCCTCCGCGATAAGGCGGGAAGGCTTCCCAAGCAGCGCGGCGGTACTTTGAGATGAGCGATGCACGATGGAACGAAACTCTGCATGTTAAGACGATTATGGGAAAGGAACACGATGATAGCCGAGAGATTGTTCATCGATTAGATTTATCGGACGGAGGTAAACCTCTTAAAATACGAAATGGTGTTCTACCTCTGCCTTCGAGCTTCGAGCTGCGTTCTGACGCACGACGCCCTTCGACGCCATAACACGCAAGCACGGACATTGCTGCAATCATGCAGGAATTTTCGTTGAAATCGTCTAATCGGCGGCATATTGATGCCAAAAGTGCAGCAATTTACTACGTAATGCTTGATTTCGGGGATGGGGCAATAAAATTGCTGCATCATCGCAGCAATTTTCTCCCAGACCAGAACCAGCTTGCCTATTCCTGCAGATTTGCAGCAATTCCCCATCACCCAATGGCCTATCCCCCGAGCGAACGAATTCGCTCACCCGTTCGATCACTCGGTCGAGCCATGCGCCACGCTCCTAACTGCCTTTTCTCGCAAACGAAAGAAGCCTCCGAATGGCCGCGCAATCCGCGAGCTTTCCGGAGACTCCAACCCTACGGCCCCTTCCAGAGACGTGGAAGCCTTGCTTGCTATTCTGAGGTGCTCCCATTCATACGGTCCCTTTCGTAAGACCTGCAATCCCTGCTTTGCCCCTCTAAGGTCTTGCAAACCCTACAAACCCTTTCCGAAGACCTGCAATCCCTGATTTGCTCTTCTAAGGTCTTGCAATTCCTACGGGCTTTTTCCAGACCCCGCATTCTTTGCAGAGCCTTCCAGAGACCTGCAATCCCAGCTTGCTCACCTAGGGAACCTTCGATCCCGACGGACGCGTTTATGCCGCTCCCGGCAAAACCACGTCGAACCGCACGCCCTCGGGCGTATTGCCGATGCGGTACTGAGCGCCGTGGGCATCCAGCACCTTGCTGACGATATACAGCCCGAGGCCGCTGCCGCCGGTGGAGCGGCTGCGCGACTGCTCGGCGCGGAAGAACGGCTCGAACAGGCGCGGCAGCTTCGATTCGTCCAACTGAACGCCGGTATTGAGCACCTCCAGCCGGTAACGCAGCAGCGGGACGGCGTCCAAGCCGATCAGCGGCTCCGACGGCGTCGCCGGCTGACCCTCCAGCGTGACGCCGTTCCTGGGACCGGAGCCTGGAAAGCCCGCAATATCCATCGATTCGGCCTTCCGCTGCATCGTTTCTTCCGTCCGTTCCGTCAACTCCGACGCGGGCGGGAGGGCGATCCGCTCCTCCGCGAGCCTGATGTACACCCGCTCGCCCTCGCCGGAATACTGCACGGCATTCGTAATGATATTCGATACGGCCTTGGCGATCAGCCGTTCGTCGGCGATGATCATCGCTTCCTCCGGCAGGTCGCAGGCCAGCTCCATATGCTTCACGCCGGCGAGATAGCTCATGTTGTTCATCGCTTCCCGCACGAGCTCGGACAGATCCACCTTCCGCATGAGCGGCCGGAATTCGCGGCTTTCCAGCTTCGAGAGCTCCAGCAGCTCGTGCACGAGCTTGTCCATGTCCTGCATGATCGAATACGACTTGCGCAGATACGTATCGCGGTCGCGGAACGGCCCGACGTTCCCGATCATCGCCTCGAGCTGGCCGCTGACCGCGGTGATCGGCGTCTTCAGCTCATGCGAGATCGTCGCCACGAACTCGCGCCGCTTCGCCTCCTGCTCGCGCTCAAGCTCGATATCGCTCTTGAGCTGGGCATTGGCATCCTGCAGCTCGCCCATCGTCGACTGCAGATTGACCGCCAGCTTGCTTAAGCTGAGCGACAGCTCGCCCAGCTCGTCATGCGATTTCAGCGCGGGCTCCGTTACCGTGAAGTCCAGCTTGGCAAGCCGGCGCGCCACGCGGTTCAGCGACAACAGCGGCCGCGCGATCAGCCGGGCATAGATAAAGGCGCCTCCGATCGCGATGAGCAGGATCGGAATGAGCATGTACGGCAGGAAGAGCAGGATCACGTCCGCGGCTTCCCCGATCGGCTGCAGCGGCGCATCGACGTAGAGCGTGAACGATTCGTCGCTTTCGGCGAACGCGACCTTCCGTTCGGCGCTCAGGATATGCGTCTCCCCGTCGCTCCCCGGCCCCGCCGGTCCGACGCGCGCTCCGCCGTCGCGCCCGTCCTCGAAGCGACCGGTTTCCAGCTGCTTGCGCAGCAGCGGATAGCCGCTCACGCCGGAGCTGCCGGCCAGCCAGCCTTTGAACGAACGAAAATTCGGCGGTATGTAATACCCGCCTCCGTCCTTGTCCCGCAGCATCATGACGGCGTTATGCTCCTGCCCGAACCGGGCGATCAGCGGCAGCGCGTCCTCCACCGGCTGCCCGTTCACGGAGCGAACGAGCTCGTTCACGCCGCTTTCCAACCGCGATTGCTTGATGTACTTGTAATAGCTCGGCAGCATGAAATACAGCGTCAGGTAGATCAGCACGGCCGAGACGACGAGCAGCGCCGTCGTGACGAGAAAAATTTTGAACCGGATGCCTTTGCGCCGGATCATCCCCCCACCCCGGCCAGCTCCGACTCCAGCGAATAGCCGACGCCTTTGACCGTGCGGATGATGGAGATGCCGAGCTTCTTGCGGATGTTCTTGATATGCGCGTCCACGATGCGCGAATCGCCGAAGAAGTCGTAGCCCCATACTTTATCGAGCAGCATGTCCCGCGTCATGATCCGGCCGGCGTTATGAATGAGCGTGTTCAAGATATCGAATTCCTTGGTCGTCGTCTCCACGAGCTTCCCGTCCACGAATACCTTGTACGCATCGGCGTCCAGCCGCAGCCTGCCGTTCCACAGCTGTTCCCCGGACTGCGCGCTCCGCGTGCGGCGCAGCACCGCTTCCACCCGCTTCGTCAGCACATGGAACGAGAACGGCTTCGTGATATAGTCGTCGGCCTCCTCCTCGAACGCCTTGAGCTGGTCCTTCTCCTCGCCAAGCGCCGTCAGCACGATGACGGGCGTATCGCCCTTCTCCCGAATGCGCCTGCAGATCGCATAGCCGTCCAGCGTCGGAAGCATCAGATCGAGAATCACCAAGTCGTACGTCCCGGACTGAAATTTCTCCCAGCCTTCCAGCCCGTCCTCGGCCACGTCGACCTCGTACTGCTGCGCTCTTAGAAACTCCGCGATGAGCTCCTGAATATAGTGATCGTCCTCGATGACAAGAATAGCCGCGGGCATAAGCGAACAACCCCCATTGAACCAAGATAGGACTAAGTATAGCCGCCGATCCTGAACCGAGAATGAAGCCAATCTGAAAATAAGCTGAAAACCGAGCCTGCGCGAAAATAGGAGTGCGAAAATAGAAGCAGGCGCGCAAAAAAACCATCCTGCGCGCCGGCGCCGATGGTTGAATTCGTTGTTTAATTTCTGTTGTTTTCCTGCCTGCCGGCATTTGATGCCGGATCCAACGCGTGCGCGATGACGGAAACGGTAAAGCTCTTCCGACTGCCAATGAGGCCGCGAGGAGGCTGACGCCAACCAACGTGACGATGCTTTGCCGCTACGGCATGGCGCCACCCCCGATTGGCAAGCCGGCCCTTTACGGCTGACGGTTCGCCAGCTTCTCCTGCGCCATGCGCACGAGCTCCTTGACCATCGCACCTCCGATTTGCCCACCGATCTGGCCCATCGATTCCGTGGACGCGCCGCCGTTGTAGCCCCGTTCCAGCGGAATGCCGAGCGACTGCGCCACTTCGAATTTCACGTCATCCGGCTGACTCGGATTCACGACGAAGCCTTCCTTCCGCATCACTTCGGCCTTGAACGCGCTCATCGCGGCATCCGCGCCCGGGACGAGATGTTTTCTCCGACTGCGTCTTGCCATCTGCCATTGCCTCCTCGAGAACTCTTTTAAGCATACGTTCCCCGAATCGGCAGCCGCTTATGCGTCAATTGAACCAGCCTTTGACTTTGAACCAGCCGTACATGAGTACGGCGAGCACCGCCATCACGCCCAGCACCGCGTAATAGCCGGCATGCCATGTCAGCTCGGGCATATTGACGAAATTCATGCCGTAGATGCCCGCGATGAACGTCAGCGGCATGAAGATGACCGTGATGACCGTCAACGTCTTCATGATCGTGTTCATCCGGTTCGTGCTCAGGGACATGTAATGATCGCGCAAATCCGAGGTCATCTCGCGGTTGGAGTCGACGATCTCGACAAGCTTGAGCAGATGATCGTAGATATCGGTGAAAAAAAGATGATACTGGCGCAAGTCCTCGATCCGCTGGGTTTGCAGAATCCGATACACCAGCTCCCGCATCGGCACGACCGTTTTGCGCAATTTCAGCAGCTTGTTCCGAATCTCGAACACCTGCACGAGCTTCGCTTGAATGTTCTGCTCTTGGAGGCCGGTCTCGAATTCGAAAATTTGGTCCTCGATCGCCTGCGCCGTCGGGAAATATTCGTCGACCAGCTCGTCGATGACCGTATACGCGGCATGCAGGCAGCCGTGCGTCTCCCAATGCGGCTTCTGGGTGATCTTCTCCCGCGCCCGTTCGATCTCGCGGCGAGGATGCACGTGATAACTGACCAAATAATTGGGGCCGATGAACAAGTCGACCTCCTGCGTCTCCATCGTCTCTTGCATCATGGCGTGCAGCACGAGGAAATGTACGTCGTCGTAATGGTCCATCTTCGGGCGCTGGAGGTAATAGAGGCAGTCCTCGATCGTGAGCGGATGAAAGTGAAAATAGCCTTCGCCGAGCAAATGCACTTCCTCGGGCGTCGGGGATAAGAAGTCGGCCCAATACCAAGTCACCTTATAATCGGCCAGTTTGTCCAAGGAGGTCAGGTGAACGATTCGCCGATCGTCCGTTATGGCTATGATTCGAATCATGATGCGGTCGCTCCATCTGTTTTTCCTCTAGTGTAGCACTATGGATTTTCCCGAAGCAATGCGGAGCCGGAAACGCCTCGGTCCGAGCGCAACCGAACGGCACCGGGGCAGCCCCTATTGCGATCCGCATACAGGTTCACCGGTACAAAAACGTGAAGCTTACGACGCCGCTGTTATCGAGCGTATACGTGTAGCTTTGAATGCTGTCGTGATTCATGATAATCTCGTTCCACGTATCCGGGCCTTCCGCGTCCAAGTAAGTACGCTTCAGCGCGATGGTTTCACTGCCCGCTTCGATCGCGGCATCGATTCTCGCCGCGAACGAAGCGGGCGTAGCCGCGGTCAAGCCGTTGACGGCGTAGTAATTGAGCGTCGCAGCGGTCGCCTTCGGCAGCTTGTCGGTCCATTCGTGATCGCGGCGAAGCTCGTCGTCCGTCACGTTGAAGTACCCGTAGGCCAGCCTTCCTTCCACGTCCGGCACGGGATCGTCCCAGGTGACGTCGAGGTTGTAATACGCCCCGTCGATCTTCACCTTGTTCCAGGCATGCGCGCCTCCGCCCGCCGTGCCCCGCACGTAATACGCCTCGATGCCCGCCATGCGCAGCAGCAGCTGGGCCGTGTAAGCGTATCCTTGGCACACCGCGATGCCTTCGACGAGCGTGCCGTACATCGTATACGAGTCGGCCGGAACCGTATCGTTGCGATAATTGTCGTAATCGTACGCGGTGTGGAGCAAAATATAATCGTGGATGGCAAGCTCGCGCTCGTATTCCGTCATGTCCGGTCCGATGATATTCGCCAATATCTCGCGCGCCGCCTTGTCCACCGTCCGTGCCCGGTCATCCTTGATGACCACCGGCTTCGACTGTATCGGCGCGTTCAGCAGATCCGACTCGTCCCGGACGAAATACCGTCCGAACTGCTCGAATATCCGGTACACGAGCACGATCGACTGTTCCCGCGTCGTGGTGGCTTTCGGCATAAAGCGGGCGTAGGGGCCCGTGCCGTCGCCTTTCATGACGCCGCTCGCGGTCAGCGTCCCGACGGCCCCGCGCGCCCAAGCGGCCAGCTGCTTCGCGTCCGCGAATACGGGCGAAGCGCCTTGGCCTCCCGCCAGCTCGGCCTGGAAGCCCGCTTTCACGAGCGTGTTGTACAGCATCAGCGCGATCTGCTCGCGCGTGATCGTCGCTTTCGGCGAGAAGCTGCTTCCGCCCGTTCCCTTCACGATGCCCAGCGCGTACGCCTGCAGCACGGCGGCGCTTTTCGTATCCTTGAACGGATTGGCGCCCGGCGCCGGCGCCTGTTCGTCCGTGAGCACCTCGTAGAGCTGTACCGCCATATCGCTGAATTCCTGCCGCGTCAGCGCCAGCTGATAGCTGCTCGTCAATCCGTACGGGATCAACCCGCTCGATATCGCCGCCTCGATCTCCGGCTTGGCCCAAGCGCTCGGCGAACCGGATGCCGCCGCAGCGGCGGATTTCGGCGCGTAGCCGGCCAAACCAGCCGTCCACGCCATGACAATGATAAGTGCAATCGCTATTTTTCGCATTCCGCTTTCAAGATCCTCCCGGCAGGCAATGTCCTTGCATCTCGTAATCCATGCGTCCCGCAATCTATGTACTCCGCAAGCAGGATTCCGGCCAAACTATGATTCTAGCAAGCCCGAACCCGTTACTAGCTTAACATAATCATGCACACCTTTTACAATATTTTGAATCCCATGCACGCAAAAACACCCCGAACGGCCTAGCTTGGCCGTCAGGGGCATCGACTTACAACCAACCGTTCTTCTCCGCGATCCCGATCGCGTCGATCCGGTTCTTGGCCTCCAGCTTCTGGATCGCCTCGGACAAATAGTTGCGCACGGTCCCGGCGGACAGAAAGAGCTTGCCGGCGATATCGCCGGCGGAGAGCCCCTCCGCGGCCAGCTTCAGCACCTCGCGTTCCCGCTCCGAGAGCGGATTCTCGCTGTCGAAGAACGACATGGCAAGCTCCGGGCTGACCGCGCGTCCCCCTTTGTAGACCTGGCGCAGCGCGGCGCCGAGCTCGTCGATCGGCGAATCCTTGAGCAGGAAGCCCCGCACCCCCGCCTTCATCGCCCGCTGAAAATACCCCGAACGCGAGAACGTCGTCAAGATGACGACTTTGCAGGAATGGTCCAGCTCCTTCAATTTCTCCGCGACATCCAAGCCGCTCATATGCGGCATCTCGATATCCATGACGCAGATGTCGGGCTGCAGCCGTTCGATCTGCTCGAGCGCCTGCCGCCCGTTCTCCGCCTGAGCGACGACCTCGATGTCGTCCTCCAAATCCAGCAGCGCGCTCAGCGCGCCGCGCAGCATGCCTTGATCTTCCGCCACGATGACTTTCATAAGCGCTATCCGCCTTCCCCTGCTTTATCCACGAGCGGCACCGCGAACACGAGCCGCGTTCCATAATCCGCAGCCAATCGCTCCGCTGCCAGTACGCCTTCGATCAGCTTCAGCCGGTCGCGCATCCCCTTCATGCCGTTGCAGCCGGAAGCGGGTTCATCCTTGTGCGGCAGGCCGACGCCGTCATCCTCGACCGTAAGCCGCAGGCTGCCCGGCTCCCGCCGGAGCTCGACCGTGCACACGCTGGCCCGGCTGTGCTTCACGACGTTCGTGACCGACTCCCGAAGACACATTCCTAGAATGTTATCGATAAGGGGAGAGGGACTCAGTTCTTCGAGATCGCTCCGCCCGTCATCGCCCGAGTCCGCGGTTACCGCGCTTGCGAGTTCGCCCCGCCGTTCCAGCACGATCCCCGCGGCAGCAAGAATCTGCTTGGCATGGTCGACTTCTTGGCGGATCGTCACCGCGTTCATGCCCGAGACCAGCTCGCGCACCTGCTTGAGCGCGGCGCGCGAGGTCATTTGAATATCCTTCACTTCCTGCGCGGCGCGCTCCGGATTCTTGCCGATCAGCTTCTCGGCCAGCTCGCTCTTCAGCGTGATCAGCGAGAGCGTATGTCCGAGCGTGTCGTGCAGATCCCGCGAGATACGCTGCCGTTCCTCGTTCTTGGACAGCCGCGCGATCTCCTCGTTGGCCAGATTCAGCTTCAGCCGCAGCTCCTTCGAACGCTGTCCCAGCTTGAACCCGACCGGCATGATCAACATCACCACCATGGCGGGCAGGAGCTGCACGAGCATATCCTGGTCGTTGTACACCTGGAAATGCGCGATCACGTACGTAAAAAACGAGATCATGGCCGCGTACCCGACGACCAGCTCCCACCGCTTCTTCAGCTGCCCGATGATCGGGGACGGGTAGAAGGCCAGGTAGACGCCGGTGGCATCGAACTTCAAGCAAAACAGCAGCGCGATCAATATCAAACCGAGCACCGCAACCAGGCGAGGGCGTTCGTACAAGTAACCGCAGATGTACAGGACGATGAACACCAGCACGGCACCGAGTCCTTCGACGATCTCGACGGTCGGCAGCTGAAATAACGACACGAGCGGAAACACCAGATACACGAGCCACACCAAGGTAAAGACGAGAGGCGGTCCCTGGTAATTGGGCCGCCTGTTCAACCATTTGCGCATGAACTACACCGCTTCCTGCTTTCTCATGATATATGAAGAGAGTACCATGAACACGACCACGTATGCAGCTAATATTCCGATGCCGCCCCAGTCGACCGAGCCGCCGGCAAGCATGTTCCACGCGCCTTGGCCGAGCCGGTACGTCGGCAGCGCCTTGGCGATATCCTGCATCGTCGCCGACATCGTCGTGATCGGCATCCACAAGCCCCCGAGCACCGACATCCCCATATACACGATCATGCTGATGACCTGCACCGCATCCGGGTTGCGCATCGAGCCGAACAGCGTGCCGAGCGCCATGAACGACATGCCGCCGATCCAGATCCAAGCGCCGCAGGAGAGCCAAGTCGACACCGGCAGGTCGATATGCTTGCCGAAGCCGCCGATCACGAACATCATGACGATGATGAACAGGTTGATGAGCGCCTGCGCGCCGATCTTGGAGACAATGTACGCCCAGGAAGGCAGCGGCGTAATCTTTAGAAGCCGGATCCAGCCCTGGGAGCGCTCGCGCGCCAGCCGCATGCTGAAGGTCGTGAAGCTCGCGCCGATAATGCCGTAGCAGGTCATCGACATTAGGTAGTAAGAGTTGAAGTTCACGCCGTCGATCGTCTGCTCGCCCATCGTGCTGGAGAACAGGAAGAAGAAAATCACCGGCATGATGACCGAGAAAATCACGAACCGCCGATTGCGGACCGTCCGCAGCAATTCCGCCTTGCACTGGGCGACCGTCGCCCGAAGCATCGTTTGATTCATTTGTATTCATCCCCTTATAAGTGGTGGTATATGCGATTCATCGGTTTGGCTTGAATCGGCTTAATTGGCTTGTTGAACGAGCGCTTGGAACGCGTCTTCCAGCCCGCCGCTGTGGATCTCGATATCGCGCATGTCGAACTTGCCTTCGACGAGCGCCTTGATCAGCCGGTCGGTATCGGTGCTGAACACCTTCACCTTGCGTCCGCTCCACTCCACGTCCGTAACGCCCGGCAGCGCGAGCAGCGCCTCCGTCTTGACCGTCGGCCCCGCGACGAACGAGATGACGCGTCCGGTCGTTTCCGATTTGATCTCGCCCGGCGTGCCGTCGGCGATGATCTTGCCGTTGTTGATCACGACGATGCGGTCCGCGACGCCGTCCGCTTCGTCGAGGTAGTGCGTCGTGAGCACGATCGTCCGGCCTTTGCCCGCCATCGCGCGCACCGTATCCCAGAACAGCTGGCGGGAGGTGACGTCCATGCCGACCGTCGGCTCGTCGAGGAAGATCACTTCTGGATCGCCCGCCAGCGCCAGCGCGAAGCCGAGGCGGCGCTGCTGGCCGCCGGAGAGCGAGGAAGCCATCTTATCCTTCTCGGCCTCCAGGTTGGAGACTTTGAGCAAGTACGCGAGCGGGAGCGGCTTCTCGTAATAGCTGCGGAACAGGTTGATGCTCTCTGCGACCTTGAGGCCGTCGATGACGCTAACGTCCTGCAGCATCGCGCCGATCCGGTCGCGAACGCGGGTGTCGCCCGGGTCGCCGCCGAGCAGCTTCACCGTTCCCTTGGTCGGCTTGTGCAGGCCGAGAATCATCGACACCGTCGTCGTCTTGCCCGCGCCGTTCGGACCGAGCAGGGCTACGACCGTGCCTTCCGCGATCGAGAGCGTCAAGTTGTCGACGGCCTTCTTGTCCTTGTAAATCTTGCTTACGCCGTTAAGCTGAATCGCTGCTTTCATGCATCGTTCACTCCTTGTCGTCTTTCTGATGTCCTCATTGTACCCCGCGGTATGGTCGGCTCGGTATGCATGAATGTAATGCGTTTCGCATGACAAATGTCATCTGCTTGCCTGCGCAACCGCAACTTGACGGATTACATTCATAAGTGTATAATCAATAATTGTATCAAGTGTAACCTCTGGTTTTTTCCTCGGATTGATCGTGATTTACCCTCCAAAATCACCAACAGTTAATTTTCCTTTTAAACACGGCTGCTTGAAGGAACACGGATTCACACTGGCGCGGTCGAGGAACCGCAAGGACGTTAGAGAGGTTAGGGCTTTCGTTGCTTTCGTGCATGATTTAGTTATGAAAGTAGGAAGACATTGGCGGTTACGCTTACCATACAGGGCAGTGCTGCAGGACTATCGGCGCTATGCCCCGCAAACGCAAAAACAGACCCCCGCTTCGGGACGAAGCGGGGGTCGTCCAATTTCCGGGGACTTATTGCAGGACGGCCGTCGGCGCTCTCCGCTCCAGGCTGATCCAGACCAAACCGGCCGCCATGAACGCCGTCCCGATCAGCTGCCAGCCGCTGACCGATTCGTCGAAGAACAGGTAACCGGCCGCGACCGCGGATGCCGGCACCACGTAGCGGAAGAAATTCGCCCGCGCGGCGCCGATCTTGAACATGCCGGCATTCCAGACGATGAACGCGAAGACCGTGCAGACGAAGACGTTGAAGAGGATGGCCGTGTATTCGCTGCCGCCCAGCGCGGACCACGAGACCTTGCCCCAGGACGGAAACGTCAACGGGAACATGAACACGACGCCGAACGCAGTGTACCAGGTGCTGACGCGCAGCGCGGAGTACTGCCGCATGAGCGGCATGCAGGCGAGATTAAACAGCGCGCCGACGATGCTGACGCCGAAAGCGAGCAGGTTGCCGATCATGTTCCCGGACGAAACGTCGAAGCCTTCCCCGCCGCCGAGGATGACGAAGCATACGCCGATGATCGCGGCGATGCCGCCGGTCACGAGCCGGGACGTGATCCGCTCGCGCAGGAAGAACGGGCCGAACAGCGCGGCGAAGATCGGCCAAGGCGCGACGTTCAGCAGCGACGCGTTCGCGAGCGTCGTGTACTTTATGGAATACATGACCGCGATCTCGAGTCCCGTGATCCCGACCAAGCCAAGCACCGCGAGCCGCAGCAGCGTCTTCGCGGGCATGCCGACGTTGCCCTCCTTCAGCTTCAGCAGCAAGAAGAAGAACGGCAGCGCCAGCGAGAAGCGCAGGAAGGCGAACAGCACCGGATCGAACGTCTCCATCCCTTTGCGCGATACCCCGAAATTCGCCCCCCAGATCGCGGCCACGGCCGCCAGCCCGATATAGTACGCCCATCTGCGCTCTTGTTTCATTATAGGTCCGGTCTCCGTTCCGTTTTTGGAATGATCTGACATCAGTGTGAGGGATTCCGCGCGGAAATACAATACAAAAAAAATCGGCCCCCTCGCGGGAGGCCGATCTTCTAGCGCAGACCGAAAAGCCGGGCTGCGGATCTGTCGGAAGGAGCGGGAACTGGACGAACCCGAGACCGTTCGGGCCTCGGTCCGCACGCTTTTTCGGGTAAACGAGCAGCCGGGCCGGCCGCTGTCCGGCCAACAAGGCCGGAACTACGGATTGCGCGGCGTCTGCGCCGACGAGGGCTTAAACAACGGCAGGGACCAGTCAAGCCATTCGATCTCTTCCCGGACCATGCGAACCTTCCGCTGATGGAGCAGGTAGCGGCCGAACTGCTTGGAGGCGATGTCCGTCACCGGGATCCCGGGTTCCTCTTCCATCAGCTTGATGCTCTCCTCCAAGCGGTACAGCCGGGCGACGAGCGCTTCGCGCCGTTCCAGGAACAGCTTGCGGCCCTCGTCGGGATCGACGAGGCCGATCGCGTAGATCTTGATGAGGAACTCGTCGCGCTCCGTGCTGTCGGTCGGCGGTTGTTCCTGGATCCACTTCCGGAGCGCGGCGATCCCCGAATCCGTGATGGTGTAAAGCTTCTTGTCCGGCTTGCCGGTCTGGCCGATCAGTTCGAACGTGACCAAGCCTTCCTTCTCCAGCTTCGCGAGGAGCGGGTATATCTGGCTGTGCTGCGCCTGCCAGAACAGCTTCAGCAGCTTCATGAGCTCATAACCCGAGCAGGGCTTCCGCGCGAGCATGCCGAGCAAGGCGTACGCTAAACCGATCATCGATGGGAATCCTCCTATGCATGCGCTCTTTTCTGAAAATCGTACCATAAATCGACCCGAAACGCATATTCATGCGGCAACGGCGGGCGTCGGGCATCATCGCCGGGTACCATGAAAGTTAGAACTCTGCCGCTTCGGCCGGCGGCGGTATGATGGAATTAACCCTTCATGCAGGAGTGATTCCCGTGATGTTGTCCGAAAATTCGTTGTCCGAAGCCGTCTTGCCTTGGTTGTGCCGCAAACTGACCTGCGCTGCCGTATCGACGGTCGTGGTCGCTTCTTGTTGGGCAGCCGTCTATAACGCCGGAGGCTCGGAATCGATCGCCGATTGGTTCGGCAAAGCCAGCGTGCTGCTGCTTTACGTCGCGCCCGTTTATTATCTCTACGGCGTGTCGGCTTCCATGGTTGCCGAATTCGCGTTGTTCGAGCTGCGAAAGTTCAAATGGGCGCACCGGGCCCTGTCCCTCTGCCTCCATGTCTGCTTCGGATGGCTGCTCCCCGCGATGTTGTTCGGCCTTCGTTCCGAAACGTTCGGCCGGATCGGCATGGCGTGCGCCGCCGCGTTCTTCCTCGTCGATATGGCCCTGTCGGCGCGCCGCAAGGATTTCGACGTCTCCCATGCTGTGCGCGCATTCATTTTCCTCCCGCTGCTGTTGTTTTTCGTCGCGATAATTGCCATTAACTTGTAATTCCCGCATTGCCTTGATTGCGCTTTCTTGCTAAGATTAAACTTAATTGAGGTTGGTGGCTTATGAAGCTAGCCGTCAGGCGATGCCGCGCGATACGGAACAGCGCTCCTGTCACCGGTTCCGCGGACAAACGAGGTGCATGGCATGAACAAAGCCGAAGCGGAATTCAGCAACCTGGTCAAAGCATACCGCAAACGGCATATGGGCAAAGGCCCCGGCCGCATAACGACGACCTTCTGCAAGCATTGGGCGATCTGCGAGATGGAAGGCAACCTGTCGCCGGTGGAGAAGTTCATCGCGACGGCGAGCGACGGCAAGCAGATGCTGCGCGAGGCGCGCACGCAGTGGGTGAAGGACATCTACCGCAACCATCCGCCGGTCGAGATGGAGGCGCTGCTCGGCGCGCGCTATTTGGAGCTGTACGTGGATATCGATATTGACAAGGACTTCGGCATGTCGATCTTCGTGTTCGATCAGGATATCGAGCGCAAATTCGGCGGCAGCCGATAACATACGGCGTGTTGGCGCTTGGCAGCGAACCTGCGAGAGACGAACCGCGTGCGAGACGATTTTTTCTTGGCTGATGAAACGCCGGCTTCCCATAGAGGGGCGCCGCGGCGGGGTTCATTCGAAAGAAAAAACCGGCTCGGCGCGGTTTTTCGTTTCTCTCGGCCGAATGCCGGGGTAACACGAATTCGAGGAGGTTCGTTCCAATGGGGAAAACGAAGCATACGGGACCGATCAAATTGCCCGGCCGGCCGGATCCCAAGCTGTGGGTCAGCAAAATGCCGTTCGGGATCGGCAGGGTGAAGCCGCATCATATCCGCGACACGCTGAAGGTGATGGCGGAGAACCGCGACAATCTGCCGTATGCCTACCGCATCCTGACGCAGGGCGTTTGCGACGGCTGCGCGCTCGGCGTGTCCGGCCTCTACGACCGAACGCTCGCCGGTCCGCATGTCTGCACGACGCGCCTGAATCTGCTGCGGCTGAACACGATGCCCGCCATCAAGCCCGCCGTGCTCCATGCCGATATCGACGAGCTGCGCCGGATGGACAGCGCGGCGCTGCGGAAGCTCGGCCGGCTGCCTTACCCGCTCATTCGGCGCAAGGGCGAGCGGCATTTCAGCCGGCTGTCGTGGGACGAGGCGCTGAACGCGATCGCGGCCCGAATCCGCGCCATCGACCCCAAGCAGCTGGCCTTCTACCTGACGGCGCGCGGCATCACGAACGAGTCGTATTACGCCGCGGCCAAGGTCGCCCGTTTCCTCGGCACGAACAATATCGACAACGCGTCGCGCATCTGCCACTCCCCGTCCAAGACCGCGCTCAAGCGGTCGGTCGGCATCGGCGCCTCGAGCTGCAACTACAAGGATTGGATCGGCACCGACGTGCTGGTCTTCTGGGGCAGCGTCGCCGCGAACAACCAGCCGGTTTCGACCAAATACATGTACGCGGCGAAGCGCAAGGGGACGCGGATCATCGTGATCAACCCTTACCGGGAGCCGGCGATGGACGGCTACTGGGTGCCCTCCATCGCGGAATCGGCGCTGTTCGGGACGAAGATTGCCGACGATTTCTATCAAGTCAACATCGGCGGGGATATCGCCTTCATGCAGGGCGTCATGAAGCATTGGTTCGACATGGAAGCGGAGCGGCCCGGCTCCGCGATCGACCATGCGTTCGTGCGCGATCATGTCAACGGCTACGACGCGCTGCGCGCGCATGCGCTGCGACAAGACTGGGCGCGGCTGGAGCGCTCCTCCGGCTTGACCCGCGCGCGGATGACCGAGTTCGCCGAGCTGCTGGCGGCGTCGAAGTCCGGCGTCTTCGTCTGGAGCATGGGACTGACGCAGCACCGCTTCGGCACCGACAACATCTCGCAGGTCGCCAACCTGGCGCTGCTGCGCGGCTTCCTCGGCCGCGAGCACTGCGGCCTCATGCCGATTCGCGGCCACAGCGGCGTGCAGGGCTCCGGCGAGATGGGCGCCGATCCGTTCAGCCTGCCGGGCGGCGAGTTCGCGGGCATGAACATTCCGCGCATGGAGAGCATCTGGGGCTTCCCGCTGCCGAAATGGCAGGGCGATATCGTCGGCGTGACCTTGGAGAACGCGATGCTGCCGGAGGACCACGAGCGGAAGCTGAAGCTGTTCTATACCTCCGGCGGCAATTTCCTGGAGACGATGCCGGATCCGGACTTCGTCCGCGCCTGCCTGGAGGCGGTCGATATCCGCGTCCATCAGGATATCGTCCTGAATACGTCGACGCTCGCCGACGCGCGGGAGGCGGTCATCGTCCTGCCGGCCATGACCCGCTACGAGCAGCCGGGCGGCGGCACGTCCACCTCGACGGAACGGATGGTATATTTCTCGCCGGAGATCGACGGTCCGCGCATCGGGGAAGCCCGCGCGGAATGGCAAATCTACTGCGATCTAGCGGAGCGGGTCTATCCGGAGCGCGCCAAATCGGTCGCCTTCAAGAGCGCACATGCCCTGCGCTCGGAAATCGCGCTCGCCGCGCCGAATTACGACGGCGTTCAGTTCCTGAAAAACCGGGGCGACGTGTTCCAATGGGGCGGCGCTTGGCTGTGCGAGGGCGGCGTCTGCCCGACGCGGGACGGCCGCGGCCAGCTGCTGCCGATCGAGCTGCCGGAGCTGCGCAAGCCGGAGGGGCATTTCTACGTCACCTCCCGCCGGGGGAAGCAGTTCAACTCCATGATCTACAGCAGCACCGATCCCTTCAACGCCGCCGACCGGTACGACGTGCTGATGCACCCGAACGACGGTGCCAAGCACGCCATCAAGGAAGGCGACGCCGTCGTGCTCTATAACGGCTCCGGCACGTTCCATGGCAGGGCCAAGTTCGCCTCCATCGCCGCCGGCAACCTGGAGCTGTACTGGCCGGAGTGCAATGCTTTGATGCCGAAGAAGGTCTACGAACCCCATGCCGGCATTCCGGAATACAATGCGGCGGTCGTGATGGAACGGGCGGACACTTTCCATGCGCTGAAGGATACCCGCTACGTGGAGAAACGCATCGCGGAGCTGGACCACGAGCTGGACGGGGACGAGGAGCCGCCGGCCGATTCAGGGAGGAGATGACGGCATGCTGCCCCATATGACGACGACCTGGGCGATCCGCAAATACGCGGACGGCGAAGCCTACGAACGGGAGGACGACATCGCGGCGGAATACCCGCTTACCTTGGAGCTTGACGGCGAGGAATTCGCCACGATCGTGTGTTCGCCGACGGATCTGACGGAGCTCGCCGTCGGCTTTCTCGCCTCCGAGGGGGTCATCCGCGAAGCGAAGGATTTGAAGGAACTGCGGATCGACGAGGAACGCGGCTACGTATATGTCGAGCTGCATCGGCCGCAATCGACGGGCAAGGACGATTACGCGAAGCGGTTCATCGGCTCGTGCTGCGGGAAGAGCCGGCAGTTTTATTTTCGCAGCGATGCCCGTACGGCCCGGACGTCGATGACCCGCATGACGGTGACGCCGGGGCAGTGCATGGCGCTCATGCGGCTGCTGCAGCACAGCTCCGCCGACTTCCGGATGACCGGCGGCGTGCACAACGCGGCGCTCTGCACCGCGGATGCGCTCATCGCGGTACGCACCGATATCGGCCGCCACAACGCGCTCGATAAGCTGTTCGGCTATGCCCTGCGGGAGCGGCTGCCCGTGGCCGACAAGATCATTGCCTTCAGCGGCCGCCTCTCCTCCGAGGTCGTGCTGAAAGCGGCCAAAATCGGCGTCGGCATCCTCCTCTCCAAGTCCGCGCCGACGGACCTCGCCCTGAAGCTGGCGGACGACCTCGCCATCACCTGCGCGGGCTTCATCCGCGGATACGAGATGAACGTGTATACGCACGGGCACCGGATAGCGGAGGAGGACAGCGAACCGCCGAACTGATGCTCCGCTCGTCGAGGCGCAAGCCGGCAAGCCGCCGAAATTGACGCGCGGCTCGCCAAGGCGCCGGCTCGGCAAGCCGCAACGACAAAACCCGTTCCGCGCGAATCCACGCGAGGAACGGGTCTTTTATTGCACATCGGTAACGGCGGGCAGCGGCCGGGTTTAGGCCACCGGCGTGCCGGATTTGGCGTCTTCGAGCAGCTTCTGGATATGCTTTTCGAATTTGAGCGGCTTGGTCGAAGGCGAGTAGCGCTTCGCGACGTTCCCTTCGGCGTCCACGAGAAACTTGGTGAAGTTCCATTTGATCCCCGAACCGATGAAGCCCGGCGCTTCTTTCTTGAGGTACTTGTACAGCGGATCCGCGTTCGCCCCGTTGACGTCGATCTTGCCGAGCAGCGGGAAGGTGACGCCGAAATTGATCTCGCAGGTTTCCTGCATCTCGCTGTTCGCGACCGGCTCCTGATCCATGAACTGGTTGCACGGAAAGCCGAGCACCGTCAAGCCTTGCTCCCGGTATTTCTCGTGCAGCTGTTGGAGCTCTTTAAACTGCGGGGCTAATCCGCATTTCGTCGCCGTATTGACGATGAGCAGAACCTGGCCGCGATAATCGGCCAACGATTTCTGTTCGCCTCGGGACGTTTGGACCGTGAAATCATAAACGCTCATCACGAATCACCTCATTTGGTTTTATACAATGTTATTTTAAACAATTTAAGTCGATTTGAAAAGCACGATTTTCGCCCCGCCTGCGGTTGCCGATGCGAAGGTCAAGCAAAAAAAGAGCGCCGCCCGCGAAAGGGCAGTGCTCGATGGCCGCGCTTTTGCAGCGCTTGGTTGCCGCGCTTATTTGGACTCTAGCTGCGCCGGCTCTTTAATCGCGATCAGCTTGCCGTTCGCCTGCACGATGATCACGTTGCCCGCCTTCAACGTCGGACCGAACACGCGCGCGCCCGTCCGCACCTGCAGCACCGGCTGCGCCGTGATCAGGTCCATCGCGACCAGCCTGCCGTCGGTCTGGGCGACGTACATGCCGTGGCCGATCAGGTCGAAGCGGGCGACGGGGTTCGATAACCCGGCGTTGTAGAACACGGGATATTTGTTCGCCAGCTTCACGCCGTAGATGCCGTCCCCGTCCGAATAAATCAGCCGCCCGTCGTAGGGACCGGCCGCGTACCGCAATCCGGCGCTCCCCTGCGCGGCGTAGCTGTCCGGCCGGGTCAAAGCCGGATCCGCGAACAGCGGGTACCGGTAAACGGTATTGCCGTACGCGATGTAGACATCATCCCCCTGCATCCATGCCTGGCCGGGACCGTAGAAGTCTACTTTCGCCGCATTCACGCCTTCGGGATTGTACACGCGCGTCTTCACGATCTTGCCCGTCGTCAAATCGATGGAATCCAGCGTCGTCAGCAGGACATGGTCGAAGATCGTCTGCTGCCGCTCGGCGAGCAGAATATCGCCGCGCGCGTCGATCGGCAGGCCTTCGTTCGGAAGTTCCCATGCCTGCTTGCCGGTCTTGCAGTCGTAGGCGTGGAGCACGTCGTAGCTGTAAGCGCCCGAAACGAACTGCGCCGCAAGCATGTACCCGCCGTGAAACATCAGCTCTCCGTAGAACTCGCCCTGCTTCCACAAGTAAGCGCCATCGGCGATGCGGAATGCCGTCACGTCGGCGCTTTGCACGTAAAGCCGGCCTTGATAGGCGTAAAGCTCGCGGGCATCCCGCACCGGCACCTTGGCTGCCCATAGCTTGCGCCCGGTCTTGGTCTCAGCCGCGATCGCCCTGCCGTCCTCCGACATCGCGAACACATGACCGCCGTCAACGAGCAGCGGCGCCTTCAGCTTCGACCCGATCGCCCATAGGACCTTGCCCGTGCTCGCCTGCACCGCCGTAAGCTTGCCGTTCTGCAGGAAAAACACCCGCTCCCCGTCCGTCGCGGCCACGCCTCCGCTCATCAAGTAATCGCCGGCCGGCTTATCCATCGCCAGCGACCAAAGCGCCGCCGCGTCCGGCACCTGGACCGGGCTGTCCGCGTTGCTCCCGATATACGACGTATGTCCGCCCCGGCCGTCGGCAAGAACCGTCGTCGCGCCGCCGAGCAGGGCAATCGCAAGGATGGCATATACCGCCTGTAGAAATCTCATGCCGACACCCCTAACTTTTGTTCGTTGCTAAGTAGACGGCAAGGATTCGCGAAAGGTTCCACGTCCGGCCCAATTCCCTGTATTTCCTGAATCTTGCATATATGCCTCCTCGATCCGGCCAACGGAAAACAGCCCTCCATGACCGGATAACGGCCGATTGACGGAGGGCTGGCGTCGTTTGCGCGCAGCTTGTTTCCCGAGAGACATGCCGGGTTATCCGGTCTTAAGGAAAGGCATGCATGCGAGCGTCGGCTCTCATTCCATCGCCCGCTGCCTGCCGGATCAGGCGGCGGCGAGCCTCAGCTCGCCGAGCTTGGCATCCCAAGTCGCATGGACGCCGAGCAGCTTCAACAACGCCGCCGGAATCATCGTGACGCCGGTGAAGCCCCGCACGATGGCGGGAAGCGCGACCTGCGCGCCGTTGACCTCGGCCAGGTTGTCGTCCGGATGCAGGATCGCCGCCGAACCTTTATACAGGATGGTCGTCTTGTAATCGCTCGAGAACGAGAAGCTGCCGCCAAGCTCCTGCAGGACCGCCTTCATCGGCACCGAAACGCTGCCGTTGTCGATGCGCGCCGGAAACGCCGAGACGAGCAGCTTGCCGTCCACGTAGACGTTGATCGGCGTCTGGATGAGCGCCGGGGCGTACATCATGCCGTCGCCGTGCGGGCGCAGGCTGCCCGTCTCGTTCCAATTATCGGCCCCCCAGCCCCATACCCGGCCTTTGGCGTCCAAGGCCAGGTTATGATAATAGCCCGACGCGATCGAGACGATGCCGGATAGTCCCTTGACCTGACCGGATTTGCCGGCAGGGCCATTGCCGATCGTCCACACGCCGCCTCCCTCGGTCAACAGAATGCCGTAGCCGCCGGCTTGGATCTCCTTCGCTTCGAGCTGCGGATACAGGCGCGACGGCTTGCCGGCTACGCTCGCGGTTCCCGGCTTCGATCCTTGATAACAGGCGTTCGTGCTCAGCTTCCATGTCCAAGCGCCGCCGCTGCGGTCCACGCCGTACATTTGCCCGTAGTTGGCGTAGGCCGAGATTTGTTTCATGGCCGGAATGCCCTTCAGCTTGAACGGCTGCACGAGCGTCACGCCGCCGTCCGGTTCGCGGTGCGCCCCCAGTCCCCAGACGCCGCCCGCATCGTCCAGCGCGAACGCCACATCCCCGCAGGAGATCAGATGGCTCCAATTATACGTTCCCGCGACGGGCACGACGGCTGCTTTGCCGGTCGCGGCGTCATGCGACCATGTCAGCAGCTTGCCGCTGCCCGTCAGCGCGACGCCCGCGCCGTTCAAGGCCGTCACGGCGGCGACATTCGCGAGTCCCGGCACCTGCGCCGGCAGCGCCGAATCGCGCGGCGAAGCCTTCAGTCCGGCAATGGAGCCCCATTCCCATACCGTGCCGTCCGATTTCAACCCGACGTTCATGCCGCCGCCGTTCGTCGCGATCGCCGCGATGCCCGCCAGATTCGGCAGCCGCACGGGCGCGGCGATGCTGGAGACCGCATTTTGTTGCAGCACGCCGATCTCCCCGAGCAAATTGCGGCCCCAAGCCCATACGGTGCCGTCTTTGCGCAAGGCAAGGGAATAGTAGCTGCCTGCCAGGATTTGTTTAAACGCGTTGCTTGCGACGGCCGGGGAGGCAGCCGCGGACGATACCGCCGGTGTCACGGCTGCCGCGGACGATGCCGAGGGGCTGACCGCGCCTCCGAACGGCAGCATGCCGACTGCTGCTGTCGCGATCAGCAACCTTTTGAACCGGTGATTCATATCGTAATCCCCCTTTCTTGGCTTGCGATTCGATGATCGGATACGCGGAACGGCAGTCCTAGTCAATCCCATAATACCCGTTCCTCTACGGCCTCATGCGCCGGGTACGCGTACGCTAGACGCTCGGCGGCGGAACGACCACGACGAAGCTGCCGATCGGCGCGAGGTCCGCGTGCGGGTAGGCATTCGGAGCATACAGCGTCACGACATACGTACCCGGGCCCTTGTTGGGCTTCAGCCGGTACGCGAATTTGCCGTCCTTCACGGGAACCGATACGATCCCGCTTTGGATCGTGCCGATGCGATACCCGACCTTAAGGGAATCGAACTTCAGCGCCGCAAAATCGGCCTCGCTCGTAATATCCACCGCATCGAACGTTTCCGCGTATGCGCCTGCCCAGGCTTTGCCGTTGCTCGAGGCCAACTTCACCTTCATGTCCACCCCCTCGAAGAATACAAGCCCGCTCGGGCGAAACGGGATCGTTTCCGGGCTGACGGTGCCTTCGACGGGGATGCCGGTTATGACGCGATTGGTCTGCATATCCCGCAGCACGAGCTCGTTATCGGCAGGCAGCAGCGGGATGCTGATTCGGTAATTCACGTATTTTAAGCCGTTATAGCCTTGCGGCGGCTTCGTATTCTCGTAACCGAAGGCCGTGTCGCCTTCAAGCTTCGAGTTGGCATACGTAAACGGCGGTCCCGCTACCGTGAATACCTTCACCGGCAAATCCGCCTTGCCGCCCGTTTGCAGCCGGTTAAAATTGACGGCCCATTTGCTCGCATGCACCGCGACGGCCTTGGAAGCCGCGTCGTAATCCACCGGCAGCCCGAACTGGTCCGTCATGAACCGAAGCGGCACCAGGGTCGTGCCGTCTTTCACGACGAGCTTGACGGTCGCCAGCTTTTCCTGCCCGCGGGTAACCGCGCCCGTCCGCAGATCCAGCTTCAGCTCGTTGTAATATCCGTTTTGCGATACGTAGACGGCGCCTTCCTGGCCGACATATTGAATCTGCCCGCCGATGACCGTCGCGATATCGCGCAAAGGCAGATAAACGGAGCCGTCGTATACGGCCGGCGCTTTGGAGAGGGCGACGAACGCATTCTCATACGGCTCGAACAGTTGTCCGCGGCCGACCTGCAGGTTCAGCTGAAGGTCCTTCGGCAGCAGCACGACGTCCGCGGATTGCAGCAGGTTCGCCACCGGCCGGAAGCTGGTCAGCATCGACGTAAAGTCGGCCAAGGAGCCGTAGCTGACGAAAGAATAATAGCTGCTGCCGTCGATCGTCCAGCTGGCGGAATAGACGGCCTTCCCGCCTGTTCCGGCAACCAGCACCGTGCCGGTCGCGCCGGCTATCGGCGCGCCGGGCTTGGCCATGGCGGCGAACTTCGCGGTCAACGCGGAAACCGCCGTGCCTGCGCCGGCAGTGCCGTCAGCCCAATACGCCCAACCGTCCGCACCGTGCAGTTGCTTGGCCGTCGCAGGCACGGCCAGCTTCGTTTCCGCGGCAGAACCGGCCTTCAAGCGGTAGAGGACCGAAGCCGGATCAACCGCGGCATCGCTTCCCGCCTTCGGCAGCGTGTCCGCCGGCTTCTGCGCGTCTGCCGTGCGGAAAGCCGTCACGGCGTAACCCGTCCCGCCCAGCTCGCTCTTCAATCCGTAATGCTGCCAACCGGAGTTCGGCAGGCGCGTCGGCAAGTAAGCCGTCACCGGACTGTTCGCAAGCAGGTTCATCGCCAAGTCATGCGTGAAATGCGAATAATACCCGAAGCCGGGGTCCAGCATCGGCGGAACCGCCGTGCCCGCGACGCCGTTCGCGGCGGAACTGCCCGTACTTGTGCCAGTGCCGTTCGCGGCGTAACCGCCCATGCTTGCATCGTTGCCATTAGCAGCGGTCCCGGCCACGCTTGTTCCGCTGCCGCTCGCGGTGAAACCAGACATGCTTGGCCTGTTGCCGTTCGCGGCGTAACCGCCCATGCTTGCTCCGCTGCCGTTCGCAGTTCCGACTGCTCCCGCCACGACCGTCCCTTGGCCCGAAGCCCCGTCTGCCAAAGCGGTTTTACCCTGCACGCTCGCCGCTCCGGTCGCCGCCAGCAAAGCCGCCGCAAGCAGCAGCATTTTGGATCGTTGTCGCCTCATCGTCAACCTCCCGAAATCGTTCGATCGCCGTTAGCCCATTCGATACGTTGACGCTTTCATGATTTCAAAAGTTGCATCCCAGGAAATGTAAATCGATAACGCAAAAAGCCCGCGCCGGTCCGCCTCAGCCTTCGCAGCAGCTGACGCAAGTACCGGCGCGGACTTCGCCGCTCCGCTTAGAATAAAGGATCCCGATCGAAATATTGGCTCATCATGAGCGCGTTGCCGTCGCAATCCCTGAACGTGAACGACGCATGGTCCCCATGGCGTTCCAGCGGATCCACCGCCACGCCGCGATCCGCGAGCATCCCGTGCGCCGCCGCGATATCCGGCGTATCGAACACGAACGTCGCGCGCCCGGCAGGCACGGCGGTGGCATCCTTGAACAGATGCATGACGTACTGACCGTCCAGCCCGAGCTCCACGAAGTCGTTCTTGCCGTAGCCCCGCAGCTCCAGGCCCAGCTTCTCGCAGTACCACGCGCTGGCATGGTCCAGATCCCGAACATAGTGCATCACGCCGATCAGGTCTTTCTTGATGAGCGGCTTCATGGGCAATCCCCCGCTTTCTTCGAAAAATCGCGAATGCGTACAAGGATCATTACCCGCTTCCGAGCAAAGTTACACGTGCTTCTCCGGACCCGGAACCGTGCCGTGCAGCAGCTTGACCGCTTTGGAAGTGCCGGCCTTCTGCTCTTCCAGTCCCTCGTACTCGACGCTCAGCCATCCCATATATCCGATGCCTTCCAGCCTGGAGACGATATCCTCCACGCCCGCATCGCCCTCCGTCGGCGCTACGCCGATATACGAAGCCTTGCCGCTGAGCGTGCGGTACGTGCCGGCCGCGCCTTCGGCCGCCAGCTTGAAATCCTTCGCGTGCACATGCGAGATGTACGGCGCCAGCTCTTGGAAAGACGGTCCCGGCTCCTGGTCCACGAGCAGGAAGTTCCCCATGTCGAAGGTGCTGCGAAGCGCCGGCGAGTCCACCTGCTGAATCAGCTCCAGCACCTGCTCGCTCCGGCCGGCGAACACCCCGTGATTTTCCAGGCAAAGAATGATGTCCCTGCTCTGCGCGTAAGCCGCCGCTTCCAGCAGTCCCTCCGCGATCCATACTTTGCCCTGCTCGTAACTGATCCCGTCCTTGGCGTCGCCCGCGAAGACCCGTACGACCCGCGCGCCCAGCAGCGCCGCCGCGTCGACCGATTGCTTGATGTCCGCGAGCGCAGCCGCGCGTTCCTCCGCCGAAGCCCGGGCAAAATCGTTGCACGCCCCGAAGCATGCCAGCTGCAGTCCCGTTCTGGCCAATGCCTCGCGAACGGCCGGCACGTCGGTCTCGGCATTCCAGAAGATGCTGAGCAGCTCGACGCCCTGCGCGCCGATGCCGGCCGCGTAATCGATGAAGTCCGCATTCGACCACGTGCCGTCCTGCAAATACTTATGGCAGCTCCATACGCTTACCGAAATTTTCATCGTCTCGTTCCGCCTCCCCGGCACCTTAGCGGTACCGTTTTATGAATTCCACCGCTTTGCGGATGTCCTGCTCCGGCCGATCGCCCACTTCGCGTTCGATCGTCAAATACCCTTCATAGCCGATCGACTGCAGCGCCTTGAAGTACGCGTCGAAATCAACGGCGCCTTCGCCGAGCGGCAGCTCCGCGAAATCCGGTCCTTCCGAGGCCATCTCGGCGATCCGCTCGTGCGACATCTTCTCGTAGCCGAGGAAGCCGTACACCTGGCGCGGATCCACGATGCGCAGCCGCCTGCCGTCCTTCACGTGCGTGTGCACGATGTAATCCTTCAGCATAATGACGCCTTGAACGGGGTCGTCGCCTGTGACCATGACCATGTTCGCCGGATCGAAATTAACCGAGACGCCGTTCGTGCCGAGCGTATCGAGGAAGCTTTTCAGATGCGCCGCCGGTTCCGGCCCCGTCTCGATCGCGAAGTAGGCGTTCATGCTCTTCGCGTACCGGCCCAGGTCGTCGCAAGCACTCTGCATGGCCGAATAGACGGCGCCGTTCCGGTCATCCGGCACGATGCCGATATGCGTCGTCACGATCGTCGTGCCGAGCTCCACCGCCAGATCCAGGATCCGCTTCGATTTCTCGATTTTGGCCGGGTTCGCGGCCGCGTCCTGGAAGCCGTGGCCGCCGAGATCGCCGCACAGCGCCGAGATTTCAAGCCCGAGCCCGCCGATGCGCTCGCGCAGCTCCCGCCGGGCCGCGGCGTCCATCAGCGCCGGGTCCATCTCGCCGGACACCGCGTAGATCTGCACACCTTCCGCGCCGGCATCCTTCGCTTTCAACAATCCTTCACGCACGCCGACGCCGAAGCTGTCCACGATCACGCCGATCTTGTTCCGTAACGGATTCGTCATCTCCATCAACCTTCCTCTATCTCCAAATTACCCGCGCGGCGCCGGATGAAACGGTTCGCGGCGTTCGCTGCCCGCCATCCCGGCCCGCGACGGTTTGCTTCCATTCAGCTTCAATCGAATCGAATCTCTTTGCCGAGCCCCGCCGATTCGTACACCGCGCTCAGCATGCGCGTCACTTCCAGCCCGTCTTCGACCGGACTGAGCGTCTCGCAGCGGCCGAAGCAGCTGTTCACGAAATGCGCGATTTCCCTGCCGAACGCTTCGTTCGCATCGAAGCTGGCATGGTCGATCTGCGGCGTCGCGTTTACGATCGTATCGTGCTTCTCCGACATGATGACGAGCGCGGGCTCGACCTCCGCGCCGCCTTTGTCGCCGAACAGCTTGATGTACAGCTCATCCTTCGCGGCATGCAGCGTGAAGCTGACGTCGACCATCAGCGAGGCGCCGTTCTCGAACCGGATGACCGCGTTCGCCGCGTCCTCGACGTCGTTGCGCGAGGCGTCGTAGTCCGCCGCCTTGTAGAACGACAGATTCTGGATATGCGCGCGGTTGCCGAGCTTCCGGTACGTGTTGCCGGTGACGGAGACCAGCTTCGGGCGGCCCATGAGGTACCAGCACAGGTCGATGATATGTACGCCCAGGTCGATCAACGGTCCGCCGCCGGAGCGGCTCGCGTCCGAGAACCAGCCGCCGGGATTGCCCAGCCGCCGCAGGCACGAGGCCTTGGCGTAATAGATCTCGCCCAGCTCGCCCGCGTCGATAAAGCGCTTCAGCACGTCGACGCTGCCGGCGTACCGGCGGACGAAGCCGACCTGCAGCACTTTGCCGGAACGCCGAACCGCTTCCTGCACCCGCTCCGCGTCCTCGACGGTTCTGCACATCGGCTTCTCGCACAGCACATGCTTGCCGGCTTCCAGCGCGGCGATGCTGATCTCGGCGTGGCTGTCGTTCCAGGTGCAGATGCTGACCGCATCGATGTCCGGATCGCGCAGCAGCTCGCGGTAATCCGCGTAAGCCCGCTCCGCGCCGTACTTGGCCGCCGCCGCCTCGGCGCGCCCTTTGTTCTGATCGCAAATCGCCGCGATCTCCGCGTCCGGACATTGCCGGTACGCCTCCAAATGCAAGCCCGATATCGACCCTGCGCCAATCACGCCCACGCGCAGTTTATTGCCCTCCGTCGCCACCATGAATTGCTCCCTTCCGTTCCGGCCGACCGCCGGATATAATTAGCTTGCATGACTATCGTAATTAAAACCTTCTTCTACCTTATCACGACGATTCCGCCGGGAGAATGTACATTATGCCAACCTACATGGACAATATGATCAGTCCGCTGCCCATGCGCCTGTACGATAACGTCATCGATGTCAAGAAGCTGCGCGTGCAGTCGCTCATCATCCGCAATGCCGGGCATTTGCCCGGCCGCATCCAACGCCGCGACGACGCGTCGTTCGGCTATTGGGCGTTCGTTTACATCGGCGCCGGGCGGGGCTACTATCAAGCGGGGAGCGGCGCGCGCCAGCCCGTGGAAGCCGGATCGATGTTCTGCCTGTATCCCGGCGAGGTATTCCAGTACGGACCCGAGGAAAGCGGCTTCTGGGACGAATATTACTTCACCCTGGAAGGGGAACGGGTCCAGGAGTGGCTCGCGAGCTGGTACGAGCAGCCGGAATCCGTCAAATTCGCCGGCACGGACGAGAGCTTTTTCGGCAAGATCGAGCTGATCTTCGGGCTGCTCGACAGCGCGGTGCCGGCGAACCTGGACCGTGCCGCCCTCGCGCTGGAGTCGCTGCTCTTCGATATGTCGCTGCGCTTCCGCGAGCCGGACACGAGCAGCCGCTCCATCTTCGTCCACCGGCTCCTCGACGACTTGGCCGGCACCGTCTACGGGAAGCCTAACGGCGGCGAGATCGCCGCGAGGCACCACATCTCCGTGCCGACGCTGCGGCGCATCGTCCATGAATACACCGGCTATCCGCTCGGCGAGTTCGTCCATCGCCTGAAAGTGGCCGAAGCGAAGAAGCTGCTGCTGAACACCGACAAAACGGTCATGGAGATCGCCGGGCTGCTGGGCTACTCCGATATGTTTTATTTTTCCCGGCTGTTCAAAAAATTCACGGACGCGGCTCCGACGACGTACCGCTCGCGGATGGGTTAGGCGGTTTGCCCCGCTATGCGGTTCCTCCAATAAACCGGAATGAAACATGCACCGCCCGGAGGCGATCGTACAATCCGGAAAGAGGATTGTTGCGATCGCTGCTCGGGCGGTGCATGTCATTTCGGCATTGATTTCGGGCTTTTATCCGGCCGATCGCGCAGGCACGAATTCATCCTCCGGCGTCCGACGGACCTGTCTTCGGATCGTTGGAGCCGATCCGGCTAATCCCGCTCCACCAGGTTGCGCTGCAAGTAATGCTCCAACGTATTGGCTATCTCGAACACGGTATGCGCGAGATCGTAGTTCTCGAAAGCATGTTCGCAGCTTGGCTGATACGCGATCGCCGCGGCGTACTGGTCCATTTTGAATTGGAGGATTGCCGGCTCGATGCCCGTGTCCTGTTGGCGCTGCTCCACCGTCTGCCGGTCGGCGTAGATGAACAGCCGGATGACTCTGTCGCCGTACTGCTGCTTCAGCAGCTGCGCGCCTTCGGGGTTGAGCACGAGGTAGATGCTTCCGCCTTCTCGCAGGCTTTGCTCGATATCCGCGCCTCGCAGTCCGTAACGGCTCTCGTTCATGCGGATGCTTTCGATAAAGTCGCCCGCGCGTTCGAACTGCTCGTAGAGCTCCGGGGTAATGAAGTGATAATCCTGTCCGTTTGCTTCGCCCGGCCGGGGCTTGCGCGTCGCGTACGAGATTACCTTGGCGATGCCGAGCGTGGCGCCGACGCTGTCCGCCACCGTCTTGCGTCCGGAGCCGTCCGGCCCCGTAAATACGAAAATCAGCCTGCGATCCGATCCTTCGTTCATCGTCTCAGCCTCCCTGAAATCGTTCTTTGGCGTGCCCGCCGACCTGCGCGTCTGAAGTACCCGGCAATTTTCGTTCGCTGTCAGCCTTGACTATATGTCGGGAATCGGCTATATTTTATAAAAACATATGTTCGCGGTTCACTTACGACGGAAGCACCCGTAAGCAAGGCATTCGATGCCTTTCTTGCGGGTTTTTTGCGTTCCGGGAGCGTTCCGCGGCGAAGGAGGAAGATTTACGTATGATAAAGTCTATGAGATTGCGCGCGTTTTCATCCATGCTGCTTGCACTGCTTGCCTTCACCCTGCTCGTCCCGGGCGCGGTCTCGGCCGCCTCGGTCTCGATCAGCCAGACCGCGCAGACCGCGCTGGCCAAGCATATCGCCGGGGCCCCCGCGGCCGTGAAGGACAAACTGAATGCCCAGTACCTCGGCCTGCAATCCTATCAGCGGCAGGAGAATACGCTGGACGACCAGTACAAGACGCTGCATGCGAGCAACGCCGCGGCGCTGGATGCCGTGAACAAACGCATCAAGCTGATCGACGCCGACAAGCTCAGCCGGCTGACCAATGAACTGAACGCGACGCGCGCGCGTTATCAACCGCTGCTCACGCTCTACACCTCGCTTAATAAGCAAATCGCCGACGCGCGGAAGCTGAAGCTGAAGGAGCTTGCCTCCATGCTGACCACGCAAGCGGAGTTGATGAAGCCGGCGACGCAGCTTGCGCGCGAGGATATCCGCGTCCGCGAGGCCGCGCTCAAGTCGGCCAAGGCCGCGACCGCCGCGACCGTCAAGGCGCTCAAGACGAGTCTCGCCGCCATCACCCCGCTGCATGCGCAGTCGAAGACCGCCCAGTCCGTCGTTTCCGGCGCGAAGAAGAGCCTTCCGGACGTCGTGAAGACGATGAATGCCTGCGTCAAAAGCGGTTCCCCTGACGGAACGCTTCAATCGCTTACGACGCTCGTTGCTTCATCCAAAGGCATCATCGACCAGAAAACGCGCATCGTCGGTTACGAAAATCAGATTACGGCCATCATTAACAAAGTGAACGCGCAAATCCCTTCCAAATCCTAAGCCGCTCCCCTCGGGCAATCCTCTGACATGTAGGCTTGAAGCCGCGAATACCTTATTAAAGGCGTTTTACAGCTTCGGTTGCAGAGGGGGAGAGAACGGTTATGCAGATTCATGTCGTGCAGTCAGGGCAGACGCTCTACCGGTTGTCGCAGGCTTACGGCGTTCCGATCGACGATATCGCGTCCGCCAATGAATTATCGCCCGAACAGACGCTGGTGATCGGACAGGCACTGGTTATTCCCATCGTCGGCCGCTATTATTACGTCGCTCCGGGAGATACGCTGGCCGCCATCGCCGCCGAATTCGGCACGACCGCGGGCAGGCTGGTTTCCGTCAACGACATCGGGCAAGGAACGCAGCCGCGCGTCGGGACAAGGCTCTATATCCCGCCGCTGCCGAAGCGGAAGGCTTACGTGAACGCGTACCTCGATTCGTTCGGCGCGCCGCCTTCCGCCGCGCTGACGGAATCCGCGCGGGAGGCCGCCCCGCATCTGACTTACTTGGCTCCGTCCAGCTTCCGCATTCAGCGCGACGGCAGCCTGCAGCCGCCTCCGCTTGGTGACCTCCCGGGCATCGCCGCGAAACAGCGCACCGCGATGATGCTGGCCGTCACCAACCTGGACGGAGATCAGTTCAGCGACGAGCTCGGGCATGTCCTGCTAAGCGACGACGCGTTGCAGGATACGTTGATCGCGAATATCGTCAGCACGGCGAAGGACTTGGATTTCCGCGACGTCCATTTCGACCTGGAGCATCTCTATCCGGAAGACCGCGAGCCCTACAACCGGTTCCTGCGAAAGGCCGTAATCCCCATTCATGCCGCCGGTCTCACGATGTCCACCGCGCTTGCTCCCAAGACCAGCGCAACCCAAGAAGGCGCATGGTATTCCGCGCACGACTATAAGGCGCATGGCGAAATTGCGGACTTCGTCGTTATCATGACTTACGAATGGGGCTACAGCGGGGGTCCGCCGATGCCGGTCTCGCCGATCGGCCCGGTCAGGACCGTGCTGGAATACGCGCTCACCGAGATGCCAGCCGGGAAAATCCTGATGGGCCAGAACTTATACGGCTATGACTGGACCCTGCCTTATGTTTCCGGCGGCCCGATTGCCAAGGCACTCAGTCCGCAGGCCGCCATTACGCTTGCGAGAACGCGGAATGCCGAGATTCTCTATGAGGCGACGGCTCAAGCGCCGTATTTTACGTACTGGGATGACAACGTCAAGGAACACCGGGTCTGGTTCGAGGACGCCCGTTCGATCCAAGCCAAATTCGATTTGCTGAAAGAATTGAAGCTGCGCGGCATCAGTTACTGGAAGCTCGGACTCAGCTTTCCGCAAAACTGGCTTCTGCTCGAGGACAACTTCGATACGGTGAAGCTTCTTTGAAGGCCTCCCGCGAATAGCGGCTTCGGGCTTCCTGATCATAGTCGCCGACTGAATACGAACCGCGGCAGTTACGGACAGACCATGTCCTGACTGCCTTTTTCTTCATGCACGTCATTCCGGTAGCTGTATCCGATGGATATGAACCCGTGGCTGCCGTGACAAAGTTAGATCAGTTCCGCGCTGTGCTCCTTCCTCTACGGTTAGGTTCGCGAGGTTGACAAAAGACTCGATTATTGTTAATCTTCGAATAGTTAATTAATTAACTGTTCATCTGCAGTCCCCGTTTACGCATGCAATCGCGGCATTTGCGGCAGAGGAGGTTTTATGATCGAGAAATGGAATCCTTTCGAACAACCCGCCATGACGGTCGACGTTTTTCTGACGCTGTATAAGACCAATCATCATCTGGTCCGGCAACTGGAGGAACGGCTGGCGAGCTTCGACCTGACGCTTGGCCGGTGGTGCCTGCTGGTAGCGCTCCGCTCCGGCGATACTCCGATGCTCCCATCCGAGCTCAGCGACGACCTTGCGGTGACGAGGGCGAATATCAGCAATTTATTGAACGCGTTGGAGAAAGCCGGCCGGATCGAGCGCGAATTCGATCCTACGAACAGAAGAAGAATTCTGGTTCGATTGACGCCCGAAGGCCACCGTCTCATTACCGACGTATGGCCGGTCTACGAACGGACGATCGCCGGAAACATCGGCGAGAAGCTTACCGTTCAAGAGCAGGAACAGCTAAAGGGACTGCTGAAAAAGTTATTTTAACCGTCTGCTCCATCGCCCTTCGATGAAAGGGCGGCATCTGAATTTTGATTAATTAATTAATTATTAGTTAGCTAATATAAACAATATATTTTCTCGAAGCAGAGATTAGTTCACACACCAAAAGGAGATGTTATACACACATGTATAAAGACAAGGTTGCGATTATCACGGGCGGCAGCGGCGGTATCGGATTGGCGGCGGCTCGATTGCTCGCCTCGAAAGGCGCGAAGGTGCTGATTACCGGACGCAGAACCGGCGTGCTGGATGAGATCGCCGCCAGCCATCCGAACATCGAAGGCTTCACGGCGGATGCCGCCGATCCGGAAGCGGCCGCCCGGACGGTCGCCGCGGCCATCGAGCGCTGGGGACGTCTCGATATCGTCGTCAACAATGCGGGCAGCGGCGCGATCCAGCCGCTCGCGACGGTGAACGCGCAGGCGATTAACGATATTTTCGCCGTGAATGTCGCGGGACCGACGCTGCTTGCCGCGGCCGCCCTGCCGCATCTGGAGAAAACCAAGGGCACGATCATCAACATCTCCAGCACCTTCGGAAGCAAAGCGGCCGCCGAGCTCTCGCTCTATTCGGCGAGCAAGGCGGCCGTGGAACAACTGACGCGGTGCTGGTCGCTCGAGCTCGCCCCGAAGGGCATTCGCGTGAACGCGATCGCCTCCGGACCGGTGGAGACGGAGTTCCTTCGCGATCGAATGAAGCTCTCCGACGAGCAGATCGCCGCGGTCAAGGAGCACGAGGTTCAATCCATCCCGCTCGGGCGCAGAGGAGTGCCGGACGACGTGGCGCGCTGGATCATGCACTTGGCCGATCCCGAGGCGGACTGGATCACGGGGCAAATCATCGCGGTCGACGGCGGGCTGACGATCGCCTGACGCCGTGTCGGCACCGGCGCGTAGCGATGCGCAATTGCCCGCCGCAGCAGGCTGCGTGATTTCGAGAAGCATAGCGCGTTTGTGCGATGTACAAGTGCCGCCGCAGAAGGCTGCGTGATTTCGAGAAGCAGAGCGCGTTTGTGCGATGTACAAGTGCCGCCGCAGCAGGCGAGTGATTTCGAGAAGCAGAGCGCGTTTGCGATGTACAATTGCCGTCGCAAAAGGCCGCGTGATTTCGAGAAGCAGCGCCGCGTTTGCGTTGTACAATTGCCGTCGCAAAAGGCCGCGTGATGCCGAGAAGCACAAGCGCGTTTGCGGTGCACGAGTGCCGCCGTATTAGGCCGCGATCGCGGCCGTAACGCATCCGCGGAACACGGGCGGCGAATATGGCTGGATAGCGCATGATCATTGAAGGAGCTGCCCCAAGGGGCGGCTCCTTTTTTTGGCGTCGACAGGCCGGGCTTTGACGATCGCCGCTTCATTCCAAGGCACCCCGGGCCGCCTCAGGTCGTAGTCGTTCCCCGCCTTAAGGCCAGACACCAAAACCGCCGCTGGACCGTTTCGGGAAGACGCCGCTCCCTTTACACTAAGGATATCGGTTGACACCATAACAAGGACGCTAACAGGCAGCAGAAATCGTAATCAAGCCATCCGCAAAGGAGAGAATTTTCATGAAAAAGCTCTATCGTTCCACAATGGACCGCAAATTGACCGGCCTTGCCGGCGGGATCGGCCAATGGCTCGGCGTTGACGCCACCATCGTTAGACTCTTGCTTCTGATCTCCGGGGTATTCAGCCTCGGCGCCACGCTGCTGGTCTACATCCTGGCCAGCGTGCTGGTTCCGAAAGCGCCCTTCGAGGTCCTCAGCCCCGATCCGTTGCGCTATTACGGTTGATCGTTCATGCAGTCGACGCAATGCCTAAACTCACTATTCTAGGAGATGAACGCAATGGGAATTTTTAACCGCTTGTTCAATATCACGCAGGCCGCGGCCAATGAGCTGCTCGATAAGCTGGAAGACCCGGCCATGATGATGAATCAGTACGTCCGCCGCATGCAGGACGAGATCGCGAACGCGCAGCATGAGCTGCTCAAGCAGGAGGCGCTCGCCAAAGGCACGCAGCAGCAGGCGCACGAAGCGTCCGTCCTGGCCGAACAATATGAAAAGACCGCCTTGGAGGCCATGAGAGCCGGCCAAGAGGCGCATGCCCGCGAGGCATTGGCCGCTAAGCTCCATTACGAGGAAAAAGCGAAGGAATACGGCACCTGGCACGACAATGCCAAACGGCAAATCGCCGAGCTCGCGGTTCGGCTGGAAACGGCCAAAGCCGAGCTGCCGCAGCTGTTGAAGAAACGCGACGAGCTGATCAACCGCATGCAGCAGGCCGCGGCAAAATCCCGCACCTCCATGCCGAGCTTCAGCGCTGGTCCCGCCGTGCTGGACGGCGGCAGCGCCTCGCGCGGCTTTCAGCGCATGGAAGAAAAAATCGCGCTGTGGGAAGCCCATCTCGAAGCTTCCCGAAGCCCGTACGCGACGCAAGCATACGGCGGTCCTTACGGCGGCCCGGTATCCGCCGGCACGGCGAATCCGGCAAAAGCCTCGCTCGTCGACGAACAGCTGGAGCAGCTTCGCAAGAAGCTGCCGACGGATTCGGAGTAAGCCTTGCGCACGGTCGCCGTTTCTTTCGAATTCTCCAAAAATCCTGCGCGGATGCGCAGGATTTTTGTATGACAACCGAAGCGACGCGACGCACGAAAACCAAAAACAGCCCGGTTCCGTTCAACCGAACGGGCCGGGCTGTTTGATGCGCGCGTTTCCGCGGAGCTTAGAGCAGGAAGAACCCTTCCTCATGCAAATACTGCTCCGCTTCCTCGTAAGTTTCCAGGACCATTTCCAAGTTGGCGCCGGCGTACACGTACCAGAGGTCGTCCTCGTGCTTCAAGGTCAACGTTTGCTTATCCGCGCCGTGCCAGACGGTCGTCGACGCGTTCCCCCTGCCGCCTCCGCGGGAAGAAGAAGACGTCTTCTTGGCTGCGACGGCAGGCTCGGGCTCGCGCACGGACAAGGAACGGATCGCCTCCTCCACCAGCTTGCGAAATGCCGGCTCGTCGTAATCGCGAATGTTCACGAAGCCCTTGTCGTCCATATCGTAACCGCTCAGATGACCGGCATAAATAAATCCGTTGCCGTTGGGATGAAGATGAAACGCAACGTTTTTCTTGTCGTAGAGGCTCTCCTCGTACTGGTAATTGACGCGGCCGAGCGACACGTCCTTTCGGCTGAGCTCGGGAAAGGACTCCAATATCGTAAGCTTCTGTTCGAAACTAAGCATAATCGCCTCCGGATAACGGTTATAGAATTGCCTGTGATTATACCATAGCCGCCCGCATAAGCCAAAACCTTACAATCCAATGCGACAGCCATGCCGCCGTACGATTTCATAAGACGGTTTTGTCACGTTAGCATCTAATACGGCAAACCATAGCGTCGCGTTCCGCTACGACATTTTATGTCGTACCGGCCGGTATACACTGGAACTGCACCTACCACTGTTCAACGAAACGAGGATCGCTATTCCAATGGCAAAAACAAAACGGGGCCGCATCTTATGGAGCCTGCCCGCCAGAGGCCGGGGAACTTGCCCCATCTGCAGCCGAACGCGCATCAAACTGCTTTATCCCAGGGCCAAATCGGACGGCACGTCGATAAAAGTATGCAAACGGTGCATTCATGCGCCGCAGAGCAAGGTCGACGCACAGGCAATCTGATCTCCGCGCCCGCTCCCTATCCGGGAACGGGCCGGGCTTCCCGAATACGGTCCGATAAAAATCCGCTTGCCTCATGCGAAGCGCAATGTTGTAATAAATCGTAGCCAGAATGCGTTTGCAAAATAGGGGTGATCCAATGAGCAACCTTCACCGGATCCGGTGGTTCGACGGTCAGATCAGAGAAGGCAGCTATCCGAACAGCTCCATGCTGGCGCAGCGGTTCGAAATATCCAAGCGCCAGGCGCAGCGCGATATCGAATACTTGGCCTATTCCTTATCAGCCCCCCTGCTCTACGTTGCGAAGTACCGCGGTTATTGTTACGAGGATAAAACATACGCGCTTCCGCTGCTGTATATGACCGATGAAGAGAAGAAGATTTTGAACTATCTGGCTGGGCGCTACAGGCAGTACGATTACGACGGCGCTCCGGCGGCCAAGCGGATCGCGGATCTGCTCGACCGCTTCGCCCCGGAAGCTTCGGCCTCCCCGGAGCTGCGCTTGCCGGTCTTCGACGTGAACCCCCGCATAATGGATCATATGGAACGCCTGAACGCCGCCGCTGCCGCTCATGCCGTCGTCACGATGGCGTACAAGGAAGGTCCGGAGACGGAAACGCATGCGATCTGGCCGCTAAAGCTGGTCTCCCGCCATAATTGCGATTACGTGGACGCGTATTCCGCGACGCGGCAGCGGCAGCGCCTGTTCCGGCTCGATTGCATCGTCAGCCTGACCATGACGTCCGCGCGGTTCGATCCCGCCGGTCTGGAAGCGCTGGAATGGAGCGGCGGCAGCGGTCCCGGAACCGTGAAGAAACCGTTCGCCGCCAAGCTCAAGCTGGCCGCGCCGGCCGACGGTTCGACTTGGCAGGGGTACCGCGTTCGCAGCTCCCCCGAGCCGCTCGTGGCGATCGTGGAATTCCATGACGCGGACGCCTTCCTGCAGCAACTATGGATCGCCGGCGACGCCTGGGAAACGCTGCTCGCGCCCAAATGGCTCCGCGAGAAGCTGGAGCGAACCTGCAGCGGCATCCTTGAGCGACTGCACGGAACGAGAGAGGAGTGAATGCCGCCATGGCACGCGTCATGCTGGACATGATTCGAATGAAACGACAATCCAAATCCTACGTGGACAGCCTCTATGCCGTCCTGACGGCAGCCGGACTGTTCGACGGTCCGAAGTATATGCTCGCCGGCTTGAGCGCGATGGCATTCAAATTCACGGTCCACCGCAAGCTCCTCCCCCTCTCCGTCTCGGCGTACGGCCAGTGGGGCAACGAGCATGAGCCCGCCGTCGAGAACCTCGGTCTATTCACGATCTTGGATGCCGGACGCACGCGCCACCCCACGTTTCCGCATTATCAGCGCGACGCGGTGAGCTGGGCGAAGCAATCCCTCGATATGGGGATCGGCGTCATCTACTGGATACCCGAGTTCGGGGTCATCTGCGGTTACGACGACGAAGACGAGGTTTTCTATGTGCAGGATGGCTGGAATGCCGACAATAGCGTCGTATTGTACGATAATTTCGGCTTGAATTTCACGTCTTTCTGGTACTGCCAAACGTTCGGGGAGCGCGTGGAGATCGAGCTTGCGGATGCAGTGTCTGAGTCGCTGCGGCTTGCCGTTCGCGATTGGGAAACGCCCTATAAAACATTGCCCGATACCGAGCTGGCTTCCGGCAAACTGGCCTTCGCCTTTTTCATGGAGGGACTCGAACGCGGGGATTACGACGAACGCGGCGCCGGTTATATTTTGGAGGATTACGCGTATACGCGGGGCGAGATCGCGGATTATTTGCACGACGTCCGGCACGCGCTGCCGGGGTTGGGGGACGCGGCTTCGCTCTACGCGAAGCTGCGCGGCATCCTCCCGGCCGCCCAAGCATGCTTGACCGCAGGACCGCACGGCAAGCGCATCGATCCCGCCCGCATCGCCGCGTTATGCGAAGTTATGCGGCAGGCCGAAGCGCTGGAAGAGGAGGCCATCGCCGTTTTCCGCCGATTGTCGGCGCAATACCCGGACCGCAAGCGGTCCACGATTCCACGGTGGGGCAACCATACGCCTCGCTGACGACAGGGGGGGCCCGACGACATGGGTAACAAACGCTTGACCGGATTGCGGATGACGCGCGAATCCCGTTCCTATATCGACGCGATGCACGCTATATTGACGCATCGCGGCTGGTTCCCGCAATCCAAATCGATGCTGGCCGGCATGACCGTGAACGGCTTCCGGTTCACGGTGGACCGCGAGCTGAAAGCGGATTCCTGGCATGCTTACAACTGGGTGGCCGAGCATTTTCTCGCGGCCGATTTCATCGGCGTTACCGCCTCCTCGAAGGCCGGCTTCAGCTTCGCCCCAACGTTTCCCCTATACCAAAAGCAAGCCGTAGCCATGATCAAACAATCCATCGACAACGGGATAGGCGCGGTCTTCTGGAAGGACGATTTCGTGATCGCCGCCGGCTACGACGATGAAGCGGCCATGCTGCTCTACGACGACGGAACCGATCCCGAAGGAGCGCTCAAACGGCTCCCTTACGGCGAGTTCGGGCGCAATGCAACGCCCTATTGGTATTACCAGACGCTCGAAGCGCAGCTGGCGGTCGACGAGCTGGAGATCTACCGGGAATCGTTCATGCAGGCGATCTACAAATGGGAGACGCATGACCCGATGCTCCCGGAGCACAACTACGCCTGCGGCAAACAAGCTTACTACGCGTTTATTAAATGCATAGACAACGGAGTGTATCGTTGGCAAGAAGCGGCAAGTTTGATCTGCCGGTATGCCGCCGCAAAGCGGGACGTTGCCGCCTACGCCGACCGGCTGGCCATGATCTGGCCGGCATGCGAGCCGATCGCCGCTTGCTATGCGCAAGTATCGGACCGGTTCGCCCAACTGTCGCTCTGCTTGCGGCCCGGAGATGATCTACGCGCCGTTCGCCTCTTGCGGGAAGCCATGGAGCTGGAGGACCAGGCCGTCGCTTCCATGAAGTCGCTAATGCGCGAACGCCTCCATAACCGTTTCGGGGATATCGCCCTGCGCTGACCGCCGCGATCGCGGGGACTTTCCTGAGTGTAATCCCGCGCATCGGGGTAATATAGTAGCGATGCGCTTGGAACAGTCCTCCAAATCAGGCAGAAAAGGCGGTGCGGACCCATGAAGAAGAAAAACCGCGACGACTACGACGAAAGGTACAACGAAACCTCGAACACCGCGGCAGGCATCAATACGCCGAAGGAGCACGAGGATTCCGGTCCCCTCGATATGGTCAGCGACGCGGTCGGGGAATTCGTCGACAACGTGCAGCATGCCTTCGACGGCAGCAGCAGGAGCGGGCATAGCGACGACGACGATCTCGAACGCGAGCCGGACGAGTACGATCATCACGCGCTGTCGAATCAGCATTCGCGTTATGACCGGCACTCCTACTGATACGCCCGATACGCCAAAAAAATCGCCCCTTCCCGGCCTGTCGGCCGGGAAGGGGCGATTGTCGTACGCGCTGCTTTACAGCAGGGAGAGCGATTCCGACGCTTGGTCGATATCCGCCATAAGATCCTGCGGGCTTTCGAGGCCGATATACAGCCTGACGAGACTGCCTTCTTCCAGCTGCTTGCCCGCCTGATTGACGGTGACGAGGCTTTCGAAACCGCCCCAGCTAACGCCGATTTTGAAATACTTCAGCTTGTCCGCCCAAGCTTTCATCGTCTCGATCGGCACCTTCGTAATGAAGGAGAACAAGCTGCTGTAACCGGACATCTGGCTGGCGGCCAGCTCGTGCTGCGGATGGTTCGGCAGGCCGGGATGATTCACGCGGTGCACGAACGGCAGCGTGCGGACATGCTCCGCGACGGTCAAGCCGCTCGTCTCGTGGCGCTGCATGCGAAGCGGCAGCGTGCGCAGTCCTTTGGAGATCAGAGCCGCGGCCTGCGGCGTCATGATCGCGCCGAACAGCATGTATTCGTTGTTGCCGATGCGGTCGACGAGCTCCCGGGAGCCAAGGACAACGCCGCCGACGCAGTCGCTGTGGCCGGCGATGTACTTCGTGATGGAATGCACGACCAGATCGATGCCATGGGCAAGCGGATTCTGGTACACCGGCGTCGCCCACGTGTTGTCGATCATCGTGCGAATCCCGATGCTGCGCGCGTATGCCGCGCATTCGCGCAGGTTTTGCAGTTCGAAGAACATCGTCGTCGGGCTCTCCAGATAGATCAGCTTCGTGTTCGGCTTTACGGCCTCGCGTATGTTCTCGAGGAGTCGCCCGTCGACGAACGTCGTCTCCACGCCGAAGCGGCTGAGGTACACGGACAGGAATTCCTTGGTCGGCCCGTAGGCTTGGTCCACGCAGACGATGTGGTCGCCCTGCGCGACGAAGGACATGATGGCCGCGGTGATCGCGCCCATGCCCGAGGCGAAGCATTTTGCCGCTTCGGCCGCTTCCAGGTCCGCCAGCTTGTTCTCGAGGTATTCGACGGTCGGGTTATTTCCCCGGGAATAAACATGGTTGTGCATCGGCTGCTTGACCGCATCGCTGAACGCCTCGTACGTCTCGAAGGCGAACAGGCTGTTCTGGTAGACCGGCACGTGGATCGCGCCTTGATGCCGGGTATCGATCGGATCGTAAGCCGTTTTGGTAAATTGCTTCTCTATGTTGCCGCGCTTGCGGTCTGGTTGGTTGTTATCCGTGTTGCTCATCCTTTTTCGGCTCCTTGTGTTAAACCTTCTACAATGAAACGCTGGGCGAACGCAAAGATGACGATGGTCGGAATGATGGATAGCACCGCTCCGGCCGACATGGCGCCCCAGTCGACGTCGAATTTCAGGATGAACGAGTTCATCGCGACGGGCAGCGTCTTCAAGGCATCGTTATCGATGAACATGACCGCGAGGAACAGCTCGTTCCAGTTTTGCACGAAGGCGAAGATAAACGTCGACGCGATCCCCGGCAGCATGACGGGAATGATGACCCGCAGCAGGGCCGACCAACGCGAGCAGCCGTCGATCATCGCCGCTTCCTCCAGGCTGGAAGGAATCCGCTGGAAGAAGCCGCGCAGCATGATCGTCGAGAACGGAATCAGCCCGACGGTATACATGAGCACGAGCGAGAATCGCGTGTTCAGCAGGTCCATCTTGCTCATCATGAGGTACAGCGGCGCCAGCGCGATAAAGCCCGGCAGCATCTGGGTCAAGAAGAACGCCAGCATGATTTGGCTGTGGCCGCGGAATTTGAACCGCGCCAGCACGTACGCGCTCAACACCGAGATGACGAGCACGATCAGCGCCGCGATGATCGCCACGATCAAGCTGTTTCCGATATAGATGTGAAATTTCGAGATTTTGAAGATGTTCACGTAGTTGTCCATCGTGAACTTCTGCGGCCAATACCGAAGCGGGAAGGAGAAGATATCCTTCTGCGGCTTGAGCGACGTGATGACGATCCAATACAGCGGGAATACCATGACCAGCAGGTACAGCCCCAGGAACACGACCTTGAGCGTCTTTTGCAATCCCGTCATTAGAAGTCACCTACTTTCTCGGCCTTGGTGACGGTGAGGAAGAAGATCGTATACAACAGCAGCAGCACGATCATGATGACGCCGATCGCCGAAGCCGCCCCGTAATCGCCGGCATAAATGATCTTATCGAGCATGAGCGAAGACAAAATATGCGTGCTTCCGGCAGGACCGCCGTTGGTCAAGCCGTAGATGATCGTCGGATCGTTGAATATCCAAATCGCCCGCAGCAACGTCGTGGCGATGATGGTCGGCAGAATATATGGAAGCGTCACGTTCCACAGCTTGCGAATGCCCGTCGCGCCGTCCATGTCGGCCGCCTCGTACAGCTCCGACGGCACGGATTGGAGCGCCGCGAGCAGCATGATGGCAAAGAAAGCGATGCCGTACCAGACATTGGCAATAATGACGGACGTCATCGCCCACTTCGGATTCGAGAGGAATCCGATCCGTTCGTGGATAATGCCGACGCGAAGCAGGAGATCGTTGATGACGCCGATTTGCGAGTTGAACATCCATTTCCAGATCATCCCGATCAGGAAACCGGACAAGGCCCAGGAATAGAAAGCGAAGCCTTGAAAAATGCCTCTGCCCCTGAACGGCTTCTTCAAGAGAAGCGCCAGCGCCAGGCCGAGCACGAATTGGAAAATAAGCGAGAAGAATACCCAGTAACCGCTGTTCTTGAGCGCGACGAGAAATTTGGGATCATGGAAAGCCGCCTTGAAATTATCGAATCCGACAAACCGGACATGACGAAGATCGAACAGCTTATAATCCTGGAACGCCATGATGATCCCCTTCAGGAAGGGATAGTACGTGAATGCCAATACTAATAACAAGGCGGGGATCAGCCCCGATAGTATAAAGATCTTTTGATTTTTCATTTTCGCACCGCCTTGCTTCTGGAATGTAGGAAGGGCGGCTTGAGCCGCCCCTCCCGAATCGATCGACCGACGTTACTTGCCCAACTTGGACTTCTGGTCCGTCCAATACTCGTCCCATTTCTTCAGCGTATCGTCCAGGGAAGCTTGGCCGAGCAGCAGCGCTTGACCCGATTCCATTTCCACTTGACCCCATTGTCCGGTGCCCGGATATTCGAAAGGCGGTTTGAAGTTCACGAATTTATCCGGCGCGTTCGTCATGTCGAGCAGCGTTTTGTAAGGGCCGGTTTTGAAGAATTCGTCTTCGGCTGCCGACGTATGAATCGGAATCAGGCCGTAGGCTTTCGAGAATTCGGTGTTTTCGGCCGGGCTGGACAGGAACGAGATCAGCTTCCATGCCTCTTCTTTATGCTCGGAGTTGGCCGCCATGCCCCAGCCTGCTCCGCCTGCCGCGAGCAGCGCTTTGCCGGTCGGTCCAGCTTGCAGCGGCGCCGTTGCCCATGTGCCTTCGGCCATTTTCTCCTGCAGCGATTGGATAACGTCCGGATCCTGCAGCAGCATGCCGGTTACGCCGGAAGTGAACGCCTGCACTTGCTCTTGGAAGCCCCAGTTGACGGAGTCCGGCGGCGAAGCGTCTTTATATAATTTGAGATAGAGTTCCATCGAAGCCTTGGCTTCCGGCGTCGAGAAGATGGTTTTGCCGTCTTTGGTGAACATGGAATCTTCGAGATTCACGTTGTCGCCGTTGTAAGCCAGCACCATCGCGTCCGTCGTGCCGTTGGAGCCTGCGCCCCCGCGGAACGAGAAGCCGTAGCGGTTTTTGGATGGATCCGTTAGTTTCTTGGCCGTTTCGTACAGCTCGTCCCACGTTGCCGGCGGGTTCAGCCCTTGCTCCTTGAACCAGTCCGCGCGGTAGAACAGCTGGCGCTCGTAGAGGCCGTTCGGGACGAAGTACAGCTTGTCCCCGACGGAACCGAGCGACTTGGAGATCGCGCTGACCGTCGAATAATCCGACCATTTGTCGGCAAAATCGTTCAGCGGCTCGATGAACCCGTTGTTCACGAATTCCGCTACGGTCAAATCGCGCACTTCGACGACATCCAGATCTTCCTTGGCGCCAAGCATCGTTCTGATTTTATTGTCGGCTTGGTCAAACGGGGGCGAGATCAATTCCACTTTGATGTTCGGGTTTGCAGTTTCGAATTTGTCGATGGAAGCCTGAAGCAGCTCCGTCCGTTTGGGACTCGTCAAGCTTTCGATCATCCGAAGCGTGACTTGTTTGTCGCCGGCGCCGTTGTCGCCGGTGGATGAGTCATTGTTGCTGCCGCAGCCCGCCAAAAGTCCGGCAGACAAAGCACCGCATAGCAGTAAAGCCGAAACCTTTTTACGCCTTGTCATATCGATCTTCCCCCTATCCAGATGTATCATACAGTCATCCTGTCTGATAGGTTTGATTATATGAAAGCGTTATAGTTCTGTCAATAAAAACCTTCGAATATTAGACACTTTTCAGTTTATTTTCGATACAATCCATCATTTTATAGAATTCCTGCATGGCGATTTCCGTCTGATGGGCTTTGATTGCGTCGAACATTGTAATATGAAAGGGATAGGTGTCGTCGAACAGCTGCTTGTCGCCGAGCGGCTCGTTGAAAAATCGCTCGTACATGACGGAAAACGAATCCAGTACGCTCTCGAGCACCTGGTTGCCGGTCGCTTTGATGATCGCGCGGTGAAACGCCAGATCGATCTGCGACGTGTCGTCGCCGGCTTCTTTTTGCCTGCGGTACTCCTCCAGGCAAGCGTCGATCTCCGCGATCTGGGTGTCGTCGATCCGTTTGGACGCCAGCCGGACGGCCTGCCCCTCGAGCGCTCTGCGCACCTCCAGCGTATCCAGGAGGAAGTTGCGCTCCTGCTCGATCTTCACTTTGCCCATGAAACGGAAGGTGTTCACGTCGCGGACGAAAATGCCCTTGCCGTTCTCGACTTGTATGATATCCAAGGCTTCGAGGGAACGCAGCGCCTCGCGCAGCGACGAACGGCCGACGCCGAACATATGCGTCATTTCTTCGACCGAAGGAAGCTTGTCGCCATCCGACATTTCCTTCTCTTGAATATAGTTTTGAATCTCTTGCGAGACTTGCTCGTGCACGAGAATCTTCTGAATTTTGCGCATGGTTCCTGCCCTCCTCTTCCTAGCATCCTATCTGACAGGTTTATAGTAATTTAGCAATTCTCAAAAGTCAACAAATACTGCCATAACATGTAAGGAAACTTCAACCAATTGCAGGCTGAAGTTTCCTTATGGCTGCGGCATCCGCTCGCGGCGACCGCTTGCGCCTTATGGCTGCGGCACCGGGACGACCTTTACGGCTGCGCCCTTGCCGCTTACTTGAATGCCCGTTTCCTTGGCGCCGCGACCCTTGAGATCGGCGAGCAGCCGTTCCAGCAGCGCCTTCGCCTGCTGGCCTTCCTTGCCCTGCACGCGCACCGTCAGCTCCACCGCATGGCCGGATTCCAGCAGCTTCTCCACCTGGCGCAATTTCGTATCGTAGTCATGCTCTTCGATATGCGGCGTCAGGCGGATTTCCTTCGTCTTCTGCGGCTGCTCCTTGCGTTTCTCGTCCCGCTTGCGCGCGTTCATGTCCTGCTTGGCCGCGCCGCGGCTGACGAGCCGGCAGGGCGGCGGGCTGCTCATCAAGGAGATGCATACCAAATCGACGTCGTGCCGCTTGGCCAGCGCGAGCGCCTCGCTGCGGGAGACGATGCCGAGATCCTCGCCGTCGATGCCCGTCAGCTGTACCTCGGACGCTTTGATCTGCTCGTTCACGATCATGAGGACGTACGCTCCTCCTGCGCGAGCCGCTCGATCAGCCCGGGCAGCCAATCGCTTAATTCCCGGAACGCGAAGCCTTCGGCCTCCGCCTTCGCCGTATCCATGTACCACGGCTCCGGAATGCCGAACGGCGACTGATCCGCTTCGTCCGCCTCCGGCACGACGTTCGCGGACTTGCCGGTCGCCTCTTCGATCAGCCGCACGATGCCGCCCGGCGTGATCTCCCCGCGGGAACACGCATTGTACGGCCCTTCGGCAGAGGACCGGCCGAGCCAATCGAGGAACTCCGCCGCTTCGTCCGCCAAAATGAACGACATTGCGGCATCCGGAGCCGGAATGCCGATCGGCCGCCCCTGCAGCACATGCTCGACATGAAAATGCAGCCGCCGGGTATAATCCTCCGTGCCGAGCACGATCGGGAACCGCGCCGCGGCGACCGGGAACGACGCCTTCTGCAGCAGAACGGCCTCTACGAGCCGCTTGCCTTCGCTATAATCGATGTCCGCCGGGTAGGGGCTCGGAAGCTCGTAACCCTGCGCGTCGAACATCGCTTCCGTCTTGCCCGCTCCCCCGTAGGGATAGACGCTGAGCGACGACGTCACCACGTATTTGCCGGCGCGGCCCGCGAACAGCTTCACGGCTTCCTCCGCTTCCTGCGGCAGGTAGCAAATGTTGTCGTAGACGACGTCGTACTTCTCGTCGCCCAGAGCCTCGCGCAGCGCGGTCGCATCCTTCCGATCGGCCTGGATGTGCTTCACGCGGTCTCCGAACGGATTGGGCAGCCCGCCCCTGGTCAGTATGGCGACTTCGTCTCCGGCCGCGAGCAGCCGTTCCACCAGCTTCCTGCCGAAAAACCTCGTTCCGCCGAGCACGATTATTTTACGCATGCGTTCCACGCTCCTTGTTCAATGTGCTTTACTATCTTGCCATATCCGGCCCCTTGGCGCAAAGGCATTTGGGCTTCCCAATTGTGTAATGTGTGTTAAGACGCCGGACCCCCGCCCTTTGGCCCATGAACGGGAAAAAGGAACTGCCTCTCCGGCAGCTCCTCTAACGATTAAAATCGCCCAACCGGCTTATTTCACGTTGCCGATAAAAGCGGACAACGTTCGCGTCGTCTCGACGTCGGCCGGATTCATGGTCAGTTTCACGAACAGGTTCCGCAGCTCGGGCGAATGCTCGGAGACGGTCTGCCTGTTCTCGGGATTGAGCAAAATTTTGCTGAAACGATTCAGCGCCACGTCGATAAGGTCGTTCCTCGACTCGTAGCTCGTCTGGTCGGCCAAGGCGGCCGCGGCCGCGACGGCCGCCACGCATGTATTGAAGTTGGATTCATCCTCGTCGAAATCCGTGCCCAAGCTCGACGTCGCGAGGCTGAGCTGCGTCCTGAACGCCGTATCTATGCTTTGCTGCAGGACGTTCAAGTCGGCCGCGGTCCGGTTTTGCTTGATAACGCGGTTAATCAGAATAACGGCAAGGACGGCAATCACGACGGAGAAGATGACGATGATGCGCTTTCGCTTCTGCAAGACGGCTGCTCCTCTCGGTGGTCGCGGGATATCTCGAATGACCGGACTCTGACCTTCTTATCGGCCTAGCGCAGGTGCTTCGTTAATGCGGCGAACCTCGCTCTCCGGATCCGGAATGCCCCGGTCAATCATAATCCAGTTCCTTCACGAAATACAGCACCAGCTCATCGTCGACCCGCACCATGTCTCCCGGCGTTACTTCATTGTCTTGATACATCACGCCGTTCCCGTCCGGAACGTAGCCTCTCCGGCAATAGATGCGCTGGGCCGCGCCGTAATCCTTGTACAGCCCCACGCCGATCCCGATATGGTTATAATGCCAATTGACGATCGTCTCGAATTCCTCCATGAGCCGGTTGGCGATGCCATGCTTCCGAAACGCGGGAAATACCAGCAAATCGTTGATCTCCGGAATATGCTTGTTCCTGAAATGCGGATAACCGGACTCGTACTTCAAATGCGCGCAGCCCGCGACTTGCCCGTCGGCGAAAGCAAGCAGCGTCATGCGGAGCCCTGACGTATTCTCAAGCAAACACCTATCGTAATATTCTTCTTGGCGCAAAATATGCCGGGCTTCGAACGCGGCCTTCCATATCGCCTTGAGCGCTTCGCTTTCCACTTGCTTGAGTTGAATGTCCATGCGTCCTCCCTTGCGTGCGCGTAAGATCGGCCCGTTAATCCGCCATCGCTCCGGGCGGCTCCGGATAATGGCTGACATCCCCGTGAAGCAGAATGTCCGCCCGCTCTCCCGCTATCGCGATTTTGCATAAGCTGGCCGGATGAATATAAGGCGGCTCCCAGATCGCTTTCAACGGCCGGCCTTCGAAAAACGCCATGATCAGCTTCACGACGACGCTGTGCGTCGCAAGCAGGATCGTCTCGCCCCGATGCTCCCGCAGCACCCTGCCGAGCAGCGCGACGACCCGGTCGGACACGGCTTGAAGCCGTTCGCTGCCTTCGACCGCGAATGCTTCGGGATCCTGCCAGAATAATTCGAACTGCGCCGGATTCAGCGACTTGGCTTTCTCCTGCGTAATGCCTTCCCAGACGCCCAGGTTCACTTCCATGAGCGCCCTGTCTTCGATCAACGGGATGTCCCGATCGCCTCGAATAATCTCCGCCGTCCGGCGAGCTCTCTCGCTCGGACTCGCATAGACGACGTCGATCCGCTCGTCCCGAAGCGACCGGGAGAGCCACTCCGCTTGATTCAGGCCGAGCGCGGTCAACGGGGAATCTTGGTGACCTTGAAACCGGCGTTCCACGTTCCATTCCGTCTGTCCGTGCCTGACCAAATAGACGATCGTCATATTCTCGTCCTCTCCTATCGCATATTTATACCCTTTTTTGGAATAATATCGCCTAACAACATGGAAGAATCAGGATTGGAGCGTGTATTCATTGTCTATCGCGGCCGCGCTGCAGCGTCATTTCGTTCACGACAACGATTTCATTATGCGCCAAATCCACCTCGGACGTGAAGTCATTGCGGTGCTGGGATTGAAAACGCTGATCGACTTCCCTCAGACGATCTCCATGATCCGGGATCTGATCCAGGTCGACGATCTGGCCGACCACGACATGCGGGACGTCGTCGCCGGACTGGGAGAAGACTACTCGTCCCAAGCCTTCGAAACGCTCATCACCGAGGTTCAGATCGGCATGCTGCTCGTCGTTCATGAGACCTCCGAAACCTGCGTCAGCCTGATTCCGGTGCCGCAGACGCTCAGCCGTTCGATCTCGGCGCCTCTGACCGAAAACAGCATTTCGGGTTCGAACAGCGCTTTCAACGAGAACATGGAAACGAACGTCGGCCTGCTTCGAAGACATACGAACGCGGACGACCTTCAACTCAAGACCTATATGTTCGGGAACGCCGTCAAAAACCGCGTGACCGTATCGTACCTGAAGGGCAGCATCGATCCCTCGTTCCTGCAGACGTTAACCGAGGCCATCGAATCGAAGCTGAATCAGGAAGTGAACAACCTGCAGGATCTCACGAAAGCCTTAGGTCTGTCTCCCTTTAATCTGATCACCCAATACCGTACGACCGAAATGCCGCAAACCGCCATGCGCGCCTTAAGGAACGGAAGGGCCGTGCTCTTCATAGAACGGGTCCCGTTCGCGCTCGTGCTGCCGAGCCTTTTCACGGATTTGTACATGACCGAGGACGATAATAATTTCACGCCCGTCTTCTCGGTCCTGCTGCGCCTGCTGCGCCTGTGCGGCATTCTTACCACGCTCATCGGCCCGGGTTTGTATGTCGCGCTCGTGTCCGTCAATCCGGACGTGCTGCGGTTCGAGCTGGCGAACTCGATCGCCAAGAGCCGATTGGACGTGCCCTACCCGGCCATTGTGGAAACGCTGCTGTTATTATTAGTTCTGGAGCTGCTGCTGGAGGCCATCATCCGGCTCCCATCCAGCATCGGACCGACCGTCACGATGGTCGGAGGCATCGTGCTGGGGCAGGCCGCCGTATCCGCGAAGCTCGTCAGCAACTTGCTCATTATCGTACTGGCCGTCATCACCATCTCGAGCGCAACGGTCGTCGGCATCCAGAATGCGCATTCGCTTCGGCTGTTCAAGTATCTGCTCTTGTTTCTTGCCGCCGCTTTCGGCGTACTGGGCCTCATGTCGGGACTTGTAATCCTCTGCTCGTATCTGGCCGGATTCCAAACGCTCAATTTGCCCTATCTGCAGTCAAGAAAGCCCAAAGGTGAATGAGATGCACAAAACTTTACAAGTACCGCTTGTTTTTATTATAACGCATGTGGGGTTGATTTTCTTCATGTATCCCACCGAGCTCATCGCCAGCAGCAGGGAGACGCAGTGGGTGCCGATTCTCGTCGGTTTTCTGTTTCAATTTGCGATCATGGCCGTGTACTTGAAAGGAATCCGCTTCTTCGGCAATCGGAATATCGCCGACGAGCTGATGAAGAAAAGCAAATGGCTGGCTTGGGCAACGCTGCTGCCGGTCATGCTGCATCTCGCTATCATCGCCGTCCTGACGGTGAGGGTTTACGCGGAGATCATCTCGATCATTTTCTTATCGAATACGCCGCTGTGGATTCTCATCTGCCTGCTGATCGTGATTCCGGCTTACATCGTCATGAATGGCGGCGTGCGGGGGCTGATGAGGACCGGCTTGCTGCTTAGCATCCTTTTTCTCCTGCCCGCCTTGTTCGTGCTCGCGTACGCCTTCCAGAACATCGATCTGCGCTACGCGCTGCCGCTGCTTCCCGACGATCCGATGGACTTCTCGTTTCTTGCCAAGCCATCCTATTACAAATGCTTGTTCGCGTTCTCGGGCTGCTTCCTCTTCCTCGGATTCGTGCCCTCCTACGTCGCCTACAAGCCGAAAGCCATCTACATCGCAAATTTGCTGCTCCTGCCGTTGTTTCTGCTCGCCGTTTATCTCCCAATCCTGACGTTAGGCGAAGAAACGGCCAGACAACTGGAGTTCCCCTTCGTCTTCACGGTCGATACGATCGAGATCGAATGGCTGATGTTCGACCGGGTCACGATGTTTCTGGTGCTCAGCTCGCTGGCCTTCATCATGCTCTTCATCGCCATGGTTTTCTGGCTGCTGGCCAACCTTTTCCGGCACAGCATCAAGGACATGAAGCCGTCGATTCTGGTTCCGCTTGTGTCCGTCCTGACATTCGCCGCATGTATGTGCATACCCGACCTGGAATCGACCGACGAATTTCTCCAATGGGAGACCATCCTTCTGGCATACGTGGCGATCGCGACGCCGTTAATCGTCCTTTTGGCGGGGCGTCACCATTTCAAACAGATGAAAGGGAATTAAAAATGAAGACGATGCTGAAGTGGACGATTGCGGTCGCCCTGACGTTCCTGCTCGGCGGCTGTTGGGACAACAAAGACATCAATCACCGCTCCCTGCCGATTGCCATGGGCATTGCGTACAATCAGGGCATCTATACGATCTATCTCGATATTCCGGCCGTGAACGAGAGCGGCGATTGCCAGATCATCGTCGATCGGGGAGACTCCATCAACGAAGTCATCGACCATATCAGCATGAACATGGAAAGCCAAGTCGATCTGCTCCACCTGAAGGTCATCATCGTCGATAAAGCCTTTGCCATGCGCGGATTAAGCGAAGGCATCGCCAGCATCATCCGTTCGCGGTATATCGCGCCGAAAACGATGTTCGTCATTTCCGACGAGCCGCTTGACCGATTCTTCCATCATATCGACACGAGTTCGAGGGACGACGGAACGGCGATCTATAATTATTTCCAGAAAAACGCGGGTTGGAGCCCCGACATCGCCTACACGCCGACCTGGCGGATCTTCAGAAGCATTCATTCCTACACCAACGACGTCGTCATCCCGCTGATCAAGTCCGGCGATTCGACGGCAATCAAGAGCGTGGGCTCGGCCATCATGAGCAACGGCAAAATGGTCGGGAGGCTGAACAACGAGGAAACCCTGCTGTACAACGTATTCAATGGCGTAAACACGCAAGGGAAAATCGAGGTGATGGGGCAAGCTACCGTTCAAATCGTCAGCAGCCGCGTGGGGAACCGAAGCCGCATGGAGCAAAACCAGCCTCGTCTCAAAAGCACGGTCCATCTCAAAATCATCGTGATGGACACCCGGGGGAACCCTTCGACGGTGGAGATCAAGAAGGAGCTGCAGGAGCTGGTAACGCGGGAATTCGAGCAGCTGTTCAAAAAAGTGCAAAAAGCGGAGGCCGATGTATTCGGGCTCGGCCAGCATTTCCGCACTGATCTGACCCGTCCGCAGCTGGCTCGCTGGCGAACCGATTATTTGCCGAATTTGAAGGTGGAGCTCCATGTGAAAACCATCGTGCGGAATACCGGAAATTTGAAGGCGCGGAAATAAGAGAGGCGTCGGCTCGCGGCCGGCATGCGCGTTGGTGCGTGCGGGTGGCATGCGCGATGATTTGTACGGTCGGAATGCGCGATGGGCATGCGTTTACGGGCTATTTGCTTAGACGGGCGTCCGGTTCGGATCAGTCTCGGGACCCGCGCCGCCGCGGAATAAGTTCATGACCGCCTGCGACAACCCTTCGTCGTCGAAGGCCAGCTCGAAGCTGCTCGCTTGCCCGCCGTTCGCGACGGTGACTTTAGCGGTATTCTCGCGCACCCATTCGACCCGGATATTCGCCGCTTGAATCGGGCTGCCCGGCGCATCGAACGCGGCGAAGGCCTCGTCCGCCGTTCGGATAAAGTAGCGGCTCTCGACTTGGTAGGCTCTGATGACGACGGAGCCTTCCGCCTCTTCCTGCTCGAGCAGGAGCTGATACCGATGGGTGGGGGAACTGAAATAATAACGGTCGCCCGGGGACTGCATCGCGGCGCCGAAGACGGGCGACTGGTACTCCAGGATCAGGATCGCCGCGCCGATCGCCAGCAGGATTGCATGATAACGCCCTTTCGCCGCGTACTTATGAAGAATCAGGACGCCGACCAGGATGCAATCCAAGGTCAGCACGTACTCGACGCAATCCAGGAACGACTCGTTCAGGAGCGAATAGCCCCATCGGCTTTCGATCAATCGAACGGCCAATCTGGATAAGATTCCGACTGCCCCGATCAAACACAAGATCTGAATCAGCATTTTCTTCATAGGGACCTCCGAGGGATGGGATGAGGAATGGCGCAGCAACACGACGTGCTCGACTTTATTTCAAGACCCCGGAAGCGATCTTATGATGCTTCGTGATGATTTCCCTGAAAAGCCGTTCCTGTTCCATGCTTTTGAACGACTTTTTGGGAATGTACCAATAGTTTCGCTTATCGTGAAACAAAAAATAAAAATCGGCGTTCTCCCAAACTTTAACCAGATAGTCCACGTTGATTTTGGAGTTCATGTCGGACGTGGAAAACGAAATTTCCTTTTCGCCGAACGTGAACTTGACCGTTTGATCGTACCGCGGATCCTTCATTTTCTTACGGGGAATCAAGTAGACTTTGTTCACGACGTCGAAGCCGGCGACGAGGATCAGCAGCGGGGTAATGATTTCGAGCTGACGGGAACTCCACATTGCGATCAATACAAGGCAAAGCAACACGTACGCCGCGAGGACGGTCAAGACGATTCGGTTCTTCAATACGTGAAAGTAGTGCGTTCTGTAGACCTGTTTTAACGACGAACCGAAATTAAACTCGATTTCCTGCATGGGTTCTCCCCGTTCATATAAGTTATTTCTGCGATTGCGGCTTCATTCCGCGTATGCCGAAGTGTCGATTATCCCCACTTCTCTATCCATTTTAGCATATTATGGAATAGGAAATATCCACAATTCGGTAACCTTTTGGCGAATAAGATCGTTAATAAGAAGAGAATAGCCGTTAGGCATTTGGCGCATCCTGATCGTGACATCCAAAACCTGGCATTGGGGCTGATGATCATTTCGTACGTTGTCGCATTCGCCGTATCGTTCTTCATCGTATATCTCTTGATTCCGCCGCTCGGGAGACTGGCGTTCCGACTCGATTTCGTGGACAAGCCCCGGGAGAACGTCGAGCGCAAAATCCACCGCAAACCGATCCCGCTGACGGCCAGCTACGCCATCTTCGCGGGTTTTATCGTCACGTACCTGTTCTACCTGAAAGGGTTCACGCTCCAGACGGGGGCGATCATCCTGGGCTCCGTCCTGCTGATCGCCATCGGCACGGTCGACGATTGGTACAAGACGCACGGGAAGGATTTCCCGACCCTGCCGAAGTTCCTGGTACAAATCTCCGCGGCGGTCGTGGTCTACGCGTCCGGCATTACGTTCAGCGGGTTCTACAATCCCATCAGCGGGGCGTTCGTGAATCTGCCGGAAGTGCTGCAGTTCCTGCTGACGATCCTGTGGATCTTCGGCGTAACGACGGTCATTAATTTCTCCGACGGCATGGACGGGCTGGCCGGAGGACTCTCGGCGATATCCGCCGGCACGCTGTTCGTGGTCGCCTTGGCGATGGGGCAGTCGGACTCCGCCATGATGGCGATCATTCTGGTGGGCGTCACGATCGCGTACCTGCGCTACAACAAGCCGCCGGCGCAGGTGTTCATGGGGGATGCGGGCGCGACCTTCCTCGGGTTCATCCTCGCGGTCATCGCGCTCGACGGCGCCTTCAAGCAGGCGACGGTGCTCTCGATCCTGATTCCGATCCTGGCGCTCGGCGTGCCGATCTTCGATAATATCTTCGTGGTGATCAAACGCTTCCTCGGCGGCAAGCCGATCTATCAGGCCGATGCCAGCCAAGCGCATTACCGCCTGCTCCGGGCGGGCTTAAGCCCGAAACAAGCCGTGATGTTCCTGTACCTGATCAGCGGCTGCCTAAGCCTGTCCTCGATTATCCTGCTCATGCTGCAGGTCTAGCTCCGGATCTCAAACGCATGACAAAGAGGCTGACCGCCCGATCATCTCACGATGACGGCGGTCAGCCTCTTCTCGCGCGCGGGACGGCGCGAGCGCGGCGATCACGAATTCCCGACTACGCAAAGAAGTGCTGCTTTGTGAGGTCAGGCATTCGCGAAGATCATCCATGCGCCCGCCGCCGCCAACGCGGCGCAAGCCCAGAAGAGGTTGTAACCGATTCGGAAGGAACGGCGTTTGAATGCCTTCTTCCGGATCATGATCTCGTTCGCGACGAAGACGACGATGCCGATCAGCGCATAGCCGCCATAGATCGCCAGGATCGTCGCGGCCGGCTCGCCCGTGTCGTTGAAGGCGAACGCGACGGGCAATAACAACAGGAACCCGATTGCCTCAAGAATCGACAATACTCGAATGACGTTAGGCAAAATATTCATGGTGCACCTCCCGGGCGGTCAATCAACCTTTATTACCCCGCTGCCCGCGATGTAATCGGCTTGATCGGCGTAATCACGCTCCGCATAGTGATAGGACAGCCATGCATAGTTGGTCAGCCCCAACGATTCGGCGAACGAATAGGCGGGTTCCAGCTCCGATACTTCCTCGAAATCCGCGGGAGCGAGCAACCGTGCGATCTCGGCTTCCTCGATCGCCTGCTCCCGCTCCAGCTTAAGGTTAAGCTTCTCCAGCAGAGCGGGCAGGTTCAATTCCCCGTCCCGGTTGATGATATCTTCATCGTTCCAGTCGCATTCATAGGAGGAAACGAGCGTGTCGCGTTCATATAGCGCAAACGACCAGCCGTGATCTTCGGCAAAAACATAATGCAAGAGAACGCCGGCATTGTGCCGTATCAGGTCGGCGTTCGGCGTATAAATCGGGAAATTCGGCAGCATCGTCACCCAATTGTTGACCGCGGGAAACACCAATCCCCCTTGTCCGGCCCGTTTCAGAAGATCGATGCCTTCCTGTTCGCTGTGCCCGATCAGATGATAGCTTTCGCTGAATTCGCTCATGGCGATACCCCCGTATGATAGAAAATGGACAGCTCTATTCTCTCGGCCGCCGCAGCCGCGCGGCCGGCATGCTTTCTTGAAACCTGCGCTACGGACTTGTCGACGACCTATTTTAGCATAACTTGGGAGATTGCAATGGAGAGATTTCGTTAAGGCTTCATCGCTGTCGTCACCGGTCAGCGCAAAAAGCCCAGCCCGCGGACTCGCGTCCACGCGCAGGGCTCTGCCGACGAGCTATTCCTTTACGCTGCCCAGCACGATCCCTTTCATGAAAAACCGCTGCAGGAACGGGTACACGAGCAGGATCGGCAGCGCGCCGAGGAAGATTTGCGCCGCCTTGGCCGTGCGGTCGTTGACCTCGGCCAGCGACTTCATGTCCGACGAGGACATGAGCGTCAAGTCGCGATTGATGACGACGGTCTGCAGGTAGCTCTGCAGCGGATAATGATCCGGCGAGTTCATGTAGATGATGCCGTCGAACCAGGAGTTCCAGTGGCCGACCGTCGCGAACAGCGTGATCGTCGCGAGCGCCGGAAGCGACAGCGGCAGGAAAATCCGCCACAGCGTCGTCCAGTGGCCGGCCCCGTCCATGAACGCCGCCTCCTCCAGCTCCTTCGGCAGGCCGCGGAAGAAGTTGAGCAGCAGGATGACGTTGAAGACCGGCACGGCGCCCGGCAGGATCATCGCCCACAAGCTGTCCATGATGCCCGTGTATTTGACCGTCATATAGAGCGGGATAAGCCCGCCGCCGAACAGGATCGTCACGACGAACAGCCAAGCATAGAACGTGCGCATCGGGAACTTCTTGGTTTCCTTCGCCAGCGGATAGGCGACGAGCACCGTCAGCAGCATGTTGACCGGCACGCCGACGCCGACCCGCTTCAGCGTCACGACGATCGACTTCCAGAATGCCGCCTTATGCGTGACGAAATCATAGGAGCTCAGCGTAAACTGTACCGGCCACAGCTTGACGTATCCCGCTTGGGCGGCGTTGCTCGAGCTGAACGACAAGGCCAGCACGTGGATGATCGGCAGGATGCACAGGATCCCCAGGAAAGCGAGGAACACGTAGTTGAAAGATAGAAACAACCGGCGGCTAAGCGTATAATGCTCCAGCATGCGAACACGCTCCTTTCGCTAGAAAATCCGGTATTTGGCGAACCGGTAGGCCAGATAGTACGACGCGGAGATGAAAATCAGCGAGACGACCGATTTGAACACCCCGACCGCGGTCGCGACGCCGAACTGCGAATCGATGAGGCCGATCCGGTAAACGAACGTGTCGATGATATCCCCCGATTCGTATACCTGCGGACTATATAAATTAAACACCTGGTCGAACCCGGCGTTTAACACGTTTCCAAGGCTTAAGGTCGTCAGCAGGACGATGATCGGCATCATGCCCGGCAGCGTCACGTGCTGCGTCTGTTTCCAGCGCCCGGCGCCGTCCACGATCGCCGCTTCGTAGAGCGACGGGTTGATGCTGGTCAAGGCGGCCAGATACACGATCGTATTGAAGCCGAATTCCTTCCACGTATCCGTGGCCACGAGCACGTAGCGGAACCAGCCGTTATCCCCGAGAAAATAAATCGGCTGAATGCCGATCCAGCCCAATACCTGATTCACGATGCCGTCCGTCGGCGACAGGATGTCGATCAGAATGCCGCCGAGAATGATCCACGACAGAAAGTGGGGCAAATAAATGACGGTCTGAATGCCTCGCTTGAAGACTTCCTTGCGCACTTCGTTCAGCAGCAGCGCGGTCACGATCGGGGCTACGAGCCCGACGACGATTTTCATGAGCGCAATCAGCACGGTGTTGTAGATGATCCGGCTCGATTCCGGCATTTCCAGCACGTAGCGGAAATTATCGAGGCCCGCCCATTTGGAATGGAAGATTCCCCTGGCCGGCACGAATTTCTCGAACGCGATGACGAGCCCCAGCATCGGGCCGTAGCAGTAAATGACGACGAGGACGAGTCCCGGCAAAATCATCAGGTGCAGCGGGAGCCGCTCGCTCTTTTTTTTCCATGACATGGCGTTGTTCCTCCCTGCTCCGCTTCGTTCGAAAGGCAGCGGCAGGCAGGAGGAAATCGCGTCCCCCCCTGCGTGCTGCCCGTTAACGCCTCTTATTTGTTTTTCGCCCAGTCGTTGACTTCCTGCGTGATCTGGTCGCCGCCGAGCTTCTTCCACTCGGTCACGAACTTATCGAAGTTGTCGAGGGAGTCGCCCATGATGATCTTCGTGAACGTCTCGATCTCCCGCTTCTGCAGGTTGGAATCCTTCTCGACCATCGCCGGCGTCGGCGCGCCGAAGAACTCCGGCATCTTGAGCTGGCTGTTGCTGACGTAGCCGTCGATGACCTTGAACGAGCCTTCCTTCGCGAAGATCCGTTCGTACGCCCAGCCCAGCGGGTCTTTGCTCGTGCCGTCGAGGAACGCGGCGATCTTGCCGTAGTTGTCCTTCTCCTCGGCATTGAGCTTCGACGTATCCTTGCTGTCCATCGCCGCCGTCACGTGGAGGTAGATGTCCAGGTTTTTACGCGATGGCCATGCTTGGAACGGCATCATCTTGAACTTCTCGAAGCCGTCGCCCGTGATGTAAGCGGCATAGTTCTCCGGCGTCGTGGTCTCGCCCCAGGCGGTCTCGACGAACAGATTAATCGCCTTGACCACCGCTTCCGGATGTTCGGCGCCCTTCTTCACGGCGAAATACTGCCCGGTCGCAAAGCCGACCTGCGGCGTGACCGGCTGGTCGTCGTTCGAGACGAGCGGGTACGATTGCCACTGCGCGTTCGCGTTGTTCTTCTTATTGTCCACGAGCGGGAAGAGCGGGTTCCACATCTGGCCGAACTGCATGCCGATGCGGTCGGACGACGTCAGCTCGGCTTCCTTCCCGCCGTCCTTGACGCCGAATTCCTTGTCGATCTGGCCTTTCTTGTACAGCTCCTGCAGCGTGCCGAGCGCGGTCTTCATCTCCGGCTGAATGCTGCCGTAGACGATATTGCCGGAGGCATCCTTGATCCACTGCTTCGGATACGCGTGAAAGCCGTTCAGAATGCCGGTAATATCGGCGAAGCCGCCGTAGAGGTCCTTGTTCATCGCGATGCCGTACGTATCGTTCTTGCCGTTGCCGTCCGGATCCTGCGTCGTGAACGCGTCGGATATCTTCAGCACGTCGGCCATCGTCTTCGGCGGTTCCAGACCCAGCTTGGCGAGCCAATCGGTCCGGATCCAGATCATGCCCGCGCCGTCCATGGAGGAGCCGGTGTTCGGGATCGCCATCAGCTTGCCGCCGAAGGTCGCGGACGCCAGCGAGGACGGGCCGTCCTGGTTCAAAATCTCCTTCAGGAAAGGAGAAGCGTACTTGTCGTAGACCGCCGTCAGATCCTCCAGCTCGCCCGCGTCCTGCAGCTGCTGCAGCTGCTTCGCGTTGACCGGAATGATTTCCGGCAGATCGCCCGAGGCGATGGAGACGTTCATCTTCTGCTCGCCTTGACCGCCCGGCTGGTCGCCGCTTACGACCCAGTCGTATTTGACTTTGATGCCGAGCTTCTCTTCGAGCGCCTTGGTCCACATGTTGTTGTCGATCGTTTGGCCTTCCATGAACTTGTAGGTGTCGTTGATGATCCGCACGCTGGTCAGCGTGATCGGCGGGTCGTATTTGCCGAGGAACGGATCGGCTTCCGCCGGCGCGTTCGTGCCCGTATTCGTCGCGTCGGGCGAATCGGTCGTGTTCGTCGCGTTCGTCGTATTCGTCGCGTTCGCGGCATTGGAGGTATTATTGCCCTTGGTGTCGGAAGCATTTCCTGTACCGTTGTCGTTCGAGCCGCAGGCGGTCGCCAAAATCAGCAGTGAAGCCATGGCCGTCGCCGCCGTCCACTTTACAGTCTGTCGCATGCTTGAATCCTCCCCTTTGATCGCAATCTCCCTTTCTCTCCCAGTATAAAAGACAGCGCTTTCAACTCTCTATGGAACAATCTATAGATTCCTTCTCTCCTGTATAGAAAGTGCAGGGCCCGGGTTATTCCCGGGCCCGATATTCCTGCGGCGTCACATGGAGCCGCTTCTTGAAGAAGCGGTTGAAATAACCCGCCGTCTCGAAGCCGACCTGGTCGGCGACCTCGTGAATCTTGCACGGCGTCGTGGCCAGCAGCTCCTTCGCTTTGTCGAGCCGCGCCTCGGCGATGTATTCCGACAGGTTCCCGCCCGTCTGCTGCTTGTAGAGCACGGACAAGTACGCCGGATTCAAATAGACGACTTCGGACAGCCGCGTCAGCGATAAATCCCCTCCCAGGTTGGCGCGGATGTAGTGCTGCAGCTTCGCGATCAGCTGCTGGGTGCGCTCCGTCTGCACCGATTTGCGGCGCTCGCAGATCCCCGCGGCGGTTCGAAGCAGCTGCTGCAGCGCAGCCTCCCCGTCCCGGTGCGCGGACAAATTCATGAGCGCGTCGATATCGGCGGCGCCGTCATCATTTTGTTCCGGACCGCCCTGCGTCAGGTGACTCAGCAGCACGCCGGCGATGCCGTAATAGACCAGCGCGTAATCCGGGTACCGGACGGGCAGCGACATGTAATGCCGTACCGCCGCTTCGAATTCCGCTTCGCTCCCTTCCTCCAGCAGCCGCTCCAGCTGCGCGCTCAGGATGCGCAGCGGCGGCAGCGGCAGAAGGGCCGCCGGCTTCTTCCCTTCCTCGTCCGGCTTCCAGAGCAGCAGCATCCGGTCGCGCGAGCCGAGCCCGATCCGCAGCCGCTTCTTCATGCTGTCGCAGGCGCCGGGAAGCAAGCCCCAATCGACCGGCTGCACGGAGCAGATCAGCGAAACGTCGAGCTGCAGCAGCCGTTCGCAGGTTTGCTGGACCGACTCCATCGTGCCGTGCGCGAAGCCGGCCGCTTGCTGCCAGGTCTCGCCCGGGAAGGCGGTCGCGGGGACGGAGTTCGTGGCCGGGTCGCAAGAAGCGTCGGAAAGGTCTTGCCCCGTGCACTCGGCGCGATCGGGAGCATGTCCGCCGGAATGGTCATGGCCTTCGCCGCGAGGCTGCAGCAAGCATACGAAATGATGCCTGTCCAAGCTGGCCGAGAAGAATGCCAGCGAGGCGTAATACTCGGCCGCGATATTTTGCACCGCGTACAGCAGCAGCGTCCTGTCCCGGTAATCTGCCGCCTCCGGCCAGTCGATCCGGCCGATAAGCGGGATGACGGGCAGCTCGCCAAGCAGCGGAATCCGCAGCTCCGCCAGCTTGTCGTTCGTCCCGACCGGCGCCTGCAGCTCCAGCACCGACTGCAGCCAGTCGCGATGAAGCTGGGGAAGCGCTTCGCTTAGGCGCCTTTGAGCCTGCAGCAGGAAGCCTTCGTTGGCCGATTCGGCGTCCAAGGCATCGATCGCCTTGCGAATGCTGCGTTCGATGGCCTCGTCGCCTTCGGTTTTAAGGATGTAATCGATGGAACCGGTCCGGATGGCATGCTGCGCGGTCTCCAGCTGATGGATGCCGGTCAGGAAAATGATCTTGCACCGCGGCCACTGCGCGACGATTCGCTTCTGCAGCTCGAGTCCCGTCATGCCGGGCATGCGCACGTCGCTCAGCACGATGTCGATGCGGGTCCGCGACAGCCAGTCCAGCGCTTCCTCCGGAGAATAGGCCCGGTAGAGATCGAGCTCCAAGTCTTCGATTTCTTCGAGCATTTCGTATAACCCGTCCACCGTGAATCGTTCGTCGTCAACGATCATTAAGCGGTACATGGCCGCCACCTTCCTCTCTCGGAATCGTCATAATGACCTTCAGTCCCCGCTCCGCGCCGAGCTCGAGCTTCAGCCCGCCTCCGCCGTAACGGATGATGATGCGCCGGTGCACGTTCAGCAGTCCGGTGTGCTCGCTGGGCTCCGCCTTGTCCAGCAGGCTGGCTTGAAGCTGGCGGAGCTTGTCCGCGTTCATGTCCTCGCCGTTGTCTTCGATGACGATGTCGATGGCGTTCTCGCGCTCGCGGAATTGCACGGCGATGAGCCCGCCCTTGCGTTTGTTCTCGAGGCCGTGGTTGTAGGCGTTCTCGATGATCGGCTGGACGATGAGCCGCGGGACGGGAAACGCGCGAATCGCTTCCGGCACGTCCTCGAACTCCACCGCGATGCGCTCGGAGAACCGGATGGACTGAATTTCCGCATACGTGCGGGCGTGTTGAATCTCGCTGGCAAGCGGCACTTCGTCGGAGCCGTCGCGCGTGATGTACTGAAAATACTCGCCGAGATGCTTCGTGAAATAAATGACGTTGTCGTGATCCCGCTGCTTCGCCATGCGATAGAGGATGAAGTAGCTGTTATACAGAAAATGCGGATTGATCTGCGATTGCAAATGCCGCAGCTCCGCGAGGCGCGCCCTGTACTGCTGCTCGTACACCTCGTGCACCAGCACGTCCAGCCGCCGCACCATGCCGTTGAACTGCCCGTAGAGGTAACCGAATTCGTCCTGCAGCGGATAATGCACCTCCAGGTTGAATTGCCCCTGCTCGATGCGCCGGAAGGACCGGACGAGCCGCTTCAGCGGCTGATGGATGATGAGGTAGATGCTGTACGAGAAGAGGAGCACGAGAAAGACGGATACGGCGGACAGAACGTAGAACCAGAACCGGTACACCTGCAGCGATGCGTTCACCTTCGTCTCGGGCACGTACATGAGCAGGCTCATGTCGAGCTTGGAGGAATGATTCGATACGAGCAGATACGGCTCGCCTTTCCAGCTCACGGACTGCAGCTGCTTCTCCGAGGCATTCGCGCCTTCCCGCTGAAAATCGCGCACGAGCTCCTCGTCGACCGCCGTCTCGCCTCCCGTGATGAGGAAAGGCTGCTTGTTCCCGACAAGCGCCGTTCGCCCGCCTTCGTTCGTGAACTCTTGAAGCGCCGATTCCAACTTGCTTCGGGAGATTTCCACCGCCAGCAGAAACACCGGCTTCTGGGTGCCGGCGGTCGCCGGATCGGGGTACGGGAGGCTGATGAAGATCCGGTCGTTCCATACCAAGAACGGCGCCTCGAACCGGTTGGTGGATTTCGTCAGGGCCGCGAACTGTGCCTCGTCGAAGTTGCCGATCACGTTGTCGTTCGCGGATACGGTGCGGTTCATTTCCGGAATGAATGCGATTGCGTTTTCGACGAATTTACTGGACTTCTTGAGCAGATCGAGCCGGCTCTTAAGTCGCAGCTGCGCTTGCATTTTCTCGATTTCGCTCATTACTTCGGACGCGGACGTGAGCTTCATCAGATCGTCGTCGTTGACGTATTCCTGCAGCTGCCGGATGACGCCGTCCAGGTCGAATTCGAGCATGTTCATGTAGAGGGAGGTACGGGAGACGAGCGAATCCGTGATTTCCTTTTGCACGTGGTTGGAGCCGATCTCGTTCATTCTCCAGCCGATGATGTAGAGCGGGGTGAGCGTTACCAAGAAGGTGAGCACGAGCTTGGGCAGAATCGACAACGAAGCCAAACGTTTCAGGATGATCAGCGTGGACACCCCCGGGCTTATGGATAACTTTCCCTCACTATAGCAAAAATAGGGGGTGAAATATATGGACCATCTTTCCAGCGGAGGAGGCGCGGACAGGCGGAATATCGGGATTGCGAACGGACTCGGCATTCGCTCTACCGAACGGCAAAAGGTGGCCGCGAAACGTACGGCTGGGAGCTGTGTCGGCGCGTTTGTCGCTTCCGATTTAAGGGCGGACATGTTGTTATGCAGACTGGTCAGGTAGAGCAAAGATGACATGTTCACTAACTAATAGTTAGCAGCTTGATTAATATTTGTTCCTGCTCCATAATATAAAGTACACTTTAATAGCACGTTATTGCTGATAGATAGGCTGGTTGTTTTTTGGGGCTCCTCCCGTAAGACTTGGCTTAGGATTACGATGTTGGCCCACAACACTTGGATTATGCTTTCGAAGCAGTTTTGCTTTCTCGCCGGTATCCCCGGCTTCGAGGCTTCGCCCACAACACTTGGCTTATGCTTTCGAAGCAGTTTTGCTTTCTCGCCGGTATCCCGGCTTCGAGGCTTCGCCCACAACACTTTTAGGAGGTTTCATCATGCCACTTGAACGATCTGTTCCGCTTTCCGTCCTGGACCTTGCTTCCGTCGTAGAGGGCGGAACGCCCGCGGAGTCCTTCCTCCGCACGATGGAAATGGCGCAGCTGGCCGAGCGCCTGGGCTATAACCGTTACTGGCTCGCCGAGCATCATAACATGTCGGGCATCGCCAGCTCCGCCACGTCCGTTGTCATCGGCTACGTGGCCGGCGGCACGAAGCGGATCCGCGTCGGCTCCGGCGGCATCATGCTGCCGAATCATGCGCCGCTCGTCATCGCGGAGCAGTTCGGCACGCTGGAGTCGATGTACCCCGGCCGGATCGACCTTGGCCTCGGCCGCGCGCCAGGCTCCGACCAGACGACCGCACGAGCCCTGCGCCGCGACCTGTCGATGCAAGGGCAGGAGTTCCCCGAGCTGCTCACCGAGCTGCGGGCGTTCTTCAACCCGCCGGCCGATCAATACCGGCCGGTTCGCGCGACGCCGGGCGAAGGCTTGAACGTGCCGATCTGGCTGCTCGGCTCCAGCGGCTTCAGCGCGAAGCTGGCCGGCGAGCTCGGCCTGCCATTCTCGTTCGCCAGCCATTTCGCGCCGGAATACCTGATGCAGGCGATCCATCTCTACCGCAGCAGTTTCCGGCCGTCGGAAGCTTTGTCGCAGCCGTACGTCATGGTCGGCGTCAACATTATCGCCGCCGACACCGACGAGGAAGCGAAGCGGCTGGCTACCTCGCAGCAGCTGCAATTCCTCAGCCTGATCCGCGGTACGCCAGGCAAGCTGAAGCCGCCGGTGGACAATATGGATGAGCTGTGGCAGCCGCACGAACGGGAAGCCTTGCTTTCCAAATTCAACTTCGGCGCGATCGGCAGCAAAGCCGCCGTCGAAGCTCGCATGAACGAAATTCTCAAGGACACGATGGCCGATGAACTGATCGTCACTTCTCAGATTTACGATCACAAGGCAAGGCTGCGCTCCATCGAAATCATCGCCGAAGCCGGCAATCTTCACCCGATCGCCTAAAACGGCACAAAAGCACTCCCCCGATCGCGTCGGAGGAGTGCTTTTTGGCGTGCCCATTAATGTGATATCATGCGCGGTTTTCAATACGCGCCGATGCATTAGGCGAAGCATCGTGCGCAGATAAGCTCCAGCGCGAAGCGGCGGTCAAGGAAGCAGCAGCCGATCCAGGCCGATCGCGCTGATCAGCAGCCGCTCTTTCCGATTCCCGAGCAGCTGCTGGGTCCAATTCACGAAACCTCCGTCGCCGATAAGCAGCTCTCTGCCCTCGATCGTCGTCTTGATCGTGAATTGCAAGCCCTCGTAATAACGGTTATCCGCATTCGCCTTGCCCACCGTCAGCTTCACCCCGCAGCTGCGCGCTTCTCCCTCCGCGATAACTCGATCCGCTAGTCCTTCCGCGTCCCGGTACCCGCCGCGCACGCTGAAGATCAGCTCGATGTTCGCCCCGAACCGCTGGCGGAAGATCGCCCGGTAAATCTCGATCTGCTCCCAGAACGCCTGCTTCTCGAAGCCGTAGGAACCGGTATCCAGCCCGGCGCTCACCATGCAAAACAAGTGAAAATGCGGCAGCATGCCCGGAACGTCCCCGAAGTATTGCGCCCGAACATGCCGATGCGTCGTGCACAGCCGCATCAAGTCGTTCCGTTTATGCGATTCGCCTTCGCCGCGTAATAACTCGCAGACATGCAGCGCGAGGAGATTGGTGGCATCGGATACCGCTTCCGTTCCCCTCAAGGCGGATATCACTTTGTTCTGATCGACCTTCGCCATCACCGAAGCCGTGCCGAGCGGCGCTACGGGCGATAGCTGGACCGGCTTCATGCCGTGCAGTGCCGCGATCTTGAGGAGGTCGAGCTCCAGCTGCTTTAAGGCGATCGGATCGGCCCGAGCCGGATGAACGAAGCGGTTCTCCGTGTATCGCCTGAGCAGATCCGCGGCCGACGAGGCTTCCGTTCGCTCGCGGAACACCTCCAGGAGCAGCGTGTTCAGATCGCTTCCCGACAGCTCCTCCGCCAGCACCCGCGCAAGATCCGGTTGATTCAAGCGGTTTAATATCCGGTTGAGATCCCCTCGATTCTCCAAGCCCATCATACCAACTCCCTCTCGTCATCGATCGCCGAGCATGGCCGCGCACTGCGTGAAGCTGTCCAGCGTCTCCGCCCTCTGCCGCCTCAGCTGCTCCGGCGACCATGGGGCCGGCAGATCCGCCGATGCCGCCAGCGCCGCAAGGTCCTTCTCGATCAGAAGCAGCATCCACAACGAGAACACGGCGGCAAACCGGGCATACGCCCGTTTAAAGTCGGGCGGCAAAGCCGTTCCGTCCCTTCGGGCCGATTCGCTCGCATAGAGCCCCAGCAGTCGCTCCCTGTCGGCCGCTTTTATCGTTTTCGGAAACACCGGATGCGACAAATCCAGCAGATGGTACAGATCCCAATACGGGGTGTTGAGATGAACATGCTCCCAATCCAGTACCTTCAATTGCCCGTTCGCCAGAGCGTAATTGCCGAGATGCAGATCGCCGTGCGACAGCACCCGCGCGGACCAACCCGATTCCCGCGGATCGAACGCTCCGCCTTCCTTCAGCGGGGCAAGGACCCGCTCCAGCGATTCTCCTCCGGCAGGCACGGCGGACAAGGCATCCCTCAGATCGGCCTCCCGGCTCAGAACATCCCGCAGAAGCGCATCTATCATCGGCTTCGGCCCAAGCAGCGGAGCGTCCAGCAGTCCATCCGCAGGCAGGGCATGCCACTCCGCGATGCGCGGAATCAAAGCTTCCGCCGTGCTTAACCGGAAGTCATGCGAGAGCGGGCCCAAGTCCTCGAACAGGCACCAGCCGCCTCCTTTGCCTTCACCATGCCCGGTTATCACCGCCGCGATGGAGGAACCTTGCCCCGCATACTCATAACCGGCAAGCGAAATGCCCGAATACGCCAGCAAGCGAGGATAGATCGGGGGAAACGCCGGCAGCACATGCGCGTACACCCAAGCTTCCCGTCCAAGCTGGCTGTCATTGGTCAGCGGCTTGAAGATCGCGCGCTCCCCCGTGACAAGGAACAGCCGTTCCACGCGCTGCCCGTTCATGCCCGTATATAAAGTCTCCCGTTCCGCGATCGCCGCTTCGTTCAGCGTGCCGTCCGGCTTCACCAACTCGCTCATGCCAATCGTCCTCTCCGATAGCTTCTGCCCGGGCGCATGAACCGCCTTAAATCACGATCGGCGCCCCGCCGGTTTGCGGCGTGCCGTCCGCCTGCCCGACGGACGATTGAACGGCTTGGGAGGTTACCGCGCCTTCTCCCGTTTGCAGCTGATACATCTTATAATAACGCCCTTCCAGGGCCATCAACTCGCGGTGATTGCCGCGTTCCACGATCTCGCCCCGATGCAGCACGAGGATTTGATCGGCTTCGCGAATCGTCGACAAGCGGTGCGCGATGACGAGCGTCGTCCGTCCCGCGCTCACGACTTTAAGCGCCTGCTGGATCAAGCCCTCCGTCTCGCTGTCGATGCTTGCCGTCGCCTCGTCGAGGATGAGGATGGACGGATCGAACGCCAGCGCCCGGGCGAACGAGATCAGCTGCCGCTGCCCGGAAGACAGGGTGCTGCCCCGTTCCACGACCTGCTCGTCGTAGCCGCCCGGAAGCTGCTCGATGAACGTCGAGGCGCCGACTTCGCGCAGCGCGCCCTTCACGCGATCGAGCGTAATGTCTTTATTGTAGAGGCTGACATTGAACTTGATGTCGCCCGCGAACAGGAACGGGTCCTGCAGCACGATGCCCATATTCTTGCGGAGCTCCTGCTTCGAGAACGTCGCGATATTGCGACCGTCGATCGTTATTTCGCCTAGCTGCGGTTCATAGAAGCCGAGCAGCAGGTTCATGACGGAGCTTTTGCCGGAGCCGGTATGGCCGACCAAAGCCACGGTCTCGCCTTTGCGCGCCTCGAACGAGATGCCCTTCAGAACGTTCTCGCCTTCCTTGTACGCGAACGTGACGTTGTCGAACTTCACGATGCCTTCCGGACGCTTCGTGTCTTCCGCTTCTTCCACGTCCTGTCCTTCGATATCCATGATCGCGAACACTTTCTCCCCGGACACGAAGGCGCGCTGCGCGTTCATCAGCTGGTCGAAAATTCCGATGATCGGATTGAATATCCGGCCCAAATAATCGATGAAGGCGTAGAACACGCCGAACGATATCGAGGCCGCGGTCAGCGACTCGTTGCCGAAATACCAGATGACCATCGCGGTCAACAGCCCGCCGATCGTGCCCACGATGTTCCGCGAGGAGAGCGAGAACACCCGGAACTGCTTCACTTGATTGGCGTACCGGTCATGGTTGAGCGTCTCGAACTCGGCGATGGTCACTTTCTCCCGGCGAAACGCCTGAATGATCGGCATGACGTTGATCGTCTCGTTGAACATGGCATTCATGTCGCTCAGCCGCGCGCGCATGATCGTAATATAGATTTTCGAGTATTTCAGGTGCACGTACATGATGCCGACGAAAATCGGCGGCAGCAGCAGCGTAATCAGCGCCAGCCGTGCATCCAGGATGAACAGCGCCACGTAGATGCCCGTCAACTGCACGAAACTGACGACGAACGTCGCCATGAAGCTCATGAACAGGTCGCGGATCGCCTCCGTGTCGTTCGCGATCCGCGAAACGACCTGGCCGATCGGCGTATTATCGAAGTACCGCACCGGAATGCGGGAGATATGTTTCATCAGGTCCATCCGCATGTTCTTGATGATGCGCAGCGCCGTGGATTGCAGCATGTACGACTGCGTGAAATTGCACACGCTCGCGGTCAGCAGCAGCCCCATGTACAAGGCCAGCAGCCGCAAGACGGCGGCGATGTCGTTCTCCCCTGAGGACAGATGCTGGTCGATGATGATTTTCGCGATGTACGGACCGCCGAGCTCGGACACGACGGCGCAGCACAATATGAGTATCGCCGCGATAATGCGGTATTTGTAGACGAGCGCATAGCTTGCCAGCCTGCGCGTCGTGGATGGCTTCATCGTGCACGTCCTCCTGACGTATCGCCCCGATGGGCGTTTATTCGGATTCTTCGAGTCCGGCTTCCATTTGCTGCCGGTCCCACTGTTTGCGGTACCAGCCGCCGAAATGCATCAGCTCTTCGTGCGTACCCTCTTCCAGGATGCGTCCTTCGTCGAGCACGAGAATCCAATCGGCATGGCTGACGGCGGAGAGGCGATGCGTCGTGATCAAAGTGGTCTTTCCCGCGCGCTCCCGCCGAATATGCTGCAGGATGCGGGCCTCGGTGCGGGCGTCGACGGCCGACAGCGAGTCGTCCATCGCCAGGATCTCCGAGTCCATCAGCAGCGCCCGCGCGATCGCGAGCCGCTGCTTTTGGCCGCCGGAGAGCATGACGCCGTTCTCCCCGACGATCGTGCCCATGCCCTCGGGCATGATCGCGATATCGGAAGCGAAGGAGGCCATCTCCACCGCCTTGGCGATCTCCCCGTCCGTCGCGTCCGGCTTCCCGAGCGCGATGTTGTCGCGAATCGACTTGGACAGCAGGAGGTGCTCCTGCGGCACGTAAGCGACCCATTGCTTCACGCGGTCAAGGGCGATCGCCTCCACGGGCACGCCCGAGACGAACAGTTGCTCCTCGCCGAGCGGATACTGCCGCAGCAGCTGCTTCAGCAGCGTGCTCTTCCCGCTTCCCGTGCGGCCGACGACGCCGAGCGTTCCGCCGCGTTCCAGCCTGAACGAGACCTCTCGCAAGCTCGGATGATCGGCCGTCGGATACGTGAACGACAGCCCGCGCATCTCGATGCTGGCCGGCACGTCGACCTGGACCGGATGCTCGGGATCGGTCAAATCCGGCTGCTGCAGGAACGACTTCTCCACGCGGTCCGCGGACGCGTTGCCGCGCTGGAGCACGTTGATGAACTCCCCGAAGGAAATCATCGGCCAGATGAGCATGCCCAAATAAATATTGAAGCTGATCAGCTGCCCCAGCGTGATCTCATGATGAAACACCAAATAAGACCCGTATCCGATGCCGATCGTATAGCTGACGCCGACGATCAGCGAAATAATCGGCTGGAAGAGCGCGTTCAGCAGCGAAACTTCGCGGTTGCGGTCCATGACGTCGGTCGTCACGCCGTCGAATGCCGCCAGGTCCCGATTCTCCTGCACGTAGGATCGCAGGACGCGGATGCCGGAGATGGACTCCAGCGCGTGATCGTTCATTTTGCCGAACGCGTTCTGGGCGGCGAGGAAGCGAACCCTTACCTTCCCGCCGAGAAAGCTGATGACGACCGCCAGCAGCGGCAGCGGGATGAGCGCCGCCAGCATGAGCTTGTAATCGATCAGCGAGATCATCATGACGATGACGACGGTCGCGCCGACCAGCGTGTTGACGAGCGTCATGACGCCGTAGCCGGCCGTGTTGCCGATAGCCAGAATGTCGTTGGTCGCGAGCGCCATGAGCTGTCCCGTGCTGTTGCGCTGGAAGAAGCCCGGCGTCATCCGCGTCAGATGCGCCATGAAGCGTCCCCGGAGCAGCTTCTCGAGCAGCACGGAATTGCCGAACAACGTCGTGATCCAGATATAGACGAGCACGTACATGCCGAGCGCGAGTCCCACCAGCAGCAGGACGGTGCTGCTCAGTTCCGAAGCGGTCAGATTGCCCTTTTGAATATTGTCGATGGTGTTGCCGATCATCTTCGGCGGAATCGTCTGAAGCAAATTGACCCCCGCCATCAAGCCGATGGCAAGCGCGTAATAGATCCATCTTGTTTTGAAAAACCATTGCAGCCGCATAACGAACGACATGCCGATTCCCCTCCGTTTCTTGTGCCCTCGAGGGCTTGTGTGGATACCGATGGAACGATGTTCGTCAACCGTTCCTGCGATCGAGTCGCTATGTATGCCGTTCGCTGACTTAGACGGATTCGCTCGGCGGCGGACCGGGCTCGAACCGGTATTCGTCGAGATCGACGGCCCCCGCCGGATTGACGTAGACGTCTTCCTCCTCCAGCAGCGCGCGCTGCAGAAACCGGCCTTCGTCGCTGCCGATGGCGATCTCGCCCTTGGCGTTAATGACACGGTGCCAGGGCAGTCCGTGCTTGTCGCTCATGGAATGGAGAATCCGCACGACCTGCCTGGCGGCGCGCGGACTGCCCGCCTGCGCGGCGATTTGCCCGTAAGTCATGACATGCCCCGGCGGAATGCCCAGGATGACCTTCAATACGTCTGCTGTAAAAGGCGTCACGGCCCTATCCTTCCTTTCAAACTCCGTTCTCGCGAAAAGTCCGGTTCCAGATTTCTTACTATTATAGCTTACTTCCTCGCTTCGCGCCGCAATTTATGCGAAAATATGTTCGTAATTTTTTTAGGCGAACCGCTTGAATTCCGCCCGCGCGTCGGGCAAGAAAAAGAAAAAACCCGACGCTCCTGGAAACGTCGGGTGGCATGGCTATTATAATGCGAAGCTAGGCGATCCTCAAGGCGACGCGGATCATGGCGGCCTTAATCGCCCGTAAAGCGCCAGATCAAGCCGTTATTGCGTAATTTGGTATTTATTCCCTACTCTTGTCCGCTTTAGAGTTTGCGCGACTTTTATGCTAGAATAAGGCTATTCGGAAGTAAGGAGTGTTTTTCAATGATCAATGATTTCCAACAAAAACTTGAACAATATGCGGCGCTCGCCGTCGAGGTCGGCGTGAACGTGCAGCCCGGCCAAACGCTCGTCGTCAGCGCCGGCCTTTCCTCCGCGCCGTTCGTGCGGATGGTCGTGAAGAAAGCCTACGAAGTCGGCGCCAAGAATGTCCACGTCGAGTGGAACGACGATGTCGTCACCCGGACCAAATACGAACTCGCCCCGGACGAAGCGTTCCTGGAGTATCCGCAATGGAGAGCCCAAGGCTGGGAAGACATGGCCAAGGACAACGCGGCGTTCCTCAGCATCGTGGCGGCCAACCCCGATCTCCTGAAGGGCATCAGCCCCGAGCGGATCGCGAACGCCAACAAAGCGGCCGGCATCGCGCTCAAGACATGGCGGACCTATACGATGTCGGATAAAGTCAGCTGGTCGATCGTGGCCGTGCCTTCTCCGGACTGGGCCGCCAAGGTATTCCCCGAAGTAGCGTCCGACAAACAAGAGGATGCGCTCTGGGAAGCCATCTTCGCCGCGACGCGCATCAACGAGGCCGATCCCGTCGGCGCTTGGAAGAAGCATATCGAGGTGCTCGATACGAAGGCTTCGTTCCTCAACGAGAAAAAATACTTCGCGCTCCGTTACACCGGTCCCGGCACGGATCTGACGTTGGAGCTGCCGCCCGGCCATATCTGGATCAGCGCGGGCAGCGAGAACGCCAAAGGCGACATCTTCGTCGCCAACATGCCGACGGAAGAAGTGTTCACCGCGCCGCTTCGCGGCGGCGCGAACGGCACCGTCACCAGCACGAAGCCGCTTAGCTACGGCGGCAACCTGATCAAAGACTTCGTGCTGACCTTCAAAAACGGCCAAGTGGTCGACATTCAGGCCGAAGAAGGCCTCGAAGTGCTGAAGAACCTCATCGGCACCGACGAAGGCGCCGGCTTCCTCGGCGAAGTCGCGCTCGTGCCGCACCGTTCGCCGATTTCGGATACGAACATCATCTTCTATAACACGCTGTTCGACGAGAACGCGTCCTGCCATTTGGCCATCGGCAAGGCGTACGCGTTCTGCGTCGAAGGCGGCAAAGCGATGACGGAAGAAGAACAGGCCGCGGCCGGCCTCAACTCCAGCCTCGTGCACGTCGACTTCATGATCGGCTCCGCCGAGCTGGACATCGACGGCATCCGTGCCGACGGCACGGCAGAACCGCTGTTCCGCGGCGGCAACTGGGCGATCTAGCAGCTTCCGATTCGAAATCCAAAACGGCCGTGCAGGCAGCTGAACCTGTACGGCCGTTTTTTCGCGCGAAAAAGAGCCTCCGCATCCGTCAACGAGGGGATGGAGGCTCTTTCGCCTATTACAATTTACAACACTTTCGACAGAAACGCCTTCGTCCGTTCCTGCTGCGGCCGTTCGAACAACGCGCTCGGCGAGCCTTGTTCGACGATCCGCCCCTGCTCCATGAAGAGGACCCGGTCCCCGACTTCGCGGGCGAAGCCCATCTCGTGGGTGACCACCACCATCGTCATGCCCTCCTTCGCGAGCTGCTTCATGACCGCGAGCACCTCGCCGACCATCTCGGGATCGAGCGCCGAGGTCGGCTCGTCGAAGAGCATGATCTTGGGCTCCATCGCCAGCGCCCGGGCAATCGCGACGCGCTGTGCCTGCCCGCCGGAGAGCGACGCCGGATAAACCTCGGCTTTGTCCTCCAGCCCGACCTTGCGCAGCAGCTCCAACGCCTTCTCCCGCGCCTTCGCGGCCGGCCATTTGCGAATGCGCACCGGCCCCAGCGTGATGTTGTCCAGCACCTTCAGATGCGGGAACAAGTTGAATTGCTGGAACACCATGCCGAGCTCCGCCCGCATGGCGACGATATCCGTGCCTTTGGCGAGCAGCGGCTTGCCGTCGATGACGATTTCGCCGCCGCTCGGCTGCTCCAGCAGGTTCAGGCAGCGGAGAAAGGTGGATTTGCCCGAGCCCGAAGGACCGATCACGACGAGCACCTCCCGCGGGGCGACGTCGACCGTGATATCCCGCAGCACCTCGTGCTTGCCGAAGGATTTGGACAAATTCGCCACCTGAATGATCGCGTTAGCCGCCATCATGCCTGCACCTTCCTTTCGAGCCAGACCAACAGTTTATTGAGCGTGTACGTCAGAATGAAATAGATGACCGCTGCCGTCAAGAACGGCTCCCACACCCGGATGTACTGGTTCTTCATCGCGTTGCTCCAATACATGATCTCGGGCACCGTGATGAACGTGAGCAGCGAGGAGTCCTTCAGCAGCACGATGAATTCGTTGCCGAACGCCGGAATCATCCGCTTGATCGCTTGCGGCAGCACGACGAAGCGCATGGCCTGCCAAGGCGTCATGCCGATGGACAAGGCGGCCTCCGTCTGTCCTTTGTCGATGGACTGGATGCCGGCCCGGTAGATCTCCGCCGTATAGGCCGCAGCGTTGAGCGATAAAGCGATGACCCCCGCCGCAATGGCGTTGGTCTTGCCGTAGAAGAGCGGAACGAGCGCGAAATGCACGATGAAGATCTGCACGAGCAGCGGCGTGCCGCGGAAAAAGTTGATGTAGGACTGCATCGGCCAGCGCAGGAACCAATGCCGCGACATTTTGCCGAGGCCGACGCCCAAGCCGAGAATCGAGCCGATCACGATCGACGCGAACGAGATGCATATTGTATACAGTGTACCCCGCATCAGTAGCGGGAAATAATCTTCGATGATATCGAATCTGAAATCCATGCCGATCGCCCTTTCGCTTGCCATAAGTAGAGAAAAAAAGAACATGCGCAACGTTTCGATTACGCATGCTCCGCTATCCGTTCGTTATTCCGTTTCCACCAGATGGGTTGTGTCCGGCTCTTCGTTGAACCACTTCTTGTAGATTTCCGCGTACTTCCCGTTCTCGATGACCGCTTTGATCGCGGGATCCAGCTTGGCCTTCAGCTCGCTGTCCTTCGGATAGGCGATCCCGTAATACTCCGGCGTGAAGTTCGTGTTATCCAAGACTTCCTTGAGCTTCTTGTCCGGGTTGTTCTTGATGTAATCCCGCACGATGGCGATGTCCGCGACAACGGCGTCCGCTCCGCCCTGGTCCAGCTCCAGCAGCGCGACGGCATTGCTGTCGAACTTCTTCAGATCCGTGTTGCCTTCGCCCATGATTTTCGTCATCAGGATGTCGGCCGTCGTGCCGCCCTGCACGGCGACCTTCTTGCCTTTCAGATCCGACGCGCTCTTGATGTCGCTGTCTTCCTTCACCATGATGACGTTCGTCGATTCGAAGTACGGCATGGAGAAATCGTACGTCTGCTTCCGTTCGTCGGTGATCGAGATGCTGGAGATGCCCGCTTGGTATTCTTTGCCCTGCTTCACGCTCTCCAGCATCGCGTCCCATGCGACGTTGCGCACTTCGTACTTGAGGCCGGCTTCCTTCATGATCGCGTCGAGAAAATCGATATCGAAGCCTTTCAGAACATCCTTGTCCATGTATTCCATCGGCGCGTAACTGCCATCGCTGGCAAACAGGTACGTCGTCTCGTCGGCGCCGCTTCCGCTGCTTGCATTGCTCTCGTTGCCGCTGTTCGCCGCGCCGTTGTTGCCGCCGTTCGCCGCGCCTTCGGTGTCGTTCGCTTTCTTGGCGCCGCATCCGCTCAAGGTGATGGCAGCAATTAGCGTTAATATACCTAACGTATATCGTTTGTTCATTCTTGTTCCCCCTCGTAAATGTCGTAATCTGATACGATTCTATCAAGATTGGGGAGTTGTTTCAATTTATTTTTATGAATAGTGTTAGGAAATATTACACAAATGCCATACGGATGACGTTTTCCCAGCCAAATGTTCTCATCAATCAAGCGTGAATCCATAGATTACGAATCGGGTTCCGCATGAGATGAATCGAAACGAAAAAGGGCACTTCATAAAGAAGTACCCCTCGCAAAGGACGTCAAAACATAGGAAGGCGAAAATAGCTGCAATCGCATCAGCTGCGTCTTACGGCATATTCGCGCTATATCCGCATCCTGCCAAAAACTCCGGAACGTATTGCCTGGCGGTGCCCTTTCGGAATGCAACTCTTCCTCTTATGGATCCCTGGAAAGCTACTCTTCCTCTTCCCCAAGCGCCATGTTGGGATTGAAATCCGCCACGACCAACACGTCCATATGGCGGCCTTCGCGCAAAATCGTATCGATGACCGGTTTGGTCTTCAGCTTGCTCCAGAACCCGCGGCCCGACTGGCCTAGGATCATCTGCGTGCTCTTGAGCTCGTTGGCCTTCGCCAGGAGGGCGTCCGGAATCTTGCTCGCCGACACGCCGCTCTCCGCCTCGAAATCGCCGCCAAGCCGGTCGACCAGCGCCTTGATTTCCTCGATCCGCTTGTTGCAGGCTTCCGAACGGTCGCCTTCGGTGCGCACGTAGTGCACATGCCAGTCGGCTTTCAAGCGGTACGCGATACGGAAACCGCGACGAATCAGCCGTTCGGCGTTCTTGCTCGTCGTCACCGCAACGAAGATGGATTCATGCCGATGCCACGTGCCGCGCAGCGAGCCGTTGCGTTCCCACGACTCCAGCCGTTCGTCCACGTCGTCCGCGATCTCCCGCAGCGCCAGCTCGCGCAGCGCGATGAGGTTGCCCGTCTTGAAGAAGCCGGCCAGCTCGCCTTCCACGTCCTCGTCCTTGTAGATCAATCCGTCGCGCAGGCGCTGCTGCAGCGCGCTCGGCGCAACGTCGACGAGCTCCATTTCGTCCGCGAGGCGCAGGAATTGATCGGGCACCGTCTCGGTCACGGTCGTGCAGGTAATCTGCTCGACGGCGTCCTTCAGGCTCTCCAGATGCTGCACGTTCATCGTGGAAATGACGGAGATGCCCGCATCCAGAATCTGCCGTATGTCCTCGTACCGGTGCTTGTTTCGGCTGCCCTGCGCGTTCTCGTGCGCCAGCTCGTCGATCAAGACGACCTCGGGGTTGCGGGCGATAATCGCGGAGACATCCATCTCTTCGTCCGTTTTACCGTTCGACTCGATCCGGATCCGCGGAATCGTCGTCAGCCCGCCGATTTGCGCTTCCGTGTCGGCCCGTCCGTGCGTGTCCACGCAGCCGATCACGACGTCGATGTCCTTGCGGAGCAGCGCGTTGCCTTCGCGCAGCATCATGTAGGTCTTGCCGGCCCCGGGAGCGGCGCCGACGTACACCTTGAACGTCCCGCGGCGAATGCGCTCGATTTTCTTCTCGACTTCCTGCGTGCTCAGCCTGCGGTACGGTTCCGACGGCGGCTTCGAAACGGAACGCTTCGCCGGCAGCACCCGTTCGCCGTCATGCTCCGCGCGATCCGCCATGAAGAACACGTCGATGTTGCGCGTCTGCTTCAGCAGGCTGTGCGCGATCGAGCCGTGCATCAGCTCCTCCGAGCGGGTCTGCTTGGAATGACCCATGACGATCCGGGTCGCGTTGATCAGCATGGCGTAGCGGATCATCGCCCGCGGAACCTGCTTCCGGCCGGAAACGGCGATCTCGCGGAAGCCCGCCCCGACCTTCTCGACCAGCTTCAGGATCGACTTCTTGAACGCCTCCCGCTCCTTGGTCGGCTCTTGGGTGGCGTCGTTGAAGACCACGACCTGCAGGTCTCCGCCCAGCCGCTTGGCGATCTGCTGCCCGCGCCGTATATAGATCGATCCGTTGATATGGTACTGCGCGGCGACCAAGATGCGCTCGGACGCGCCGGAAGGCCCGATGAAGCCCTGCTCCTCGCGGTACTTCTCCAGCGATTCGTTCACGCCCTCCGCCATGAGGCGCAGCGTCAGCTCGCGCAGCTTGCCGACATTGCCGCGTTTGAGCAGCTCCGGATCCTTGACATTGTTCAGCCGCCCCTCGCTCAGCCGGTTCAGGATCGTCTCCGGCGACACGTCGATCAACCGCACTTCATCCGCCAGCTCCAACAGATCGGTCGGCACCGTGCATTCCGGCGAGATGCCGGTCAGCTTCTGCGCCTGCTCCGTCACGCCTTCCAGCTCGTAGACATTGACCGTCGTGATCACGCTGATTCCGCGGCCGAGCAGAAAGCGAATATCCTCGCGCCGCGTCGGAAACTTGGCGCCAGGTCGGTTCTCATGCGCCAGCGAGTCTACCAGCAGCACCTCCGGATTGCGCTCGATGATCGCATCCAAATTCAAATCCTTCTTCTCCACGTCGCCTTTCAGCCAATGGATGCTCGGAATGCGCTCGAGATCCGCCAGCTGTTCCACGGTTTCCGGCCGCCGCATCGTCGAGACGGCGCAGACGACCACCTCGATTCCCTGCTGCTTGAGCGCCTGGCCCTCGCGCAGCATGTGGTAGGTTTTGCCGGATCCGCTGACGGCGCCGATGTAAATTTTCAGACGGCCGCGATGGATTTTGGAGATGGATAATAGCAGTTCCTCCGGAGTTTGTCGCCGGTAGCCGGCCATAACGTTATACCCCTTTCATGCCTATACCTATAGATTTGCGAATTGCTTGAAACTTATGCGAGGGCGCGAAAACGGACATCAAAAAAGAAGCCAACGAAAAACGGCCTCTAACTTAGAGGAACGCCTCTCGCGGCTTCTAGGCACATGATATAAGAAGTGTCTATTCGCACGCACAATCGTCGCCTCTCTCGGGTCGCTTACGAGGTTAGCTGTCGGATTCGGACATGAGAGCTGCCCTACCCGGAACGCGGCGGCCTTAAGCTGCCCCGCCCGGGATTCACCCCTGATGGCAAGCCTCGATCTGACGCCTTCGATGGCTTGACATGCCAATGGTTCCCCCGTTTTCCAATTCGGAAATTCAGCGTTGTCAATTACGTAGTTTAAGCATGACTCATGTTACGCCAGCACATGCTTTTTGTAAAGGAAACCCGTACGCAATCCGCTCCCTTGAGCAGGCAACCAGCATGGATATAGCGCTTACAAAGGCGGCGAGCGCCAGCAATCTCCCGCTACCTCACTAAATGAGCGTTTTTCGTATTTGGGGCGTAAGGCGAATGGTTTAATCATCCGCCCGTTCACTGACAAAGTTCGCAATCCCCGGCCTCAAACGTTCCCGGTCGCCATCTCGATGCCCCGCAGCAGGAGGCCGATCAGAAACCCGCAAAGCGCGCCGTTGACGCGGATCCATTGCAAGTCCTGCCCGACCTTGTCCTCGATCAATTCGACCAGCTGGTCGTTGTCGAGCCGGTCCAGATTCTCCCGCACGAAGGAGCCGATCCGGGCATGGTTGCGCTCGATCAGCGCCGCGGCTTGGCCTTTGAGCCAATGCTCGGCTTCGTCGACAAGTCCTTCGTTCGCCTCGATCCGGTTCAGGAGTCCGTCCACGAACGTCCACGTCTTCTCGGCAAAATCCTCGTCATGCAGGAAAGCGACGCCTTTCTCCCGCAGGCTCTCGAACAGCTTATGCAGTTCGCCCTCGATATCGAAGGCTTCAAGCAGCTCGTCGCGCATGGCGTCCAGCTGTCCGGATTCCGCCAGCTTCGTAATCAGGATATCCAGCGCCTCGCGCAGCTTGCTCATGACGATCAAACGGCGCTCCGTGCCCTCGAGCTTCAGCTCGTGGATCTTCGAGAGCACGAAGGATTGCAGCATGGTCCCAAGCTTGTCCTCTTCCAAATAGCCGATGAAGGCATTGACCGCGAACGACATCAAGCCGCCGAGGTTCAGTCCTTTGATCAGCGTCATGACCGCGCTGCCGAGCTCGCGGCGCATCCCTTCGGTCGCGATCCAGGACTCCGCCCGCTCCAGCAGCAGATCCAGCATGCGCTCGTCCGTGCCGTCCTCCTCGGCTTTGCGCAGGAAGCCGCGAAGCGCCGCCTCCAGGTCGATGCGGCGCACGGCCGCGCCGATCTCGTCCGAGAGCAGCGGAACGATGCGATCGGCATCCACGCTGCGGATAACGCCTTCCAAGAGCTGCGGCAGGCGCTCGCTGTGCACCGCCGAATGCAGCGCGCCGCGGATGACGGGCAGCAGCTGCTCCGCCAGCTCGAACTGCCTCAACTTCTCGAGCATGCTGTCCTTCGCCAGCAGCCGGTCCTCCAGCACGCGCACGATGCCCTCGGACATTTTCTTCCGGTTCCGGGGCAGCAGCGCCGTGTGCGGGATCGGAATGCCGAGCGGGTGGCGGAACAGCGCCGTCACGGCAAACCAGTCCGCGAGTCCGCCGATGACGCCGGCTTCGAAGCCGGCATGCAGCAGCCCGAGTCCCCCGGCACGAAACGGAATGGTCGCCGCGAAGCCCGCCGCCATCACGCCGAGCGATATATTGGCAAATTGTTTGTTTTTCTTCGATTCGTTCGCCATCGTTTTCCTCCTATGCTTGCTCCTTACACCATACCACTTTGGGCGAACCCGTTGCAAAGATTCCGTCCGTTCTCGGGACAGAACCTGGCCCCGACAAAAAAGCAGCCCGTCCCCCGGGAAGAATCCCCAAGGAAAACGGACTGCATCTCACCGTCGAACGACCGCACCGCCCGAAGATGGCCGTTGCGCCGGCAAACCCGCTTAACGTTTCGCGGCGACGATCATCACTTCGGTTTCGTCGAGCCGAACCGCCTCGCGCTTCCAATGGCCCGCGGTGCCGCCCCAGACGTGCGCGACGTCCAGCCCGGCCCGCTCGAACATGCCCCTCAATTCAAACGGGAAATAGCGGCGTTCCTTGATCTCCACGCGCCTCTTGCCCTCCGGAAGCTCCAGTTCCTCCGTATACTGCTCCAGCATGGTCAACGGATCGAACCTGCCGGAATCCACGTCCGCTTGCGTGAGGCTGCGGAGCTTGGCGTAGGCGTTGAGCGTCGTGAGCACGAATCGCCCATCCGGCTTCAGCGCGGCGGCGATATTGTGGAGAATGGCGTTGTCGTGCGCCTCCGGATCCTCGTCCCTGCCGACCAAGCCGAACGCGCCCTCGCACAGGCAGATGACGGCGTCGTACGCTTTGGATGCCGTGAATCGCGCCGCGTCGGAGCGAATCCATTCGACGTCCGCGTTGGCCTCCTCGGATGCCTTACGGGCTTCCGCCAGCATGCCCGCCGACAGATCGACGCCCGTCACTTTGAACCCGCGCTTCGCCAGCTCGACCGAATGCCGGCCCGTGCCGCAGCCGACGTCCAGTATCGCGCCGCCTGCCGGGAGGTTCAACTCCCGCATCAAAAAATCCGCTTCCGCGATCGTATTCTTCGTGAATCCATTTTCCAGGTAATGCGGCGCGTGCGCGTCGAAAAAGACTTCCCACTGATTACGACTTTCATGCTTCACTCGTATGACCTCCATGATTAGGAACGCGGAAGCACGCTTCAACATTAAGGCTTCGCCTGCATGCGGCTGCTTCCGCCGTTCAGATTGGTTTGAACCCCGCTGACGGACGCACGTACACGGCTGTGCTCATACTGCATCGCTCCTTCGGATCGGATAATCCGAGTGTAGTCCGATTTTCCAGTTATTTCAAGACTATGCGCGAGCTCCGCTTCCGTTTCGGATAAGCAATCATGAAGTGGAGGTCCGTGATCTAATGGCACTCGCAAACGCGTTGCCCGCCAATACCGCGGCACGCCTGTTCGAAGTAACGGCCGGGACGACGGGCTTTCGCGTCAGCATTTCCCGCGGCTGGTTCAGCATCCACAGCCATTGCTCCTCGAGGTCGCCGTTATCGACCAGGTCGCCCGTGATCGTAATGAAGCGCGCCAGCGGAAACTGCTTGACCGCCGCCTGCAGCGTATGATTCCACGTGCCGTATTGGCTCGCTGTCGTTCCTTGCGGATCCGTCGTATACAGGAACGTAAACGCGTCGTTATCCGCCTGCTCCGTCGTGAACGTGCCGACCTCGCTCCAATGCCCGGCTTGACCGTCGCCGGCCCGGTAGCTGTACTTCACGCCCGGCTGAAGGCCGTCGGCGGTGACCTTATGGGAGGCGTAGTCCGTCAGCTTGCCCGCGCTCTTATCCTTCGAGGACTGGTAGACGTTGATCGGCATCGCGCTGCCCGCGAACGAGATCGCGCCCTCCGCCGGCCACGCGCCGCCGGGAACCAGCGCGGTAGGAACGACCTCCAACTTCGTGCCCGTCACGCCGGAATCCGTGTACCACGCGAAGCTCTGGGACGTATGGGGATCCCCGTTGAACGTCAACGCCAAGCCGGTCGGCGCCTCATTGCCGCCGCTGCCCGCTTTCGCGGAGACCGGATTGACCGCAGCATCCGAACCGCCCTCGGCTTCCGCGCTCGGCCCAGACTCCCACGCCTGCGTCAAAACCAGCAACCCAACCGCCAACGCCACGCCATTCCTCCACTTATACCGAAACATCTCGCACCCCGCCGATGAGTAGTCAACCTAGCAAACTCATTCTAGCAAGGCGGTGTTCGTGCGATGTTAACAGAAACGCACCAGAACAAATTGCATGCGAAAGAACGCCGTTGAAAATAGGCAACCCGCATAGGAAGAACACCACAAATAAAATGTGTCCGCAAGCGGACGAAAACGAGCCCCCCTCGAAGCAGCTTCGAAGACGGCCCAGTAGAAGGCAAGCCCCATCCGAGTCCAGGGATGGAATCCCTGGGGTCCCCCTTAGGCAAGGGGGATTTAGGGGGTTGCGAAATGGTTGTGAAAACCAGGCATCAAGTAACGTAAGTTCGCCACAGGTAAAGTGCGTCCGCAAGCGGACGAAAACGAGCCCCCCTCGAAGCAGCTTCGAAGACGGCCCAGTAGAAGGCAAGCCCCATCCGGGTCCAGGGATGGAATCCCTGGGGTCCCCCTTAGGCAAGGGGGATTTAGGGGGTTGCGAAGTGGTTGCGAAAAGGTTTTAAAGGGTTAATGTTTAACGCTCTAAAGGTTAAAGGTTTTAAAAAACGGGCGGTAGGAGGGGGCCAAGCCCCTATCCTACCGCTCCGCGAGAAACTGCTGCCGATACTCCGTAGGCGTCACGTTCATCTTCTTCCGGAACACCTGGGTGAAATGCCGGACGTCGCCGTAACCGATACGCTCCGCGATGTCCGCGAGCTTGAGCCCCTGCTGCTGCAGCAGCTCCTTGGCCTGCTCGACGCGAAGGCCGGTCACGTAGTCCTTGTAGCCCTGCCCGGTCTTCTGCTTGAACAGCTGGCTGAAATAGATCGGATTGAGGAACACCACGGACGCCACGCGCTCGAGCGACAGCTCCTCGTTATAGTGCGCCTTGAGATACTGCAGCGCCACCTCGACGGCCTTGTCGCTCCCTTCGCTCCGGTCGAGACCCGGCACCGAGGTCGATTGGCGCAGCCGCTTCACCTCCGCCGCGATGCTGTGGTAATCGGTGATCGTGCACGAGGACGTCACGTGAAACGGCACCTTCAAATAATGCCCCAGATGCGTCTTCAGCTCCGTCAGCAGCGCCTCTTCCTCGGCCGAGTCCGGGAAATGGACGATGGCAAGCAGGCTTTGCCGGTCGAAATTGACGACAAACCCCTCCCCGTGGCGGTCCACCAGCTCGGAGAGCACGTTCTCGATGATGAAATGCTCCAAATGCACCGGTTTGACCGCCTCTTCGAGATGCGTCAGCACGAGACGGAAATGCGGATACGGCTCGAAGAGCGGCGCGATGTCCATGTTGCCGATTTCCAGCCCCGAGGCGAGCCGCTGGAAGACCGCTTCGCGCAAATATTTCAGATTGCGCTTCATGAGCTCGCCGTCGCGCGACAGCTCCGTCTCCGCCTTCGCTTCGCCCGCGAGCTGCTCCATCAGCTCGACGAGCCGTTGCTTCCCGATCGGCTTGAGCAGGTAGTCCCGCGCGCCGAGACGCACCGCCTTCTGCGCGTAGGAGAACTCGGAATGCGCCGAGATGACGACCCACTTCACGTGCGGATACCGGCGCCGCGACATCTTCATGAACTCCAAGCCGTCGATGCCCGGCATCAGGATATCGGTCAGCACGATATCGACGGGCTGGTTGTCCATGATGCCGACCGCTTCCTCGGCCGAGCCGGCCAAATGGATGGTGTACGCGGGAAAAGCCCGCTTGATCGTGCGTTTGACGCCTTCCCGAATGACGCTCTCGTCATCCGCGATGAGGATATTCACTGCCATGCGCTTCGCCTCCTTCCTTCTGCGGCGGGAGCGGGATCGTAATGACCGCCGTCGTCCCTTCATTTGCTTTGCTTCTTAATTGCAGTCCGTACGCTTCGCCGAACATATGCTGCAGCCGGCGCTGCAGATTGACGAGTCCGATGCCGCCTTCGCGGCGTTCCGATTCCTCGTTCACGTCCCGCACCGTATCGTCTTTCGCCCGCTTCAGCAGGGCGTTCAGGCGGTCGAGCGTCCGGGCGTCCATGCCGACGCCGTTATCCTCGACCAGGATGCGCAGCTGCCGCTCCCCTTCTTCCGCATAGACGCGCAGCACGCCAGGCCGGTCGATCAGCGGCTCCAGCCCGTGCTTCACGGCATTCTCGATGATCGGCTGCAAGGTCATCTTGGGCAGCGCGATGCTCATCCAACGCTCGCTGATGCCGACGTCGACCGTCAAGCGTCCTTCGAGCCGCGTCACGATGATCGTCAAATAATGCTGGATTTGCTCGATCTCCTCGCGAAGCGTGACGGCCGCGCCGTCCTCCCAATGGCTGCTGTAGCGGAACAGGCGGGAGAGCGACAGGACGACCTCGCCGAGCCGGTCATGCCCCTTCTCGTCGAGCATCCAATAGATCATGTCGAGCGTATTGTACAGAAAATGCGGATTGACCTGCGATTGCAGCGCCTGCAGCTCCGCGTTCTTCTCGCTGACCGAGGACACCTTGACCCGCTCGATCAGCTCCGCGATATGATTCACCATTTGATTGAAAGACGCTACCAAAATATTGATTTCCTGATAGGACGTCACGTTCAGCGAGCCGCGGAAGTTCCCGATCTCGACCTGTTTCATCTCGGAGATGAGCCGTTTGAGGGGCCGGGACAGCGTCCGCGAGAAAATCGTCGCCAGCAGCGTCGAGACGATGACGAGAATCGCCCCGACGATGATCAGGAACCGCTTCGTCTCCGTCAGCTCGACGTTCAGGTCCCGGTCCGGCGTGACGCCGAGCACCGTCCAATCCGCGAACGGCAGCTGCGAGGACACCACGAGCTTGCCGTCGTGCTCCTCGACGACCGGCGCGCCTTCCTGCGGACGCGGCAGGCTCCTCAGCCAAGCGGGATCCCAATGGAACGCGGTCGTAGAGATAATATTCCCCTCGCGGTTCATCAGGTACACCTCGCTGTGCTCGCCGAGCTTCAAGTTATCCATCGCGGCGATAATCGCCTGCGGGTTCGTCTCGAACAGGGCGATGCCGACCGGCCGGTGGTTATTGAGGTCGTAGATAGGTCGGCCGAATGCGAAAACGGCCCGGTCGTCGACCTGGTCGAGGATGGAATGGTCGAACACGCCGAGCCACACCATGCTGCCGGTCGACGCCGCGATCTGGGCATACCACGAGGTCGATTTGTAGTCCGGGCTGATCACGTTGGCATAATTGCTGTAGTTAAACACTTTCCCGTTATCGGTCAGCACGTGGATGCCGATAATGTCCTCTTGCGACAAAAAAGCAGCCCCCAAAATATTGGTGATGGCCTGCTCATTAAAATAATCGACAGCAGGGCTGTCGACTTTGGGATTGCTCAAAATGCGAGCGAGATCGTTATTGCCGATGACGGACTTCGACAAGCTGTCGTACCCTTTCAAGAGGAGATCGAACAAGCCTGCCGTCTGCGAGACGTTCTGCTTGGACAGGCTGCTGATCTTCTGATGGAATTGCACCGTCGTCCGGTTGTAATACAGGATGCTGACCGTAAGCACGATTGCGGACATGCTGATCAGGAAAAGCACGAACAATCGATATTGAATGGAATGAAATCCGCGCGTCACGCCTTTACCGCCCTTTCGTGAGGCAGCATCCCCGGGTGCTTACCCTTTCACCGCTCCCGCTACCATGCCTTTCGTGATCCGCTCGGAAAGGACGAAATACACGATCAGGACCGGCAGCGCGCCAAGCACGAGGAATGCGCCGATTGCGCCATAGTTGACATTGTACTGGCTCACAAAAGTATATATGCCGAACGGGAGGGTTTTCAACTTCTCGGACGAAATGAACGTCGCGGCCATGATGTATTCGTTCCAGATCGTGATGAACGTCAGAATGACGACCGTCATGATCGGCGGAACCGAAATCGGCAGGATGATACTCCGGAAGATCCGGTACACGCTGGCGCCGTCGATGAACGCCGACTCCTCGATCTCCGCCGGGATGCCTCGCATGAAGCCGCTCAGGATAAAGACCGAGATCGGCGTCGCGAACGCGATGTACGGCAGGATCAGCGCCCAGCGCGTATTCAGGATGTGCAGGTTCTTGAAGATAACCATCAGCGGCAGCAGCGTAGCCTGCATCGGAATCATCATGCCCATCAGGAAGATGAGCGTGACGATCGGGCCGTACTTCCATCTGAACCGGGAGATGGCATACGCCACCATGGAGCTCAGCACGATGACGCACACCAGCGTGACTACCGTCACCAACACGCTGTTGCCGAGATATTGCAGGTAGTGACCGCTTTTGTAAGCATCTTTATAGTTATGCCATTGCGGCGTCGTCGGCAGCGAGAAGAAACTGGAGCCGAGGATCTGCTCGTTCGTCTTGAGCGAGTACAGAACCAGCCAAAACAATGGATAGATTTGCGTGACTACGAGGATCCCCAGCATCGCGTACACGATGCCTTTTGAAATTCCCTTCATGGTTGCCGTTCTCCCTTCTAGCTGTACTTCGCTTCGACTTTTTTGAACACGGTATTGATGACGACCGTGAATACCAGGCACACGAACACGAGGAACGTCGCCAGCGCGCTGCCGTAGCCGTATTTAAGCGACAGGAAGGAGCTGTTGTACATGTGTGTGGAGATCGTATCCGTTGCGTGCGCAGGTCCGCCGCCGGTCATGACCCAGACCAGGTCGAACTGCTGCAAAGAGCCGATGAACGCGAGTACGATAGAGATTTTGAAGATCGGAACCGCCATAGGGTACGTGATATACCAGTCGGACTTGAAACCTTCCGCGCCGTCGATTTTGGCGGCTTCGTACACTTCTTGCGGAATGTTCTGCACGCCCGTGAATTGAATGAGCAGGTGATAACCGAAATATTGCCAGAGTGAAACGAAATACAGGCAGTACATCGCGATTTTCGGCTCCGTGAGCCAGCTGCGCGTCCAGCTTTCGAGTCCGAGCGAGTTCAGGATGCCGTTCAGCATGCCGCCCATGTCGGCCGGGTTGTAGATCGTTTTCCACAGTTGGCCGATGATGACGGTGGAAAGGATGACAGGCACGAAATAAATCGAGACGAGCGTGTTCGCTTTCTTCACGTAGCGGTTCATCAGCGCCGCCACGAACAAACAAATCGGAATCTCGAGCATGGAGAAGACTGCATACATCAAGGTGTGGCGGACAGCCGGCCAGAAATTCGCGTCGTGGGCGAACATCGTTTTAAAGTTGTCCAACCCGATGAATTTCGCCTTATTGATGCTGTCCCAATCCAGCAAGCTGTCGTAGATGGATACGAGGATCGGAACGAACACGAGACCGATGTAGATGATTAGACACGGCAGGACGAATACGGCGATTGTACGGGCCGGGACTTTTAAAACATTCACTGGGGTTGCCTCCTGATTCATAGCGGAATTGCGAAGTTTCGTCTGCCTGAGTGCGATACGGCAAGCTTGCTTCGTAGAAAGCCGGGCGGGGCGGAGACGCCGGAGCGACGCCGCCCCTCACCAAGGCTCATGGATGGAACGCGATGCTTATTTGTTCGAGTCGAATGCCGATTGGTGCTCGGCCGCTACAGCTGCCGGATCGACCTTTTGCACGAACATGTTTTGGATGCTGCTCAGGTGAGCCTGCGCGATGGCCGGTTTCATCGTGTTGTCGAACGCGAGGTCGCCGCCTTTGACGTTTTGGAACAAGGCCAGTACGTCTTGGGCCAGCTGCGAGTAGCCCGCCGCTTTGAAGTCACCGGTGATGATTTGGCCGCTGCCGACCGCGTTTTTCAGCTCGAATTGTTTCTTCGGCATTTCCGTCATGAAGTAGTTCAGGAAATCCTTCGTTTCTTGCAGGTGCTTGCTGTTGGCCGATACCGCGAACGCGGAGCCCGGCGCGAGCATGAATTGGTCCGGATCGCCTTTGCCTTTGACCGTCGGGAATTTGAAGACGCCGACTTTAGGACCGACCGTCGAAGAGTCGATGGCGCCGGTTTCCCACGTACCCATGATCATCATGGCCGCTTTGCCGGTTTTGAAGAGGTTGCCGCCCGTGTTGTAGTCGATGGACGTTGCGCCTTCTTCGAAGGCTTTGGCTTGGATCAGATCCTGCATGGCGGACACGGCGTCCGTGAATGCAGCGTCTTTGAACGTTTTCTTGCCGTCCAGCACGTCTTGCAGGAAGCCCGGGCCGCCGTTCGTGCGGAGCAGGATGTTCATGAACAAGAACGAGCCCGTCCAAGAATCCTTCTCGCCGATCGCGATCGGCGTCATGCCTTTGGCTTTGATTTTCTTCACGTCGTCCAAGAACTCTTCGTACGTCGTAGGCGTTGCCGTGATGCCGGCTTGCGCGAACATGTCTTTGTTGTAGTACACGACTTCGATGTTGTTGCCGTCAGGCAGCGCGTAAATGTTGTTGTCGAAGCTGTAATAGTCGAGCAGGCCTTTTTGGAACGTGTCTTTCAGGCCGTTCTGGTCCAGCATGTCGTTCAGCGGCGCGAACAGCTTGGCGTCGACGAACGGCTTCATTTGCGCGGCCGGGTTCACGATCGTGATGTCCGGCACTTCTTTGGAAGCCGCTTGCGTTTTCAGCTTCAGCTTCTGTTGGTCCGTATTGAGAGAGTCGAGCTCGATCTTCACGTTCGGGTGATCCTTTTGGTACTGGTCGACGATCGAATGAAGCATTTTGTAGGAAGGCGTCGCCGGATCCGGATAAATGTTTTGGAACGTAATCGTTACGTTCTTGTCGCCGCCCGCCGCCGCGTTGCCGCCTGCGTTCGTGCCCGTGTTGCCCGTATTCGCATTGTCGGACGTATTATTGGCATTGTTGCTGCCGCAAGCCGTCGCGCCCATGAGCAGACCTGCCGCGGTCAGTGCAAATGCGGCCGTTTTCGTAGATTTTTTAACCATCTTTGAATCCCCCTTGGGTTAATATACGCTTATTATCATGTACCAACCCCTTTTCAACAATGCGCGAAATCAAGGACTGAGGTTTGCTTTTTTAAGGTGATGACAGCCAAAATATGAAGTTTGTCCCCCTGACGTGCTATGATTAGGGAATGATGGAAGAATCGGCCTTTGGCCTTCCGCGGCGCCGATAACGCAGCTTTATCAAGCGATTCGCCGCTCCCGTCAGGGTCAAATTCGCTCAAAATGAAACAGGCAAAGGAGAAATCGAGAATGACGGAAGATATCCGCAACATCTATTGCGTCGGGCGCAATTACGCGCTGCACGCGAAGGAGCTTGGCAACGACGTGCCGGAGGAGCCGATGATCTTCTCGAAACCGACGCACGCGCTGCATCCGGCGAGCGGCAAGCTTGCCTTGCCCGGCGATATCGGGGAAATTCACTACGAACTGGAGCTTGTCGTCCGCATCGGGACGAGCTACAAACCGGGCATGACCGTAAGCGAGCTGGTCGACGGCGTCGCGCTCGGCATCGACCTGACCGCGCGCGACGTGCAGTCGCAGTTGAAAGAAAAGCGCCACCCGTGGCTGCTGGCCAAGGGCTTCATCGGTTCGGCCGTGCTGGGTCCGTTCCGGCCTTTCGAAAGCGAGGAAGCATTCGGGGCATTAACCTTCAGCCTCGTTAAGAACGAGGAACTCGCGCAAAGCGGTTCGCCCCGGGACATGATCTTCTCCCTGCAGCAGTTGATCGACTTCATCGGCACGCGCATGGGACTCGGCGCCGGGGACGTGATCTACACCGGCACGCCCGCGGGCGTCGGTCCGCTGGCGGACGGCGACGCGCTGGAGATGAAGCTGTCGGCCGGCGGCAAGGAAGAAACGTTCGGCCCGCTGTACGTGGATTTGATTTGAACTTGATTTGAACGGGAAAGGGGCAATCCCTCCGGCGATGACTCGCGGTGGATTGCCCCTTTTTTTTGCTTTGCGGTTCGCTTATTTGTTAACGCGGCACGATTTCGTCCGGCTAAGGCGAGAGACGAAGGTCCTCGTGCCCTCTTGTTCTCCGCGCGCTACTCGTACATGCTTAACGACGTAAGGCTGATCGCCTTCACGATGCCGTCCTTCAGCTCGAACTCCAGCGCGAGCCGCTTGGTCTTGTCGATATAACCGATGGTCGCCGACGGTCCTTCGCCGCCCCGCTCGTAGTAGCCTTCACCGTAGCCCTTCACCACGTCCGCCTTGGCCGCGCCCAGCTTCAAGCCTTTGGCCGTCGCGGACTTGGGCCCAAGGGAGTAGCCGACGACCGTATTGTCCACCGACGTGTATTGATACTCCTCGTACATGAACAGAAAGCTGCGCCCGCCGTCGTTGAGCGTCCGGATCGGCTTGCCCAGCTGCTTGACGAGCTCCTCTTCGCCGACCCCAAGCGCGACTTGGCCGTGCTCGGCGCTCAGGTCCGTGGAGTCGACCTTGTCCGCGTACGTCAACGGCGTCTCGCTTTTGCCGCAGCCTGCCAGCATGCAGGCGAATACGACCGCGCACGCGAGCGCCAGCATTGTTTTTCTTAACCGCATACCCGTTTGCTCCTTTACCCTGGCCAACCTCGCCTACTCCCTTCGCCCCGGCAATCGGCGAATCCTGCACCCGCGGCAAGCAAAAAGGCACGAACTTGTTACGGTTCGCGCCTTTTCTTTCATTTGAATCCTGCGGTTATTGCTCCCGCTCCCCGTTCGAATGCGCGCCTTGCGACGCATCCCCGGAAGCTTGGTAGGCGACGATAACGATCTCCGCCGAGGTCCGCTCGCGCAGCTCGTGCTCGAATTGCTGCAGCTGCGCCAAGGCCATGCGGTCCAATTGGGCCGGCTTGAACTCCATCCGCGTTTCCTCCTCGCGTGCGATTGATCCTGCTACGCCTCAGTGTTGACGGGAGGAAGACGGCTTATTCAGCGCGGCCGCACGGATGTCGGTCAAGGCAGATCGATCAGCATGAATTGCGCGCCCCGCGATGAATGGACGTCCAGCTTCGACAGGTCCGTGATCCGGGCGGAGTCGCTTTTGCCGAGGATATGTTCGCCGTTCAGCGTCACTTCGCCGTTCATGACGAAGAAGAAGATTTTGCGGGCCGCGTCCCCTTCGAACGAGACCGTAGCGCCTGCCTCCGGCTCCGACAAGTATATCGTCATGTCCTGGTGGATACTTACGACCGACTCGCCCTGAATCGATTGCGATACGATCGGAACGAGCGCGTTCTTCATCCCCTCGCGATCGTACGTCTTCTGCTCGTAAGACGGCGCAAGCCCCTTCCGCTCCGGAAGAAACCACATCTGCAGCAGGTTGGCGACTTCCGTCTCGGACGAATTCACTTCCGAGTGCAGGATGCCCGAGCCCGCCGACATCCGCTGCACTTCGCCGGGACGGATCACGCCGGATCCCCCCGTGTTATCCTCGTGCTTCACTTCCCCGCTCAAGACGACCGTGACGATCTCCATATCGCGATGCGGATGCGTGCCGAAGCCGCGGGAAGGTTGGATATAATCTTCGTTGAACACGCGCAGCGGGCCGAAATTCACGTTGTCCGGATCGTAATAATCCGCGAACGAGAAACTAAAATTATATTGGAGCCAGCCGTGGTCGCCGGACACGCGGGAAGCCGCCGGATATAACTTGATCATAATGACACACTCCTCGGGTTGCTAGAATTTTACGAACGAAACGCTCATTAACTTACTTTATGTAAGTATCATATTGTGCTATAGTTAAGTTGTCAAGGAGGGGTAAAACATGGACCATCTATACATCCGCCACACCGTCGGCGGCAGGCTGTTCCTGGATTCCAAGAAGCACGGGACGCCGTTCGTCATCGAACCGGCAACAAGCCGCGAAGGCTGGAAGATCAGCATCGACGTGCTTGACGCGGCCGTCGCCGAAGCCGTCTGCGGCCATCGCGACGAGCTGAATATCTTCTTCGTGCCCGAAGGCGCCACGAACCGCAAAACCTGGTACTTCTCCACGCACGGGGAGGTCGAGCACGACCCGGCCGCCCGCAAGCTCGTCATCTGGGCGGACGGCCGCATCGATTACGACGTCTGACTCCGGCGGCAAGCCCGGATGCTCGGCACCTCGCGCATTCTCGTGCGCGAGGCGCGGCTGGGCAACGTTGTTCGGTATCGAGCGCATCCGAGGCTGATGATACGCACGATTCATGGCTTTGCACGGAACTGGTTGCGGCTGCGCCTCAAGCATGCTTCGCGCCGGGCGAATCCGTTAGACCCAGGCCCAGAAAAAGCCGTCCCGCTCCCAAGCCGCGCGCCCGCCATGCAGCTTTTTGAATCTTTTCTTCACTTCTTTATCGATCGAGACGTTGCCGTTCTCGTTGGTATAGACGTATGACTCCCCGTAATGCGCCTGAATATGCGCAACCGCCTGATCCTGATACAGCTTTCCCGCCGATTTCAGCTCCTCCAGCATCCATGCCGCGATTTCTTCCGCCGTATGCTCCATCTATGTTCCCACCTCCGTCGCATGTCCTTCATTTTACCAAAAATTGTTGCCACTTTCGCCTCCCGCCTGCGTATCATCTTCTTAGGCGCGCCTTAGCGCGGCGCGGCTTGTCTCATACATGGGAGGGGTATCGATGCACGTCGTGGAACCGAGTGTAAGAAAACCAGGATTTCCTCTGAAAACGCTTATCTGGACCGCCGTCCTCGTCGTCGCCGGGCTGATCGTCGCGTTCAATTCCTACGCGACCGTCCAGTACGGCAACGTCGGCCTGTACAAAACGTTCGGCAAGCTCAACGACAATACCTTGTTGCCCGGCATTCATCTCAAAATTCCGTTCGTGCAGACGATTATCCAAGTGAACGTGCAGGTAACCAAAGCGGAGACCGACACGTCCGCATCGTCCAAGGATTTGCAGCCGGTCTCGACGCACGTGGCCGTCAACTATTCCGTCGACAAGACGTCCGCCTACAAGCTGATGAACAATATCGGCGGCGCCTTCGACAGCGTGATCGTCAACCCGGCGATCCAAGAGATCGTCAAGGAAGTCACGGCCCGTTATCCGGCTGAGGACCTGATCGCCAAGCGGGACATCGTCGCGGGGGAGATACGGGAAGCCCTTACGCAGCGGCTGGCCCGGTACGATCTCGTCGTGAACGACATTAATATCGTCAATTTCAAATTCTCCGATGCGTTCAACCAGTCCATCGAAGCGAAGCAGGTCGCCCAGCAGCAGGCGCTCAAGGCCGAGAACGACCTCAAGCGCGTGCAGATCGAAGCGCAGCAGAAGATCGCGCAGGCGCAGGCGGACGCGGAATCGCTCAAGCTGAAGAAGCAGGAAGTCACGCCGGACCTGATCCAGCTCAAGCAGCTCGAGGTGCAGGAGCAGGCCGTGGAGAAATGGGACGGCAAGCTGCCGAGCGTCACGGGCGGCGCGACCCCGTTCATCGACCTTAACGCGCTGAGCGCCGGATCCGCATCGACCTCGCGCGCCGATGCCGAAGCGGACCAGGGCGCCGAGACCGCCGCCGGTTCGGGCGACGCGAATGCAACCGCCTCGTCCGAAGACGCCCAGCCCTAAAGAATAGCGATCAGGCAGCAGGCCCATGGCGCCTGCTGCTTTTTCGTTTTCTTCTCCGCCGCCATCGACAACTGCCGAGCCTTCGCGCAAAACCACTTTGTTTAGCGAATAGGCACTACCTTTGTCGCCCGTGCAGGGAGGCGGACGCGGCGTCTCGAATACCCTTTATCAATCCAACGAAAGCGGAGTGATAAGGAATGGATCTTGTGAAGAGCAAGGACGCTGCTATTTCGCTGAACGTCAGTCAAACGACGGTTAAACGCTGGGCCTCCCACTACCCTACTGTTTTTCGTAAAGACCGGTTCGGTCATTATACGTTCAACGATCGCGATATGGAATTGCTCGGCTACATCAAGTCCGCCATTGAAAGGGGAGAAACGATGGAGCAGATTCAGCTGCCCGCGCCCGAACCGGCGCTGCAGCCGCGGCTGCTCGACGCCTTCCTCGAGACGGCGGCAAGCTCCGCGCTGCTCGAGACCGCGGGGAACGACATGCTGACCCGCATCCTGCAGGTCGAACGCCGCCTGGACCAGAAGGCCGACGAGGTCGTCACCGCGCAAATCCGCCAGCACCGCGAGGAGCTGGAAGAACTGCGCCGAATGATCGAGCAGCTCGCCTCCTCCATGGAGCACGCGCGCGAGCCGCTGCCCGCGGTCGACGACCTGCGGCTGAAAGCGGCGGACTCCAAAGCCCAGGCATCCGCCTCGTCGCGCAAACGCGGGTTGTTCCGCTCGATGTTCATGTGGTTCTGAGCAAGCGCCCTCGGTCTTCCGGCAAAGAAATGCCGTCCGGCCAAAAAGCCTTGTCCCCTCTCAGGGGACAAGGCTTTTTTCGTTTCTCTGTTCTCCGCTGCGCTAATACGTCTTGCTCTCCAGCTCGTTCAGCGGCTTGAACGTGTACCCTTTCTCGCGCGCGGCGTCAATGATGCGGCCGAGCGCGTCGGCGTTGTCCTTGGAGACGGCATGCAGCAAAATCACCGCGCCGGGATGGAGCTGCGCCATCACGTTGTCGTAGGCGTACTTCCAGCCGCGCTGGGCGCTTGGCTCCCAGTCCCGGTAGGCGACGGACCAAAACACGCTCGTGTAGCCCTGCGCCTTGCTGACCGCAAGCACCCGGTCGTTGAAGATGCCGCGCGGCGGACGCAGGAACGTCATGTCCTGCTGTCCGGTCAGCTCGGCGACCGCGGTTTTCACCTTCGCCAGCTCGGTGCCGATCTGGCTGCTGGTGATCACGCTCATGTCGGGATGGCTCCACGAATGGTTGCCGATCAGATGGCCTTCCGCGGCCATTCGTTTGACGAGCTCCGGCTTGTCCTTTACGTAATGCCCCGTCACGAAGAATATCGCGGGCACGCCCTTCGCCTTCAACACGTCCAGAATCCCCGGCGTATAGCCGTTCTCGTAACCGTTGTCGAACGTCAAATAGAGCTCGCGCTGCGTCGTATCCCCGAGGAAAATCGCCCCGTGCTGCTGCAGGATGCTCTGGAAGCCCTCTTCCTTGATCGAAGGAAGAGCGCCGCCGACGCTTTTCTTGAAGCCGAAATGAAACGGCCCGCCGCCCGGCGAGGCCTCCGCCGGCTTCAAGAAAGCAAAGCCCGACGCAATGACCAGCGCCGCCAATATAAGAATCCACTCTCGACGTTTTATCACTATCTCCACCACTTTCCCAGCTTTGTCCATGCTTGTAATATGTCACGGTCAGCGGGAAATTATGTGAAACGTCCGCAAGCGGGAAGCGCGGCCCCGGACCCGTATGGTAAACTAAACCCATCGCGTCATAAAGGGGATATCTTCTCGATGGTAACGATTGTCAAAATCCGCGCAAGCGTCTTTATCGGCGGCTTGCAATGGCTGCCCGCCGTACGGGATCCCGAGAGCGGCGCCACCCGCGAGCTGGCCGGCGATGCGCGGGCGTTCACGCCGCACGCCGGTCATTCGGGACGCTCCCGCATCGAGCAGGAGGTCGTCGTCGATTTCGAGCGGCGCAAGCTGCTCGCGTTCGCGGATACCGGAACGACCCGGTTGAAGCGGACCGGACCGGGCGGCATCAGCCGCATCGAACAAGGCAAGGCGCCGACGGACGGCATTACGGTCTCCGGCGAGAGCTGGGAGGCGATGTCCGTCGATTTCGTGATGAGCGCGCGCGTCGTTAACCCGCTGCTTCCGGACGAGCCTGCCATCCGCTACGAGCTGCACGTCACCGTGAACGGCAACGACGGCATCGTGGATATTAGAGGCACGCATGAAGGGTTCCCCTGCTACGAGTTTTACAAGCAGGTCGATTTCGGGGATTTCGAGCTGCTGCACAGCCATGATTTCCGCTTGTCCGGCGGCGAGCCCGCGGCAACGGACGGCGAGATGAACGAACATTTTGAACGCAAGCTGTAACGACGGCTTGGCTTTCATGGGAGGAGGAGGAGGAGCGGCATGTCCATATACCGCCGTTTAGTGACGGACGAGGATTTCACGGAGGCCATGGAGCGCCAGTTCAAGCTGCGCGTCTATAAAGACGACCATATCATCGACACCGGCGGCATCATCATCCGATTCGACGAGGCGATCGTCGTCAGCCAATCCAGCGTCAGCGACGTTGCGTACCACGACCGGGAGGCTTGCGAGTTTTTCGAGATTCGCCGTCGCTAGCAGTTCGAACCGCAACCGCGCGGGAGCGCGCGGAAACCGCACTGCGACGGCAGCGCGCGGTCACTGCCCGGAGCTTCCGGCTGCGGCGAGTTGCCATGATCGCGACCGGCCGCTTCCGGCACGAAAACCAAAAAGGATGCCGCCCCGATTAGGGGCCGCATCCTTTTTGGCGTGCCGCCGTAAACCTGCAGCCTACTCGCTCTTGCGTTTGACCGGCACGTAGATGTCCATCTGCCACAGCTCGTTGCCCGGGCCGCAGCGCTCGTCGTAAAGCTCGAACTCGGGCTTGCCCGCATGCTCGTAACCGGAGTGCGGGAACCATTCGCCGAAGATCGCCTGCCAGGTGCTTTGGATCGAAGGCGAGAACTGCTCCTCCGGTACCTTCGGCGTCGAGAACACCGCATATTCCGCTTCGCCGAACTCTCTGCAGATCAGGCCGTCCGGTACATTGTCGAAGTCCGTTGCCTCCATGCCGATCAGGTACAGGAACGTGCCGGCGTCCATGTCGAAGCCATGGCAGATGCCAAGCTCGACCGGGCTGTCCGCATGGACGCGGTTCGGGATGTTCTTCTCCCAGCCGTTCTTCAGGTATTCCTGCCAGAAAGCCGGGATTTCCTTCAGATTCTCTCCGTTGTTCGTCGTTTGAAGCTCGTAGCCGATCACTTTGAATGCCGGTTTCCTCGCGATTCGATAATCCATTTGAATGCCTCCCAAATAAGGATTGTACTTGCGCTGCAGCACGTTCAGCTTGCCGTACTCGGGGGGCTGAATCCCCCGCTTGCGATAGTCCGCCGGCGCCATGCCGAACATGCGCTTGAATGCGCGCGTGAACGTCTCGTGATTCTGAAATCCGCATTCCAGCGCAATGTCGAGCAGCCGTTCATCCGCATGGGCGACTTGGAATGCAGCGCGCGCCAATCGCCGCTTGCGCACGTATTCCATCACCGTTTCGCCTGCCATGACTTGAAAGACGCGGTGGAAATGGAACTCCGAGAACATCGCGGCAGCCGCAAGCCGCGACAATGAAAGCTCCTCGGCCAAATGCGCCTCGATATGATCGATCGTCGCTTGAATCCGCTCCAAGTAGTCCTCTTTCGTCGGCATGCTCGGCACCTCCCTTGGACTGATCTTATTGTAGCGCGGCCACGACGGCAAAATCTTGATGATACTTGCTGAAAACGCAACCGTTTATTCGTCGCGCCGGGTCGAATGACATGCTCCGCCGCAAGCTTCGAATCTAGGAAACTATTGCTATCGGCGGCTGCCCTAGCACATTCGACTCTACCTGCATCTATTAGTACTACAGGCGCGTCAACATTCTACTATGAAGAGGAAAGCAGGGGAAGGGATGTCGATGGCGATCAAATCATTGGCAAGCAAGCCGTCCAGTGGCGGCAAGCGGGCTTTCGGCGGCAAGGCGCCGCGTACGCGAACGATCTCCGCGAGCCGTGCCGCGGCGACGAAAAGCTGCAAGAGGAAGAAAATCAACCGCCGGTTCAGACCGCGCGCGATCAGCCGGCGCACCGTATTCTCGACGGGAATTCTCAGGCGCAATCCGTGCACGGCCTTCGCGCTGGTCGATCTTGCCAACCTCGGCGCCACGGTGGCGCGGCGAATGACGGTTCAAGTGTTCGATTGGTCGCGGGGACTGCCCGTGGCCTTGAAGCTGCTGCCCTGCAATTCGACGCGTTGTTTCATCTCGCTGGCTCCGGGCACGGCCGACTTCGTCTATGCCGACGTAACCGGCATCGAGTTCAAATACGAGGTTCGCATCTCGAAAGCGACCGCCAACCGGAACGTCGTGCTGAACGTCAGCGGGCTCAGCGCCGAACCGATGACGCCCCAAATCGGCGACAACGTCCTGCACCATCAGCTGTTCCGCATTACGGGCAGGATCGGCAGTATCCAGGGCGGATGCGGCTGCCGGCCTTAATCGCTATAGGGTCGGCTGCGTCCGTACCTTCTGCCAGATGGCCTGCCAATTCTTCTTCGCGACCCGCGCCTCGTAATAAGCGGCAAGCTCCGGCCGAGCGCCGAAGAGCGGCGTCGGCCGAACCGTCATGCTCACGACATCCCCGATCCCGCAAGGCGCCGTGAGGATCACCTCGTCGGCGGCGCCCAAGGATAAGCCGAGCGCGGTCGCCGTTTCCGGAAATTTGGAGATCGCGTCGACGGATGACGCATAGGGCGGATTGCCGTTCACGATATGCATCCTCGCCTGGTTTTTCACGGACCAGGGTACGCCGGGCATCAAGCCGCTCAGCCGACGCTCCAATTCCTTCTCCGCGTCCTCGTCCACACAGCCGGCATCGTAGTAGACGACGTCCACGTCGGCCAGCGGCGTCCGTTCCGCGAAGCCGTGAAGATGGTCCCATATCATGGAACGGACAAAGCCCGCGCACACCCACCAGTCGGGCAAAGCGAGCTGCCCCGCGGCGCGCAAAACCTTCATGGCCCACTCGTCCCCGGCGGCGAGCCGGATGATATCCCGTTCATTCATTATTATGCGACCCCCCCAAAAAAATACGAACATATATTCTTATTATACCGGAAATAAGTCTCTGCGCAAATCTTTCTTTTCCAAAATAAAGGGATTCAAACCGTCGGGCTTGCACGCCCCGTTTGAATCCCTTTTCCCGTGTAGTAACTTGCCTAGCCGCATACTGCGGAACCGGTCTCCGTATCACGCATGCCGCATCCGGGTTTCAACCGCGGCTACTCGCCCGGACTTGTCCGATCGACCGGGAAGTTCGCCTCGATCCGCGCCATATCGTCGCCGTCCAGCTCCCACCCCAGGGACTCGACGTTGTCCTCGATATGCGCCCGGCTGGCGGCTTTCGGGATCGTGACGAGATTGTCCTGCCGCAGCACCCAGTTCAGCGCGACCTGGAAGGCGGTTTTGCCGTATTTGACGCCGATGGCGTCCAAGACTTGCCGCTGCTCCGATCCGGCCTCGGGAAACCCCACTCCGCCGAAGACATGCGGCGCATAGCCGAAAGGCGAGTACCCCATGACGGTGATGCCGGCTTCCCCGCAGTAAGGCATGCTGTCGCGCTCGATGCTCCGATCGTTCAAATGATAGGGCACTTGGTTGCAGACGAGCGGAATATCGCCCAGGCAGCGCTGCGCTTCCTGCAAGAGGGCGATCGAGAAATTGCTCACGCCGACATGCTTGATCATCCCGCGCTTGACCAATTCGGCCATGCCGGCCATCGTTTCCGATACCTCGTGCTGTTCGCTCGGCCAGTGCTGCAGATACAAGTCGATATAGCCGGTTTTCAATCGTTCCAGGCTGGCTTCCGCCGCATCCAGAACGCCTTGGTACGAACAATTGCGCGCCGCCACCTTCGTGACGAGGAACACATCGTCCCGAATGCCCGCGATCGCCTGGCCGACGACCCGTTCGGAACCGCCGGCGGCGTAATCCTCCGCCGTGTCGATGAGCGTCAGCCCGCGCTCGATGCCGAACAGCAGCGCCTCGATCTCCTGCTTCGCGTTCCGTTCCTCTTCGCCGAACTTCCACGTCCCTTGTCCGATTGCCGGAATGCGAACCTCCGTGTTGCCTAATTTACGCTGCAGCATACGATCCCTCCGAATTTTGAGATTAATAGATTTCCGTCGCATCATGAGGCAGGTTTCTGACGCGTTCGAGATAAGCGGTCATGTTGGCGTCGTCACGATGAGGATAGGCGAACGAACAGCTTGCCGCAACGTCAACGGCCAATCCGCGGAACAAGGCGCACGCCGTGAAGATCGCCTGCCAGAAATGCTCGTGACAACCGTCCGCGAAGGTTCCTTCATACTGCTTCCAGACATCCGGCGGCAAATAACGCTTGAAGTATTTGCCCATCTTGCCCGCGGATACCCGGTACCCGTGCCGCGTGCCGATCCACCAGACGATCATCTCTTCCAACGATTTGCGCGACGTCAGCTCGAACATTTGCCTGGCATACGGGAGCTCGTCCCGCCAAATGCCCTTGGCCACGTTTTGCAGGCACCACCAGAATTCGTTGGCGCAGAAGTCGAATTGCGCTTCCGTCGGCTTGCGGACGAAATAGTCCGCCTCCGTCGGAGCCGGGATGGCCGGCAACAGCCCGTCCTTGTCCAGCAGCGGAACCGTCAGCTTATCCTCCCCGTAGGTTGCCAGCGTCTCTTCCGCGATCTGAATCGTCAGATCGATCCGATTGCCGTCCGCGAACAGCATCAAATACCCGTATGAACGGTCCACCTCCACGGGCAGGCCCAGATCCAGATCCAGCTTATCCGGCATCTGGATCATGATGCGCTCCCCGAAGACCGCGAGCCAGTCGTCGTCCCGCAGGAAGGACGCCGTCTCCGTCACCACGTACACGACGTCGTAATCCTGGAAAAGATCGCGCGGCGCGTTCGGATTCGTTCGCGAGCCGTTCATGTACGCGGCCCGGATCCGACCGTCTTCCCGCGCGACGCCGAGTATCAAATCCATCATTTCGCGTTCGCTTCGCAACGCTCGTCACCTCCTGTTCAGCCAGGCCTCCGTCTCTTCCGACGCGCGTCCTGCGCGGACTTGCGCTTGCCGGCAAGCCCAAGCATGGCGGCGGATACCGCGAAAGAGAAGCCTGCAATCAGCGCCAGATCCAGCCACAGCGCGTTCGTGATCCAATAGAACCGAAAGGTCTCCGGGAAGTACTGCACGAGGTTTGCCATGTCGCTGCGCTCGATCTCGTCGATGGCTTTCTGCGTTTCGCGATTGTCGTAAGCCCTTTCAAGCACATAGCCGCAAACGCCGGCGATCGCGGAGTATGCGGCGCATCTCGCCAAGACTTTATGCTCGATTGCCATCGGCATCCTCCTTCGCCTCTCCTCCCCATCGTACCATTATTGGAGATAAAAGGGAGTGCTTTTTTTACTGTTTTGCGGCGTGCGCGTCAAGACCCGGAGCAGCCGGCTCTCAAACGAAAAACCTCCGTCCCTATCGGACGGAGGTTCTCGTGCTTTCCCGGCAACGAATCGGCGATGGCTTACTCGCCTGCGCGAATGAATCGCGGCGCTTCGGCCGTTCCTACTGTTCTCTGCTCCGCTGCGCCGCCGAGACCATGAGCAGGATCGCGGAGACCAAGTGCAGGAACCAGCCGATGAACGGGATCCAGCCCAGCACCGAGGTAATGATGCCCATGATCGATCCGTACTTCGACTCCTTGTTCATCACGGACAGCACCAGCGTCAAGATATGGAGCAGCAGCATGATGCCAAGTACGCTGTAGCTGCTCGATACGATAATCAAGCCGCCGATGATCGGAATCGCCAATATAAGTTCGAATACCCCTGTCAGCCATTTCATCGCTTGCGCGCCCGTCACATTCTCACGCTCCCTGGGTTGATTTTCCCAGTCATTGTAACAGATGGGGCATATTTAGGACAGTCCAGTTTTGCTCGAGACAACAGCGCTCAAGGCAATCTCCCTACGTCGTCGGCATTAAGCCAGCGTGCGCCTTGCCGTAAACCACCAGCTGGCGGCGAGAAGCACGCAGGCGGTCACGAACGTAAGCCCGAAGCCCTGAAGCAGCGAATCGTTGAAGAGGAGCTCCCTCAGGCCGTCCGCCAAATGCGCCCGGAGCGATGCGATCGAGGTCAGGACCGGAATCGCCGCGACGAACAGAACCCAGATGGCCCAGCCTACGACATGCCTCAAGCCGGAGAACAGCAGATTCAGCAGCGTCAGGATCAGCATGTACGCGCCGAATTGGTAGACGAACATGCCCGCGATGCCGAATTGGTTCCAATGGAAAATTTCAAGAATATTGAATGTCGCCTCGTAGTGCCGGATCACCCCCACTTCCAGCTCGAGCCAGACGATGTTGAGGATCGCGAACAAAGCCGCCCATGCCGCGTAAATCAACGAAACGCCGATAAAATATTCCTTGCGGGTCGCGCCGAGATTGATCATCCGCTTGAAGAAGCTCGCGGGAAGGACGCTGCCCGCGAACAACAGGAACAGCGTGAGCATGTTCGCCGCCGACACTTGCGTGTTCTCGCTCGCGCCTATCGACAGGCTGACGATGAAATTCGTGAGCGCGCTGACGGCCACGAGGCCGAGAATGATCCATAGATATAGCCTAAGCTGCAGGAACGAAGCCCGCATGAGCACGGTCGTCTTATTCAATGCGTTGACCCCCTTCGATTAAATACGAGAAAAACTTCTGCAGCGGCAGCCCTTCGATCGCGATGCCGCGCTTGCCCGCCTGCTGCTTCTCCTCTTCGGTATAGGTGCCGTAGACCGCAGACAACGCGTGTTGGCCGAATGGCTCCGTGTACAGCACTTGCCTGCCCGCGGTATAGCTCCCCATCGCTTCGCGGCTGCCGGTGAGCAGGAACGTCCGGCTGCGAATGTTATCCACCTCGTCCGCGAACAGCATCGACCCGGCCTCCATGATATATACCCGCTCCACGACCATCGCGATTTCATCGATCAAGTGGGTGGACAGCAGGATCGTCCGCGGATGGTTCGCGTAATCCTCCACCAGGATGCGGTAGAACCTTTCCCGCATCAGCACGTCGAGCCCGAGCACCGGCTCGTCGTAGATGGTAATCGGCGCGCGGCTCGCCAAGCCGATAATATTGCCGACCAGCGACTCCATGCCTCTGGAGAGCTGGCGGATCTTCTTGTTCGGATCGAGCTTGAAGGTCTTGAGCAGCCCGCGGGCGAATTCCCAATCCCAGTTCTCGTGGAAAGCGGAAGCCAACTGCAGGATTTCCTGCACTCTGGCTCCTCCGAAGAACAGGTTCTTCTCCCGGACGTAACAGATCCCCCGCGGCGTCTCGCCCCGCTTCAGCCGCACGCCGGAGACCTCGATCTCGCCGCCCGTCGGAAACACGGCGCCGGTAATCATGTTGAGCAGCGTCGTTTTCCCCGCGCCGTTGCGGCCCAGCAATCCGTAAATGGTGTGCTCCCCCAGATTCAAATCGAGATCCCGGACGGCATCGTTGCGGCCGTAGCTTTTCGTCAAGTTCGCGCATGCCAGAATGGCGTTCATCGTCATCAGCTCCCGTTCTTTTGTCTAATCATTTCTATAACGTCCTCGGTCGTCATCTCGAGCTTCTCGGCTTCATCGAGCAGCTTCAGCACCAGCTCGTCGTAGAACCGTGCCCGCCGCTTGCCCATAATCGCGTTCTTCGCGCCTTCGGCCACGTACATGCCAAGCCCCCTCTTCTTGTATAAAATGCCTTCGTTCACCAGCAGCGCGATCCCTTTCACGGCCGTGGCCGGATTGATCTGAAAGGTCCCCGCAAATTGCGCAACCGAAATGATCTGATCGTTCTCGCGGTAGGTGCCGTTCAAAATGTCGTTCTCGATCATCTCCGCGATTTGCGGAAAAATGGGCTGGCTTTCGTCAAAGCTCGCCTTCATGCGCCTCACCCTATCAGTATGTTAGTCTTGTAACATACTATAATACCGTTACTCCTATGCTGTCAACCAATTCCTTTTCAGCTGCATTCGCGGCCTCCTTTTGAACGAAACACATGGCGCCAAAAAAAGGGCAGCCCCTCGCGGGACTGCCCTTCCTCGTTCATTGCCGTTTAGCTGCCGATCTCGATGGAATCGGAATCATTGCTTGATGTCGTTTGTCCTGCAGCCGCTTGTCATCCGCTCGCGCTCTTCCCGCGTATCAAGGAGACGAGCAGGAACAATAACGGAATCGCCACGATGAAAATCGAGGCAAGCGGCAGCCATGAGGTCGCGAGAAAATGCCGGACAAAATACACGTTGGGGTAGCAGAGAAGCGCCAGCACGACGAGTCCGATGGCGAGCGGCCACTGCAGCACGCGTTGATCGGCGATCCGCAGCGCCTCGGAGAAGCCGGCAAGCGAAGCATGGAAGGTCAACGTAATCTTGATGAAAATCGAACAGATCCAAATGAAGATCATAATGCCTTCGATCCGCTCCAGAAACCGCCCGATCTTGATGTTTTTGGCCATCGAGTACGCCGGATAGAGCAGATTCGCCGACATGGGGCTGTCCAGGATGCAGATGCTCCCCACTGTCGTGAAGATCAGCACCAGGCCGCCGAGGAACGTACCGATCAGGAAGCCTCTCCCCCTGCCCTTGCCCGCCTTCACGTTCGGGTAAATCATCAGCAGCACGACGAGCTCCTGGAAGGAGAAGAACGACAAGCCGCCCTGCAGGATCGGGCCCGGGCCGTATTCCATGAACGGCTTCAAATGCGCGATATTGATGTCGGGCAGCTGAGAGACGACGAATAGGAACAGCAGCAGGATCACCCACGGGAAGAAGATCTCCGCCGCGTACGAGAATCCCTTCATGCCCTGCCTGATCGTGATGACGATCGCGGAGACGAAGATGATTTGCAGCATCTCCATCGGCGTATCGACCAGGATCTGCGAGGTGAGGAAGAACCCCATGTCGCCCACCATCAGACTCGCCAGGAGAAAGCAGAACAGCGCATAGACGAACCCCAGCATTCTGCCCGGCCATGTGCCCAGCAGAGATTCGCCGATCCGGACGAACGACTGGCCTGCATGGCGTTCGGCAAGCAGGACGTAAAGTCCGGCGAATGCAACATTAAGTCCGATCCCCACGATGGCCGCCATCCACGCATCCTGCTTGGCAGCCTGCGCCAACCCTGCCGGGGCGATCAGAATGGAGGTCCCGATCATGAAGAAGAACGTCATGATCGTGAACGCGCGGTAGGTGATAGCCTGCTGATTGTTCATGGCGGTTTCCCTTTCTCCTCCTCGAGGATCATGATAGCCCGATGGCGCGAAAGCCCGCCTCGATCCAAATTAACGGATTCGGCATGCGCGCATGCAGCACCAGCGCGATGAGCAGCCCCGACGACAGCAGGAGCAGCGCGAGGAAGAAGCCGATATTCCGCTTCCGATCTCCTTTGCTGCCGGAAGTCGCGAAATTCCGAACCTCCATCACGGCAATGGCAACGAAGGCCATGCATAGTCCAATCGCTTCTCCCACGCCCCGCTCACTCCTTGACCTGCCCGGTTATCGACTTATCGATGTTGCCGATCTTGCGCACATGGATGTCGGGATGAACGTTCACCCGAAGGTCCTTGAACGCGACGTTCCAATCCGGAATCCCATGAAAGATTCCCGGCTGCTGGCGATGAACCTCCTGCCCGAAACCGAAGACGTCCGCGCCGAGCCGCTTCGCTTCGCGTACCCCGTCGTTCAACAGTCCTTCCAGCTGCTCGCCGCTGTCCGCAAGCAGTTTGGCCATCACCATCTTGTCGCCAAGATCCTCGTCGCACTCCAGATCGGAGATATCGACCTCCAATCGCACGAACGCGTCGATGCTCGGCTTATCCCCATCGCGATGCACGCTGATACGGGTGCTCGAGTCCGTGACGGCGATCGATAAGCTTCCGTTCTTCCCGCATTTCTGAACGCCCAGCGTCTGATGGATCGAATTTTGCAGGTAGTTCAGCGCCTTCGTGCCGTCCTCGCTCAGCCAGCCCACCATCTTGTCCCTCACGAACACGGCCATGCCGCGGTATTGCAGCATCGCATCGGGTCCGATGCCTTGGACGGACATGCTCCTCTCTCCTCTTTCCTTGTCCCCTTTGATCTCGATTCCGGTCATCGTAGGACTCTTACCCCGCGTCGTCAAATCAATGGTCAGCTTGTCCAGGGTAATCAAATCCGTGGCTGCCCAGAAGTTATCCGAATTGTACAGCTTCTCATAGAGATTGTTGGCCGGGATGGGATCCATCGGACTGAACGTCTTGAGCACTTCGTCCGGTGTCGAGCCTCTGGCCACCACCAGGTAAAAGTCGTTGCGCATTTCCGGCTCGCGCGAGAGGAAATCGACCGGCTTGGCTATGCCGTCGCGCGCAAGGCGCTCTCCGAAAACCAAGATGCGCAGATGCGCGAAATAAAGCCGCTTCGACGACTGGATCGTCATCTTGCGGAGCGCTTCGGGGACCGTCTTCCCCTGCTGCGTGAAGGTCACTACCGGTGCCAGCGAGCCTGCCATCCCGTTGCGCGTGGACACTTGGCTCGGGTTGACGATTTGGGCGGAGACCCGGTATCCGCCGTCCGACTTGTCGATGCCGAGTCCGACGACGAGGGCCAGCTCGTTCAGCTCATGCCTGCTCCAACAGCCCGACGGAATCCCGAGCAGCAGCAGCGAGAGGGCGACAAGGACAAGGGGATGCCAAAGGCTCCGCTTCATCGGTCGCCCTGCCGGTTCCCGTTCCGCTGCCCCAGACGGACCCGGTTGCCTCCTTTGGCCGTCGACGGCCGGAGTCTCATCCATGGGATGGGCATCCGGAAGAGCGCGTCCTTCTGATCGTTCAACCGGATGGGCGCGAACGGGGTCAGATAAGGAACGCCGAACGATTGCAGGCTGCACAGATGCACGACGAGCAGGATCATGCCCACGAAGACGCCGAATAAGCCGAACGACGCGCCGAGCGCCATTAGGAGAAAACGCAGGATGCGCGCCGAGATGCCCATGTTGAACGCAGGCATGACGAAGTTCGAGATCGCCGTGATCGAGACGACGATGACCATGCCGGCGGTGACGAGACCCGCTTCCACGGCTGCCTGGCCGATGACGAGCGTGCCCACGATCGAGATCGACTGGCCGATCGTCTTCGGCATGCGCACGCTGGCCTCGCGCAGGATCTCGAAGGTCACCTCCATGATGAGTCCCTCGAGAAATGCGGGAAATGGAACGCCTGCCCGCTGGCTGGCGAGGTTATAGAGCAGCGTCGTCGGAATGAGTTCCTGATGAAACGTCGTAATCGCGATATACACCGAAGGGGTCAAGGTAGCCAGCAGGAAAGCGATGACCCGCAGCGCGCGGATCAACGTAGCGAAATCCGTCCGCTGATAATAATCTTCGCTGGACTGGAAGAATTGAATGAATAACGCCGGCACGACAAGCGCGAAGGGCGTTCCGTCGACAAGGATGGCGACCTTCCCCTCCAGCAGGTTCGCCACGACGACGTCGGGACGCTCCGTGTTGAACACGGTCGGAAACGTCGTGAATTGGTCCTCCTGGATAAACTGCTCGATGTAGTTGCTCTCCAGTATGGCGTCGATATCGATCAGATCCAGGCGTCTGCGCACTTCGGCCAGCACGGAGTCGGTGACGATCCCGTTCATATAAGCGACGACGACGCGGGTCTGGCTTTCCCTGCCGATGGTTCGGGTCTCCATCCACAGGTTGGTGCTCTTCAGCCGGCGGCGCAGCATCGCCGTATTCCAATCCAACACCTCGGTGAACCCTTCCCGTGGGCCTCTGACGACGGATTGCACGTTCGGCTCCTCGACCGGCCGCGCCTGAAGCTCGATGGTATCGACCGCAAGCGCGCTGTTCGCTCCGTCCAGCAGGATGATGCCGAATCCGGACAACAAATAATTGAAGAGCCTGTCCAATCGATCGGTCTCGACGGCGTTGATATCCGTCAGCACGCTCTCTCTCAACCGCTGCAAATACGCGCAAGGACTGAAATCCTCGGCACTCGAAAGCAGCGGCCCGCCTATTATTCGGCTCATCGTGGACTGGATATCGGACATGCCTTCGGTATACAGCATGGCACCGCCGAGTACCGTGCCGTCCTCGAAAGGAAGCTTGAACATGCGCTGCTTGACGTCCGAGCTCTCGCCCAGCGCGGTCATTATGCGGTTCAGGTTCGCTTCGAGCGAGGCGGACAACGTCTCTTCCGCATGCGAAGCTTCATCCGGTCCAATCATGATGGGTCACTCTTTCTATCGAAGATGGTTGTCATTATCGCCGAAGACGCGATGGTTTAAACGAAAAAAATCCCCGGTTCCCCCCTATCGGCAGTCTCGTCATTGCATAGAAAAAGAACCGCCTATCGCAGGCGGTCCGCTCCGAAACTATCATGCTGTACGTTTACTGCCCTACGTACCGCCCGCAACGTATGACCCTCGAAATCGTCATCGAATTCATCGACGGCCTCGAAGCCCTTCGCCGCATAGAAAGTCCTGCCGATTCTCAAGGATGCCCCTAAACTTAATGCCGCAAACAAATAACCGCATGAAGCGAATAGACTCGCATGCGGCGTTTTAGCCCAAGATTCGTTTAGGATCCGGACTGACGCCTGTCCCGCATCCCCTCAGCCGGTCAACCGTGCACCAAACCCGTCCGCAGCTGCGTGACCCCGCTCTCCAAGTACCCCTTCAAGCAGGTCATCATGTACACCCAGCCTTCTTTGTTGCCCACGAGCTTGTCCAGCAGCGCCGGATCGTCTTCGCGGAAGCCCTCTTCGTTCACTTCGAGGATCGTCGTCCCGGCCTCGATCTCGCGGAACGTCATGGTCACGACATTGTCTTCGCCGCCCCAGCGGAAAACGATTTTGCGGCCCGGCTCGGCTTCCAGCACGCGAATCTCCAGCTCCGCGTTGTACTCGGCATAGTGCAATCCGACCGTCCGTCCGGCCTCCCAGCGCCCGGTGCTGGACGTGAACCAGAACCCGCCGATTTTCGCCGGGTCGACGAATGCCTCATAGACATCCGCCGCCGGTTTCAGGATTTTCATTTTCGTGAGATTGTTCATGGTATCGGCCGCCTTCCATCATCGGTAAGTTTCTTCCATCATACCAGTTCTTCGGAACTTTCTAAACGTTCCGCTGCCTTATCCGATGGAGCCGTTACCTCGCGCGGACCGCCGCTTGTCCCCGCTGCCTCATGAGCAGCGCATAATAAACGACATAATAAGCGAACATGATAAGCGCGAGCCCGGATGTCCACGAGCTTCCCGCAGCGAAGAAATCGGCGCTGTTCCAGCCGCCTCCGGTCGAGTTCGCAAGCGCAAAATAGATCCGGTAGACCAGCCGGCCGACGAACAACGCCGTCACCGCGCCGCCGATCCACGCATTCCCGCGATAGTGCAGCTCGCCGCCCCGGCGCTCGAACGCGGTCATGGACGCGCCGACGATGCCGAGCGCCGCGCCGAGCAGCATGCCGAGCGCATCGGATACCATGCCGACGGCGCTCATGCCGCCTTCCGCCATGAACAATACTCCGATCGCCGCGAACAGGGCAATCCTGAACCCGAGTCTCCGCGGCCGCAGCTCGATCCATTGAAATTGGCTCCGCACCCGCCGTATAATCCGATACCCCACCAAACAAACGATCAGAATCACGATAAGCTCCTGCTGCATTGCTGCCGCCTCCTTCGTTTTCGTTGTTCAACGGCTATCATCGTACCCCGAAACGGCCTGATCCCGCGACCAACCCCGGGTAGAATCTCGCCGCCGCGCCCCTATATCCGCAGATAGAAATCGGCGGCGCGGGCCTCAACCGAATTGATTTCCGGCACTTCCCGCGGCTACAATGGAACCACAAGACAGCCGGAATCGGAGCGGAACGGGGGGATTCGAGTGGACTTGCACGATCCGCGCGCCGTCGCGCGAACGGCGGCCGGAACGGCGTTCATCTTCATCATGATGTACCTGAACGATTTCTTCGCGGGCTCCCCGCTCAAGATCGCGCTCAACGCGCTCATCTGCGCGACGTACGTCAGCCGGCTGCTGCTGCGGGATTTTTGGCGTCCCAAGCGGATGTCGGTCGCGTTCGTCCTGCTGGCCGGGCTGGAGACCGCCGCGGGCATGATCTGGTACGACGAGACGGTGCTGATTTATTTTCTCGCCGTTATTGTGCTCACGACGGCCCTCCGCCTATCCTTTGCTTCGCCGCGCGTCCCGCTGCTCGCGACGATGATTCTGATTACGGGCATTTACACGGCCTTCGGCAACGTGGACCTGCTCAGCTTCCTGTCCTTCGCATTCATATCGTTCTTCTTCTATATCAACGTCCGAAGCCGCCGCCAGCGCGACAGCATCTACGAGCAGAACAAGCAGCATCTCGCGGAGCTGCAGGCGGCCTACGCGCAGCTGCAGGAAGCATCCGTGACGTCGATGCGCAACGCGGTGCTGGACGAGCGAACCCGGATCGCCCGGGACATTCACGACGCGGTCGGACACAGCCTGACTTCGCTGGTCGTGCAGCTGCAGGCGACGCGCTACATGGTCGCCAAGGATCCGGCTCAGGCGGAACAGTCCTTGGACGGCATGCTGAGCGTGGCCCGCCAAGGGCTGCAGGACATCCGGACGTCCGTCCATTCGCTGGCGGACGACCGCTCGGTATCGGGCTTGGCGCCGCTCAAGGCGCTCCTCTCCCGGATGGAAGCGACGACTGCGATCCGCTACGCGTTCAGCGCCGAGCTTCGGGAGGAAGACGCCGGTCCGGCCGAGTACGCGCTGCTGTTCAGCGTGCTGCAGGAGGCCATTACGAATATGATCCGCCATGCCGGGGCTACGCATGTGGACGTGGCATTGAGGAAGGAATCGGGCCGGATCGCGATGCGCGTCCGAGACGACGGGGAAGCCGCGGCGGAGACCGTGCAAGAAGGATTCGGGCTGAAAATGATGCGGGCGAGGCTGGAGGAACGCGGCGGACGGCTGACCTATGGAGCCTTGAAGCCGCGCGGGTTCGAAATTACCGCGGAGCTGCCCGCCGGCTCCGGAACGGAGGATAACGATGCCGACAACGGAAGGTAAGATCAAGGTGCTGCTGGCGGACGACCAGAAAATGATCCGGCAGGGGTTCGGCTACGTCATCGGCCTGCAGGGCGACATGACGCTGGCCGGCGAAGCGGCCGACGGCAAGGAAGCGGTCGAGCAGGCCTTGGCGCTCCGGCCGGATATCGTCCTGATGGACATCCAGATGCCGGGCATGACGGGCATCGAAGCTTCGAAGCTGATCGTCAGGCAGCTGCCCGAGACGAAAATCGTCATCCTGACGACTTTTAACGATCCGGACTATATCTACGAGGTCATTCGCTCGGGAGCCGTCGGTTATCTGCTGAAAGACGCGGACGTGGAGGACATGCTGGGCGCGGTCCGTTCCGCCTATCGCGGCGAAGCCGTCTACCGCACGGACCTGGCGGCCGATGCGCTCTCGCGGGCGGTCTCCTCCGGCTGCCTCATTCCGCGGTCGGACGCGGAACCGGCGCTGCTGGAGCCGCTGACGGAGCGCGAACAGGAGATCTTGCAGGAGATGGCGTACGGCCTGCGCAACGACCGCATCGCCCAGAAGCTGTTCATCGGCGAGGGCACGGTCAAATCCCACGTCCACCGGATATTGCAAAAATTCGGCTGCGAGGACCGGACGCAGGTCGTGGTGACGGCGCTGCGGCACGGCATGGTGAAGTAACTTTCCGACCGGAAATTAACTTACTTATATTGAGAAACTATCATATATTTAGTACACTGGAGAAAAAGAAGGAGGCGCATTCCCTATGGCCGATTTGGCAAAGCCGATGGAGATCGGAATCAGTACGTTTCTGGAAACAACGCCCGACCCGGACACGGGAGCGGTCATCAGCCATGCCGAGCGGCTGCGGCAGGCCGTGGAGGAGATCGTCGTCGCCGACGGCGCCGGCTTGGACGTGTACGGCATCGGGGAGCATCACCGTCCGGATTACGCGGGCACCGCGCCCGCCGTGGTGCTCGCGGCGGCGGCCGGCATGACGAAGCGCATCCGGCTCACGAGCGCCGTGACCGTGCTGTCCTCGGACGACCCGGTGCGCGTCTATCAGGCCTTCTCTACCTTGGACGGGATATCGAACGGGCGGGCCGAAATCATGGCGGGCCGGGGCTCGTTCATCGAATCGTTCCCGTTGTTCGGCTACGGTCTGGAAGACTACGACGAGCTGTTCGAGGAGAAGCTCGAGCTGCTGCTCGCGATCCGCGCCTCGGAGAAAGTCAGCTGGCGCGGCGGCCATCGCCCCGCGATCGACAATCTCGGCGTCTACCCGCGGCCCGTTCAGGACCCGTTGCCCGTATGGATCGCGAGCGGCGGGAACGCCCAATCCGCGGTCCGCGCAGGCCTGCTCGGCTTGCCGATCGCCTTTGCCATCATCGGCGGCATGCCGGAGAAATTCGCGCCGCTCGTCGACCTGTACAAGCGCGCGGCCGCGCAGGCCGGACATGATCCCGAGCAGCTGCAGATCGCCACGCACTCTCACGGCTTCGTCGGCGACGACCGCGAAGCGACGGCGGATTCGTTCTTCAAGCCGACGCGGGACCAGATGAACAAGATCGGCCGCGAGCGGGGCTGGAACCAGCCGTACACGCGCGTCACGTACGACGAAGCCCGCAGCCTTCGCGGCGCCCTCTACCTCGGCGATCCCGAATACGTCGCGGAGAAGATCGTGCTGCTGCGCAAGAATTTGGGCATCACCCGCTTCTTCCTGCACGTGAACGTCGGCACGATGCCGCACAAGGACGTGCTGCGCGCCATCGAGCTGCTCGGCACGAAGGTCAAGCCGCTGGTGCTGGCCGAGCTTGCGCGGGTCGAAGGAACCAAGTAACGATGAAGGGCCGACCCGTCGATCGACGAATCGGTCCTTTTTTGCGCCAGTTCGGCGCAGCATTTCGCCGCGGCTCCTTTCCCCGGTGCCGCTTTACTTCGCCAATTGCAAAATATCGCCGTTGAACGGATAGACGTACGGATCCTTCGGCGCCTTGATCTTCGCCAGATTGTCGGCCGTGATCCGCAGAATGACGTTCCCGCCGTACGTCGTCTTCCCGATGGTCCCCGTCACGCGAACCCACGTATCCTCCTTCAGCCCGGCATCCGGCGATTCCACGAGAAAACCGTATGGCACCGAGTCTGCCGAGCAGCAGGTCATGGCAAGCCGGGAGACGATGAATTGGTTCGGTTTCATATCCGGCTCGCGGTATACGAACCCGCTGACGTCGAGCGTCTTGCCCTGAAAATTGTCCATGTACATGCTCAGCGTCGTCGCCACCTCGAGAAACCCCTCCGCTTCGACCCGAATAAGCTCCCGCTTGTACAGCCGAATGCCCAGTTTGGAAAAATCCTCGCTGTATTCGTCATACGGGAACAACCGCTGCAGCTTGGCGTCCTCGCTTTGAAAGCCTGCGCCGTTATTCGCGGGTGACGCGCCGTCCGAAGACGCCGACGATGTCGTCGGCGAATTGGCGGTCTGCCCTGCCGCCGGTTGTCCGGTCGTCGCGCTGCCGTCTGCTCCCGCTACGGCTGCCATCGACGGTGCCGCGCCGTCCGATGCGGGCGGAGCTTTCGACGCGTTGACTGCCTCGGCAGCGTTCAGGTGCATGCCTTTGACCGCCACCACATCGCTTCCCATAGCCTTATCCGGCAGCGCGAATCCGAATGCTAGCGGCAAGGCGAACAGGCCGTACAGCACGAGATTCCGCCACTTCGACCGCGATGGCGCATGGTCGCAGTCGCAATCGTCCGGCTCATCCTTCCAGCCGAACCCCAGCTGCAGCGCCTCGTAGACGAAGTAAACCGCCAGCACGAACAGCCCGAGCGCGGCCAGTTTCAGGTAGATCATCATGCGCGGGGCGATGTAATACTGCAGGCTGCCGCTCTTGGCCAGGTGAACGATGTAGACGGTAAATCCGCCGAGCAGCAGCCCGCGGAAGCCGTAATGCCGCGCGAGCCTTTTGTTCTCCATGGTCGACATGCACGTATCCACTCCTTATCGATCATTTACAAGCCGTATGCCTGCGCTAGGATTACGGAACCGGCCAGGACGGCCGCGCTCGCGAGCAGCGCGACGAGAACGACGAATCTCGCCTTGAACGCCGTCAACAGCATGAGGAGCCCTTTCAGATTCATCATCGGGCCGAATACGAGGAAGGCGAGCAATGAGCCAGCCGAGAACGTGTTTGCGAACGAAGAAGCGACGAACGCATCCGAGGTCGAGCATGACGAGAGCACGAAGGCGAAGCCCATCATGAACAGATGGGATTCCCAGCCGCTTTGGCCGATGCCGGCCAGCTCCGCCCGGGGCAGGAAAGCTTGGACCCCCGCCGCGATCGCCGCTCCGAAGATGAGGTAACCGCCCATATCGTACAGTTCGCCGCCGGCATGATTCAGGACCCCGAAGAATCGATTGCGTTTGTGACCATGATGATTGTGGTTATGGTTATGGTTATGGTTGTGATTGTGGTTGTGGTTGTGGTTGCGGCTAGCTCGGTGAGCAGGATCGTGGTGCCGGTGCTGAATAGGATCGTGATGGCGGTGCGCGGAACCATCGCCGCGGTCATGGCTGCGGTGAAGAACCGCCTCGCCATGCTCCCTTTGGTTCGTACCCGCGGCGGCCCCGCCCCGCGAACCGCTCCGCAGCTGATCGCCCCGGACCAGGAAATACACGGACAGCCCGACGGCGAGCCCCACGCCCAAGGCAAGTCCCATTCTCCCGTACAGCAGCTCGGGCCGCGTCCGGAAAGCCGTGTACGTAGCGCCGTACACGACCGGGTTCACGATCGGCCCCACCAATATGAAGACGATGCCGGCGTACAAGGGCATGCCTTTGGCGATCAGCCGGCGCACGATCGGAATCAGCCCGCATTCGCATACCGGAAACACGATGCCGAGCAAGCAGGCGACCGCGATGCCGAGCAGCGGATTGCGGGGAATGACCTTGCCGATCCAGCCCTCGGGAAGAAATTCGTGCATCAGCGAAGAGACGAAGACGCTGAGCAGGATGAACGGCAGCGCCTCCAGCACGATGCCGACGAACATCGTCTTGAACGTGCCCAGGCCGGACAGGTCGGGGAAAGCCAGGCTTTCAAGCAGCTCGGGCTTCAGGAACGCAATCAATACGGCGCCGAAAATAAAGCCGAACACAAGGTTGACTCTCCAATGCGACCGCCGTTCGCGAACTTCCGTATTCATGATTCCGACACCTCCACCGCAGTTGGCGCATCCATCGTTTCACGCTCTCGCATTCGACTTTAATAGTAAATATTACTAATATAAGTCTACTATATCAGTCTATCCCGAAGCGCGTCAAACCATCGGCGACAGAAAATTAAATGTAATTTTTACGAAAAGAGGTTGACGACAGAGAATTCGCCAGCCTATAATGGCAACATGTTTTAAATCGTAATTATTACTATTATGGAATAGGGAGAGATTGACCGCGATGCATACACGTCCGTTGAAGAAGATTGGGAAGATAGGCACGACCGCGATCCTGCTGGGTTCGCTCCTTGTTCTGGCAAGCGCCTGCGGCAACGGCAATACCGGCAATAACAGCGCCAGCAGTACTAGCAATACAAGCAGCAACAATAATAGTACGAACAGCAATAATAGCGCGGCAGCAGCCGGGGGCGGCAAGATCGCCGTCGTCGCCGCGGAGAATTTCTACGGCGAGGTCGCCGAAGCCGTCGGCGGCGATTACGTCGACGTCACGTCCCTGCTCACGAGCCCGGATGCCGATCCGCATGATTACGAGCCGACGCCGGACGCGTCCAAGGCCGTCGACGGCGCCGCCGTCGTGATCTTCAACGGCATCGGCTACGACGAATGGATGCAGAAGCTGATCGACGCCTCCGGCAAAGCCGCCGACAAAACGGTCGTGCGGGTCGCGAGCGACGTCATGGCACATCAGGACGGCGACAACGAGCATGTCTGGTACAACCCGGCAACGATGGGGAAATACGCGGATTATCTGGCCGACCGGCTCGGCAAGCTGGACCCGGACCACAAGCAGGCCTTTGCCGATCAAGCGTCCGACTACAAGCAGTCCCTTGCCCCGCTGACCGAAGCCGTCGCTTCCTTGAAGCAGGCCGACCCGCTCCCCGTCGCCGCGTCCGAGCCCGTGTTCGACTACATGGCGCAGGCGCTCAACCTGAAGATCACCGACGGGAAGTTCGAGCTGGCCGCCGAAGAAGAGACCGATCCGGCGCCGCAGGACGTCGCCCGGCTGGAGAACGATATCAAAGCGAAGAACATCCGGTTCTTCGTCAACAATACGCAGGCGACGAGCCAAACCGTGCAAAATCTCGTCGACCTCGCGAAGGAGAACGGCGTCCCCGTCATCGAAGTGACCGAGACCCTGCCCTCCGGCAAAAACTACCTGACGTGGATGACGGACATCCTCGATCAAATCAAAGCCGCGCTCGGCTGATCCGCCGCGCCGGCCGCTCCCGAAAGGATGGTTGCCATGAATCCGTCAGCCCTACCCTCTGCCGCGCAGGCCTCCCCCAGGACGGAACGCGCGCCGAATACCGCATCCGCCGCGCTGATCGCGCAGCATATCGACGTTCATCTAGGCGGCCGTTCGATCCTGAACGACGTTTCGTTTCACGTGGACCCGGGCGAATTCATGGGCATCCTCGGGCCCAACGGCGCGGGCAAAACCACCTTGTTCCGCGTCCTGCTGCAGCTGATCAAGCCGCAGTCCGGCAGCATCGTCTTCCCCCGTCCCGTCGAAGCCGGGCATACCGCGATCGGCTATGTTCCGCAGTCGAGGCAGATCGATCCCGAGCTGCCCATGCATGCCTGGGATTTCGTCGCGCTCGGCCTGCCGCATGCCGTCCGTCCCTGGTTGAACCGCAGGGACCGGGCGTCCGTGCAGGATGCGCTCGCTCTCGCGGGCGCGGAGCATCTGACGCGCAAATCGATCGGCCGGCTCTCCGGCGGGGAGAAGCAGCGCGTCTTCCTCGCCCAGGCGCTCGTCCGTAACCCGCATCTGCTGCTGCTCGACGAGCCGACGTCCAATCTGGATCCCGGCGCGCAGGAGGAGATGGCCGCGGTCATCGACCGCGTCCGCCGCGAACGGAATATCGCCGTGCTGCTGATCAGCCATGACGTGAACCTCGTCAACCGCTACGCGGACCGCATTCTCTATCTGACGCCGCGGCACTATGCGGTCGGAACCGTGGACGAAGTCATGCAGACCTCCGTGCTGCAGCGGCTCTACGGCAGCTCGGTCGACGTGCTGCGCGTGGAAGGCAAGCTGCTCGTGACGATATCGAGCGACCCCGTTCACGCGATTTGCCGGCATTAATCATAAACGCCGTTAACGAAAGGAGGAGGGCCATGCTTCACTATGCTTTCATGCAGCACGCTTTTCTCGCGGGCACCCTCGTGGCGATCATGTCCGGCGCGATCGGCGTGTTCGTCATCGCCCGCAACCTGTCCTTCATCGCGCATACGTTCTCGCATATCGGCTTCTCCGGCGCCGCCTTCTCCGTATTCGCCGGCTGGAATCCCATCGGCGGACTGCTGCTCTTCTCGATCGCCAGCGCATTCGCCATCGGCGGCTTCGGGGTCAAGCTGTTCCGCAGGGAAGTGACGATCAGCGTCATGCTCAGCCTTTTTCTCGGGCTGGGTTTGCTCTTTCTCTCCTTGTCCGCGAAAAAGGCGACGGCGATGACGGCGCTGCTGTTCGGCAGCGTCGTCGGCATCAGCCGGGACAACGTGATCGAGATCGTCTGCTTGTCGGCCGCGGTGCTGGTCGTCTTCGCGCTCTTCTACAAGCCGCTCAAATTCGACTCCTTCGATCCCGCAGGCGCGCAGGCGGCGCGCTTGCCGGTGCGCCTGCTGTCCATCGGCTTCCTGCTGCTGCTCGCGGTCGCCGTCTCCGAGGCGATCCTGATCGTCGGCGCCCTGCTCGTGTTCACGCTCTTGACCGCCCCGGCCGCGGCCGCGCGGCATATGACGCATTCCGTGGCGCGCATGATGCTCTGGTCCGTCGCCTTCGGCGTGCTCGGCGTCTGGGGCGGACTCGTGCTCAGCTATTACACGAACGCGCCCGTGAGCTTCTACATCACGGCGCTGGAGACCTTGTTTTACTTCGGCGCGTTGTCGTGGGGCCGGTTGCGGGAGCGGCGGTCGGCGGAGCCCGCGGCGAGCCGGGCTTAACGGGAAAAGCCGGTCGTCCCTTGGCGGAGGGATGGCCGGCTTTTCCTTATTCCATGCGTGAATCAACCGCGCGAACGATCTAAACGGTAACTGATAAAGGTGAGCAAAGATGCAGCGATCGCAATAATCCCCCCGACCCAAGACACGGCGATGAGTTCCATGTGCGTCTCGACCAATCCCCCGACCGCCGATCCTAACGCGATGCCCACGTTTATGGATACGGGCGTCAACGATGAAGCCAAATCCTTCGCGGACGGAAAATGCTTAGCGGCCAGATCGATGAAATACAATTGCAGGGTAGAATTCATCGTATACACGCCAAGCGCTATAAAGGAGATGCTTATCAATGCCGCGGAAATCGAGTGGGATGTCGCAAAAAGCGAGGCGAGAATCGCGGCTTGAATAAGGAACACGTACCGTAGCTTTCCGATCCCGTCGCGGACGGCCAGCTTACCGCCGATTAACGTGCTGAAGATGGATACGACCCCGTAAAGCAGGAACACAAGACTGATCGATCGTTCCGGGACAAGGAGTACGTCTTGCAGCAAAGGCGTCAGATACGTATATACGGTGTAGGTCGCGCCGATGCTGAGCGCCGGGATAAAGAAGGCCAAGATAATACGCGGATTTGTTAATAATCCGATTTGTTTATCGAATGAGCTCTCCGTTCCCTTTAAACCCCTGGGGATTGTCGCCGAACTTGAAACCAGCGAAACGACTCCCAGACAGGCGGTGAACCAAAACGCCATCTGCCAGCCGCCCCATTGTCCGATAGAGGTGCCAAGGGGTACCCCGATTACGCTGGCTATCGTAAAGCCCGCAAAGATGACGGAAACGACCGCGCCCCTCTTGCCCGCAGGCACGGTTTCGCTGGCAACCGTCATGGCAAGCGCGATCAATAAACCCGTCACGACGGCGGTAATCATCCTGGATAGCAGAAGCAGCGCATACGATGCCGATAACGCGGTTAGGATATTGCCGGCAATGAACACCGCGGTCAAGGCAAGCATGAGCGGATATTTAGGGAATCGGCTGAAAGCCGCCGTCAAGACCGGCGTACCGATCGCGAAGGAGATGGCGAAGATCGATACCAAGGTTCCTGCCGTTGAAATCGCGATATGCAGGTCGGCCGACACGGCGCTCAGCAGCCCGACTATGACGAATTCACTCGTCCCCAGGACGAAGGTCAATAAAAAAAAATTCAAAACCAGAAGCTTATGCTGTCTCGTCAAAGCCGAATCTCCCATTCCGTTGTACTTCGTCATGTCAGAGCTTAGACTTGAACTGCGCCTCCCTGCATGAACAGTTCTATTCTTTCCTCGACTTTGCCGATTATGACGATCCGTTACAGAATGTGGACTTGAGAGAAAGCCGGTCGTCCCCATGATAGCGGGAAGGACCGGCTTTCGGCATGTTCATATGGATTCCAAGCCGACCGCCCGATCGGAATACGCGACACCAAGCGGCACCAGCGTGCAAGCCGCCACGGTCAAGACCGCATTCAGCAGCAGTCTCGCAACCGGCAACCACCAGCTCATCGACGGTCGCCCGACGAGAATTCCCGTTCCTTGTCCATCATCGAATCTTGTGTGTCTACATCCCCCAAGAATGTGACCGAACCTCCCTATTCTTCACCACACCGGCCGAAACGCTCCTGCCCTCGCGTTGGGGAACGCGCCGGCCAGCTTCCGCATATCCAAGCGAAGCGCCTGGATTCGCTCCTCCCCTAGGACATCCGCCCAGCGCCGCTCGATCGACGCGAAGATCCGTTCCGTCGCTTCGATGCACCGCCAGCCGCGTTCCGTCAGCACGACCAGCTTTCCCCGCCGGTCGGACGGATGGGCTTCCCTGTTCACGTAGCCGTTCGCCTCCAAATAATCGATCGTCAGGCTGGCCGCTTGCTTCGTGATGCCCAGATGCTCCGCCAATTCGTTGCCCGTGGCGCCGCCGTGGGAAATGCGCTGGAACACGAAGCCGTGGGCGGGCCGAACGTCGTCGAACCCAAGCTTCGCCAATTCCGCATGCAGCTCCTCGACGGCCAAGCGAAACGCCGTTGCGAAGAGAATCGTGAGTTCATATCCCGCTGCTTCTTCCTCTGCCATTGTCTATGTCCCCCTGACCGGATAAGCCCTGCAAGATCATCTCCACTAGTTTACCAGAAATCGCGAAAGGCCGCCCTTTCGAGGACGGCCTTTCATGACTTCGGCAATCGGCGGGGACCTAAGGCGCTACCGTTTGACGGGGCAGGCCGGCTGCTGATGGAGCTCGGCTCCGATCTGGCGGAGCAGCGAGGCGGTATCGAATAACGCCCAATGCTCGGCGATTTTGCCGCCGGCGATCCGATATTCGCGATACAGCTTCACGCGCACGGACCGATGGGTCGCCGCCGTTCCCCTGAAATCGCCTGCGTGGGTTCCCGTCATCCCCAGCCTTGCGACGACGCGGTCGCCCTGCGCCACGATGCTCTCCACGGCGGAGATCTGATCCGGGAATGCCGCATGCAGGACGCGGGCCATGCGTTCCAATCCCTCCGCGTCGTTGGGGTCGTACGCATGATCGACGTAATCTTCCGCGAGATAGTCCGCCCTGCATTCGAAATGCCCCTCGTTCCAGAAACGCTGAATAAACGCCTGCACGATGTCGATGTTGTCCTTCGCGATCATTGGCTTCATCCTCCGATTGATCATGTAGTCAATTAAGTTGACTACTTAAGTATACCTGCCTCAAGCATTTAGTCAAGTTAATTGACTACACGAAACCGAAAAGCGCCGGCATGCTTGGCTGCATACCGGCACTTCTTCTGCTTTTCTACTACTATAGGATACGAATGATTAATCGCGTTTATTTCACGCCCGGCGCGCCGTACAGCACCGGAAACGCGTCGCCGTCGAAGATTTCCCCGTCCCGGCCCTGCATGAACCGCGCGTTGAAATGCAGGTCTCCCTTCGGACTCCGCGCATACCGGGTTTCCCCCGTCATCAGATGAACCGCCATGGAGCGGCGGGCGTCGTCCGTCGCGTTGGGACCGCTGCCGTGAATGGTCAGCGCGTGGTGAAAGCTGACTTGCCCGGCTTTCATCACGATCGGCACCGTCGTGAACTGCTCGTGCTCCGGAATGTCCATGTCCGCCTGCTGCCGCTCGATGTTCTGCTCGAAGAAATCGCTCATCTTGAGCAGTCCCCATCGATGGCTGCGCGGCACCATCTGCATGCACCCGTTCGAGAGGTCCACGTCCGTAAATGCGACCCATGCCGTGATCAGCGTCGGCTCCTTCGCGCACTGCCAGTAGGAGAAGTCCTGATGCCAGCCGACGTTCGCCGTCTCGCGGCCCGGCCCTCTGCCCGGCTTATACAGCAGCTGGTCATGCCAGAGCCGGATCGTATCCGCATGCATCAACCTGCCCGCGATGGCTCCGATCGTCGGGTCCGTAGCCACGCCCCGCAGCACGGAGTCGCTCCAATGCGAATTGTCGGTCTTGCGCAGGGCGCGCGGATTGTCCGCGCCTTCCAGCCAATTGCAGATCGGCGCGCGTCCCGTCTCGAACTCCGCGCGATAGATCCGGTCCTGATGCTCCTTGATCGCCGCCAGCTCCTCCTCCGAGAAGACCGCCGGGGACACCCAATAGCCGTTCCGGTCGAAAAATTCCACATCCTCTTGCGTTGGCAAACAGGCGTTATTCACTTGTTTTTGCAGCGTCGTCATAAGATCCACCTCAACCCTTCGTCTCTAATATCGTTGTCTTCTGATTATCATTTTAGATGCCGAAGAAGCAGGCGTCTTTGCCCGCCGCAGGCATGAATTTAAAGATTATGATCATCTTGTTCCCTTTCAAACCCCCTTGCCGAACGGTATACTGAAAGCAATCGAACCCACCGGGAGGCCGAGCGCATATGACCCTGCCGAGCAAACCGCCCTACTTCGACCATGCGCCGAACCGGCCGCGCCGCATCGAGAACGAGCTGGAATTTCGGGCGGAGCTGCCCTTCGACGCGCAGGCGAGCAATCTCTGCTACATCGGCGAGCAGCTGATGCCGAACTGGGCGACCGCGTCGCATTACCACGACCATTTCGAGCTGTGCTATTTGGAAGAAGGCCACGGCCAGTATCAGATCGACAAGACGCTTTACCGCATTGATGCCGGGGACCTGTGGCTGACCAAGCCGGGCGAGACGCATTACGGGCTGGCCGGCAGGGACGCGCCGTTCCGCCTGCTCTACATGGGGTTCAGGCTGGAGTGGATGAAGGCGCTGCAGCCGGATTTCTACCAGCTCGGCGCAGGCCGCGTCGTCCCGGACGAGGACGGGACGGTCCGCTGGATCCTGCAGCGCCTGCTGCGCGAAGTACGCATGCGTCCCAGGCTCAGCTTCCACATGGCGGAAGGGCTGCTCCTGCAGCTGCTCGTGACGGTCTCGCGGCTCTTCCACGATTTCGCGCAGCGAAACGACGCGCCGCCGAGTCCGCTTGGCGGCGCGGTCATCGAAGTGATGAACCGGCTGCACGGCGAAATCCGGTACGACCATGACATCGAGGCGATCGCGCGGTCCATCCCGATCAGCCGCTCCCACCTCGCCCGCGAGTTCCGCTCCGCGATCGGCATGCCGGTCGGCGAGTACATGCGCAGCCTGTGCCTCGACAAAGCCAAATTCGAGCTGCGCGCCACGGACAAGCCGGTCACCCAAATCGCCGAGGAGCTGCGCTTCTCGTCCATTCATACGTTCAGCATCTTCTTCAAACGGTTCACGGGGCGCACGCCGACGGACTACCGCAAACAAGCCGTCCGCGATAACCGTACCTGACCGAAACCGCCGGACCATCATCGCCATCAAGCAAGCCAAGGAGGCTGATCGCCGCATGAACCACCGCCTGACGCTGGCCGCCATTCAAGGCATGTGCGGTCAACTCTCGTTCAAACGGGGCGAAGCCGCCTTCCGCGGCGGCAAAGTCGAGGTCGCGTATTACGATCCGGACGCCGGACGCTGCGAAGCCGTCGTGCGATTGCAGGAGAACTTCGAGGTCGCGCTGCGCATCGACGAAGACGGAGACGTCTCGGCCTCCTGCACCTGCCCTTCCCTGTCGTCCTATAGCAAATACTGCTCCCACGTCGCGGCGGTACTGCTGCTGATTCACGATGCGCAGCAGGCCGGGCGGACGCCTGGCGCATCCGCGGAGGGCAGCAACGCCAACGTCCGCGGCGCGGGAAAAGCTGTCTCCGGCAAACGCCGCCCGGGAGGCTCCGCCAAGGTCGCCGCGTCCGTCCGTCATCGCGGCGGCACCGCTATCGGCAGCGGCGACGACCGCGACGCTGGCCTCGAGTCCCCAAGCGGCGGCGACTATGCCGCTGCCGAGCGTGACGAGCTGGCCGAAGGCCTGCTCAAGCTGTTCGCGCCGCCGGCGGAACGGACGGTCCCCGCATCCGAGACGCGCTTCGATACGCGCGCGCCGTTCGCCTTGACCTTCGTCTGCAAGCCGTTCGCCTCCGGCCGCGGCCGCCGGATGCTCGGCATCGAGCTCAGAGCCGGGGCCAAACGTCCGGCGTCCGTGCCGCATATCCGCGACTTTCTGCAATGCGCGGCGGACGGCGAACCTTGCGTCATCTCCAAATCGCTGGTTTACGATCCGCGGCTGCACAGCATCCAAGCGGCCGACTTCGCCGTCCTCCGGCAGCTGATCGCCATGGCGGAGCAGGAGAGCCTGTACCGCGAGACGTCTGGCGTGTACGCCATGCACGCCGCGCCGATCGGCGGCGAGCGCCTGCTGCCCGTCCCGCCCGCCGACTGGGAGGCCTTCCTGCCCGCGCTCATCGCAGCCCCCTCCGCCGTGATGGAGCTGCATAAAGTCGTGTATGCCAACATCGAGACGGCGGACGAACGGCTTCCGCTGCATTTCGAGCTGGCGCGGCAGACGGACGACCGCGAAGCCGGCTACCGCCTGCATGTGCAGGGCCTCGCGGAGATGACGATCCTGGACGAATACGGCCTCGTCCTGACCGAAGGCAAGCTGTTGCGCGAGTCGCCCGAAGCGTGCGCCCGCCTGCTGGAGCTGCAGGCGCTGCTGGAGCGGTCGGACGAACCGGACCGGATTCCGCTGCCCCCGGCACGGATCGAGCCGTTCATGGAACGGGTCATGCCCGGGCTGCTGAAGCTCGGCAGCGTCCGGATCGCGGACGACGTCGCCAGGCGGATCACGCAGCGGCCGCTGCAGGCGAAGCTGTTTCTCGACCGGGTGCGGGACCGGCTGCTCGCGGCGCTGGAATTCCACTATGGCGACCTGGTCGTCAATCCGCTGGAGACCGAGCATGAACGCCGCGGCAGCGGGCCGATTCTGATGCGGGACGGCGAGAAGGAGCGCCGGATCCTCGCCCTGATGGAAGAGGCGTCGATGGCCAAGACGGAATCGGGCTATTTTCTGGGGGACGAAGAGCGGGAGTACCATTTTCTGTTCCATGTCGTGCCGCAGCTGGAGAAGCTGCTCACGGTTCACGCCACCTCCGCCGTCCGGACGCGCATCCATCTCGGGAGCGCGCCGCCGAGCGTCACGCTCAAGCTGAACGAACGCTCCAATTGGCTCGACGTCAAATTCGACATCGCCGGCATCCCGGAGGCGGAGATCAAGGCGATCCTGAAGTCCATCGACGAGAAAAGGACTTATCACCGCTTGCCGAGCGGCGCTCTCATGCCCTTGGACAGCGAAGAGATGAAGGAGATTATTCGCTTCATCAACGAAGGCCGGATCACCGTCAAAGACCTGCGCGACTCGGGCATCCACATCCCGCTCTTTCGCGGCCTGCATCTGATCGACGCGCCGCGGCAGGGCGGCGCCGTCCGGCTGGACAAGCCGTTCCGGCGGCTGCTGGACAATCTGCGGAATCCGGAGAACCTGGACTTTCCCGAGCCCGCCGAACTGCTCCATCCCCTCCGGGATTACCAGATCTTCGGCTATCAATGGCTGCGGACGCTCGCGCATTATGGATTCGGCGGCATCCTGGCGGACGACATGGGGCTCGGCAAGACGGTGCAGGCCATCGCGTTCCTCGCCGCCATGCTGCCCGCGATTCGCGCGGAACGGCTGCCCGCGATCATCGTGGCGCCCGCTTCCTTGACGTACAACTGGCGGGCCGAGATCCGCAAATTCGCCCCGCATATCCGCGCCGTCGTCGCGGACGGCACGAAGACGGAACGCGACGCCGTTCTGGCGGGCAGTTCGTCGGTCGACGTCGTCATCACGTCCTACCCGCTGCTGCGGCGCGATATCATCGGCTATGCCGCGCTGGAGTTCCACACGCTCATCCTCGACGAAGCGCAGGCGTTCAAGAACTACGCGACGCAGACGGCGCAGAGCGTGAAGCTGCTGCGTGCCCGCAACCGGTTCGCGCTCACGGGCACGCCGGTGGAGAACCGGTTGGAGGAGCTGTGGTCGTTGTTCGACGCGGTATTCCCGGACTTGTTCCCGGGACGCAAGGCATTCGGCGAGCTGGCCCGCGAGACGATCGCGAAGCGCGCGCGGCCGTTCCTGCTTCGCCGGGTGAAGACCGACGTCCTCAAGGAGCTGCCGGACAAAATCGAATCGGTGCAGGCATCCGCCCTGCTGCCGGAGCAGAAGAAGCTGTACGCCGCCTACCTGGCGAAGCTCCGGGAGGAGACGCTCCGTCATCTGGACAAGGATACGCTGCACAAGAACCGCATCCGCATCCTGGCCGGGCTGACCCGGCTCCGCCAGATCTGCTGCCATCCGGCGCTGTTCGTCGAGGATTACGCCGGCACCGCAGGCAAATTCCAGCAGCTGCTGGAGCTGATCGAGGAATGCCGCGCCGCCGGCCGGCGGATGCTCGTCTTCTCGCAGTTCGTCGAGATGCTGAAGCTGATCCGGCAGGAGCTGCAGCGGCGGGACGTGCCGTGTTTCTACTTGGACGGCAGCACGCCGCCGCGCGAGCGAATCGAGCTGAGCAGCCGGTTCAACGACGGCGAGCGCGACCTGTTTCTCATCTCGCTCAAGGCCGGCGGCACGGGACTTAACCTGACCGGCGCGGATACCGTCATCCTCTACGACCTGTGGTGGAATCCCGCCGTGGAGCAGCAGGCCGCCGACCGCGCCCACCGCATCGGGCAGCGCAACGTCGTGCAGGTTATCCGCCTCGTCGCCGAAGGCACCGTCGAGGACAAGATGGTCGAGCTGCAGGAACGCAAGAAGCACCTCATCGACGAGGTCATCCAACCCGGCGAAGAGGCGCTGTCCGCCCTGACCGAGGAAGAGATCAAGGAACTGCTCATGCTGAGCTAGTTGCCGACAACAGGATACAGCAGACGGAGGTAGGGAGAATTGGCGAACAATCAAGAAGCCATTCGCGAAAATATGATTCTGGCGTTCGAACATTTGAGCAATAATAATACGCGCATCGCGTTCCGGCGCACGCCGACCGCCTGCCGGGCCGAGACGGATATTCCGTTCCCGATTTTCAACCGCGTATTCGATTATCGGGCTTCCGACGCGATCGACATTGACGCTGACGTACTATCCATCGCGGATTCGTACCATAAACGCGGCATGAAATGCGGCTGGCATAGCTACTCCCATGATCGGGACGAAGCGGTGCTCGGCGCGCTGCGGACGAACGGCTTTGTTCACGCGGGCAGCATGTCCGGAATGTCGCTGTCCTTGGAGGGCCGGAGCATTGCGAACGCCGATGTGCCGGGACTGCGCATTGGCGTGATTCATACGGACGAGGAACTCGAGATCTTCAAGCGGGTGTTCGTGGCGGAGTACCAGCTTCCGGACGAAGTGGCCGCGGCCGTTACCCGGATATTCGCCTATGATTCGAAAGAACCGCAATCGACCCGCCATTACCTTGCTTATCTGAACGAGGTGCCGGTGGGTACCCTGATGACCTTCGATCATGGAGACGTCACCGGGATCTACACGGTAGCGACGCTGAAGGCATTCCGATCGAGAGGCATCGGCGGCGCGATCGTCGCCCATGCCTTGCGCGATAGGCAGGCGGCGGGAGCGAAGCAGGCGATTCTTCAGGCGAGCTCCATGGGTCAAAGCGTTTACCGCAAGCTTGGATTCGAAGAAAAGCTTACGATAGACGTGTATTCGGGATAGTTCGGAAGCAAGGACGTTACGGCCAGAGACCGCGGCATTAATCGGGTAGTTCCCCCATAGAGCGAGCACAATCAAAACAGCGGAGGTCCAAGACGTTGGCAGCAACGTCCGGGATTCCGCTGTTTCGCTATTCGGGTACGCCGGGGCAGCGAGAGATGGATTCATCGTCGGTACATTAACGTTGTTGCGAAACTCAAGGACGAAATATCGCAACAAGTCCGTTCGATTTGCGTATGGAATATAATTGGAAATATCAGAAACGAAAAACGGCCATTTACTAAGGGAGCGAAGTGAATTGACGATAAAAAAGTCGTTCGGTTCAGGGTCATTTGCTTTAGTCGTGCTCTTTTTAGGGTTTTTATTTAATTTTAAATTTCAAAACGACTTCATGGTTAGCCATTATCTTTTTAAGTTATTCGACTGGGATATATATACGAACGAAAGCCAGGGATTTCACATTCCCTTCATGGCTGCCATTGCATTTTGGTTGCCGGCGGTAATCATTTCCAAGAAAAAGCCAAACGATTTCGGAACGTCGTTCAGTTATAAGGTTGGAGGCGTCATGTTGACGCTAAGCATGATTGTGTTTGCCGTCTATTTGGTAGGAGCTCTTGTATAAGATGCGGCTTGAGGAGCGGCATCTGGATATATCAAAGAGAATGGGGTATGTGTTTATCGCGGTCAGTTTGATCGCAGTGATTGCGATTTGCTTTTCGAACCGCACGAAGCAACTGTATGGGAATGATCAAGAATCCATACAAAAAGTCATTAACGCAATTAAAGGTTACGAAGACGCGTCCGTTGAAATTTTGGACATTAAAGACATGAGCGATAAAAGGGTCGTCGGCTTCTTATCCAATAATGACCCTGCCTATATTCAATTTTCCAAAAACCGAAAAGGCAATTATGAATGGCAGACGATCGAAAGGCATGCCGGTCAATCTTTGACTGCCTTCTTAATCCATAATACGGATGTTGAATCCCCGAATGCTAAATTCATGATCGTGACGAATGACGAAAATAAGATCGCTAAACTTGAATTAGAGGTAAATAAACAGGTACTGATACAAACGTTCAGCGTGCATCGTAAGTCGGTTACTTGGATTGATTTACCTAGTGATACTCGCCTTGCATTTAAATATAACTATTACGATCAGAACGGTAAGCTTCTGCGTGCTGATTGAGGAGGACTTATGAAAACGAATCAACCTGCTTTATTTTTGCTTTGCAGTCTGCTGATTGGCGTATTAATCGCGCTTTCGCCCGTATTGGTGACAGGTCACTGGTACAATGTCAATAAAATCATGGGAAATTTATTGATTGCCGAATTTATTGTAAGAACACTTGCCATTATCATCGGGTTACTCGTTATCTACGGTGGGACTAAACACTTTTTTCTTAATCGAGCTAAATAAATGGTATACGCGTTTTGGAAGAAGTGAATTGAGTTTAAGCGGAGGGTAATTTTTTGAAAACTATTAATTGGAGTCTTATTATCTGTTCCGGATTGTTAGGAATCGCATTCGTCGCAGGTTGCCTAATCATCAGCGATCATCCATCGTCGCCAACCGAGTCTATTGAACAGCATGACTCGAATCACCCCCTTATGACGATCAAAGAAACAGCAAATTACTTACATCTATCGGAATCTCAAGTACGGGAAATCATCACTTTTGAAGAAACGATGCTTACGGCAGGCGGCTCATATTCGGGAAAGATGTTTCCCATCATCAAAATCGGCAATGATATATTCGTGAGTAGAGCCGGTTTAAATGAATGGATCTCGGAATCCGCGCAGCAAAGACAGCAGTACTGAATGGACGATGCGATTCTTGAAATCGTTGAAACGCGCAGTCATCCACCTCCATGAGGATCCAACGGTAGTTCCCCCATTACTCACTTCCCTCCCTAATTGCAAAGAAAAAAGCGCAGGACGCCCGGATAAAGCTCCGAGCGCCCCACGCCAATCCCGAATTACCCGCTTACTTCTTCAAGCTGTCCCGCAGTCGAATCAAGACCGAGACCGCCTCCGCTCTCGTGGCCGTGGCCAGCGGAGCGAACTCGTTATGACCGCGTCCCGAGACGATGCCAAGCTGCAGAGCCGTGCCTACTGCCGGCGCCGCCCAGGACGGGATAAGCGCCGCGTCGCTGAAGGAAGCAACGGAAGCTTTCTCTTGCGTCAGCTTGTACGCCCGCATGAGCAGCGTAATCATCTCTTCGCGGTTGATCGTCGCGTTCGGACGCAGCGTGCCGTCCGCGTATCCGCCCAGGAATCCGGCCGCGACCGCTTCGGCTACGCTATCCGACGCCCATGCCGGGATGGCATTCTTATCGGCGAAATCGAGCGTCTTGTCGGCGCCTTGCGAGTGAAGTCCCAGCGCGCGCACCAGCATGAGCACGAATTGAGCGCGCGTCACTTGCTCGTTCGGTTTGAAGCTGCCGTCCGGATAGCCTTGCACGATGCCTTGATCGACGGCCCGTTGAATCGGGTCTTTGGCCCAGTGCGAGCCGATATCGGTCAGCGATTTGCCCGAACCGGACGTTGGCGCGCCGTCTCCCGGCGTATCGTTCGGCTCATCGGCCGGAGGCGTCGTGCCGCCATCGCCCGAAGACGGATCCGTCGTACCGCTGTCCGGATTGTCGGCCGGCGGGGTAACTCCGCCGTTTCCGCCGTTCCCGCCATTGCCGCCATTTCCACCATTGTTGCCATTTCCACCATTGTTGCCAGAGTCAACAGCCGTTACGTGAACGGCCGCCATGGCATGATAGCCTCGGTACACGGCGATGATCGACGCGGTGCCCGCCTGCTTGCCGGTCACCTTGCCGTCGGCTCCGATATCCGCAACCGCCGGATTGGTCGACAGCAGGACGGCTTTCGCCGTGACGTCATGAACGGCTTTATCGCTGTCCGCAGCCTTGACTGCGGCTGCTTTCGACTCTCCGACCTTCAGGTCGTAGCTGTCCGCGTCGAAGGCGATCGATTGAACCCCGTCGTCCGGCTCGTCGCCGGGAACGGACGTGCGCTGACGCTCCACGATGATGGCATACATCGGATTGGCGACTCCGCCGGCGGTCGCCGCTTGCACGAGAATGACGTTGCTTCCCGGCTGCAGGTCGAGCGGCGCGCTTTCCTTGCCGCTTTGCACCGTTTGGCCGTCCGATCCGTTGATGCTCAGCGTGATCGCGGCCGAGGCGTTCAATGCCGTCGGCGTGACGGCGAGCTGCGTCACGTCATCGGCTACGCTTGCCGCGTAGCTGGTAATGGAAGGCGAGAATTGCGGCGTCAGGCTTCCATCGGACAACGAGAGTCCGCTCAAGCCCGCCGTTTTCTTCACCGTCAATTGATACGTTGCCGTATTCGCCCCGTCCTCCGACGTCACTTGAACCGTGATCGCGTTCACCGCGGCAGGCAGCGGGATCGGATTCGAGGTTTTGCCGCTGGCGAGGTCCTGCGACCAGCCGTTGTCGCCGGTAATCCGGATCTGGGCGAACGGATCCTCGGCGGTCGGCGTTACCGTCAGCCTTTGCGCGTTATCCGAGACGCTGACCGCATAATCGGTGACATCGGCGTCAAACGCAGGCGTCAAAGCACCTTGGTTCAAAGCCAGCGCATGCAGGCTTGCCGCGGTACCTGGCGCGTGAACGACGACCGTCGCCGTCGCCTGATAGCCGCTTGCCGCGGAGGTTGCTGTGATCACGGCCGTCCCCGGCGACACCGGATGCACGGTTCCGTCGTTATCGACCGTCGCGACTTCTTCCTTGTCCGAGGACCACGCCATCGCTTCGCTTCCGGAATTCAGCGGCAGCATTTGGGCGGTCAACTTGGCCGGGTCACCGCCCGCCGCCAGATCAAGCTGGCTCGGCGTGATCTGAATGCCTTCCGAAGGCAGCTGATACGCGATCGTCAGATAGGGACGAATCGCCTCGTTCGCATTCTCCCTGGACGCGAAGTCCTTCGTGGTCGGAACCACGTTGGCCGCGCTGGCCGGGTCCGGTCCCTTGAGCAGCATCCCGAAGTTATGCTCCGGATCGGCCGACCATTTCTGCACCAAAGCGGTGATGTTCCAGTCATACCACGTATTCGGCGTCATGCCGACGACTTGCGTCGCTGCCGGCGTCGGGTCGAATTGCGGCTTGTTGGCCCAGTGCACCCAATCGCCGTTCGTCAGCCCCGTGCCGTCGATCCCGGTGCCTTCTCCTTCAAGCCAAGGTCCCGTCGTGATCTCGTGCACGTTCACCGTCGTGTCCGCGAAGGCCGCCGCATTTCTACCCCTCAAGGCGGTCAGGTACAAGTGCAGCTCCGCTCTCGTGATGATGGCATTGGCCGGAATGCCGGTCAAGCTGCCGAACCGAATCAGGCCGTATTTGGCGTCGTCCACGAGCGGGTCGTAGAACCCGACCTCGAACACATTGTTCGCCCCGGTGCTGGAGAGCGTATGCTTCGAACCTTGGATAACGTGGACATCCGCCGTATCCGCGTAGCCGTTGGCGCCGTATTGGAAGGAAAGCGCCGATTTATGCACATTGACCGTATAGGTTTTCTGTTCCTGGCCGCTTGGCGAAGTGACGGTCGTTCGGACTTTATTCGTGCCGACCTCCAGCTTGAACGTCGCGCTCTCGCCGCTGTTCACCGGGATCGGCTCTTTGCCGTTGAGCGACATCGCAATCGTCGCGGCGGAATTCTCCGCAACCGGCGTCAGCGTCAGCTTGTCGGCCGCGCTGTCCGGCAGCGTCACGTCGTAGTCGGTCGCATCCGGCGAGAACGCCGGGGACAGCATGCCCTGGGACAACGCGATTCCGCTGAGATTCGCCGAGCTGTCAAGCGCCGCGACATGAACCGCGACCGTGCCCTGCTTGCCGCCGTCGATCGACGTGGCCGTGATCGCCGTCGTTCCTTGCGCGATGGCCTTGACCGTGCCGTCTGCCGACACCTTGGCGACCGCCTCGTCGTCCGAGGACCACAGCACCTTCTTGTTAAGCGCCGCGGCCGGCGCTACGACCGCGGTAAGCGGGCTCGAATCCCCGACCAGCATCTCCAGATCGTCGCCTTGGGCCACGCTAACGCTCTGGACCGGCACCGTATACGTGACGGTCAGCTTCGGATGCAGCGTGGAAATGATATTTTCCGAGGAAGCGAACTGCTTCGTGGATACCTTTGCCGCGTCTTGGTCCTCGACCTTCAGCATCATGCCGCGATTGGAGGCCGGATCGGCGTTCCAGCCTTGGACCAGAGAAGTCACGTCGAAAGACTTCCACGTCTCGATGTCGTTTCCCGATACCGTCTGAACGGCGGACGGCACAGGCTCGTACGTACCCGTTCCCTGCATGAAGCTTGCCCAGGTCACGCTGCCGGAGTCGCCTGCCGGCTGGCCGTCGATTCCCGTGCCGCTGCCTTCCGTCCAAACGGACAGCGCCTGATGGGCGCCGATGAGCTGATCCTCGATTTTGCCCGTGTCGGAACGGGTGCCGAGAACGTAGAGGCCCATGGAAGCGCCCGTGACGACCGCTCCCGCCGGAAGGTCGGACAGGTCGAACCGGACAAGGCCGTCCCGCTGATCGCCTTTGTCCTGCGGCGGCACCGACGCGCTGCCGTCCGACAATTGGATCTCGGATATCTGGGTGTAGGGCTGCGTTCCGGTATTGGCAACGCTGAATTGATAGTACTTGTACGCCGTGTCGTTGCTGAACGCATACGTGTTTGTCGTCAAGCGTCCGGCGAAGCTTTGGCCGTTTTGCGTATCGAGCGGCGTCCATTCGGCATTGTCGTTTGAACCCTGCAGCGTCCAATTCTGGACATCCCGGCCAGGCTCGTCTTCGGCAGCCGTGATCGCATACCCCTTCACCGCGACGGGATCGTTGAACGTAAACACGATATTCGCCGACTGCGCTTTGCCCAGCCACTTCGTGGCGAGACTGCGGTCGATCAGCTTGGAGGCGATCTGCGTCGGCGGAAATTCCGCGTCGGCCGTAACGCCGTCAACGGCCGCCAGCTGCATCATGACGGCGCTGCCCGGCAAAGGCGCAAGCGGCTGGCTGTACGTGCCGATCTCGAACCGGTCGTTGCCGCCCATGTTGTTCAGCTGGAAGCTGTCGTTCTGGGAAATATTCGTATCCGCCGTGCCGGCGTAACCCGTGCCTTCCTGAAGCGTGACGGTCTGCGTGGAAGCGGGCATGCCGCCGTAGCTCGCCAGGTAGCTGTGCAGCACCGGCGCCACGTCGGTCTGCAGGATATTGCCGCCGTGTTGGATGACCCACGGGTAGCCTTTGGCCGGATCCGCGAACATGGCGCTGTCGCTGTTGCCGCCGTTCAGCCCGCTGAACCCGTACACGCCGTCATCCATGACGTTGACGCAGATGCGGGCGCCCGTCTTCTGAAGCTCTTGCACGACTTCGTCCGAGATCGACGAGGCCGTGATGCTGTTGAACTGCACCTCGTAAGCGACCGGCTTCACTGCCTGGGCAGCCGCCGCGAATTGATCGATGATCGAGACGAGCTGCGCCGGGCTGCCGTTGTTCTGCGAGAAGATCGGCATGTAGACCGGCGACGCATCGGGATACGTCTCCCGCAGGTGAAGCACCCACCGCTGGAATTCGGAGGCCGTGATATCGCCGACTTCGCCTTTGAAGACCGCGAGCTGCGTCGTCCGTGTCTCCTCCAGAATGTCCCAGATCTCGTTCCAATACGTAAATCCGTCCAGGCCGCTGTTCTTGGCCGAGACGTACAAGTCGCGGGTCTTGTCCAGATTCACGAGGATCTTGCCGCTCGCGAGCGTCATGACGTCCTTCAGCTCCGGCACCGTCTCCGTCGTCAGGTTGGCCGAATCTCCGCTGATGTCGCCCCACCGCATCTTCAGATGCAGGTCTTTGACCGTGCTCCACGGCAGGCTCGAGACATTCCCGTTGCCGTCCGTCGTCCGGTTGACCGAGCCGTCGTGCATCAGCACGTAATGCCCGTCGCTCGTGCGCTGTACGTCCATCTCCGCGATATCGGCCCCCTCGTCGATCGACCCTTGAATCGCCGATAACGAATTTTCGGGATGATGCTTCCAATCCTCGCGGTGAGCCATGCTCATGACCCGTCCGTTCGGATTCAGCAGTTCCTCGTAAATCGCCCTTACCGGTCCGTTCAGGCCGGATTCGTCGGCCGGTCCCGCGGCTGATACCGGCGCTGCGGCAAAGGTCAGGGACATCGTCGTCCACAGCGTCGCGAAGGAAATCGCGGTACCGAGGACACGACGAACGGATAATCTAGTTGCTTGAGACAAGGTAGTTCCCTCCTCGATTTGTTCTACCCTAACTATGAAAGAATGCCGATGGAACGACAATGCGGTAACGTTGCCAACATGTCGAAAATTTTGCCTACCCGCCGCCGTCGAACGCGGACGAGCTTTCCAGCTTCTCCTGCGCGTCCAGCAGCTGCTGCCAATCGATGCCGCGCGGATTGGCGGCTCCGGCGGCGTCGATCCGTCCGATCATGCCGATGACGGCCCGCTCCTTGTCCGTCAGCTCCGAATCCCGCTCCATGCTGCCGATCATATCGGCGCGGACGGGGAACTGGCCGCCGTCGCCAAGCAGGCTGGACTGCACCTCGTCGCCGATCAAGTACTGCAGCAGCTGGCGGGAGATGCCCGTCTCCGCGGCGCCCGCCTGCAGCATGACGAAGCCGCTCGTGCGGGGCAGTAGGGCGTGCCGGCCCTCGATCTCGGGGAAAGGCAGCACGCCGAATTCGAATTTTCCGCCGATGTACCGTTCCAGCGTCGTCCGCTTGTCCGACGACGCGAACAGAAACGCGGCCTGGCCATTGATGAAATCGCTGGTCGCCAGATGGTTGTCCAAGGGCGGCATGATGCCGTCGCGATAGACGAGATCATGCCACAAACCATAGGCGAGTACGCGGGGATCGCGGCCGGACGCGGATTCGGAAACCATCATGTTCTCCAGGTACCACGGGGTATCCCGGTCCGCGGCCAAGCCCCAGATGTCCGTCTCGCCGTCCTTGTCGACATCGAGCGTCAATTCCTTCGCGAGCGCCGTCATCCTGCCCCAGGTGAACGGGGCGAGCGCCGACGCGGACGCCGCTCCCGCGGAGCCGAGCAGGTCGGCATTGTAATAGACGACGGGCACGCTGCCGCCGTAGGGCAGCGCCCACAGCTGATCCTCGTAGCGGTACGAAGCCGTGAACCGCGAATCGATCCGCTTGCCGTCCGCCGTCGCCAGCTCCTGCCGCAGCGGCGTCAGCGCTCCCGTGTCGGCGAGCCCGGCAACCCCGAAGGCGCTGTCGATTTCCGCCAGCTGCGGAACCGTATTCGCGGTAATCGCGGCCGTCAGTTCCGAATACAGCCGTTCGGCGGACGTGAACATTTTCACCTGCACGGTCACGCCCGGATGCCCGCGTTCGAAGGCGTCCATATAGGCGGGAATCGACGGGCTGTACGCCCACGCCTGCACCGTGACCGTATTCTTGGTCTCGTATTGCGGCGTGCTGCCGCGGGGCATGTACAGCACCGCGACGGTCGCGAACAGCACGGCAAGCACGCTCCAGGTGATCCACTGGCGGTAGCGTTTCATCGGAATCAGCTCCTTCTTGGCTTCGGACTCACAGCATCAATTTGCGGCCGGACAAACGGTTCGCGAGCAGCAGCGAGAGCAGCGCCGTGACGGAGAGGATCGTCGCGAGCGCGGCTCCGGTCCCGTAGTTGGACGTGACGACCTCGCTGTATACCGATACGGCGATCGTGGCGGTCGCGCCGTGATACAGCACGATCGTCGTGCTTAATTCGTTGATCACCGCGACCCAGCTGATGATCGCCCCGGAGAGCACGCCGGGCAGCATGAGGACGAGCGTCGTCCTGAAGAACGTTAGCACGGGCGGGACGCCCAGGCTGACGGAGGCTTCCTCCACGCTCTTGTCGAGCTGCTGCAGGATGCCCGAGCTGGAACGGATCGTATACGACATCTTGCGCGTCACGTAAGCCAGGACGAGGATGATCCACGTGCCGGTCAGCAGCAGCGGCGGCTTGTTGAACGCCAGGATGAAGCTGATGCCGAGCACCGTGCCCGGGATAACGTACGGCACCATGATCAAGCCGTCGAGCACCGCGGTAATCCGGGATTTCCGGCGAACCAGGACGTACGCCGTGAGCACGCCCAGTACGATCATGGCCGCGATCGCGAGCAGCGAGAAGCTGTACGTGTTGATGATGGCTTGCTTGACCCGGTACCAGATCTCCGCGTAGCTCCCCAGGCTGAAGCCCCGCTGAAACACCGGACCCTTGGTCTCGATAAAGGAAGTGACCGCGACCGTGGCCTGCGGAATGATGGAGATGCCCGCGGGCACGAACGCGAGCGCCGTAACCAGCCGGCGGACCGCCGGCGGCAGCGACCGGATCGTCGGCGTCCGCATGCCGGTCATCGCGTAATTCCTCCGGGTCGACACGAACCGCTGGATAAAGAGGATCAGCGTCGAGCAGAGGATCATCAGGCCGCTGACCGTGCTCGCCATCGCCGGATTGCTTCCCATCTCGCTGATGAATTGATCGTAGGCCAGCACGGGCATCACCTTGTAGCCTTGACCGAGCAGCAGCGGCGTGCCGAAATCGGCAAAGGACTCCATGAATACCATCAGCGTCCCGGCCGACAGGGTCGGCATGATCAGCGGCAGCGTGATCGTCCATATCCGCTTCCACGCCGGTACCCCCAGGCTTTCGGCCGCTTCCTCCAGCGAGGTGTCGATCGTTCGCAGCGCGCCGGACACGTACAGATAGATATGGGGGTAGAACTGCAGCGCCAGGACGAAAACGATGCCTTTCGGCCCGTAGATCGACGTGAACGGAATCCCCGCGGCATGCAGGATGCGCGTAATGAAGCCGTTGTTGCCGAGCATCATGATCCAGGAGTACGCGCCGATGAAGGGCGGCGAGAGCAGGGACATGATGACCAGAATATTCAGCGCCCCCTTGCCCCGCATGTCGGTGCGCACGGAGGCGTAAGCGAGCGGAACGCCGATCAGGAGCGCGAAGAACGCCGACAGGGACGAGAGCTTGAAGCTGTTCAGCAGCGCGTTCCGGTAATAGTTCAGCCGGAGGAAGTCCCAATAGTTCGCGAACGTAAAATCGCCCTGCTTGTCGTAGAGGCTGCTGATCAGCAGCGCGCACAGCGGATACACGACGACGACGATCAGGAACGCATACATGAACAGCGTGAAGCCCGTCCAGAAATCCCACCTTCGCAGCTTCAGGCGGTCAGCCCATGATGCGCGTTGCCCGGGTCGAGCCATGGCTGAGGACCTCCTCTCCCTTGGCGTCGTACAGGATGGCCCGCTCCAGCTGGAAATCCAGGTAGACGCCTTGATGCGCCTTGAACAGCTCGTGCCGCTCCGTCAAATGCCGCTCGACCTCGATCGTCCGGCCGTTGCCGATATGAACGGTATAGTGGACCTTGCCGCCCAGAAACGACCCCTGCTGCACCTGGCCGCGGAATTGTCCGTCCCGGGTCAATTCGCCGGAGATATTCACGTTCTCCGGACGGATCGAGAGCAGCGCTTTGCCTTCGTACGCCCTCGCCAATCGCAGCTTGAAGGACCGGTCGGGCGGCACCTTCAGGACCGATTGGCCCGTGGCCGCGTCATAGCCGCTCACTTCCGCTTCCAGGAAATTCGACGTGCCGATGAAATTCGCCACGGTCCGGTTCTCGGGATACGTATAGATATCCTGGGGCGATCCGATCTGCTGCACGACGCCGCCGTGCATGACGGCGATCCGGTCGGATACGGCCAGCGCTTCCTCCTGGTCATGCGTCACGTAGATGGTCGTGATGCCCAGTTCCTGCTGCAGGGCGCGAATATCCGATCTCATCTTGATCCGCAGCTTCGCGTCCAGGTTCGAGAGCGGCTCGTCCATCAGGAGCAGCGCGGGACGAATGACGACGGCGCGGGCCAGCGCGATGCGCTGCTGCTGCCCGCCGCTCATCTCCGAGGGGCTGCGGCCGCGAAGATGCGCAAGCTCCACGAGCTCGAGCGCCTCCATTACCCGCCGCTCCGTCTCCGCCTTATTGACCCTGCGCGCCCTCAAGCCGTAAGCCACGTTGTCGAACACGCTCATATGGGGGAAGATGGCGTAATTCTGAAAGACCATCCCGATGTTGCGGCGATGGGTCGGCACGCCGTTCATCAGACGGTCGCCGAAGTAGATGTTGCCTTCCTCTTGCTTGTAGAATCCGGCGATCGTCCGCAAGAGGGTGGTCTTCCCGCAGCCGCTCGGACCGAGCAGCGTGAAAAATTCGCCGTCCTCGATTTGGAAGTCGACGTCCCGCAGCGTCTTCGCCCGGTCGAAATATTTCGAAACCCGTTCAAACGTAATCTTCATGTCATCCTCCGTAAGCCAATCTCCGATGCCGTTCATAAGAAGAGTCCCAATGATGGAAGTCATCGGGACTCGGCGTATCGAGATCGAATTATTGCTGACCTGTCAGCGTCTTCGTGAATTGATCGAGAATGGCCGCCCGCTGCTCCGACGCCCAGCTCAGGTCGTAATCCACGAGCTTGATGTCCGAGATCGGCGTCACGCCCTGCGACGGCTCGAGATCGGTTCTGACCGGCCGGCGTTTGAATTCGCTCTGCATCAGCGACTGCACGTCCTTGCCCGCGGCGAAATCGATGAACAGCTTGGCGTTATCCGCGTTTTTGGCGCCCTTGATGACGGCCATGCCGTCCGGTACGGCCGAGGTGCCTTCGGACGGATAGACGATGCCGACCTTGGAGCCGCCTTCCACGTAACGCAGCGCGTTCTCTTCCAGCGTGATGCCGACCGGGTATTCCTTGTCCGCGACCCCTTTCGGAACCATGCCGGAGCTCGACAACACTTTGCCGTCCAGATTATCGATCAGCTTGCCGACGAATTCCCAGCCCTTGCCGTCGTCCTTGCCGAAGGCGGTCAGCATCGTGGCCAGCTGCGTGAAGGACGAACCGGATTTGGCGGGATCGGCATAGGCGATCTTGCCTTTCCAGTCCGGATTGAGCAGGTCGTCCCAGCTCTTCGGTTCTTTCCCGGCAGGCACGAGATCCTTATTGTAGAGAATGACCATCGGAAGCGACGTGAACGGCGTCCAGCCGCGGGCCGGATCCGTCATTTGCGGATTGAGGTTCGCCAGCTCCTTGGATTCGTACGGTTCGAAAAATTCCTTGTAGGCGTCCAGCGACTCGACGGTCCCGCCGAACATCAGATCGCCCAGCGGATTGGCGGCTTCGGCCTTGATCCGGTTCAGCAGGTCGCCCGTGCCCCCGGAAACCATCTCCACTTGAATCCCCGTCCGGTCTTGGAACTCCTTCAGGATCGGATTGTTGATTTCGGTCTCGTTCGGCGAGTAGATCACCAGCTTGCCTCCGGTTTGCGGCGTGCTCTCCACGGCATTCGCGGCTCCGTCCGCGGCGGCGTTCGAAGCGCCGTTCGCGGCGCCGTTGGCCGCTGTATTCGCCGTTCCGTTCGCTGCCGTATCCTCCGTGGCCGACTGCGCCGCGTTGTCCGCGCCGCCCGCATTCGCGGATTCCGCGCCGTTGTTTCCGCACGCGGACAACAGCACGCCAAGCAGCAATACGCCCGATGCCAGCGGTATTCTCGTTTTTGCCTCAACTCTGTTCATTTTGGCCCTCCAGGTTTCTGTTGTGAGTACTCTTTCATGATAAGAGGATCGCCATGGACCAACAATGCGGCAAACTTTCCGAGTTGTTTGTAATCTTGCTAGGCTTGATACGAGAAGGATTGACGGTAATCGGTCGGCGTTTCGCCGGTCACCTTGCGGAACAGCTGGCTGAAGTAGCGGGCGTCCTGGTAGCCGACCGCGAGCGACACCTCGTATACGCGCAGATCCGAGTGAAGCAGCATGTCCCGCGCCTTCTCCATGCGCAGATCCGTGATATATTCCAGGAAGTTCTTGCCGATCTTCTTCTTGAAAATGCGGCTGAAATGGCTTTCGCTCATATGCAGGCCCGACGCCAGATCGTGCATCGAGAGCTCCTTGTCGAAATGCCCGTTGATGTAATCCATCACGTTGTCGAACTCCGTCTTCCCCTGCTGTTTGCTGAGCAGATAGGCGGCTTGCACCTCGCAGCAGACGGCCTCGATCCAGCGGAGCATCGTTTCCGGCGATTCGGCGCGGCTCGCGCTCTCCAGGAAGCTCTTCGTGTCGGGAAGGCAGCCGAGCTCCCAGAAATGCCGCATCAACAGCGCGTAGAGGCCGAACATCAGCTGCAGCATTTGATGCCTCAGGGCCGTCTCGCTGCCGGCGGACTGGCGGAGGAGCGTCATGTGCCAGCTGCGGGTTTTCTCGCGGATCGCCGCGGCGTTGTCCCACTTGATCATGCCGAGCACCTCCGTCTCGCTCCATTCCGCGGGATGGTGGGTCTGCGCCTCGGCCACGATCGCTTCGTACCGGACGACCGGTCCCCGGCCGAAGCCGAAATTAAACCGCATCGCGAACCTCGCTTCCTCGTAGGCCGTCGCGACCGACTGCAGGCCTTGATGCACGGAGCTCAAGCTGAGCGACGGGACATGCGCCGGCAGGGAGCCGGGCACCGCCGTCAGCTCCTCCGCTCCGGAAGCGCTCACGACGACGGCGTTGATCTCCTGCCCGAGCGGAATGAAGGGCGTCAGCGCCGCCTCCAGCAGCCGGTCCTTCAGCGCCGCATAGGCGGAGAGGCCTTCCGGATCGGCCGCGTCTCTCGATTCCCGCGCGCCTTCCTTCTCTCCCGCTTCCATCGTTTCTCCCGTTCCTCTCGGGGCTTCCGTCCCGGGCGTCTTGAACAGCACGACGCGGAAGGAATCGAACGCGCTCGGCCCGTTCCCTTGCACGTCCAGCAGCAGCTGCAGGCTTTCCTTGTCGGCCCGGTTCATCAGCAGGTCGAAAAAGATCTTCTCGGTCAGCAGCGGCTCGCTCGTCCTGACCCGGCGTTCCAGGTTCCGGGTGTAGCTGGACCGGCTTCTGTCCTCCGCGATGCTCGCCATCGCCGCCTGCAGGATCCGATGGATCTCGGCCGGATCGGTGGGCTTTAGCACGATATCGAACGCCCCCGTCTGAAGCGCTTGGCGCGCATAATGGAAATCGTCGAAGCCCGTCAGGAAAATCGTCTTGCTATCCGGATGCGTCCCCTTGATCCGGCGGGCCAGCTCGAGCCCGTCCATTCTCGGCATGCGGATATCCGTCAGCACGATATCCGGCTCGTGCAGGGTCGCGAGCGCCAGCGCTTCCTCCCCGTCGGAAGCCTCGGCTACGACCTCGCAGCCCATTTCCCGCCAGGGGATGGTTTGCCTCAAACCCTGTCTGACCAGCCATTCGTCGTCCACGATCATGACCTTATACATGATTTTCACCCGCGCTTCCTAATTGTGGAATCTCAATGGTAACCGTCGTGCCGGCACCCGGTTCGCTGTCCACGAGCAAGGACGCCTCGTTGCCGAATTGCAGCTCCAGCCTTTTCCTGGCGTTCTCCAGCCCGATTCCCGTGCTGCTTTCCGGTGATGACTCCGCCGCCGCTTGGGCAGCCCGCAGGCGGACGGCCTCCTTGTCGAATCCGACGCCGTCGTCCTCGATGACGAATTGCACGCTGCCGCCCAAGCTGCGTCCGATGATCCGAAGCGTGCCTGCGTCCTTCTTCGGCTCGAGGCCGTGAATGATCGCGTTCTCCACGATCGGCTGGATCAGCAGCTTCAGCGTATAGAACGATTCGATCTCCGGATCGACGAGGATCTCGATCTGGATTTTGCTGCCGAACCGTAATTTCTGAATCGTCAAATAATTCCGGATCTGCTTCAGATCCTCATGGATCGGCAGCAGATTATTGCCCTTGCGAATGCTGAAGCGGAGCAATTCCCCGAGCGACACCACCGTCCGGCTGATGTCGTCGACCTCGTGCAGCCGCGCCATCCAATTGATGGAATCGAGCGTATTGTACAGAAAATGCGGATTCATCTGCGCCTGCACGGTTTTGAGCTCGGCTTCCCGCACCTGCAGCTGCTTCTCGTAATTCTCTTTGATCAAGTGCTGGATTTGATAGATCATCTTGTTGAAGCTCTGCCCGAGCCGGCCGACGTCGTCCTGGTACTTGGAGGAGAACGCGACGTTCAGGTCTCCGCTCTCGACGCTGCTCATCAGCGACCGCAGCTTGCGCAGCGGGTTCGTCACGTGGAACGCCAGAATCGCCGCCAGCCAATACGCGAGCACGATGCCGACCGCCATGACGACGATCATGAGCGTGCGGATGCTCTTCGTTTCCTTCGTGACCGCGCGGACGGGAACGATATTCATCAGCTTGAAGCCGGTCGAGCCGGACGTGTCGTAGATGACCGCTTCCTTCTTCCCGGCATCGTCTTTCACCTGGAAATACCCTTTCGTGCCCCCGAGCACCGTATCCAGATAAGGAACCTGGAGCTTCGTGCCCACCTGCTGCTTGGAGGGCTTGCCGGAGATGACGTTGCCGTTGCGGTCGATCAGGAAGATCTGACTGTCCGGGTACAGCTCGGCCTTCACGTATTTGTCCGTCAGCGCCGTCTCCAGGATATCGATGACCAGATAGCCGACGGGCCGGTTGGTGTCGACGTTCTTCAGCATCCGGCCAAGGCTCAGGACCGACCCGTAGTCGTACAGCTTCTTCATCGAATAGTGCGTATCCCAGACCGAATTACCGCCGACCTGCCTCACCTTGCGAAACAATCCCCAGTTATCGTTGTATTGGTCGTACTCCTTCGGCAGCAGATCGCCGGTAAAGTACCGCTCCCCGTTCAAGCCCAGTATGTAAATCTCGATATCCCAATCCTTCGAGCCGACGAACGAATCCAGGATTTGCGTCATCCGCAGCTCGTCCTCGTGCTTGTCCGCGATGCTTCGCTTCCCGTCATGGGAGAGGACGTCCTGGATGTCCCGGTTGCTGTAAATGTACGTCGACAGCTGCTCGATATCGCCGAGAAAATAGTTCAGGCTGTAATTGACCTGGGAGGTGCTCTCCAGCAGCGTCTGGTATACCTTCTCCTGCACCGCGTAAGAGGAACGGCTGTAGGCGAGCAATCCCAAAATGCACAGCGGGATAATCGCGACCGTGATGAACAGCACGGTCAGCTTGTTTTTGAACTCCATGTTCAATAGCCTGGCGGTAATTGCTCTCATCAATGGCGTTTCCTGCCTTGTCCCACACCTTGGTTCGGCCGTCGAAGCGGATCGGTTCATGGGGGATTTTTCTTCACCTTACGCTTGATTTGTTATCGAGAAATTAACTATCGAAATGGGTAAAAACCCCAATTTACCGCTCCCCCCGTCCCGCAGCGGGCGCAATTCCGCGCCTTGCGCCCGCTTGGCGAAGCCGGTTCGGCAGGAATGCGGCAAGCAAAAAACAGCTGTTGCACAATTTCTGTATGCATAATATACTGTTATTATAATATACTGTTTATACAATATACCGAATTGAAAAGGAGCATTCTCATGCACGAATTGGCCATCGAAACGAAAGGGCTTCGCAAAGCGTTCGGCCGGCAAACCGTGCTGGACGGCATCGACTTGACCGTCCAGGCCGGCACGATCTTCGCCCTGCTCGGCCCGAACGGCGCCGGCAAGACGACCTTGATCAACATCCTCTCGACGCTGACGAAGCCGGACGGAGGATCCGCTTCCGTCGCGGGCCGCGACATCGTTCGGGAGCGCGACGCGGTCAAGCGTTCCATCAGCCTCACGGGGCAGTTCGCCGCCGTCGACGACATGCTGACCGCCAAGGAGAACCTGCGGATGATGGGCAGGCTGTCCGGCTTCACGGCGGGCGAAGCGCATGCCAGAACCGCGGAGCTGCTGAAGCTGTTCGACCTCGAGGCGAGCGCCGGCAAGCTGGTCAAGACCTACTCCGGCGGGATGCGCCGCAGGCTCGACCTGGCCGTCAGCCTTGTCGCGGACCGCCCGGTGCTGTTCCTCGACGAGCCGACGACGGGCCTCGATACGGTCAGCCGCCGCGCCTTGTGGGAGACGATCCTGCAGCTGCGCAGCCGGGGCATGACGATCTTCCTCACGACGCAGTATCTCGAGGAAGCCGATCAGCTCGCGGACCGCATCGCCGTCATCGCCGGCGGGCGCATCGTCGCCTCCGGCACCGCGCAGGAGCTCAAATCCCGCGTCGGCGGAGACATGATCGAGCTGCGCGGCGCCGACGACGAGCTCTTGGCCGTCCATGCGACCGACGGCAGCATCCAGGATATCCGCAGAACGCTGAACGAGCTGGCCGGCAAAGTGCCGGCCGATACCCGGATCAGCCTGCGCAAGCCGAGCATGGACGATGTCTTCGTTGCCTTGACCGCAACCCGATTGGAGGAAGCCGCGCAATGATAACATCCCGCACCGCTCCAGTCCGCGATACGTCGCTCGGCGTCACGAACGCCGTCTTTATCGGACGCAGCGTCCGTCTCAGCCTGCGCAATACCGAAGCGCTCATCATGGCGATCATGCTGCCCGTCATGCTGATGCTGCTGTTCACTTACGTATTCGGCGGAGCCATCGATCCCGGCGGCGATTACGTGAATTACGTCGTGCCCGGCATCATCCTGCTGTGCGCCGGCTTCGGCTCCTCCAGCACGGCCGTCGACGTCGCCCAGGACATGACGAACGGCATCATCGACCGGTTCCGCACGATGCCGATCCGAAGCCTGAGCGTCATCACCGGACACGTCGCAGCCAGCCTTGCCCGCAACCTGCTCGCGACCGGCGTCGTGATCGGCGTCGCGTTTCTCGTCGGCTTCCGCTCTTCCGCCGGCTTCCTGGAATGGCTGGCCGCGATCGGCGTCATCGCGCTGTTCATCCTCGCCCTGACCTGGCTCTTCGCCGCGATCGGATTGGTCGCCGGATCGCCCTCGGCCGCCTCGGGCTACGGCTTCATCCTGCTCTTCCTGCCTTATCTCTCCAGCGCCTTCGTGCCGACGACGACGATGCCGGGCTGGCTGCAAGGCGTGGCGAACCACCAGCCGATCACGCCGGTCATCGAGACGATACGCGCCCTGCTCACCGGCACGCCGATCGGGCATAGTGCCTGGCTGGCCGTCGTCTGGTGCTTGGGCATCCTCCTGCTCGCGCTGACTTGGAGCCTCGTGACGTTCCGCCGGAAGGCCGGCCGCAGGTAACGGTCCTTACTCGCCGTACCGCTTGCCGGCGTTATCGCCGCTTGCAGCCGCAACGAAAAAAGCACACCGTCCGCCATAGGCGGTTCCGGTGTGCTTTTTCGATTATTTGCCGTCCTAAATCATTGCTGCCATTAACGATCTCCATCCGACTGGCGCCGCCGCTCCAAATATTGCTCGATCCCGTCCAATATCCGCTCCAGCCCGAATTCGAGGTCATCGCCGACCGTGCTTTCGGCTTCCCGCTCGCCCGCGTAGATCCCGGACATCACGACCGGATACAGGTCGGGATAGCGCTCCGGCTTTACCAGCTGCTTGAGCGCGGCGCTCAGGGAGACGCCCATGAAATCCTCGGGGCTTCCCCCGGCACGGATCGCGTTCACCATGTCCCGGCGGATCAGGCCGGTGGAACGGGCATAGCTGCTGAGCAGCAGCATGATGGACATCTTCTCGAAATCGTCCAGCTGCAGCGGTCGCATGACGCGAAGCACCCAATCGATCCATCCCAAAATATTGGGCGTGACCGGCACGCTCGTGATCGGCATGTCGCCATACCAGGGATGCTTCACGAACACGCCCACGCTTTCCCTCACGTACGCCCGCAGCCCCTCCCGCCAATCCTGGCCGGATTCGTCCGGCGGAATCGGAATTTCGCACACGGCCTCCTGCATCAGCAGGAGCAGATCGTCCTTGCTCGTGATATAGCGGTACAGCGACATCGTCGTATAGCCGAGCGACTGGGCGACGCGGTTCATGGAGACGGCCTGCAGTCCGTCCCGGTCGGCGATGTCGATGGCGGCGTCGACGATCTGCTTGATGCTCAGCTCGCCCTTGGGCCCGCGCTTGCCCTGCTTCACGATTCCCCAGCTAAGGGCGACGCCGGGCGGCAGCTGCCGCAGCGCATCGTCTTCGGCTTCCTTGCGGTCCACTGCTTCCTCGATTTCCTTGCGGTCCGGCGCTTCATTCTCGGTAGGCTTGCGGTCTGGCATAAGCGTAATCTCCTATCATGGCTTCACGAATGTAAATGTCACATTAATTGTATATGTCATAAACAGTGTACCACAATCGGCTACTATGCAACAATTGCGCGCATGGAGAGCCTCCGCTCGGATCAGACCGAAGCTTTGCTGCCGGCTGCCGGTCGTCAGGCCACCGCGGCTGTTTCCGTTTTCCGGTTCTTGCCGCGCTTGCGCGCGGCGGCCTTCAGCCGCCAGACGACCAGTCCCGTCACCATCAGCACGAGCGGCATCATGCCGAAGGCGAACGTGATCAGCCTCGTCGTCAACCCGCCCCAGGTCGCGAAATGCAGCCCTTTTCTCCACGCGTTGTAAATATTGATCGCCCGGTTCGGATGGGTCTTGTACACGATCTCGCCGGTCGACGCTCTCATGTACACGGTACTGTTGCTGTCGGGCGAAGCGCCGAAACCTTCCTTCAGCCCGATCTGGTACGTATCCCCCGGCTTCTGCGGCAGCGTGATCTTGATCAGCTTGCCGTCCGGATACTTCTCGCGCACGATGCCGACGGCCCGGTCTACGGGAATCATGCCCGTATCCGTCTCGCTCGGAACCGTCTTCTTGGCGGAGTCGGGAACGGTTTCTTTCGCGGTGAAGCCGATCCAGTCGGGAATCTGTTTCTCGTAGGAATTGACGGCGCCGGTCGTCGCGGCGATCAGCAGCACGGGAATCGATAGCATCCCGAGCGTCTTGTGCAGACTCAGATTGAGTGCCAGCTTGCCCTTGTTGCGGATGATGCGGAAAGCCTGCGCGAGCTTGCGGATACTGGACCACCACAGATAAATGCCGGTCGCGAGAATCAGGATCAGGCCGACGCCGATCCATCCGACGAGATGGGCGGCATGGGTCTTGCCGATGAACTTCGTCATCAGAAAGTAACGATGCAGATTATAAATGGTCTCGAAAGGCTCGCGACGCTCTTCCCGCACGTTGCCGAAGGTTTTGCCGGTTCCCGGATCGGCGTAGAGCGTGCGTACGTTTTTGCCGTCCTCGGAAATATGTACGTGGTAGAACCCGTCCTTGGCGGGCAGATTGATCTCGTCGGTCTCGAAGTCGGGATTGAGCGCATCGGCGTGTTCCTTGATGGCCGCTACCCCGATATCGCCGGCGGTCGGCGACGCGCCGATCGGATAGATCCAGCTTTCCAGCTCGGGCTCGATCATGATGATGCTGCCCGACGTGCAGGTCGTCACGACGAACAACCCCAGGATCAGACTAAGCAGCAAATGAGCTCTTAATACGGCTTTACGCATACGATTGGATTCCCCCAGTTCAAAACGTGCAAAACTTTTAACGATAATGAATATCATTCTCATTAAAATAAGTCGATTATAATGATATTTATTCTCAATTACCCTGTCAACCTTTTCTATTTTCCCGCTTTCCCGCCCGCGCGTGTTTCGGTATTGGACGATAGTCCTTCAATTAACCGTCGCGTTCTGGAATAGACGTTCGGCACGAAATGCACCTCGCCCGCGAAGCTCCCACAAAAAAAGCCGAGCGCATCCGGCGGATGCGTTCGGCTTCGGCTTTGCCTGCCGCGCTTAGCGGGCGGCGTTCAGCTCGACGATATTGCGGTCGGGGTCCGTCAGGAAGATCTGCGCGAACCCCGTGATGCTGTTCCGGTTATCCCGGTGCTCGATGCCGCAGCGGTCGAGCCAAGCGATCGTCTCGTCATAGTCGGCGACGCGAATGGCGAAATGCCCGTCGCGGGTATCGATCCCGCCTTCGCGCAGCGTCTCGCCCCCATGAACGATCAGATGCAGCTGCTGCCCGCCGCCCCCGATCGCGTACCATGCGCCGGGAAAATCGAATGCCGGCCGCTGAATAGCATGCAGCCCGATGACATGCTCGTAAAACGTTTTGGCCCGTTCCAGGTCGGTTACGATCAAGCTGACATGATGAATACCTTCGTGGCGAATCATCGCGTAGGTCCACCGCCTTTTTTTGGCCTTATTATAACATGAACGGGCCGCCGTTCGTTACACTTTGAACTTGCCGACCAGGTCGGAGAGCTCCAAAGCGATGCCGCTCAGCGATTGGGCGGCGGCCGCGATCTCTTGGACCGAGGCCAGCTGCTGCTCGGTCGTGGCCGCGACCGCCTGCGTCGATTCCGCGGCATCCCGCGAGATCGCGCTCATGTCCTGCACGGAAGCCGTCACCTGCTCGGAGCCGGCCGCCATTTGCTGCGCCGCTGCCGCGACCTCCTGCACCTTGTCCGACACCTGTGCGGCGGTCTCGGCGATCCGCCGAAACGCCAGCTCCGCCAAGGAGACGGCCTGAATGCCGAGCCGGACCTCGCTTTGGCTCCGATCCATCGTCCGCACGGCCTTGAGCGTGTCCGTTTGGATTTGCGCGATGACGTCCGCGATGTTCAGCACCGACTGCGCCGACTGCTCGGAGAGCTTCTTGACCTCCCCGGCGACGACGGCGAAGCCCTTGCCGTGCTCGCCCGCGCGCGCCGCCTCGATCGAGGCGTTGAGCGACAGCAGGCTTGTCTGCTTCGCGATATCGCCGATAAGGCCGACGATCTCGCCGATCCGGCCCGAGTGGGCCTCCAGCAGCCGGATGTCCGCGCCGGCTTGGCCGACGGAGCCGCCGATGGCGTTCATCCGCTCGACGGCGGAGAGAATCGATTGATTGCCCTGCGTCGCAAGTTCGCTCGCCTCCACCGACAGCTCCGATACCGTCGAGGACGTTTCCGCGATACGCTGGATGCCCGTCGCCATTTCTTCCATCGCCCGGCTCGTCTCGAGCGCGCTATGCTGCTGCCGGTCCGCGCCGGCGGCCACTTCCTGCACGGCCTCCGCGACATGCTGCGTCGCTTCCGCGTTCTGCTCGGAGCTGGCCAGCAGCTCTTCGGCGGAAGCGGCCACGGTGCCGGAGGCCTGATGAATCCGGTACATCGTCGTCTTCAGGTTCGCCGTCATGCCGTTCACCGCTCGGACGAGCGTTCCGATCTCGTCCTTCGACTTGGCCGCGAGCGCCGCAACCGTCAGGTCGCCCTCCGCCACTTGTAGCAGCGTCTGCGACACCCGCTTGATCGGCTTGGAGATGCGCGCGTTCATGAGCAGCACGAGCGCCACGGCGATGACGATCGACGCCGCCAATACCGCGATCGCCTTGGCGATGCTGCTGCGGTAGATCGCCTTGCTTTCCTGCGCGGCGTCGGCCGCTCCCTTGTGATTGAGCTGCACCAGCTTCGCCATGTCTTCCTGCATGGCGGCGTACGCCTCCTCCGACGATTCCATCAGCTGGACGATCTCGTCGCCCTTGGTCTTCGCGCCGTTGATCAGATCGACGCCGCCGCTGACCGAGACGGCTTCCTCGTACAACGTCTTGTACTGGTTCCACTTGCCCCGCAAGCTTTCCGCGGTCGCCTTGTCCTCGTCGCTGGCGTACGTCGCGGCATACGCGTCCAGCTGCTGGTCGATCGCGAGCAGCGTGCTCGAGGCGTCGACCATGTAATCCGTTTTCTTCGTTTTATCCACGGCCGTCAAGATCTTGTACTGGTACGTCATGACATGCTCCGTCAAGTAATTCACGTTGTTCGCGATCTCGACGCCGGCCATCCAATTGGACGCGATGGATTCCGTCTTGTCCGACATGCTTTTCTCCGACAAGAGCGATGTCCCGCCCAGTGCGCACAGCAGTACGATGAGGATCATAAACGCCACAAACAATTTCTTGCCCACGCTGAATGTCATGCTGCCGAGTTTCAAAGCCGATCACTCCTATTTCTATTTTGTGAGTGGTTTATCGACATTTTTCGACCTTATCTGAAGCGTTTGGAAGAAATTATAGTTAATTCGCCTTATGCGCGGGCGTTCGGCTATATGCGAGGGCTTCCGAGGCGGAACGCATGCCGCGACTTCCGGGACGAGCCGGTCGGGAGTCGCGGCGGAAGCGAGAGGCGCTGGCAGACGGAAAAGTTTCCCGTTCCTCTTTTCTATCGGGGACGGTTGGAGTACATTTTAATAGCGTCGCTAACGGCATGAACGGCGCGGCCGGCTCTTGGGAGCGGCGGCGGCAGTACGCGGGGTTGTGGCAGGTCGATCTATCATCTCGAACACGAAAGGATGAATGCAAGTGGCGGAACAAGAAGAACGCATCATTCGTTGGGGCATTTTGGGACTTGGCGGCATATCGAACAGCTTTACGGGCGAGCTGGTGAACGTACCGGGGGCCAAAGTGTGCGCCGCGGCGGCGCGGTCGCTGGACAAGGCGCAGGCGTTCGCGGACAAATTCGGCATTCCGCGCGCCTACGGCAGCTACGAGGAGCTGGCGCGGGATCCGGAGATCGACATCGTCTATGTCGGTACGCTCCATCCTGCCCATAGGGACAACGTGATGGCGTGCCTGCGCGGCGGAAAAGCCGTGCTCTGCGAGAAGCCGTTCACCATGAACGCGGACGAGGCGAAGGAAATCGCGGACTACGCCCGGGAGCGCGGCCTGTTCGTCATGGAGGCGATGTGGACGCGATTCTTGCCGCCGGTCGTCAAGGCCAGAGAGTGGATCGCGGATGGACGGATCGGCGAGGTCAAGCTGCTCAAGGCCGAATTCGGCTTCGATGCCGGCTGGAACCCCGAAGGCCGTCTGCTGAACAAAGAGCTCGGCGGCGGCACGCTGCTCGATGCCGGCATTTATCCCATCTCGTTCGCTTCGATGGTGTTCGGGGCGCAGCCGTCGCGGATCGCGAGCTCCGCCCGCATCGGGGAAACCGGCGTCGACGAGCAGTATTCGGTCCTGTTCGAATACGCGAACGGCGCAACCGCCTCCTTGCACGGCGCGATCCGCCTGTGGATGAACAACGACGCCTGGCTGTACGGCACGAAGGGCAAAATCCATCTTCCCGAGTTTCTCAGCGCGAAGACGGCCACGCTCCATCCGAACGACGGCGAGCCCGAGACCTTCCATGACGACCGCACGTTCCGGGGCCAGAATTTCCAGGCGCTCGAAGCGATGGCTTGCCTGCGCGCAGGGAAAACCGGGAGCGTGGTCATGCCGGCGGAAGAAACGGTCGATATCATGGGCACGCTGGATGCCGTCCGCGCCCAGTGGGGTTTGACGTACGACGGCAAGTAAGGACGCGTCTGGCTGTCGATTGAATGAAGCATCGGATCCGATGGATTTATTGGACCGAATGATCACGATCGGCTTCGCCGTATGCGCAATCACAAAGAAGCCTTCGGGACCGCGGATTTCCCGCGCCTCGAAGGCTTTTTTGCATGCAGCGCTTATTGCTTAACCGGCAGCGAGAACACTTTCGTCCATGTCTTGCCGCCGTTCGCCGTCTTGTAGACGGCCGGCTTCTCGAAGCTCGTTACCGCCAGGTAGCCCGTCGCGGCCGAGACGAACGACAGCTTGCCGTCGTACCCCGGCGCGGCGCCCGGCAGATTGGTCCATGTCCTGCCGTCATCGAGCGAGCGGCCGGATTGCAGATCGTCGATCGCGCCGCTCCCCGCCACGAGGAAGGCCGCCTGCCGTCCGACGACCGCCATGTCCGTCGGTCTTCCCGCCGGCCCGGCCAGCTTGCCGCTCGGCGCGACGGGGCCCGGGGCAGGACCGCCGCCCGCCGTCGGACGAGAGACGACCTGCTTCCAATGCGCGCCCGCATCGGCCGTATGGTAGACGGAATACGAGGTTTGCGACATGCCCGAATCCCCGTACAGCAGCACCCACGCATCGGCGCTGTCGGTACCGTAGATCATGCCGCCCGCGAGCGTCGTGGACTTCGCGTGCAGCGAGTCGGTCCAATGCTGACCGCCGTCCACGGTACGTTTTACCTCATAGCCGCCGGCAACCAGCACGACCGCCCAGCCCTTTTGCTCCGTCATGAAATGCACGTAGCGCGTGTTCGGCGGCGTGGCCAGCTTCGTCCACGTCCCGCCGCCGTCCGCCGTCTTATACGTCAAGGCGCGCGTAAATCCGAAGCCCGTCCGCTCGTTCAGGAACTGAATGCGGTCGAACGGATGCGCGCCCGTCGGAATCCAGGCATAGCTCGCTCCGCCGTCCGTCGTCTTCAGCAGCGTGTTCGGTTTGCCGTACGCGGCCTGCGCCAGCACGTAGCCCTTCGCGTTCGTCAGAAATTGCATTTGCGTAAAACTCAGCTTGCCCGCGTCATAGATCGTCTGCCAGTGGCAGCCGGCATCCGACGTGCCGATCATGAAGCCGTTGCCCGCCGCGCGTCCGATATTCGCGCTTAGGAACTGGATCGACTGCAGCGACGGATCCGAGGTATCCTTCATTGCCGTCAAGCTAAGGCCGTGCGCGTCGGCGCGGCAGGCCGCGGACGACGAATTCGGGGCAGCCGCGGAGGCCGCCGGCGCTCCGGTGCCGAATCCGGCCAGCGTCGTCGCCGTCGCCAGCGCGGCAAGCGCCAGTCGGGATAGCTTTCTCGTCATGGTCATCACCTCTCGTTCATGTATTACCCCGCTTGCCGTAATCTCTATCCGCTTCCTTGGCAGGCGCTTCTTCTTTGAGACCGGGCTTCGTTCGAAAGGCGCACTCCCGAACCCTGCCCGTTGACCTAGTGCGAACGTAACGCCGATATTCTAACATTCCCTTCACACTTGCATCATCGCCCGTTAATATTCGGCCGATATACTGAGGGCAGCCAAACGAAAGGAGCCCCAGGACCATGACATCAAGCCCGACCATCGTCTACGCGAACCGGATCTGCGACAGCGAGACGATGACGAACAAACTGATCTACCAGATCCGCCAAAACCAGCTGTCCCCGAACGAGCTCGACAAGCTGCAAGCCCGCTGCAGCCGCGAACTGAACGAGCTTCGCGAAGAGCTGAACGACCTGTTGAACGAGCTTCGCGCCATCGCGGACCGCAATCTCTCCGAACGGAAGCCTCTCGCGCGCCCGACCGCCGCTTAACCCCTCCCATGACTCCATTCCCGATCCAATACGAAAACCGGCATCTCCTGTTAACGCACGCAGGCAGGATGCCGGTTTTGTTTAATTAGTGCCAGCGACGTCCCGCCGGTGGAGGTACTGCTTCAACTGCTGATGTAGCGATGCCGGTTTTATTCAAGTAGGCTCCGCGACGTCCCACCGGTGGCGGTATTGCGTCAGCCGCGGATGCGGCGACGCCGGTTCCGCGGCAAGCAGCAGCCGCAGCTTGACGATCCACGCCTCGAACGACGAGAACGAAGCGAACTGATTTGCCATCTCCGGCGTCAAGTACAGGAATAGCGGCGACGGGTAGGCCTCCGCCAGATGGCGAAGCGCCGCCTCCATCGGCGTGTATTTCTTGCGTTTCCCCTCGAGGCCTTCGACGACGATCGGGATTGCGCCGCGGCCGTGCTCCCGCTCGTATCCGCGCTTCCAATCATGCAGCCTGTCCAGCCGCTGATAGTACGGCAGCACGGGCTCCTTCGTCATGCGCCGCACCGTTTCCTCGTGCAGCGGATAGAGCACCAGCTTGGCGAAAGCGCGCTTCGCCGCCGTCTCCGCGGCCAATGCCAGCGCATCGTCCGCCATATGCTGAAACGTATCGTAGACGATCAGCGTGCCTTTGCGGCCTTCGGCCGGCGGCTCGTAGCCGTACGGCACGGTCTGGGCGATTCGGTTCATCGCATGTCCTCCTCTTGGCATGATTCGCCAGCTATCGTACCACGAGTATACCCCGGCGGCAGGCGATCCATGAATAGGCAAGCCGGCGGTTGTTAAGGCCCTTTCTTAAAACGTTTTAATTCATTTCGGTCAGCATCGCAATTAGCAAGCTTACATCTATCGCCAAGACAGCGCCTTCTTTTGTCGAATTGCTAAGGTTTCGTCATCCTGAATCCCCTCATTGACGCTTATGGAAGCGTGTGCTATTTTTAGCATATAAAACGTTTTTAGAGGGTGCGCATATGAAAAAAACGGACCGCAGCGTGACCATCAAGGACATCGCCCGCGAAGCGGGGGTGTCGATCTCCACCGTCTCGTTCGCCTTTAACGGCACCGCTCCCGTCGCGCAGGAAACGAAAGCGCGCATATTCGAAGTGATCAAGCGGCTGAACTACCAGCCCAACTCCGCCGCGCGCGGCCTGGTCACGCGCAAAACGAACAACATCTGCCTGTTCACGCCTCACCCGGCCTCGGACTTCTTCTCCTTCTCGGGCAACAGCGTCTTCTCCGACCTGCTCCAGGGCATCGGGGAAGTGGTCGACCAGAAGGATTACAACCTGCTGATCGCTTGGGACAACATCGGCCATAAGGCCAAGACGCCGAAGCTCGTCAAGCTCATGCGCGAACGCGCCATGGACGGCGTCTTGATCTGCCTGCCGAGCCACGACTCCTCCGTCATCGAGGAGCTGTCGGAGCATCAATTTCCGATGGTCGTCATCGGCACCAACGACCGCAAGAACCGAATCAATTCCGTCGACGTCGACAACTACGACATCGCTTATCGCAACGCGCAGCATATGCTCCGTCTCGGCCATGCGCGGATCGCGTTCATCAGCCCGGGGCCGCTGGAATACCTCGTGTGCGAGGACCGGCTGGAGGGCTACCGCGACGCGCTGCAGGAGGCCGGCATCAAGTACCGCGACGAGTACGTCTTCATCGGGGACGAGAAGGAACGGAGCGGCTATCGCGCCGCCGACAGCTTCCTCGCGCTGAAGGAGCCCCCGACCGCGATCGTCTCGGGACGCGACATCCAGGCCGTCGGCGTCATCGAATACGCCCGCGAGAACGGGTTGTCCATTCCCCGGGACCTCGCGCTGATCAGCTTCGAGAACACGGAGCTCGCCCAGAAGTACGACATCACCTCCGTCACGACGGATCTCTACGAGATCGGCAAGGAAGGCGCCAAGCTGCTGCACAAGCTGCTGACCCGCAAGAAAGACCGCGGCGCGCAGAACGTCGTCATCCCGTCCGAGCTCATCGTCCGCGGCAGCTGCGGCGCGAAGGCGCGGACGTAAATCGTCCGCCGCCACTGGCCGCCGCGCCGCAGAACCTTGCAGGCCGTGCCGGCACCATACTACCAGAGCGCAGCTTGCGTTCCTTTGGAGGGATTTTTGTGTTTGCAGCAGCTCGTCCGATCTGGCCGGCAGGACTAAACACTGCGATGAACGTCGTCTGCGGCGTCAGAGCGCTGTTCCGGGCGGATACGCGGTCGCCCGCGCTCGTGCGCGTTACGGCCTCTTCCCGCTACCGCGTCTATGCGAACGGGTTGTTTTGCGGGCATGGTCCCGCGACCGGCCCGCACGGCTACTACCGCGTCGATGAATGGGACTTGTCGCCCTACTTGAGCAACGGCGTCAACCATGTCGCCATCGAAGTCGCCGGCTATAACGTGAACAGTTTCTATACGCTCGACCAGCCGTCCTTCGTGCAGGCGGAGGTCGAGCTGGGCCGCGCGATCGCCGCCGCGACCGGCGAAGCGGAGCATCCGTTCGACGTCTTCTTGCTGCCGGAACGCGTGCGCCGCGTGCAGCGCTACAGCTTCCAACGGGCGTTCGCCGAAGCGTACGAATTCGGCCCCGGCGTCCATGACTGGCGGACGTCGGACATGCAGCCGTCTCCTCCGGCGCTATGGGAGTCCGCGGGAGAAAAGCGGTTGCTCCCCCGCCGCGTCGGTTATCCACGCTTCGCGGTGCGGTTGCCGCACGCCGTCTTGGCCACCGGCACGTTCGCCGAGTCGGCCTCGCCGGAACCGCCGTGGCGGGACCGCTCCATCGCGGGGGGCGGCCCCGATTTCAAAGGCTACCGGATCGACGAGCTATCGCTCATCCCGACCGACGAGCTCGGCGCGCTCGCGATGACCGGCTGGGATCGGACCGCCGCCCGGTATGAAGGACAGTCCCTGCGGCTCGGCGCGCGGCAGGCGGCGGTGCTCGCCTTCGACCGCAATTCGACCGGCTTTGTCGGGGTCGAATTCACGGTCTCCGCGACGTCGCGGATCGCGCTGACGTTCGACGAGATCTTGACGGAGGACGGAGACGTCGACCATCTCCGCCTGGACTGCGCGAACGTCATCCACGCGGCATGCGAGCCCGGAACCTACGCGCTCGAGAGCTTCGAGCCGTATACGCTGCAGTACTTGAAGGTGCTCGTGCTGGAGGGCGATTGCACGCTGACGGGCTGCTCCATCCGGGAGTACGCCAATCCTGATGCCGGCCGCGGCGAGTTCGCGAGCTCCGACGACGCGCTGAACGCGATCTTCGAAGCGGCGCGCGAGACGTTCCGCCAGAATGCCGTCGACAACTTCATGGACTGTCCGTCCCGCGAACGGGCCGGCTGGCTCTGCGACAGCTTCTTCGCCGCCCGGGTGGAGGCGGATCTGACGGGCCGCTCCGTCGTCGAGGGCAATTTCTTCGAGAACTACGCGCTGCCCGAATCGTTCGCGTTCCTGCCGGAAGGCATGCTGCCGATGTGCTATCCCGCCGATCACAACGACGGCGTGTTCATCCCGAACTGGGCGCTCTGGTTCGTCCTGCAATTGGAGGAGTTCCGGGACCGAGGCGGCGACGAGACGCTTATCGCGGCGCTGCGTCCGAGAGTCGAGGCGCTCTTCGGTTATTTCGAAGGCTTCCGCAACGAATTCGGACTGCTCGAGAACCTGGAGGGCTGGGTCTTCGTCGAATGGTCGAAGGCGAACGATTTCACCGGCGGGATCAATTTCCCGACCAACATGCTGTACGCCGCCGCGCTCGACGCGGCTGGCCGGATATACCGCATCGCGGCCTACCGGGACGAGGCCGCGGCCTTGAAAAGCACGGTGCGCGAGTTCGCGTACGACGGGGCGTTCTTCGTGGATCAGGCGGTCGAGGACGAGCACGGCGAGCTCGAGATCACGGACAACCGCACCGAGGCGGGCCAGTATTACGCGGCTTACTTCGGCATCGCGGACGCGGAGGAACTGCCGCTCTGGTTCGACAGCCTCATGCGCGACTTCAGTCCGAGCCGCAATCCGGACGAACCGCATACCTCGGACATCGGCGGCATCCATCCCGCCAACGCCTTCATCGGCTATTACCTGCGGATGGAGCTGTTGTCGCGGCAGGGGTTGTCGGCCCAGCTGCTGGCGGAGATCAAGGCGTACTTCGGCAAAATGGCCGCCCGCACGGGCACGCTCTGGGAGCATAACCGCACGGAAGCGAGCTGCAACCACGGATTCGCTTCCCACGTCGCGCGCGTGCTGTACCGGGACGCGCTCGGGATCAAGTCGTTCAGCCGCAAGAACCGGACGCTGACCATCGCCTTCGAAGACAACGCGCTGGCCTCGTGCAGCGGCAAGCTGCCGACGCCGGAAGGCGATATCGTCCTCGGTTGGCGCAAGGAAGCCGGCAGCCTCCGCTACCGGCTGTCGGTCCCGTCCGGATTGACCGTCGAGATCGAGAATCGCAGCGGCTGCCGGCTCGTGCGGGAGAGCGAGTAGGACGGCCCCTTGCCCCGGTCAATTCAACAAGTTCCGCAGGAAATACGTGAAGATGCCCAGCGCGATGTTCGTCCACCCGAGCACCAGGGACAGCTTGTACTCCGTCTTGTTTCCCTGCTTGCGGTTGCCGCCGGCATCCAGCTTGATCAGCACGAATCCGGAAATCAACAGCAGCGGCACCGCATAGCTGATGAAGTTGATGGTGTATCCGCTGATGATCATGCTGCCCGCCTCCCGTTCCCGCTACTCATTATCTCGCTTCCATGCCGACGCGCCTGACGTTGACGAAGGTTTTAATGTCGAAGGTCATCTCTTTGTACTGCTCCTGCCACTGCTCCTTGGTCTTCACCTTGGCGTTCCAATAGCCCGGCTTCTTCGCCCGGATATACTCCCCGAAGCCGAATATATCGCTTCCGGCTTCCTGCGTTTGCCGGATGATCTTGCCGAACATGTTGCTTGCGGCCTTCGACTGCGTATCCTGAATCTCGCGCAGTACGCCCTCGTCGTGAAGGTTGAAATCCGTGTCCAGCTTCTCTTCGACGTTGACTTCCAGCACGATCGTGATCATGAAATGGGGATGGCCGTCGCGTATGGTCGCTTTCCATTTCGTATCGCGATGGGTCGTCGAGGTCATGACCATGCGCGAGTCTCCGCTCAGCTTCACGAATACGCGGTATCCGGCGGGATTGATGCCTTTGAGCGCCATGAACCCGCCGATCTGAAGCGGCCTCGTCTTGCCCATCATCCGCGCGTCTTTGAAATACGCGAGGCCCATGATCTCGACGTTTTGTTCCTTCTTCAGCGCCACGTAGGGCAGGTAGCCTTCTTGTCCCTTCTTCGACGAATTGCTCCAGAACATCCCGATGTAGTCCTGCGGGAATTTCCCCATTTTGATTCCTTCGTCCAACGTGGACATGAGATACAGCGTCGGAATGCGTTCAAGCTTCGGCGCCGCCTTCAGCAGAGGCATCGCCTCGCCCTTCGCGATCATCAGCCACGCCATCCGGCGGACCTCCGGGTTACGCCGGAAGTAATCGTTCACGTTGTCGATTCCGTTCTTCGCGATCTCCTCCGACAGGATAATGACGCGGAGATGCCCGAAGAATATCCGGCTCGACACCTGCTGCTGCAGCTTCATGAACGCATCGTCGAGGGTATACCCGACCACGTGGATTACCCAAACCGTCTGCTGCGAATTCGTCGTGCCGCCCCCGCCTTCCCCGGGTCCGAGCGGAATCCTCCCCGGTAGCGCGATTTGGACCGCCACGCGAATCAAGCCCATTTTCAGCCGCGGCGTTACGCCTTGCGTACTCGTCACGTCGTCCCTTTCCATGCCCGAGCGCGCCTTGTCGATCGACACGCCGAGCACGACGGCGCGGTCTTCGATCTCCAGGCGGTCCCAGCACCCCGTCATCAAAGGCACGAGGAACAGCATCGGGACGGCAAGCTTAACGAGCCGGTTCCATCGCTTTTTCATTGGGTCGTTTCCCCCGCTTCTTGCGGATGAGCGCCACGACTAACAGCAAACCGGGATAGGCGATCGTAATCGCCAATCCGATACGTCCGACGCGCTCGATAACCGCGTACATTTGGAAAATGTTCTTCGGAATCAGCGCCATCACGAACGTGATCGGCAGCAGGAACGTAGCAAACACGTTGTGATCCTTCAATCGGAACAGCTCGGTCGTCAGCCGGGTCGTCAAATAGTTCGTGGACAACAGCGTCGTGAACACCGCCGTTACCCAGACCGCCAGAAACGCCGCATCCAGCCGTTCCAGCACGTTCGCCGGCAGCGTCGTCGCCTTCGCCAGCTCCAGCGTCGGCCAGAGGAGATGCTTGATCTCCTCGGAGCCGAACACGCCGACGGCCGCGATGACGATCGAGACGTACAAGCCGCCGGCGACGGCGAAGCCCCAGAAGCTGGCTTGCTGGGCTTTGTCCGGCCGTCGCATCGCCGGGATGACGAGCGTCATGATGAACGAGGCCTCGAAGAACGACGCTAACGTCAGAATGCCGGACATCATGCCGCCCCGTTCGTTGCCCCAAATCGGCTGCAGATTGATCATATCCGCGCTCTTCATCGACAGCGCCACGATCAAGAACACCGGGCCGAGGAGCAGCGGAAAATAAAAATGGTGGATGTAGGCGAACGTCGTGATGTTGACGCGGCTCGAGATCGTGGCCAGCACCAGCATGACGATAACCGTCACCTCGAGCGGGGTGTTCTGCAGTACCGAGGTGACGACGACCTCCCCGAACTCCCGCGCGCCGAGCGCCGTTATGACGGCGAAGAACGCGATAATGGCGACGCTGCCGATCCAGGCCAGCCATCGGCCGAGAATATCCTCGCTGTACTGCACGATCGACTGGTTCGGGAATCGAATCCCCAGCACCGTGATCAAATACAGCCCGATGTAACCCAGCGCCATGCCGAGCAGCGTCACGAGCGGCGCGCCCGCATCGGCCGCCTTGACGGCGAATAGCGGAAGCGCCAGCACGCCGACGCCGATAATGGTGCTGGCTACGACGGCGGACGATTGAATCGCCGTAATCTGGCGGATGTTTCCCATCGCTTAGGACTCCTTCGGCTGGTCGTTTAGATTCATGGGATCAAGCGCGTTATGCGGCTGTTTCTTCAGCTCTTCCATGGCTGCATCGCTCAGCCGCGTCTTGTCCTTGGGATATAGGAAGGCAGGGCGCTCCGGCATCCAGGACAGCGGCGCGCGAATGATCAGATCCTTCATCCCCTGAAAGCTGCCCGGAACGAGCGGCGCCAAGTAAGGCACGCCGAAGGATTTCAGGGACAACAAATGGTTGGCGATCAGGATGAAGCCGATCATCACGCCGTACAGCCCGAAGATGCCCGCCATGATGATGAGCGGGAAGCGCAGCAGGCGCAAGGCGAGCGCCGCGTTGTACGCCGGAGTCGCGAACGAACCGATCGTCGTGAGCGCGATGATGACGACCGTGATGGGACTGGCGAAGCCGGCCGCGACGGCTGCTTGGCCGACGACGAGCACCCCGACGATGGATAACGCCCCGCCGACCTGCTGCGGCAGGCGGATCGTCGCTTCCCGGAGCACCTCCATGGAGATCTCGATGATCAGCACCTCGATGACGGCCGGGAACGGCACCCCCGCCCTTCCCCCGGCGACGGCGACGGCGAACTCCGTCGGAATCAGCTCCGGGTTGAACGATATGATGGAGACGTACAAGGCCGGGAAGATGAGCGAGAAGACGAGCGCGATGAACCTCGCTACCCGAATGGCGCTCATCAGGAGGAAACGCTCCGTGTAATCCTCGACCGTCTGGTAGAATTGGTTGAATACCGCAGGCACGATCAAGGCCAGCGGCGAGCCGCTCACCAGAATCGCGATCCGGCCCTCGAGCAGGTTGGCGGCCACCTTGTCGGGCCGTTCCGTGTACTGCACCTGGGGAAACGGCGAGTAATGGTTATCCTCGATAAACTGCTCCAGGTAGCCGGAATCGAGCACCGCGTCGACATCGATGACGGATAAGCGCCGCTCGACTTCCTCGAGCAATTCCGGATTCGCGACGCCCTCCATGAAGCATACGGCGACGAGCGACTTGCTCCGCCGGCCGATGGTCATGGACCGCACCTTCAGCTCGGGCGTCTGCAGCCGGTAACGAATCAAGGAGATATTCGTCTCCAGCATCTCGATAAAGCCCTCGCGCGGGCCCCGGATGACCTGCTCGGTCGCCGGCTGATCGATGGCCCGCCTGTCGACGTGGCAGGTTCGGACGATGAACGCCGTATCCATTTCGTTTACGATGAGGACCGATTCGCCGCGCAGGATGCCCTGGACAAGCACGTCCAATTGGCATTCGGTGCCGATATTGCTGTGATAGAGGGTCTCGTTCACGATAATATCGTGCAGCTGCCCCGAATCGATCTCCGCATCCGCGAGATCGGAGGACTTGTGCATCAACGGCTTCATCAAGTCTTGATTGATCGCGTTCTGGTCGGTCATGCTGGTCAGAAACAACAACGCCGCCGGGAAGCGTCCGAACGCTTTGAAGCGGCGGACGACGAAATCGAAATCGTCCTGCATCGCTTCTTCGATCGCTTCGATCGTATCGTCCAGCCGACCGCTTACCTTCATCTCCGCCAGCCGTTCCAGAATCGGAGACGACAGCTCCTGCTTGGCCTTCTGCGATCGATCCCCTTTGGACTTGCCCCAGCTGCGCATCGACATCCGTAGTCCCCCTTCGAACCGCCTGACATTTGCATGAATAATCCAAGGTTACTATGCGCAAAATTGTCAGATTTATGCACCCCGCGGGCGCACGCGAAAAAGGCCCGCCGGAACGAGCCGTTCCGGCGGGCCTCTCGGTGAACCTTTTGGTGAGCCTTTATTCCGTATGCGCGTTCAGCCTAGCAGCCGCTCCAGCACGAGCGCCACGCCGTCACGGTCGTTCGTATCGGTCACCTCGGTTGCCAGCGCTTTCAATTCATCGACGGCGTTGCCCATGGCGACCGCATGCGCGGACATGGTGAACAGCTCCAGATCGTTGTGGTCGTCGCCGAACGCGATCAGCTCGGACGCCGCGATGCCGTAATGCGCGCATACGAGGAGGACGCCGCTCACCTTGGAGACCGACGGATGCATGATCTGGATCAGCTTGCCTCCGTCGGTGGCGATGAACCGGGTCTTGGCGGCGAAGGCCTCCCGCAGCTGCCCCTCGGCACCGCCGAATTCGGAGAGCAGGATCTTGGTGGCGACGTAGGCTTTCATCGCACTCGGGGCGCAGATCATCGGCTGGTTCCACTTGCCGAAGAACGCGGAATTCCGGGCTTCCCTGCTGGCGTAGGGGCGATCCTGCGATTCCAGGCTGATCCGGATCTCCTGCGGCAGCCGTTCCGCGCAATAATCGAGAATCTCGGCGGCCGTTCCGGGATCGATCGGCGTATGGACGTCGATACCGGCGTCCGCGTCGACGACCAGCGCGCCGTTGTAATAGACGAACGATGCGTCTGCCGTCAGCTCCGGCGGCAGCAGCTGCCGGACGGATCTCGGCGGCCGTCCCGTCGCGTAGATGACCCGCATTCCCTCATGCTTGCAAGCAAGCAGCGCGTTCGCATTCCGCTCCGATACATGCTTTGCCGTATTCAGCAGCGTGCCGTCCAAGTCGAGCACGATTCCCCGCATGGCTTTCCACCCTTCCGTTATAGGATTCAACCGTCCGCCTCGGCCGGCAAGCCCGCCCGGAGCCGGCAAGGCGCAGGCAAGCGAGCGCAGCGAAACCGAACAGCCCCTGTTCGCGATGCGGGCAGGGGCTGTCCGCAAAGCCATGGCGCGCGGAAAATACGGTCGAAGACTTGCGTAGTTTATCTTATGCGGCACGCGGATATGCATGATGTTCCATATGCGGAGTCCGGGCGCCTAAACGCGCAAATAACGGATTGCGTGTCCGCCTGATACGCGCGACATGGCACGGAAACCAAAAACCAGCCCGGCGCGATCGAAAATCGCGCGGACTGGCCTCCGCGTTCGGTCAATTATTTCGCGCCGAGCGCGCGCAAACCGAGCGCCAGCGAGCCGCTGAGGCCGGCGTTGTCGCCGAGACCCGGCGGCACGATGTAGTCGTCGATGCCGGCCAGCACGGCCTCCGCGCTGACGTAGCCGTTCAGGTTCTTGCGCACTTCCGCGCGGATGAGCGGGAACAGCTGCATTTGGTGCATGACGCCGCCGCCCAGAATGACCTTTTTCGGCGACAGCAGCAGGACCGCGCTCGCGACCGCTTGGCCGATGTAGAACGCTTCGATCTCCCACGCCTTATGATCGACGCCGAGTTCGCTGCCTTTGACCTTCCAACGGCCTTCCAGCGCCGGGCCGGCGGCCATGCCTTCCAGGCAGTCGCCGTGGTAGGGGCAGAAGCCCTCATAGGTATCTTCCGGATGGCGGCGCGTCAGCACGTGCCCGCCCTCGGGGTGAACCAAGCCATGCACGAGCTTGCCTTCCGCGTATACGCCGACGCCGACGCCGGTGCCGATCGTGTAGTAGAGGCAGCTGTCGAGTCCGGCCGCCGCGCCCCACGTCGCTTCGCCGAGCGCCGCCGCGTTCACGTCCGTATCCCAGCCGAACGGCACGTCGAACGCTTTGCGCAGCTCGGGCAGGAACGGATAGTTGCCCCAGCCCGGCTTCGGCGTCGTCGTGACGTACCCGTACGTCGGACTTGCCGGATCGATGTCGATCGGTCCGAAGGAGCCGATGCCGATCGCCTCGACCTCTTTGTCTTTAAAATAATTCACGACGTTCGCCAGCGTCGCTTCCGGGCGTTCCGTCGGGAAGCTCACCCGCTCCAATATCGTTCCATCCTCGGTACCGATGCCGCAGACGAACTTCGTGCCTCCGGCTTCAATTGCTCCTATGCGCATGCCTTACACTTCCTCCTCTAGATTCTCTCTCTCAGCCATGGCCAGACGACGCTCTGCGTCAGCTGCAGATTCGTCAGTCCCAGCTCGTTGATATACGGTTCCCGTTCGCGAAAATAATCCGCATGCTTCCCGATGATCGGCACGCCGCGCCGTTCGGCCGGCGCATGCTTGTCCCGCAGCCAGGCCGGCCAGAATCGGCGGCCGGCTACTGCTTGCGGTTCCGGCAAAGCTGCATTCGCACGGCCGGCCGAACCGGAACCGATCGCGGCGTTGCGGCTTGCGGCCGAATCGTCTGCACCGGTGCCGGCTGCGCCTGTGCGCCCCGCGCCCGAAGCGTCTGCGCCGGCGGCTTCAGCGCCAGGGCCAGAGGCCCCGCCGCTTTTCAAGCCGCGCGCGCTTTCGCCAGCGGCGCCTTCTCCGCTCCGCTCACCGCCGCCGCGGCCAAAGCCGCGCCAGCCGCCGAACGTGCCTAGCCGGCTGACGCCGTCGGCCGGCTTCCCGGGCGACGGGGAGTCCGCTCCCGCGCCGGCGTGCACGAACAGCACCGATGCCCGCAATTCCTCCGGAATGCGGCAGCGGGGCGAACCGATCATGACGACCGGGCTCGGCGGTCCCCCGAGCAGGTCAAGCAGCTGCCAAGCGGCATGGACCGCCGCGACGCCGCCGCCGCTGTGGCCGATCAGCACGATGCGGCCGGCCTTGCCCGGCTCGGGCCGCCAATCGGCGCCGATCGCGTCCACGACGCGCCTGCCTCCGATGGAGCGGCCGAACCCGCCCGCGCCGAGCCGCATGTCGCGGCTGATTTCCCACAGCTGGGGAACGGCGCGGCGGCTCCAGTCGCCGTACGGGAAGAGCAGCTGCGACGTCCGGACGCGGAAACCTTCGCGTTCCAGTATACCATGCAACGAACCGCGAAAGCTCTCCATGAATTGCGGCGCGGTCGCGAAACCGGCGAGCAAATAGAGCGAGACCTGTTCCTTTTCCCCGTGCTCCATCGCGTTACGGGCCCTTCTGGCCGTGCGCTTTCGCAAAATCCAGCGCGGCGATGATCCGCTCCATGTCGCTCGGATGGTCGTCGCGGAACCAGCGCACGAGCAGCGGCGGATTGACGTCGCTGAGCGTAATGACGCCCGTCTTCTGCTGCATGGTCGCGGAGCCCTCCGCGCTGTTCAGGATCCGCATGGCGTACGCGTCCGCCGATGATTCCGCGTTTCGCGAGACGGCGTTGCTGATCGGCAGCGAGACGAAGGACAGCACCGCCATGATGAGCAGCAGCAACGGCAGCGCCGTCATGTCGGATCGGTCGCGAATGCCCCAGGCTTCGCCCCAGCGCCGGATGGCGCCGACGTAGATCCAGCCCCCGATGCAGATGACGACGAGCGAGGAACCGACCGCGCCGACCGCGCTCCATTCGAGATGGTGCATCGCGTAATGCCCCATTTCGTGCGCCATGATGAGGAGAATTTCCGGCTCCGTCAGCTGCTTCAGCGTCGTATCCCACAGCACGATGCGCAGCGAAGGCCCGATGCCCGTCACGTAAGCGTTGATCGCGTTCGTTTTCTTGGACATGTCCACTTCGTACACGTGATCCGCCGGAATGTCCGCTTTGGCCGCAAGATTCAGGATCTTGGCCTCCAGCTGCGGATCGGACAGCGTCGTAAACTTATTGTAGAGCGGATCGATGATCACCGGCTGCACGTACATCATGAAGACCGTGAACGGCACCGAGATCAGCCACAGCTTCAGCCACCAGCGGCCGCGCCGCGACAGGATCCAAAAGGCCACCGCGGACACCGCCAGTATCGTCAAGTAGCCGATACCGAGCGACACGAGCTTGTCCCGAATCCAGCCCGCGACCGGCTGCGTCGTAATCCCGTAATGCTTGGACAGGCCGTAGCTGAAAATCTGCAGCGGCAGATAGAGCACGAACGAGGCGAGGTCCACCAGCAGCACGAACAGCGGGAAGCGAACGACGAGCGGAAGGCCGCTCAGCGCGCCCCGCCAATACCGGGCGAGTCCGCCGGACAGCAGGAACAGGTAGATCAGCCACTCCCACGGCACGCTGGTGAAGAAAATCCAGTTGCGGATCGGGTTCAGCACCTCGCTGTCCTTCAACTGCTGGGGCGTGAAATAGGTTGCGGGGTCCGCCGCCGTGCCGACGTAGGCGCGGGGCACGTTGTTCGGCGAGGTGTACCAGACGTATCCCGCCACGACGATCGCGTAGAGCAGCAGCAACAACAGCCATTTTTTCGAGAAACGCGTGCGCACCGACATGCCAACATCTCCTGTTTTCCAAGTGTTCGAATAGGTTCATCATAGCATGTTTTCGGCCGAAAACAGAATGCGAGCGCCCGCCGGACGACTGCCCGGGGACGCTCGAAATGATGTTATGGGATGGATGGCTTTTCACGTGATGACGACGTTAATAACTCGCGCCGTTCATGGATGATGACGTTAAATAACGAATCGGTGAAGCAAGGTCGGCGCTGCGGCGCTTGATGGCCTTAGATTAAGGCGACTCATGATGGCATTGACAATGCGTGACAAGTGACGGCGTTAAATGACTTCGCGCTCGTCGTTGCCCGGCAGTTCCGGGTATGCGGCATGCGGCTCCGCCTGGTACCAGAACACCGTCGACGCGATGTCGCTCTGCTGCGGCAGATAGCGCCCGCCGGAACGCCATCCGAGATCCTGGATCGTCACGCGCAGCTCGGATTCGAAGCGGATCGGATCCTGCACGTGCCAGCGGTACATGCCGAAGCGCTGCTGGCTGCGATACAGCCCGTCCGGCTTGACGACCTGATGCATGCCGAGGAACGGCGTGGAATACGTGCCGTATTCGCCCTTCGGCTGCTCCCAGTTCCAGGCGCCGCCGAAATAATCCTCCGTGCCCGTGCCGCAGATCGTCGGAAAATCCTTGTCCCCGTCGAGGTAAAACTTGATCTCGCCCTCGCCCCACCAGCCGGTGTTGTTGACCTGCCAGGCGAGGTAACAGCCGACGTAGTGGCCCTTGCCTTTCACGCCGTCGACGAGCGTGTGCACGTCCTTGTACGGCACGGGGTTGCTGCGGCGCCACTGCGCGTGGAAGTAGGCCATGTCGGAGGGAACCTCCGTCAGCGTATAGTCGATTTGGAAATACAGCACGGCCGTCTCCGTCCCCGTGTTCTCCATCGTGATGCGGGCCGACTTGCGGAACGGCATCTGCCAATAGCTGTTCATCCCGCCGGCCGGATTGACGGCCACGGGGAAGGAATTCACGTTGCAGCGCTCCTGCCACCCGTTGCAGAAGAAATCGCCGACCGGCGCTTCGACCGAAGGCTCCTCCTCGTCGTCCCAGTACATCCGCAGGATCATCGTCCGCCAGATGTTCGGCGCGCACGTCAGCCAGATATGCTGGATGGCGCCGGGCCCGTCGATTTCGCCCATCGTGAACGTCGCGCCCGCATCGATGGCGACCGATGGCGACACTTTCCAGCCCAGCCCCAAATCGCGCGCGCAGTTCTCGCCCGTTCCCTCGGTCGCCATGCCGCCCTTGCCCGCCTCGCCCGTGAAATTCTCCGCGCTGATCGACCGGCTCTTCGCGTCCGACAGCCTGGCCAAATTGCCGATGCCCATATCCAAACCGTTGAAACCAAACATCGTTCCCTCTCCTTTACGATTGGATGAAACCGCTTTATTGGGTCAATATGGAACCTATGCTATCTTGATGGAAACCGACTGTCAAGGGCTCCGGTGTTGCGTTGGGCGCTCCCGTGGTCCTCGGGCTCCGGTGTTGCGATGGAAGCTCCCGTGGTCCTCCGGACCAAAGTCGCTTCCATTCGCAACACCTTCGCTGCAGTTTTCGTGGGCTGGCCTTGGAAGCGGGCTCCGGCGTTTGCGTGGGCGCTCCCGTGGTCCTCCGGACCAAAGTCGCTTACATTCTCACCACCTGCGCTGCAGTTTTCGTGGGCTGGCGCTTCGATGGGGGCTCCGGCGTTTGCGTGGGCGCTCCCGTGGTCCTCCGGACCAAAGTCGCTTCCATTCGCAGCACCTTCGCTGCATTTTGCTTGGGCTGGCCTTGGAAGCGGGCTCCGGCGTTTGCGTGGATGCTCTCTTGGTGCTTCGCACCAAAGTCGCTTCCATTCGCAACACCTTCGCTGCATTTTTCTTGGGCTGGCCTTGGAAGTGGGCTCCGGCGTTTGCGTGGATGCTCTCTTGGTGCTTCGCACCAAAGTCGCTTCCATTCGCAACACCTTCGCTGCAGTTTTCGTGAGCTGGAGCTCCGATGCGCAGGCATGTAATCGGGTCGTCCGTATTAGGCCGCCCGCTTCTTTTATCTAGGCCTTCGCCTGGCATAGCCGTCGAAGAAATAAAAAACGTTCGCTTCGTCTTCACGAAGCGAACGTTTTTAGCAGCCGATACAGCGTGTCCACGGACTGCATGGCATATTCGGTTTGCACCGGTTCGCCGTCCTGTACCAGCACGAGCGCCGGAACGCTGGCGATTCGCCATTCGTCGCGCAGGCCAGGGGCGAAGTTGATGTTGATTTTGGAGATGGGAACCGAGGCGCCTGCCGCTTGGGCGATCTCCAGCATCCGCAGCCCGATTTTGCAGGTGCCGCAAAGCGGAGTGAAGAAGAACACTGCCTCGCGCGCCGCCTTGTCCCGGTTCAGCCATTCCCGTTCCGTTTGTTCCTCGATAGCCATTGCGGTCGCCGCCTTCCCGTCTTGAACTCTCGCTCCGCGGGACGAAACGATAGGACCATTATAGGCCTTTTCGCTCCGTTTGCGAAGGCTGGTCGGTTTGGGACGGCCGTTTCGCACAAATACGCTGCGTGCCGGATTGCCCTATCCTATGAAAAATCTTCACTTCGCCTCGGTCGAAAAAACGCGCCTGCCGCGCCTGCCAATCAGCCAGATTCAAACAAGCTTTAGCGAAAAACCAGCAGCCCGGCTGAGGCCGCGATACAACCAGGACGCAACAGCCCATTACGCGTGGCTCTCGCGTAGGTTCCGCAAGGCAAATTTACCTTTGGGAGAGCGTGGGCCAACTCCCGCGCGCGGCCGCAAGCCTTATTTCCGCCCGTAATCCGCCTTGATCTCGCCCCACTGCTTCGTCTGCCATTTCAGCAGCTTGTTGCTGTACGTGTTAGTCTGGAGCCAGCGCACCGCGCGGTCCACCATGCCCCAGATCTCCGCCGTGGACGCATCGCGCGGAAGCGTCGAGGATACTGCCTTTTGCTTCACCCATTTGAGCGCGTTGACGGAATCGCTGTATACGGTCTTGGTGCTGCCCTGCTGCTTCAGGTACGCCAGCGCGTGCACGATGGCGAGAAATTCGCCGAGGTTGTTCGTGCCTTTCTTGACGGGACCGACCGCGAAAATCACTTCGCCCGTCTGCGTGTCCACGCCCTTGTACTCCACCGGTCCGGGATTGCCGCTCGTGCCGACGTCGACGGAAATGCTGTCGTAGTCAATTTCGCCCGGCTCCGCGTCGGCCCCCGCCGTTTTCCGGCGGAACGGCGCGCCGCTCTTGGCCGTGCCCGCGCCGGCTTTGGCGCCGCTGCCGCCTTGGCCCCAATATTTTTTCCAGCCGCCCCGGTAGGCTTCGTCCGCTTCGGCCCGGCTTTCGTAGGATTTGAACTTCGCGTCGTCGAATTTATTGATCTGCTCCTGGCATTCGCCCCAGCTCGTATACACGCCCGGCTGGCGGCCGACCCAGACCACGTAAAATTTCTGCTTTGCCATTTCCGCACCTTCTTCTGTTTATCGTTATGCGCTCCGCCCCGCCGATCAGTCCGACCCGTTTGCGTTCGGATCCATCAGCGATAAGTCATTTCCTGCAATTATGCAGCATTCATTCCGCTATAACCAGCGTGGACAGCAATTGCTGCAATCATGCAGTAATTATCGCCGTCTTGACGCTCAATCGCCGGATTCGGGCGATATTCCTGCACTTTTGCAACAATTCGCGCCTTCAAGCACATTTCGGGAGTAAAATGCTGCACAATTGCAGCATTCCACTGGGGAGGTTCCGAGTTACCATCCCGACGACAACCCGGGCGGACAACTCCTTGACCGATTCGACGGCACGGCCGGGGATTCCTCCAAGCGCGCGTCAGAAATCTGCCGCCTGACGGCGGATGGCTGAACCAGGCCAGTCGAGAAAACAAACAGGCGAATGGCGGCGTACGGGGAGCTTCAACAGACGAATTTTCGCTCCGGGCGAAAGGCAATGCATCGCATATAAAGCCCGGATTCTCCCCGTTCCAGCTCCGGCGCAATCCAGCAAAGCGCCGCTAGCAGCCGGTCATCGGCGAAAATTAGGGCGGCGTTCGGCTCCCCGGACAGGAAGAACTGGTATAATAGAGGGCGACGTTTATGCGGCAACGCGAATACATGACCGGGAGTCAATGAAGAATGGATACGGATTACAAGCTGGATGACGCGCAATGGCGGAAGCTGCTCGAGGGCGTCGCCGCGCAATTCGACGAACTGACGATCATTCGAGGCTTTCAATACTATAAGCAAGGACGCGTCGAGGAGTTGGAGCTCCGGGACGACGGTTACGCGCACGCGCGGGTCAAAGACAACCGCGTTTGCGAGGTTGCGCTGCGCTTGGACGAGCTGGGCGACAGCACGTGCACCTGTCCGCTCGACCGCGGCTGCCAGCATATGGTCGCCGCGCTGCTGCGCTACGCGGAGCTGTGCGGGCGGCCGATTCAGGCGGTCGTCAACGCGCGCAGCGCCTTGCGGGCAAGCGTGGACAAAACGGCGACGAATTCGAACGCGAGCGGCAGCGGGAGAACCGACGGCGAGGATACGACGGCGCGGGGAGCCAACGACGGCAGCCGTACCGGAGCAGCCGGCACGGGCAACGACGCCCTGCCTTGGGCGGATGCGCCGGGCACCGGCAGAAGCGCCGCGCCTTCGTCGCCCCGGCCCGTCCGGCCGGCGTTTACCGAACGGGACCTGACGGAGCTCCCCGTCGCGCAGTGGCATGAACGGTTCCAGCAGCGCAGGGGACCGCTTCATCTGAACGTTCGCACGGCGCAGGAGGCCAATGATCTGCTGGCCGACCTGCACGCGATGCGGCCCGAGCTGCCCTATGCGCTGGAGCAGCTGTTCAGCCTCCATGCCCTGTGCTTCGTGCTGGAGCGGATGGTCAAGCCGGCCCAGGCGGATTGGCGGCAATCCGGCTTCTTCATGGGTTTCCATACGCAGAATGCCATGGAAAGCCTGATCGGCAGCGCGCGCACGCTGCTGGAGGAGCGGCTCGCGCTCGGCTCCGAGGCGTCGGCCTATTGGGGACGGCTGCTGGAAACGGCGGATTTCCTGCGGGAACGCATGTTGACCGAGGACAAGACGCTGAACTGCTTCGCGGCGCTGCACGCCTTGCTTTGGCTGCATTGGCTCGCACCGGCTTCGGCCGGCAGCGAAGCGCTGTACGCGGAAGAGCTGCGAAAGCTGCGAGCCGCCGAGCAGGAGCTGGGCAAAGCGTTGTCCCTGCTGCCATGGACGCTGGCGCAATGCTTGCTGCTGATGTATTTGGGGCGGGACAAGGAAGCATGGTCGCTGCTCGCGGCCGGAGGCGGCAAACTGATGCTTGGGCCCGGGTCCTTGATGCCGCTGCTCGATGTCATCGGCCGGGCGGAGCAGTGGGAGCGGCTGCGCGGCTGGCTGGCCGCGACCGGCCCGCTGCTCGCCGGCTTCCGCGGCGAGGACTTGGCGCCGTACGGCGATTATTGGACCGCCGTCGTGGAGCGGCTGCCGGAAGCGGAAGCTTCGATGTGGGACACGCTGGCGGCGATGCTGCCTTTCTCCCGCGCGATCTATGAAGAAGCGCTGACCGCGCACGGCAAATGGGACCGGTGGATGGATTACCAGATGAGCAGCGGGCAGGATCCGCTCTCGTTCCGCGTCGCCGTGTTCAAGCCGATCGAGAAGGAAGCGCCGGAGCTGCTGCTGCCTTTCTACCATCAGGCGGTGGAACGCTACGTGCTGCAGAAGAACCGCGACGGCTACAAGGCGGCGGTGAAGCTGCTGAAGCGGCTGGCCAAGCTGTACGTGCGCTTGAAGCGCGAGGAGCGCTGGGAGCAGTTCCTCTCCGCCTTCGCCAGCCGGAACAGCCGGCTTCGCGCCCTCCAGGAAGAACTTCGCAAAGGAGGTCTGCTGTCATGAGCGCCTACACGGAAACGATGACCATACAAGCGAGCTTGACGGAGCACGGCGACGCCTTGATCTACGGGGCGATTCCCTCTTCCGGCTACGTGCCCGGGCTTCAGGTCAAGCAGCGCCTGTTCGCCTGGCATGAACCGTCCTTCTTCGGGACGGAGCTGGAGCTCGAGAAGCTGCAGGACGAGCTGGAGCTCGTGGTGCTGCCCGCGGAGATGGTCGTGCCGTTCTTCGCGGCCCGCAACCTGCTGGCGCATATCGAGTGGCTTTGGGAAGGGGATGCCGCGGTGCTGGCCGAGGTCGCCCCGGCGCTCGAGGCCTGCATCGCCGAGCGAAAATACGTCCCGAGCTTCGCGGCGTTCAAAGCCGGCAAGCTCCGCTGGATCTGGGACGCGGAAGCGCTTGACCCGAAGACGCGAAAAGCGCTGCGCGCGCTGCGGCAAAGCGAGCGCGGCGACGGCGAGGAAGATTGGGCAGCCGGCGACGCGGCTGCGCTAGAAACGGCCGCGGGCTTCGAGGCCGGGCTTCAAGCGGCTTTCTCCGCGGCCGTGTTCCAGCGCCACTACGCGACGGAAGAGACCGCCGGCGATCTGCGGCGCGACTTCCCGCTGCTCTTCGCGCGCGACCGCGCCGCGGCGACCGCCGGCCTGGACGAGCGCGCCTGGCTCGTCGCCGCCGGCTGGAAGGCCGACACCCTGCCGTTCCGGCCGCTCCTGCAGCTGACGGAGCCGGAAGACGCCGAGGAAGGCTGGCGTCTGACGCTGCTGCTGCAGGACAAGCTCGAGCCGGCGAAGCTTGCGCCGGTTCGGCTGGCCATGGACGGCGAAGCCTTCGGAACATGGCCCTCCGGCTGGACGCCGCATGTGCGCGAGCGTTCCGCCGCTTGGCTCGCGCACCTGCAGGCCAGCCTGCCGCCGGACCGGTTGGCCGGCAGCGGCACGGACATCCTGAACGGCCCGCTGACCGACGACGCGGCGTGGCAGTTCCTGACCGCGGACAGCCAGCGCCTGCTGTCCGCCGGCTGGCAGGTCCTGCTGCCCGCCTGGTGGGAAGAGGCGAGCCGCAAGAAGCCGCGCCTGCGCGCGAAGGTCCGTCCCGGCGCCGGGGAAGGCGAACGCGCGGGCGGCGGCCAGTCGTTCTTCGGCCTCGATTCGCTCATCGACTTCGACTGGCGGGTCTCCATCGGCGAGACCGAGCTGAGCGAGGAGGAATTCAAGGAGCTGGTCGCCCGCGGCGAGCGGCTCGTCCAATTCCGCGGCCAATGGGTGCCGCTCGATCCCGTCCTGCTGGCGCAGATCCGCAAAGCGATGGCGGGCGTGGATCCGCGCAAAGGACTCTCCTTCCAGGACGTGCTCCAGCTGCACCTGCTCAGCAATAAAGGCGTTTTCGTGCCGAATGCGGCCCGCAAGGAAGGCGCGCAGGAGCAAACGGACGACGAGGCGGACGGCGACGTCCGCGTGGAGGTCGAGCTGAACGCCCATTTGACGAAGCTGATCGAGCAGCTGACCCAGCAGACGGAATGGCCGTCGGTCGACGTCCCCGCTTCGCTGCACGCGGAGCTGCGCAGCTACCAGCGCGACGGTTTCTCCTGGCTCGCATTCCTGCGACGCTTCGGGCTCGGCGCCTGCCTGGCCGACGACATGGGGCTCGGCAAAACGATTCAATTCATCACCTATCTGCTCCATGTCTCCGAGGGAGCCGCCGCGAGCGGACAGCGCCGCCCCTCCCTGCTGATCTGCCCGACCTCCGTGCTCGGCAATTGGCAGAAAGAAGTGCGGCGCTTCGCCCCGTCGCTTCGCATCCTGCTGCACTACGGCAGCAAGCGGCTCGGCGGCGATTCGTTCTATGAGGCCGCGGAGGAAGCCGATCTCGTGCTGACGTCGTACGCGACGGCTACGCTGGATCAGGAGAACCTGAGCCGATACACGTGGTCGGCGATCTGCCTCGACGAGGCGCAGAACATCAAGAACGCCGGGACGAAGCAGTCCATGGCGGTTCGCGGCTTTCCGGCGAAGCATCGCATCGCGCTGACGGGCACGCCGATCGAGAACCGGCTGTCGGAGCTGTGGTCGATTTACGATTTTATCAATCCGGGCTATCTCGGCAGCGCCCGCGCCTTCGGCGAACAGTTCAGCCAAGCGATCGAGCGGGAACGCGACGAGAAGCGCACGCAGGAGCTGCAGCGGCTCGTGAAGCCGTTCATGCTCCGCCGCAAGAAGAAGGATCCCGCGATCATGCTGGATCTGCCGGACAAGAACGAGATGAAGACGTACATTCACCTCACCGGCGAGCAGAGCGCGCTGTACGAGCAGACCGTCGGCGAGCTCATGGACCAGGTGAAGAAGCTGGAGGGCATTCAGCGCAAGGGCGCGATTCTCGCCGCGCTCACCCAACTCAAGCAGCTCTGCGACCATCCCGTCCTGCTGACCAAGGAAGCGGTGCCGCTCCCCGAGGACGCGGACGAGGCCGCCGCCGAATCGGCCGCGCTCATCAGCCGATCCGCCAAGCTCGAACGGCTGCTCGACCTGGTGAAAGAATTGCGCGACGAAGGCGAGCGTTGCCTGATATTCACCCAATACATCGGCATGGGCCAGATCCTGCAGCGCGTGCTGAAGCAGGAGCTGGGGGAAAACGTGCTGTACCTGCACGGCGGCACGTCCAAGACGGCGCGCGACCGGATGATCGACGAATTCCAATCGCGCGAGCTGCCCGCCGACGTACAGCCGAACATCTTCATCCTGTCCATCAAAGCCGGCGGCGTCGGCCTCAACCTGACCGCGGCCAACCACGTCTTCCACTTCGACCGCTGGTGGAATCCCGCCGTGGAGAACCAGGCGACGGACCGCGCCTACCGGATGGGCCAGACGCGCGACGTGCAGGTGCACAAGTTCATCTCGCTCGGCACGCTCGAGGAGCGGATCGACGAGATGCTGGAGAGCAAGCAGCAGCTGAGCGACGACGTCATCACGAGCTCGGAGGGCTGGATCACGGAGCTGTCGACGGATGCCCTGCGGGACCTGTTCACGCTGCGGCGCGAATGGTCGGACTGAATTCGACCCGTTGATTCATGCCAAATCGGCCTGGGTAACATCATATTACATGGCAGACAAGTCCGCAGTACCCGCTTTTCGCCATGCCCATAGGCGATTTGGATCAATCTTCAGCTCAGAAGTTTCATTGCCTCGCGCGGTCCAACATTGCGCTCGCATTTCCTTTCGGATTCTGCAATGCGTTTGACCATCCCTTATCCAAGGAGCGTGACGTGATTGAAAACGAAAAAGTTGATCCTCCCGGCTTTGCTTGGCTTGTCCCTGCTGCCCCCTGCGACCGTGAACGCCGATTCGCCGACGCCGTCATCGACGGCCTATGCCGAAACGATGCCCGCCGCTCCGCTTGCGCTGTGCACGATCAAGATGAAAGTGAACGATTCCATGCTCAGCTACAACGGCAGCGTCACGGCCATGGATACGGCGCCGATGCTATGGCAGGGCAACGTGTACGTGCCGGTGCGCGCATTGGGCGAGGGCGTCGGCGCGAACGTCTCCTGGGACGACGCATCCGGCGCGGCCGTGGTTTGGGCCGGGGACGACGCCATGAAGATCTGGCTGGGCAGGGAAGCGATGGACGTGAACGGGGCCAGCATCGCCCTCGGCTCGAAGGTCATCATGAACGATGACGGCCGCGTCATGGTTCCGCTACGCGTTCTTGCGAAGCAGTTGGGCTGGGACGTGGATTACAGCACGCTCGACTGGTCCGTCACGCTGACCAAGATGATGAGTCAATAACGCGCTTTATCGCGCTATGAACGCATAAGAGAGGCCGCCCGGGTTCGCCCGCGCGGCCTCTTCATGGTCAGGAATGCTTCCGGGCGAACTGCCCGTATCAGCTCCTCAGTTTGTGCTCGAAATCCGTCAGGCTCTGATCGCCCGAGATGAACAATCGCTTCAATAGAAAAGGATCCTGCGCGGACGAGGTCCAGCCGTCGTCGAACGTGAAGGCGTAGCGGTAGCCGCTCTGCCTGACGAGCCGCATCGTCTCTTCGCTGCGCAGCCCGTACGGATAGGCAATGGCCGTCACCGTGGTGCCGAGGCGTTGCTCGATCGCGGCTTTCGAGCCGGCGATCTCGTCCCGCTGCGCCTTCGCCGGATGAAGCGGCAAGTAAGGATGCGTGCGCGTGTGCGCCATGATGTCCCAACCCGCCCCTTGCATTGCCTTGACCTGGTCCCACGTCAGGTAATCCGGTCCGCCGATCCAGTTCGTGACCAGGAATTCCGTCGCCTGGTAGCCGTATTCCTTCAACACGGGCAGCGCGGCGCTGTAGTTGTTTCTGTAGCCGTCGTCAAAGGTAATAAGCACTTCCTTGCCGTCGGAGGGTTCCTTGCCCGACAGGATCGATCCGAACTCTTGCAGGCTGATGCTGCGAAAACCCTGGTCGTGCAGCCACTGCATCTCCTCGCGGAACCGCTCCGGCGAGACGACGTATTCGTTGCCTTCTCCATGATCGGCAATGGAATGATAGCATAACACCGGTATATGCACTTCGGACGCATCGGTCGAAGCGAAAGCGACCGTCCGCTTGAATTCCAGCAGCTGGTCGACCGTGAAAAACAGCGACGCGACCATGAACAGCAGCATGGCGGCCGATATCAGGACCCTTCGTTTTCTCATCGCGCAATCCCCCGCTGACATAACCTTCTTCGTACCTCTATCATACGCCAATCCGGAGGAAACGAGCTACTGTTACATGATTCCTCGGCTGCATGCGACAGGCTGGCCGCCGTCTGCGGTGACGCGGCAGAGAGGCGAAGGCATGTTCCCCCGCCGGGAGCGAACGTGTATAATGGGAGGGCCCTTAACCAGGAACCATTACACCTAGAGGAAGTTGCGCATGCGAATCAGAGATTGGGATACGAATTTGAAAATCCGCCTCGGCGGAGAAACCGCGTTTAACGTGATATTCTGGACGTTTTTTCCGTTCTTGTCCATTTATTTTACCAAATCGTTCGGCAAGGGCTGGACGGGGATGCTCCTCGTGCTGTCCCAGCTGCTCTCCGTGCTCGGCAACCTGATCGGCGGCTACTGCGCGGACCGGTTCGGCCGCAAGCGGATGATGGTGTTCGCGGCAAGCGGGCAGTCCTTCGGCTACGCGTTGTTCGCCTGCGCGGCTTCGCCTTGGCTGGACATGCCGGTCGCGAGCTTCGTCGGCTTCAGCCTGGCCAGCTTCTTCGGCGCCTTGTACTGGCCGGCCAGCCAGGCGATGGTCGCGGACGTCGTCGACGCCAAGCATCAATCGGGCGTCTTCGCCATCTTCTATACCGCTTCGAACATGGCCGTCGTCGTCGGGCCGCTGCTCGGCTCGCTCTTATATGAAGATAATCCGTACGCGGTGCTTGCCGCGGCCGCCGTCGTCTGCGCCTTCATCGCCCTTGTCATGAGCCGACGGCTGGGCGAGACGCGTCCGCCGCACGTCGCGGACCGGCTCCGGACCGAGGCCGGCGCGCCTTGGTACGGCGCCGTCGCCGCGCAGCTGCGCGATTACCGGGTCATCGCCACGGACCGCGTGTTCCTGCTCTTCAGCATCGCGGGCGTGCTTCTCGCGCAGACGTTCATGCAGCTCGACCTGCTATTCCCGGTATTCTTGAAGGAAACGGTCCCGCAGTCGACGCTGTTCTCCTTCCGCGACCGGGATCTTACGTTGACGGGCCAGCAGCTGTTCGGCCTCGTCGTCTCCGAGAACGGCCTGTTCGTCGCGGTCTTCACGGTCGTCGTCACCAAATGGATGACGATGTACCGGGACCGGCTCGTATTCATCGGCGGCGCGCTCTTCTATGCCGTCGGCATGATCATGTTCAGCAACATGTCCACGTTCTGGGGCTTCACGTCCGCGGTCGCTGTCTTCACGCTGGCCGAGCTCATGTCCGCAGGACCGCAGCAGGCATTCGTCGCGCGGCTGGCGCCGGAGGAGATGCGCGCGCAGTATTTCGCGGCGGCCAGTCTGCGCTTCACGCTCGGCCGCACCATCGCCCCGATCTCCATTCCGATGACGGGCTGGATCGGGTTCAAATGGACGTTCGCGCTGCTCGCCCTGCTGGCCGTGCTGTCGGCAGCGATCTACCACGCCATGTTCAATCGGCTGGAAGAACCGCCGAAGCAAGCGAAGACGGCTTGATGATCGATTTGGATTGTTCCACATCCAGAGCGTCACTCATCCCGGTAACGCGGGAGGAAAGCATGAGAAAGCCCCGCAATCGTTCTCGATTGCGGGGCTTTTCCATGCGTACGGACAGTCCAATCATTGCATGAGGTCGAGATATGGCTCCGCTTGCTCGGTCTCCGTGTAGATGGAGATGAGCACGACCGCCGTCTCTTCCCCGATATTCCGCACGAGATGCGGCGTGCAGGCGTTCCAGCTGAAGGAATCGCCTTCCCCGAACTCGGCCGCGTCTTCTCCCTGTTCGGCGTAAATCCTGCCCTTGATGACGAGATGCACCTCTTCGCCCTCGTGCGCATGCGGCGTATCGCCCGTCGAGCCGCCCGGCGGCATCTCGACCAGCATCATCCGCATGTTTTTCGCGGCGCTCAGGTGTTCGACCTTGAGCCGTTCCGGTCCGCTCGTCGTGACTTTCCGGTCCGCCCGGCGAACGATCTGCATGCGGTCTTCCTTTTGCAGCAGCAGATAGGCCAGCGGAACCTTCAACGACTTCGCGATGTTTTCCAGCGTCGCGATGGACGGGGAGGTCTTATTCGTCTCGACCTGGCTCATGAAGCCTTGGGACAATCCCGTATCTTCGCAAATCTGAGCGATGGTGATGTTCTTGCGCTTCCGGATCGTCCGAATGGCGGTGCCGATATCCATGCGCGTTCACCTCCGAAAATATTGATTATGCCAAAGTTGTATTCATATTAACAATAATTCGATTGACATGCCACCTGTGCAGGGTTAAATTAGTCATATAGATTTTAATTATCTATTACTAATATTTTATCCTTTTCCCAAAGGAGCGGATTCAACATGGAATCGCCATTCCATTACGACGTACATCTGCCGCCTCGGCTCGAAGCAGGTCAGCGGTATCCCGTGATCTTCACGCTGCACGGCAAAGGCTCGAACGAGCGGAACATGTTCGGCTTGGCGGCGCCGCTGGCGGAGACGTTCATCATCATCGGCATTCGGGGCAACCGTACGCTCGGCGGCGGCTACCAATATTACGACCTCAAGAGCATCGGCAACCCGATCCGGGAGCAGTTCGACGTGGCGATGCGGGAACTGGCGGCGTTCATTAGCGCAGCTTCGGAAGCGTATCCGATCGACCCCTGCAGACGTTATCTGCTCGGCTTTAGCCAAGGCGCGATATTAGCCATGTCGCTCGCGCTGACGATGGGCGATGCATTGAAGGGCATCGTGGCGCTGAACGGCTACGTGCCGGAATTCGTCAAGACCGAATACCCGCATCGAAGCGTGCAGGACGTATCGGTTTTCATTTCCCACGGCGAATTCGATTCGGTGTTCCCGATCGGCATCGGCCGCGACAATGCGGCGTATTTCCAAGGTCTCGCCTCCCGCCTGACGTTCAAAACCTACCCGGCCGACCACGGCGTCCCGCCCGAGAACCAGCGGGATTACGCCGAATGGCTGCTGCAGGATGCCTTACATTCGACGAATGAGGAGCGATGAACATGATACCGGCTTATTTCTTCGCGCACGGCGCGCCTTCGCTTGTGCTTGAACGGCATGCGTACACGGATTTTCTCGCGGGCTTCGCGGGCAGGATCGACCGGCCGAAAGCGATCGTGCTGTTCTCCGCCCACTGGGAACAAACGGAACAGACGATCGGCGCCGTCGACGCGTACGATACGATTTACGACTTTTCGGGCTTTCAGGAAGAGCTCTACCGCATAACTTATCCGGCTGTTGGTGACCGTAAGCTTAGCGATGACATTCAAGCCTTGCTTGCGAAGCACGGCATTCCGAGCGGCTTCGACGGCGCGCGCGGACTGGACCACGGCGCTTGGGCGGTGCTCAAGCTGATCTATCCCGCTGCGGATATCCCGGTCGTGGCCATGTCCGTCAACCGGCGCTTGACCAACGAGGAGCAGTACCGGATCGGCAGCGCGCTCGCGGAATTGCGCGAGCAGGACGTGCTCGTTATCGGCAGCGGCGGCACCGTCCACAACCTGAGGCGGTTGAACTGGCGCGCGGGCGAGGCCGACGCTTGGGCCGAGGAATTCGACCGCTGGCTGCAGGGCAAGCTGGAAGCCTGGGACACCGAGGCGCTGTTCGATTACCGGAATCAGGCGCCCTACGCCCAGGACGCGGTACCGACGAACGAGCATTTCATTCCGCTGCTCATCGCGATGGGCGCCGGCAGCCGCAACCGCAAGGCCAAGCTGCTTCACCGCAGCTACCAGCTCGGCAGCCTGAGTCTCAGCTGCTGGCAGTTCGATTGAATATGGCCCAGCCGCCCAGACGCGGGGCAGAGCTACGCGACAGATAATGCCTTCCGGCAGAGCTGCCGAGGCGCGATATCTTAGACAAAAACCCGCAATCCGTCCGGATTGCGGGTTTTTGGGCTTGTTGAGGACTTTCACACGGCCTCGGCTTCAACCGACCGGACGCGTTCCAGCATCGTCTTTTGGCCGAATTCGGCTCGCGGCGAAGAGTTTATGCTTTTTTTCGATTTGGTTTAGGGTTTGTTTAGCGGCAGCGGCTACAATGGGAGGGAAAGGAGCTTCGCCCATGTCCATTCGAACGAAATTACTCTTCTCTTATATCGCGATGATCGTCATTCCCGTCGCGTTGTTCGGGCTTGCCGTCATGACGGCGGCGGGCATCTATATGCGGGACATCGCGCCCGGAGAAGGCGGCAGCCCGGCGCAGCACCGTTCCGCGTCCTTCACCGCCCTCCGCGACCTGTTCGGCGGGCGCAACGAGCTGGCATCCGGCCTGAGGTTCGTCGCCAAGCATGATCCGCGCCTGCTGAGCGATCCGGCGTTCCTGTCCGAAACGGAAACGGCGCTGGCGAAAGCCGACGCCGGCATCGTGGTGCTCGCCGGCGATTCGGCGGCTTACGTCTCTCCCGGTCTGGACGCGGCCGACGTCCTGAACCGGCTGCACCGGGAGAGCGGCGGCGATTCCGGCGGCTGGCAACCGGGCAAGCCCGGCGGCACGAGCTTGGACAGCATTGCTTATACGGCTCCGGACGGCAGTTCCGGAACCTTGATCATCGCGTCGGACATGGAACCGATCGCGCGGTTCTTCCGCAAATTCGTGCCGACCGTGCTGCTCGCGCTGCTCGGCGCGCTGGCGCTCACGAACGGCGTGCTGACGTACCTCGTCTCGCGCAGCATCATCAAGCCGCTGTACGCGCTCAAAGCCGCGGCCGGGCAGATCCGCGAGGGCGAGCTGGACCGGCCCGTCCGGCTGCGCCGGCAGGACGAGATCGGGCAGTTGGGAGCGGCTTTCGAAGAGATGCGCGTTCGTCTCCAGGACTCCATCGGCGCGGGCCTCCAGCTGGAACAGAACCGCAAGGAGATGCTGGCCAGCATCTCCCATGATCTCAAAACGCCCATCACCGCCATTCAGGGCTGCGCGGAATGCCTGCGGGATGGCATCGCCGACACCGAGGAGAAACGGCAGAAATACGTCGCGATGATCCTCGGCAAGACCGCCGGCATGAACCGGATGATCGAAGAGCTGCTGCTCTACTCGACGCTCGATATCGGCAGGCTTCCCTTCCGCTTCGAGCGGCTGGACATCGCGGCGCATATGCGCGAGGCGGTCGAGGAGCTGCGGCTCGATCCCCGCATGAACGGCGTTCAGCTCGATTACGACGGCGCCGCTGCCCGCCCGCTCTTCATTCAGGCTGACCGCGAGAAGCTCCACCGGGCCGTCCTGAACGTCGTCGACAACAGCCTGAAGCATATGGAACGCGAACCGCGGATGCTGCGCATCGAGCTGCTTGCACCGGATACGGGCTCGGCAGGCACCGTCGCCGTGCGAATAACGGACAACGGATCGGGCATTCCGGAAGACGCGCTCCCCCATGTCTTCGACCGCTTCTTTCGCGCGGAACCCGCCAGGCGTTCGGATGACGGCAGCAGCGGCTTGGGGCTCGCCATCGTGAAGCAGATCGTCGAGGAGCACGGCGGGACCGTGCAGGCGCTCCCCGCGCCGGTTCAAGGCACCTCGATCATGATCCGGCTCCCCGCCGAGGATGGCGGAGCAACGAACGAACAGGGAGGAGGACCGGCATGAAACGCATCTTGATCATCGAAGACGATCCCGTCATCGCCGAAGTCCAGCACGACTACTTGCGGGCAAGCGGCTTCGAGGCCGATATCGCGGACCGGGGAGAGGTCGGGCTCGATATGGCCTTGCGCAATCAATACGATCTGATCCTGCTGGATCTCATGCTGCCCGGGATGGACGGATACGAGATCTGCCGGCGGGTACGGGACGCCAGCAACGTGCCGATCCTGATCGTCTCCGCGAAGAAAGAGGAGATCGACAAGATTCGCGGCTTCGGCTTCGGAGCGGACGATTATATCCTGAAGCCGTTCGGACTCGGAGAGCTGGTCGCCCGGGTGAAGGCGCATCTGGCCCGTTACGACCGGCTCGTCGGCAGCGGCGAGCGGCGGCGGGACGAGCTGCAGCTGCACGGCATCCGCATCGACCGGCAGGCCCGGCGGGTGTTCGTGAACGGGAACGAGGCGGCGTTTACGGCCAAGGAATACGAGCTGCTGCTCTTCTTTGCGATGAATCCGAACCGCGTCTTTCGCAAGGAAGAGCTGTTCGAACGCCTCTGGGGCATGGATGCGCTGGGCGATTATGCGACGGTGACGGTCCATATCGGCAAGCTGCGGGAGAAGATCGAACGCGATCCGTCCAAGCCCGAGTACGTGGAGACGGTCTGGGGCGTCGGCTACCGCTTCAACCTTTAGCCGTCGATCCGTTCGCTTGTCCCGGCCGTTCCTCGGCTTATCCGTTCAGACCGCAATTCAGCCTTATTACCGGGAGGGCGTATCGCCATGAACAAAATCAACCTGCGTCAGCGGCGCGTGCTGCTGCTGCTCCATCTGATCTTCGCGTCCATCATGCTCGGCGGCCAAGCGACGTTCATTATCCTGGCCCTGACGGCTTCGACGACGGACAGCGCGGCCACGCTGCACGCCTGCTATTATGTCATGCATCTGCTGGCCGACAGCAGCGTGCGCGCGTCGACGATCGGCACGACCGTCACGGGCATCCTCCTGTCGGTGCTTACCTCATGGGGATTATTCCGCTATTATTGGCTGATCGCCAAAGAAGCGCTCACGCTGCTGACCATCGTCATCGGCTTCGTCGGGCTCTACGAATGGACGCTTCGCGGCGTTCAGCGGTCGGCGTCTCCCGTCATGAACCCGTGGGCGGAGCCGGGATTCACGGTGAATCATACGTGGCTGTGGATCGGGATCCTGCTGCAAACGATCTCCCTGCTCCTCATGTTCATTTTGTCCGTGTGGAAGCCGGGCGGGAAGGTCAAGCCCCGCGGAGCCCGTTAATCCGCATGCAAAAAGGCAGCTTGGCACGCTTGCCGAATTCGGCGCGCGTGCCGATCTGCCTTATTCTTCATTGCCGACCTTCGAAGTGAAACAGCGCCTCCATCTCGCGCCATAGCCGTTGCTCCTCCGGCAGCTCCGGCCACGGTTCGAAATGCGGCTGCATGGCCGCTCCCCAATCCGGCGGCGTTTGCTTGGAGTCCAGCCGTCCTTTGCGGGGCGGCTCCGACATGCCCGGCAGCTCCTCGTACGAGAAAATGTACGGTCCGAAGCTGCCGATCGTATAGTATTTGCTGAACAAGCGGGGCTGCTCCTCCTGCAGCTGATAATGCAGGTAGACATAGCTCGCGTACCTATCCGGCTTCAGCCGCGCGAGCTTGCCGGCCCGGCGCGCCGGCCTCCACTCCGGCCGCCGCCAAGGCACGTCGTCCATCGGCTGGTCGTCGTGGAAAATGTCGTGCATGCGGAGCACGTACCGCGCTTCTCCTCCGAGGGAAGGCCACGGCGCGAGCAGGGCTTGCAGCTCGCCGCTCCATATGCGTTCGGCCTGCCGCAAGCCGGGATCCGGCGCGTCCTCGGCGGACCCGCTTGCCGCCTCCTCGCAAGCTCCCGGTCCCCCTTGTTCCGGCAGCTCCGCGTACAGAAACACGTAGCGCCCCAGCCGGAACAGGCTGCACGCCCGAGCTTCCATCGCAAGCAGCGCCGCACGCAGCTCGTCGCAGCCGGCCGAGAACGCGCGGGGGAACTCCGCTTCCCGCTCCGGCTTGATCGCGGAGACGCCCATGATCCGCGTATTCCCGTCAGCCATTGGCGCCGGCCTCCCAAGGCTCGCGGTAAGACGGATCGTTCACGAACCGCGCCATGCCGAGCGCGAGCGTCATGCGGCATCCGGGCAGCAGCTCCACGAGCAGCCATTTATCGTTTACGTCCGCTTCGCGCTCGGAAGCCTTCGGCTCGTAGAGGCCGCTCGGCATTTTCTCCATCGTCGTGGAACCGGACAGCTTGCTGCCGTCGTCCTCGGCCGTGCCGGGCGCCGTGTACGTTACCCGCGTAAACCGATGCTCGCCGAAGGCGCCCGCCTGAAGAATCACGCTGCGCGCCCCCGTCGCATGCAGATTGACGAGCTCCACGACCGTACGGTCGTCCGTCAGCGAGCTGACCAGCGCCGCGACATCGGGCGGCAGGCCCGGACGCTTCGCCTCGTCGTCGAAGTACCGCAGCCTCGCCGTCAGCAGCCCGCCGTTGTACAGCGGCGAAGGCGCGCCGAGCGTCAATTGCAGCAGTCCTTCCAGCGTGACCGGATTGCGGATCTGGATATAATCGTCCTTGTACGTCGCCGGGTCCTCCGTATCCGTCCGCATGAAGTGCAGCCGCTGGTAAATCTGCGACAGGTTGTACGCGAGAATTTCCTCCGGGTAATTCGGATACTCGCCCTCCAGATACGACACCCACGCGTAATCGTGCCCGCCTTGATCCTTCGCCCGCACGTAGCGGATCCGATCCCAATCCGGCTCGGCGTAGTTGCGCAGCCCCTTCAGGAGCGCCCGATCGTCCTCGTCCATCGACATGTACCAGAGATGCGTCGGGTAGCAGGGATCCATCGGCAGGAACTCGAACCAGCCGTCCTTCCAGAGCACCGCCTTGTCTTCCTTGCGGAACGCAACCGACCGCGTATGGTCCTCATACAGCACGTTGCTGCCCTGCATGTCGAACCCGTACCAGCCGGGATCGCCGAACTTGTACGGGACGAAGCGCGTGCCGTCCACGACGACGGCCCGTTCGTTCAACGCCTTCAACTGCGCGCGCAGAAAATCCGCGTAATTCATATCCTGCGCCAGCAGCATCGCGTTCTGCGCCGCGACGCCGACGCCCTGCCCGATGCTCACCCAGCCGTGCGGCCACGTCCAGCCGTACCAGCCGCCGTACCATTTCCCTCCGTTATGCTCGCCGATCTTGCCCGTTAGGCCGACGTTGTCGGGCACGATGCCGCCGTTCTGCCGCGACCGCTCCACCCAAGCGTCCACGTAATTCTTCACCCAAGTCTTGTACTTGGGATCCCCGGTGTGCAGGTAGGCGTTCGTCGACATGCTGGTCGCCAGCAGGTTCAGCGGCACGTCGCCGCGCGCCATCCGGTCCGCGATCGCGTTGCCGAGCGCGAGCGCGCCCGCCTCGGTCTTGATGTCCTCGAGCGAGTTCACCCCCGGCACGTCCTGAAAATGCAGCCCGTAAAACCGCATCCACTCCGCGTAATGCCAGCCCTGCCGATGCACCTCGAAATTGCGGTCCGTCGCGCCCATGCTGCCGGAATGCGGATACGGGATGATCCGATGCTCCGCGTCGTAGTTGTTTACGCCGGGCTCCTCGTTCAAGAACAGTCCCGCATAGCGGATTGCCCGCTCCCGGATCTTCGGATCGTGCGGGTCCATCATGCCCATATGGTAGAAGAACGTATAGCCTTCGCCTTGATGGAACCAGTCGTAACCCTGCTCGTACTCGTTCTCGACCATTTTGTGGCCGGTGCCGGTATCGTAATTGGCGAACTGCTTCGTGATCGCCTCGAACTCCTGCTTGGACAGCGCCTTGAACTTCTCGTGCCCGCCCAGCACGTAGAACAGCGGCCAGTTGAAGAAGCTCTCGTACATGTCGTCCAACGCGTCGATTCCCGTGTGACTGTCCGAGACCGGCCATAGGATCGTGCCGTCCGGACGGACATACCGCGCCATCAGCGGCTCCACCGCCTCGTTCATGAGGTCGATCAGCCGGCGCTCGAGCAAGGCCCACTGCGGCGGCTCGTAGAACGGAAGCTCCCCGCGCAGCTTAAGCATAGCCGTTCTCCTGCTTCCAGCGCTCGAATTCGATCTTCGCTTCGGCGTTCGGCGGATAGTGCGTATGCAGCGACGCGCCTTCGTCGAGCTTCATCTTGATCCAGCGCTCCTCCAGCTCGTCGTGAGCGCGGGCGATCTTGACGATCTCTTCGACGCATTGCGGCGGGATCGCCACGACGCCGTCGCGGTCGGCCAGGATGATGTCGCCCGGCACGACGGACACGCCGCCGCAGCGGACCGGTTCATTGAAGCCGACGGACATAAGCGAACGCGGAATCGCGCCGCCGTGCACGCCTTTGGCGAAGACGGGAAAGTCGACCGCCTTGACGCGCTGCAGGTCGCGGATGCAGCCGTCGACGACGATCGCCTGCCCGCCGAGGTAGCGCAGGCGGCGCGTGAAAATATCGCCGACGACGCCCGTCTCCATGTGGCTGCCGGTATCGATGACGAGCACGTCGTTCTTCGTGATGGACTCCAGCGCGATCCGGTGCGGCGATTCCGGCAGCGTGTCGTACTGCTGCTTGACGAGGTCCTCGCGCAGCGGGATGAACCGCAGCGTAACGGCGCGGCCGACGGCGCTTTGCTGATTCTCGGGAAAGCTGAGCGGCATGATGCCCTGCATGTACGCGTTGCGGTAGCCCATCTCGACGAGCGTGTGCGACGCCGTGCTGACGCTGACGAGCTTCAGTTCTTCGAGCAGTTCGTCGCTGATGGTCGCGGTGTTTCGGACGATGTACGCCATAGTAACACTCCTTTTAGTTTCGCTGGGGGGTGGCCTGCGGCCGGCATGGGACTGCGCTCGCTGTTGTAGTTCGGAATTCTTTCATCTAGTAAAACATTTAGAGGTTAAATTCCGACTACAAAGGCGAGACTCCGTCTCCATGCCGGCCTCCGGCCAATTTTGGCTCTCTTTTGTCGTTCCGACCTTTTTGGGGCGGGCGTGGCCTTGGGGCACTTCTTTTAGTTCTTGCCTATACTGTTCGCTTGCGCGTTACGCAAAAAGGGATGGCGTTTCCTTGAACAATTCCAGGACGCGCGCGTGATCTTCCGGGGCGAGTCCTTGTCCGTCGCAGTAAGCCGCGTTGGCTCTGAGGGAACGGATGGACGCGGTTCCGGTCAAGGTAACGTGAATGTCCGGATTCTGCAGGCTGAAGCGCATGGCCGGTTCGATCAGGCCTTTGGGCTCCGTCCGGCGGAGGAAGTCGAGCTTCTCCATCCGCTTCGCGGCTTCGGATTCCATGGCCGGGCCGAGGAAATGGGCCGGAGCATCCGCCAGCAAGCCCATGCCGAGCACGCTGCCGTTGATGATGCCCAAATTTCTGGCCCGGGCAAGCGGAATGATCTCCTTCGCCGCCGAATAGTCCAGGAGCATGTAGCGGGCATAAAACTGGATCGCGTCGAATGAATCCGTTTCCATAAATCGCTTCAGCAACGGCAGATTGCGCGTCGTGACGCCGAGGAACCGGATTTTGCCATCGTCGCGCAGCTTCTGCAGCGCCGGAATCGTCTCGTTCACGATCACCTCGTACGGCTGCTTCTCCACGTCATGGATTTGCAGCAGATCGATGCGGTCCGTCCGCAGCCGCTTCAGGCTGTCCTCCACGGATGCGATCGTGCTGGCATAGTCATGGGGCAAATCGGCGCGGACGGCCTTCGAGGCCAGCACGACTTTATCTCTTCTGCCGCCTTGAAGCGCCTTGCCGATGCGCTCCTCCGATTTGCCTCTGCCGTACAGCGGCGCCGTGTCGATGAAGGTGATGCCGAGGTCGATCGCCTCATGGATGACGCGCTCGATCTCCGCCTCGTCCGTCGCCCCGAAATCGCCGCCGATCGGCGCGCCTCCAAGCCCCAGCTTGGAGACCCGAAGCCCCGTCTTGCCGAACGTAGTGTATTCCACGATGCTTAAGCTCCTTTCTATTTCGCGTCGTTAACCACCGGCGCACATCCGGCTTACGGCGGCGCGAACGGCTTTGCCTCAAGCCCGATCGCTCGCCTGCCCTGCGCCGCGCTGGCCGCCGCATATCTTCACTGAAATGCTTCGTTTTTGCTATTTCGATAACTGCATTTTCACTATATACTATTCATAATCACCAGACGATACCTCGTTTTTGCGATCGATACCATTTATTTGCGGAGTTGATACGATGTACGAAGCGCGTTATATGGCCAAGCCGGATTTCGACCGGTTCCCGGGATACCCGATTGCGGTCGGGCATGTTTTCGGCGAACCGGAACACCTCGTGAACGGCACCCGGTACCCGCCCCATATGTACAACATTCACCTTGTCGTACGGGGACGCGGCTGGCTGAAGACGGGGAACGAGACGCTGGAGCTTGTGCCGGGAACGGGCTTTCTGTGCGCGCCCCATCAGCGGCAGCATTTCGGCACCGACGCCCGCGAGCCCTGGGAAGTGTGGTGGATTTTGTTCGGCGGCGAGGGCCTGCAGTCCCTGTTCGGCGATAAAAGCATGGGGGAAAACGCTTGGGTCTTCTCGTCCGGGGAGCATGCGCGGCTGGAAACGCTGACGCGGGAGCTGTGGCGCCTGGCGGGAATAAGCAGCGTGCCGAGCGTACCGCGAAAGGCCGCCCTCCTGTACGAAATCATCGTGGAGACGCTGCTGAACGGAGCCGACCTCAATGCCCCGAGCACGCCTTCCCTCGAGCAAAGCATTCGGCGTACGGCGGAACATATGCGGACGCATTGCAGCAAACGGCTGCCGCTCGGGAAACTGGCCGACTTCAGCGGACTGAGCCCCGCGTACTTCAGCCGAAGCTTCCACGAACTGATGGGCGTGCCGCCCCTCGCGTATCTGAACGAACAGCGCATCGAATTGGCGAAGCAAATGCTCATCACGACGGCCAAGCCGGTCAAGCAGATCGCGCTGGAAGTCGGCTTCTCGAAGCCGGGCTACTTTATCGAACGGTTCCGGCTTGCCGCGGGGATGACGCCGTCGGTCTATCGGGCAGGCTTTATAAAGGGGGCGCTGATGAAGGGTAGAGAACCATACTGAAACGGGGGAGAGCCGCATGCGAAAATTCATGTTGGGACTAGCGGCAATATGCCTGATTGTGTCCGGTTACGGGTGCGGGCAAGATGGGAAAACGATCGCGTTGGCACAAATCAAAGACGCCTTCGAAGCGCAAGGCATCCCGTTGAAGCCTGCGGACGTCGATCCGGAAACGGCGATAATCCACGTGCTCCTCGTGCCCTTGAACAAAGTGGCTCCAGTTCCGTTCACGATCAACGACGGCCAGTTAATGGCCGTCTATCTCTATGCTTCGAGCGAAGGCGTCAGCAAGGCGGAGCAGGATTTCGAGAAAAAGACCGCGGCCGCGGACGTGATCGCCCATGGCAGGTATCACGTCGCCAACGCGTTGATCGTTTACGATTACGTGAGCGATTCACCGCAGTCACCAGCGAAGGACGCGCGCGTCGAGTTGGCAGTGCAGGCGTTGAAGGCACTCGTTCAATAGCCTGCCGCGGATCGTGCCCGAAATCAACCGAATCCCTCAACAGCCGAGTCCGGCGGATGTGTTTCTTCGCCCGCGTCTTTCGGCTCGAGCATATGCAAAAGAAGGCCGCCGAGTCCCTGACCGAGCAAAGCTTCACCTGCACAAGAGATGCGCCCTGCCCGGCCATGGGCCGACAGCCTACTTTTTAACCTTGGCGCAAACGCGGTTCCGCCGCCGGCGTCTGCTCCGCTTGCTCGTACCTGAGCACCGGCATCCGAACATAGCCCCAAGCCCACATCGCCGCGCTGACGAGCAAGCCGGCGTTCAACGTTGACACCGCCCACAGCGGGAATGAATACGCCTCGTTGCCGACCGATTGGAACAAAATGACGAACGTATTCGCGAAAATCGTAACGCTGAAGCCCGAGGCCAGCCACAGCAGGATCCGGTCCTGCAGCTGCAGGTACGCCAGCAGCGCAAGCGCCGCGGCGGGAAACAGATACCGCTCGTGCATGCCCGTCGAGAGCGTGAACACGCCCGCGATCAGCAGCATGGCCGAAGCCGCGGCGAACCCCGAGTGCCGGCTCCGGACGTACGTCCACCAGGCGAACAGCGTCGTCAGGAAGATGCCCGCCAGCCCCCAAGCATGATAGCTCAGCCCGAGGAAAGCGGTCGTATCGGCCTTGTAATTCTCTCCGAGCAGCGCGAACAAGTTGTAGGCGTTGACGGTCGCGTACGGATATTCCGAGACCGTGCCGGCGTAGAGGTCATAAAGCCACAGCGGATGTTGGCCGAACGAGAACGGCGGCGCCACGGCGAGCAGCGTAACGGCCGCGCTCGCGACAGCGGTCACCCATGCGCGAAGCCGCCGCATGGATACGAGCCCGAACAACAGCACCGGCGAGAAAATAATCCCCTACGGCTTCATCAGAATCGCCGCCATGAAGATGGCCGACGCCCACCCCGCTTTGCCCCGCGACATCAGGTACACGGCCGCCACGACGAGCAGCGTGAAGAACGAATCGACTTGTCCCCAGTACGTCGAATTGACGATCACGGCCGGATTCAGCGCATAGAGCACCGCGACGAGCATGCCGATGCTGTGGCTGACATAGCGGCGGGATACCAGGAACAGCAGTCCCGCCGTGGCGATGTCCGCGATCATGGATGGCAGCTTGTACAACAGGGTTGCGTACGGAGCGAGCGCCGCGGCATGCAGCAGCTTGCCGATAACGTACAGCACGTAAATGTAGAGCGGCGGGTAATCGGCGTTCCCGTTCAAGTAGAAGCCGGAGAAGTCCGCTGCCGCCTGAGACGCCCAAGTCCGGAAGAAATTCAAATCGCCCTGATGGGACGCGACCCAAGGCGCGATCGCCAGCCGCAGCAGCAACGCCGTTCCGAGCAGCAGCCAGACGAGTCCCTTGCGGCTTTCCGCGGGCACCTCGGCTTTTCGGCGAAATACGGCGTAAACGCCGACCGCCGCCAGCGCCGCGAACGCGAAGCTGTATGCGAGCAGCTCCGATTTGCCGATAGCGGAAGCGGAGAAGCCGACTCCTCCGGCACCGCCGTCGAAGCTTCCTCCCGCAAAACCTTGCTGTCCGCCGAAGCCGCCGGCTCCAGCTGGGCCTTGGCCCGTTCCGGAAATGCCCGGATCCCCATCCCCGGCATTCGTGCCTTGGTTGTCGCCAGCGTCTCCATTCCCGGCCGTTCCCTGTCGCGTAGCGCCGCTGTCTCCTCCGTTGAAAGCGGGAGAGGACCCGAATGCGCCTTCCCTGCCGGAGCCGCCGCCGCTGCTATGAACGTTCGCGAGCGAATACGCGCAAAGTCCCAGCGCCGCGATAAGCAGCGCGATGGCCGCGTACCGAATCCCGCTTTTCCGTATAAAGGCCATTTCGCTTCACCTCTTTCCCCAGACCATGACTGGCTCCTTCATTGTAGGGATCGAACCTGAAGCAAAACTTAGCGCGACCTGATTGTTTGCTGAAAGCTTTCGCGCCGCGGAACCGCGAAACGACGAAAGACGCCCCGGCTCGCGGGACGTCTTCCCTCAACTGCTTATCAGGGCTTGCTCAGCTTCAACTGCTGAACGCCGCCGTTCTCCGGTATCGTAATGCTCGTATCCCCCGTCAACGCAACATCCCCGCCCGGTGAGCTGTACCGGCCCACTTCATACGTGCCCGGAGGCAGGAACAAGCCGAACTTCCCGCCGTCCACTTCCACGAACGTCATTAGATCGCCGTTCCGGTCGTTGATGCTTAGCATCCCGTTCTCCCCGTCGGCCTTGGCAATCACCGCGTTCACGTTGAGGGCCGGCAGACGGAGCAAGCCGAGATCCGCCTTGCGTTCGCGAACGCGAAGCTCGGTATCCGTCAGCACGTAAGAAGCGCCCCAACGTCCGACCGCGGTTAATTCGTAATCGCCGTCCGGGACATCGAAGTAGGCTGCCGAACCGGACCAATGCACGTCGGTGCGGCCGTAGGCGGAGCTCCCGGACTCGATCGTCAGTCTACCGTCCAGTACGGGTTTGCCGGACTCGTCCGCGATCGATAAATGCGGAATAGCCGGATTGGCGCCGATCGTCAGCCAGCTGCGAATGCCTTCGGATTGGGCCCTCTCGTAAGCCGAGGTGCCGTAGGAATCCGGCCGATACGGATCTGCGCCGTGCTGCAGCAGCAGCTGAATGACCTCGTAGCTGTGCGCTTGAACCGCTCTCGAAAGCGAATCGTCCATCGACGGATCCGCGCCGTAATCGAGCAGCAGCTTGACGATCTGCGCGCTTGGCTCGATCACCGTTTCCGTGTTGTCCGGATTCATCGACCAAATCGTGCCGCAGGCCGTCGTCAGCAGCTTGTCCTCCTGCGGCGGACCCAGCGTCGTATTGGGATCGAGGCCATGGGCGAGAAGCAGCTCCATCAGCTCCGCGTTGCCGTTCAGCACTACTTGGAACACGCGGTTCACCGCGTATGTCCCCCCATGCTCGAGCAGCACGCGCGCGGCTTCCGTTCGATTGAACAGCAGCGCGTAATCCAGCGCCGTATTATCGAGGAAAATCGTCGGCAGCTTCTTGTTGGCTTCGGCTCCGCGGCTGATCATCAGCTCGACGGTGGCGGCATCCCCGCTTCGGGCCGCCTCGAACAGCAGCTTCTGGAATCCGAGCACTTGCTGCTCGGAGTAGCCGATCGTAACGGTCCTGGCGCCCGCGGCGTATACGACGTCCTTGTCCAAGACGAGCGAAACGAACTTCGCAGGCACATACGTGCGGCCGGCCTGCACGATCGGCGGCGCAGGGAGCACGAAGGTCTGCTTGCCTTTAACCGCTTTGGCGGAGCCTAATTCGCCTTGCACTTGAACGGATCCGCGAACCGCGGTAATCCGGCCGTTTTTCGTTTGGAAAGAAACGCCGGCCGCATCGAAAAACGCTTTTGCCGGAAACATCAATTTGCCGGCTATCAAGACCGGCGGGCTGGTAAGCTTGAGCGGCTGGCGGTCCAGCACGACCGCGATAGGAGCATTCGCGCCCGCGGTCCGCGAGTTCGGCCCAGGTGCCGCATCGGCAGCCGGCGCGCTTGCGAAGAGCGTCAGCATGCTTGCCAGTCCCAGCAGAAAAAGTCGGTATAATGCCTTCGTTGCCCGGTGTTTCATCGTGACTCCCCCAACGTATGAATTTCATGTAAATTTCCTTTTCTATGAAGTTTTACCATATATGAATATCGGCGTCCACCGGTTTCTCGGAAATCGAAATAAGCCCCGCCGCATCCAGGATGCGCGGGGCTTGCGGCATGTCAACGGATCTTACTCCCACGGATACTTCGTCAGCAAATAATCCGCGAACTTCTTGCTTTCTTCCCGGCGGTGCTTCCGCATCTGCGTGCGGTATTCGGCCGTCTCGTGCAGCTTCCTTTCCTCTTCCGTCTCCGGAATGACCTGCGGCACGGGAATCGGCCGGTTGTCGTCGTCCAAGGCGACGAAGGTGAGGAACGCGGTCGCCGCGATGGCGCGATTGCCGCTGTTCATGTCTTCGCGGATGACTTTCACGAACACTTCCATCGAACTCGTTCCCGTATGGGTGATGAAGGATTCCAGCGAGACCGAATCGCTCGGCCGAATCGGATACAGGAAATCCACGGAGTCCGTGGACGCCGTGACGGCCGTGGCCCGGCACAGCTTGGAGACGGAGATGGAGGCGATGTCGTCGATATAGGACATCAGCTTGCCGCCGAAGAGCGTATTGTGATTGTTGACGTCGGTCGGAAACACGCGGGATACTTTGAAGCAGCGCGTTTCGCGGATGAATTTGGCTTCCATGCGGTTCACTTCGCTCTCTTAGAATTAGAAGAATCGGGATTTCTAAAAGAAGAGTTCGAGGCCGGAAGCAATTCTCCTGTTTTATCCGCGATGAGCTCGGATACGGTCACGAGCCGATAGCCCCTTCGCTCGAGCTCCGGCAGGATGATCCGCAGCGCGTTCACCGTATGCATGGAGCCGGAGACGTAATCGTGCAGCAGCACGATGTCGCCGTTGCGCGCGTTCTTCAGCACTTTGTTGACGATATGCCGCACCCCGGGGCTTCGCCAGTCCTCGGTATCCTGATGCCAGGACCACAGGACCGTCGTATAGCCGAGCTTGCCGGCGATGTCGAGCATCGCGTCGCTGTAGTAGCCGCCGGGCGGACGGAACAGGAACGGCTTTTTGCCCGTCAGTGCGACGAGCGCGCGGTCCGTGCGGGCGATTTCCCTCCGAATGGTGTCGGACTTGACCCCTCTGGTGAAGAACACATGGTTGAACGTATGGTTGGCGACCTCATGCCCATCCGCGACCTCCCGTTTGACGATGTCCGGAAACTCCTCGACGCGGTGGCCGATGACGAAAAAGGTCGCTTTGGCATGATACTGCTTCAGCAGGTCGAGAATCTGGACCGTCGTGTCGGGGTCGGGGCCGTCGTCGAACGTCAACGCCAGCTCCTTGCGCTCCAGCGGCAATTCCCAAATGATATCGCCCCGGCTTTCGTAGAAATGCCGGTCTTTTCGGGGGACCTGAAACCCGCAAAGCAAGACGACGCAAAGCGCGACGGCCACTAACCGCCCTAAATAATGCCGCATACTGCTCCTCCCTTGGCGAATCGGCAACTGAACGTGCAATCAATTCTTACTATGGCTTGGCGACCGGCATTTTATGCCGAAAGCGGCTTTATCCGGGACGGCTCGACGTTCATTCCGGCAGGCGGACGCGGGCATAAAAAAAGAACGCCCGAAGGCGTTCCGTGTCGTAAGATGGCAGAATGCGATTTTGCGCTGCATGTGATCGAATGCAATTTGCTTTGGAGGCCGATAGAATCGTGCCAAACGGCGGCCGAGATCAAGACGCCGTCTGCGTCCGCGGCTTCGAGGAATCGAAATGCTCCATGTCGATCCCGCTCCAGATGTTGCCCGAATCGAATTTCTCCGGATGGTCGAACACGAGGAACGCGGACGGCAGGTAACGCATGCCGTACTTGCTCGACGGCTTGTTGACGATCGCGTCGTCCTTCACGAGCACGGTCGAGGAGCCCCCGTCCAGGTTCGCGGCCGTAACCGCGCCCCGCGCGATCAGCAGCTTCTGAATGTCGTACAGCGTCGCGCCGACGGAATAACCCGGCTGGCGGCCGTCGATGACGACGAACATGATCGTGCCGTCCTTCTGCTGCGCCATGACGGTCCGCGGGGCGATGCCCCAGCCGTCTGCTTCGTTCTTGATCAAGCCTTTGCCGTTGACGATGAACTTCGGCTGGAACGTGACGGCGTCCGTGACACCCATGTCCAGCAATTGCTGCGGCTTATAGCGGCCGGCGACCATCAAGCCGTCCCGGTCGATGCCGACGACGTTGACGGACGCCTGCATGCCGTCGCCCTTGTACAGCACCTTGCCGCCGGACATCACGATGCCCGCCGGCTTGAAGCCGTTGCCGTCCCAGTTCGGGTCGTCGAACGCGCCGCCGTTCACGCCGGCGATGGCTCCGGTGCGCTTCACCATGCTGAGCACCGTTTCGCCGGAGCCGATGATGCTCGTCGTGGCGACGCGGATCATTTTCGGATCGTGCACGTACATGATGTAGCCCTTGTACTTCGCGGTCGAGATCCGCTCCAGCTGCACGTCGCTCGCGGGATGCGCGGCCAGATCGACGTTGTGCTCGTCCTTGATTTGTCCCATCTCGTCGAATTTCTTCGTGTAATCCGCGACGCGGCGGTCCAGCTCGCTCTGGCCGATCAAGTATTTCGCCAAGTACCGGTGCTGGCTCGTGATGAGCGTGTCCGCCATCATATAGCGAAGGTCCGACCCCGACGGCGTCAGGTAGAACCAGCCGGTGCCGCCCAGTATAATGGCCACGACGCCTGCAAATGCTATCGCTAACCGTCTTCTCCACCGTTTGGGCTTCTTCATGTTCTTATGCCGTTTGCTTCTATAGGTAGGCTCGAAGGGAGCCTGCGTTTGCTTACTCATGCGCTTCTCCTTTGTAGGTCGTAGTTGCGATTCTTCGCGCGAAATCAGAACAAAGCTTATCGCCTTGCCGTTCATCCATCTACTATACGCCCGATATCTTAAGAGAATATGAAATTCCGCCGTGCAAATGATGGAAGCACGGCGGATGGCAAACGCTGCCTATTCATCAGCGCGCGGCAACGACTATTGCTTGCGTTTGCGCGCATTCGGAACCGCGCGCCGCTTCGGAAACGGGGTGCCGCATGCGACGGCTCCCCTATTCTTGCAAGCCCCAAAGCTCACTGTACGTCGACGCTCAGCACCTGCGGCACCCGCTGAATGAGCGGCAGCAGCTTCTCCGCCTCGCTCGCAGCCGGCACTTTAAGCGTCAACTCAAGCTGCAGTTCCCTCGAATCGCCATCGCCCGCTTTCTCCGCGCGGAACTGCAGCACCGTGATGCCCGCTGCCCGGAGCGCGGCCTGCAGGGCGTCCATGGCGCCGTCCTCGTCGGCGAGCCGGATGGCCAGCTGTTCGCTCTTCGGCGAGGCCACCCAGCCGAATCCGCTGTGCAGCAGCTTCTGCGCGGCGAGAATCAGCACCGTCACCCCGATGCCGAGCACGTATAAATTCGCGCCGATCGCCATCCCGATGCCGGCCGTCGTCCAGATGCCGGCGGCGGTCGTGAGTCCTTTGACCGTCTGCCGCTGCATGAAGATCATGCCCGCTCCGAGGAAGCCGACGCCGCTCACGACCTGCGCCGCGATCCGGGAAGGGTCGAGGGCGATGCTCGTGTCGCCCTGCAGGTCCTTGAAGCCGTATTTGGAAATCACCATCATAAGCGCCGCGCCCGCGGCTACCACGAAGTGCGTCCGGATGCCCGCTTCCTTCATCCGGCTCTTGCGCTCATACCCGATCAGCAGGCCGCAAATGCCCGCGACGACCACTCTCAGCAGCATGACGTATTCCATTTCTCCTGCCTCCTTCCGTTCTCTATATGTACGCCCGATTGCGGCCATTCAAACATCCCGGATGCATGCGCTCGTCGATTCAGCAGTTTCGTCCGTTAGGCCGGCTTCTACTTGGGGAAGGAATGTACCGAGAAAGCGAGTGCGTACGTCCGGCCGAGGAGGTATGATGAGGAAACGAACTTCTGCTTTGGACGCGGAGATCCGATTCGCTGCCATCGTACGAACTCGCCAACCCGAAACGGAGGTGCGCGCTGCCATGGAATGCCTCGGCTGCAGAATCGCGAACGGAACCGAGCCCGGCGTTAACGTCGTGTACGAGAATGAACATGTCGCCTGCGTGCTCGATATTGCGCCCTTTAATGAAGGCCATCTGCTCATTTTGCCCAAGCGGCACTTCTGGGATGTAGAGGAGACGGATACCGCCACGGCCTATGCCATCATGGATGCGTCCAAGGAGCTGTCCGCTCTGCTCAAGCTAGCCTTCCGCCCGGACGGCATCACCGTCTGCCAGAACGGGGGCCGCTTCAACGACCTCGGCCACTATCACATGCATCTCATCCCCCGTTATGCCGGAGACGGATTCGCCTGGAGCGAGCCGCTCCATCCGCACGGCGCGGAACGGCGGCTCGCGGAGACGAGAGCGAAGCTGGTCGCGGCGCTTCATGCGCAATAAAGCTAATGCCGGTCCCCGGCACACATAAGCAAATCGTCCTCGGCACGAAGACATCCGCCGTTCGGCGGAGCAGCTTGTCCCTTGCCGGCGCTTGCTCAAGCCCATTCATCCGCCGGGCGGATGACGAGGCAAAAGAAACGCCGCTTGCGCGGAGCGCGAGCGGCGTTTTTCGTTTATATTTTTCGTTTATACCATTACTTTGCAAATATCGTTCGTGAACGCCACCGGATCCTGGATCGGCAGGCCTTCGATCAGCAGCGCCTGGTTGTACAGCAATTGCGTGTACAGGTTCAGCTTCTCGTTGTCCTTCTCCGCCGCTTCCTTCAGCGACTGGAACACGGGATGGTTCACGTTGATTTCCAGCACCTTCTCGGCATGCACGTTCTCGTTGTTCGGCATCGCGCTCAGGATCTTCTCCATCTCGATGGACAGCTCGCCCTCGCTCGTGAGGCAGACCGGATGGCTCTTGAGGCGCTTGGACGCCTTGACCTTGGTCACTTTGCCGCCAAGCAGCGTCTGCATCTGCTCGAACAGCGCCTTGCTGCCCGCTTCTTCCGCTTCCGGCTTGTCGTCGTCCGCGTCCGGCTCGATGCCGAGGTCGCCGCTCGAGACCGACTTGAACGTCTTGTCCTTGTAGGTCATGATCGACTTGATCGCGAACTCGTCGATGTCGTCCGTGAAATACAGAATCTCGTAGCCTTTGTCCGACACGAGCTCCGTCTGCGGAAGCTTCTCGATGCGCTCGATGGAGCTGCCGGACGCGTAATAGACGAACTTCTGGTCTTCCGGCATACGGGCGATGTATTCGTCCAGCGAGACCAGCTTGTTCTCCTTGGAGGAGTGGAACAGCAGCAGGTCCTGCAGCACGTCCTTGTTCATGCCGTAGTCGCCGTACACGCCGAATTTCAGCTGGCGGCCGAACGATTTGTAGAATTTCTCGTAATTGTCGCGCTCGTCCTTCAGCAGGCTGAGCAGCGTGCTCTTGATCTTGTTCTTGATGTTCTTCGCGATCAAGGTCAGCTGGCGGTCATGCTGCAGCATCTCGCGGGAGATGTTGAGGGACAGGTCCTCGGAATCCACCATGCCCTTCACGAAGCTGAAGTAATCCGGGAGCAGGTCCGCGCATTTGTCCATGATCAGGACGCCGTTGGAGTACAGCTCGAGGCCCTTCTCGTATTCCTTCGTGTAGTAGTCGAACGGCGTGCTCTCCGGAACGTACAGAATCGCGCGGTAGACGACCGCGCCGTCCGCGCTGATGTGGATATGCTTCAGCGGCTTGTCGAAGCCGTAGCGCTTCTCGTGGTAGAACTGCTCGTAGTCGGCGTCGGTCAGCTCGCTCTTGTTCTTGCGCCAGATCGGCACCATGCTGTTGATCGTCTGTTCCTCGACGTACGACTCGAACTCCGGCTCCTCGCCTTCGGCGGCGTCTGCCTTCGGGCGTTGGCCTTTGATATCCATCTTGATCGGGTAGCGGATGAAATCGGAATATTTCTTGACGATGGCGCGAAGGCGGTACTCCTCGAGAAACTCGTCGTAATTGTCGTCCTCGGTGTTCGGCTTGATGTGCAGCACGATTTCCGTGCCGACCGCGGCTTTGTCCGCCGGCACGATCGTGTAGCCGTCCGCGCCTTCGGATTCCCACCGGAACGCCTCGGCGCTGCCGAGCGCGCGGCTCGTGACCGTGACGCGGTCCGCCACCATGAACGCCGCGTAGAAGCCGACGCCGAACTGGCCGATGATGTTATGGCCGTCCTTGCTCTCGTTCTCTTTCTTGAAGGAAAGCGAACCGCTCTTCGCGATGACGCCGAGGTTGGTTTCCAGCTCTTCCTGCGTCATGCCGATCCCGGTGTCGGCGAGCGTCAGCGTGCGGTTTTCCTTGTCGGCTGTGATTTTGACGAAATAGTCGGCGGCGTTGAACGCGATGTTGTCGTCGGTCAGCGCCTTATAGTAGATTTTATCGATCGCGTCGCTTGCGTTGGAGATCAGTTCCCGCAGGAAAATTTCCCGCTGCGTGTAAATGGAGTTGATCATCATTTCCAGCAGTCGTTTGGACTCTGCCTTGAACTCTTGCTTCACCATGTTACGGAATGCCTCCCCAAAGGATTGAAGTTGTTAGCACTCTAATCATCGGAGTGCTAACGCTACTCCATTTATAGCATATTTCATAGGCTCGGCTCAAGTCCGAACGCGCAGAAATCTCGCTAATCGCGTTAATTGTTTACGCTGTCAAAGATTCGCGAATGCCCGCTCTGCCGCGCCGCTGCCGAGTCGTCCGGTTTCCGCCGGCTGCGCCGCTGCTTCCTTGGCTTGCCGCGAAGACGTCCATGCCGGCCCTACGCCGATGCGGTCTGCGGCGGCTGACAAAAAGTGCATGGCCGCGGCGGGATGAAATGCTGGCCGGGATTATGCTACAATACGAGGATTGAACACCGCCAAGGAGGCTGCTTTGCATTATGCTTATCATCGGGATCGCCGGGGGCACCGGCTCCGGCAAAACGACGGTCGCGCGCTCCGTCATCGAACAGCTCGGCACGAGCGAAGTCACGTTCATCTCGCAGGACAATTACTACAAGGATCATCCCCACCTCTCGTTTCCCGAACGGGAGGCGCTGAACTACGACCATCCGCTCGTATTCGACAACGAGCTGCTGATCGCGGACTTGAAACGGCTTCGGGACGGCCTGGCCGTGCAGGCGCCGGTGTACGACTTTGCCGCCCACGCCCGTTCCAAGACCGAGACGGTCGGCCTGCAGCCGAATCCGATCATCATCCTCGAAGGGCTGCACGTGCTGTCGGACGAGAACCTGCGGGCGCTGCTGAACATCAAGGTGTTCGTCGACACCGACCCCGACGTTCGCATTCTCCGCCGCGTGCTGCGGGACATCGAAGAGCGCGGACGGACGATCCAATCCATTCACCATCAATACTTGACCTCGGTCAAGCCGATGCATGAGGCGTTCATCGAGCCGTCCAAAAAATACGCGGACATCATCATTCCCGAAGGCGGCGAGAACCAGATCGGCATCGAGCTGCTGACGACGCTCACGGAGAAGTATTTGAAGAACGGCGGAACTGCCGCGCGAGACGCTGCCGATAGATAAGATAAAATAAGAGAAATAAGAGGAGGCGGACGGGATGAGCGCAGCGGACGCGGTACGGGGATTTTTCGAACAAGTGCGTTCCGGGCTGAATCCGGACGCGGCGCATGTCTTCATGGCCGAACGGGTGCTTGCGCATCAAGTCACGTCGGAGGACGAGGTCGCCGTCGAGCGTTCGCCCGCCGATTATGCGGCGCATGTCCGCGAGATGCAGGAAGCCTACGGATCGTTCGCCGTCGTCGTCGAAGAGCTGATCGCCCAAGACGACCGCGTCTACGTGCGTTGGCGGCAGACGGGGTTCCATGTCGGCGAGGCCGACGGCTTCGCGCCGACGGGCAAGCCGGTCGTCGAGATCGCGAGCGCGGTCTATCGCGTGGCGGACGGGAAGATCGCGGAATACTGGATCCAGATCGACCGGCAAGGGATTCGGGTGCAGCTGGAGCGGAACGCGGAGTAGCTGCTAGATACATACGGAGTAGCTGCGAAATAAACGCGGAGTGATCGTTTCCTCATAGATAACGCCGCCGGACATCGTCGCGAGGCGGTCGGTAACGAACGAATATCAGCACGCCGGTGCTGGTATTTTTTCGTTTCTTTTTCTTTTCCCGCCTATGCAGCATCCCCCGCTTATTATACAGTGATAGAAAAGGACGCGTCTCCAACGCTTAGCCTCCTAGACACCCCATTCGTCCTGATCATGAAACTCCCACCCCCCCTATCGAGGTGACCATCATGGACCCAGCTAAGCCTGATCCGCTGCACGAATCTACGCACGACGACGTTCGCTTAATCCTGATTGAGGGCATTCCCGGATCCGGAAAATCCACGAGCGCGCAGTACGTCTCGCATCAGCTCGGCCGTCTTGGCGTACCGCACAAATGGTGGTACGAAGAAGAACGAGGCCATCCCGTATACATCTATGATGACTACGCCTCCATGCTGCCGATCGTCGATCGGCTGAGAAACGGCGATTACGCGGCGCTCATCGAGGCGGCGCTCCGGCAATGGCAGGCATTTGCCGCAAGCGTCCGATCGTCGGACATAACCGTGATCGCGGACAGCTGCTTATTCGGCTATTTGACGTGGAGCCTATTTCCCTGCAACGTGCCGGAAAGGGAGATTTTGCGGTATATCCGGGATGTCGAACAAATCATCCTCCCCCTGAATCCGCGCCTGATCTATTTTCGGCAAACCGATATCGGCGCTGCATTGAAGGCGATCACCGCGCGAAGAGGCGGGGACACGGAGGCGAATTGGATCCGGTCTGCCACCGGATCGGCTTATGGCATGGCAAGGGGACTGCATGGATTCGAAGGCATGACCGCATATTGGACGGACTACCGGCGTTTAACGGATCATGCATTCGAAGCTTGGCATGGCGCTAAGCTCGCCGTCGATAATTCGGCAGGCGATTGGCCGGCCTATTATCGCGATATTTCGGCCTTTCTTGGCCTCCGGCAAGTACAGCCGGCGATCCCACGCCTCGATCCGGATCTTGCCGGCATTTACCGTTCGGACGAGGAAGGACTTCCCGATTGCACCATCGGGCTCGAGTCGGGGTGCATCGTCATCGACGGACTTCCCCGCGCTTGGAGACGGTCGCCGCTCCTGCCCGTTGCTCCCGGCCTGTTCCACGTGCAGTCCTTGCCGCTGCAGGTTCGTTTCGACGGACGGTCTTTTCATCTCGGCGGCCCCGATCTGCTGGACGGGCCTGTCGATTACCGGTTTACGAAGAAGGTGCATGACCCATGACGCCGCAGCGAATCCATATCATCGGCTCGGTCGGCAGCGGCAAGTCGACGTTGGCGCGCCGGCTCTCGGCCATGCTGGGCATCCCCCACCACGAAACGGACAACATCGTGTGGCGCCGGGCAGCGAACGGACCGGACATTCGCAACAGCGAGGAAACGAGGGACGCCCTGCTGAACGCCGCCCTCGATACCGGCAATTGGATCGTCGAAGGCGTGCACTATAAATGGCTCAAACGGAGTTTCGAGGAAGCCGACCTCATCATTTATTTGGATACGCCGATCTGGCGAAGGAACGTCCGCATCTTGAAACGCTTCGTCGTGCAGAAGCTCGGCATCGAGAAGGGCAATTACAAACAGACCTTCCGGATGCTTTACCGGATGTATCAATGGAATTACGGCCATGAACGCAGGGACAAGCGTGTCATTTTCGAGCTGCTGGCCCCTTACCGGGAGAAGCTGGTCGTTCTGACGGACAACACGGCCATCGAGCCGATGATCCGTTCTCGCTGACTCCGCGCCGAAGCGCCAAAAAAGCGCCGAAAGGCCAGCCCATGCCGTCCCTCCGGCGCTTATCCCGCTGCGTGCCGCGCTCATCCTTATCCAAGCTCCGCCCGCGTCATCCTACGCATGATCCGAATAATCCGCTTCCTTCTCGGATTTCTCCCACACGTCCGCGTATTCCGGGTTTCGCTTGAACTGCGCGAGCGCATACGAGCAGGCCGGGATGATCCTGCGGCCCTTCTCCCGCGCCTCGTCGACGACGAGGTTCAGCAGCTGCTTCGCCAGATTGCCGCCGCGATAGCGCGGATCGACGTACGTGTGGTCCAGGATCCACGTGTCCACGTCCACCAGCTTATACGTGATCTCGCCGATCGAACCGCCCACGCCTTTCAAAATATACCCGTTGCCGTGCTTCTCCGCGATAATGTCCTCCGCCGGCACGTTCTCCGGCCGTACTTCCCCTTGGTTCCCGTTCATGCAGCTCCACCTCCAGCGCAGTCTGATACCTGATCCTTAGTTATTCATTACCCCGCGCGGATGGTTTTGATACAGTCTTGAGGCAAGCGATCTCGAATGTCCGGAGCCAGGAACCGCTCGCATCTGGCCCTTAATGGACCTATTGACCGGCCTGCTTGAGGTACGCCTGCATGTCCTCCGAAAGCCCGCCTAGCCGCCAAAGCGCGATCTTATGCACGCCGGCGGCGCGAGCGACGCCGATCCAGCGCTCGAGCGTCTCCGCATCCGCGTACCAGACGGTATGCATGGCGCCGTCCCCGCCTTTGTAGCGAAAATGAAGGCTGCCGCTGGCGTCGTCGCGCACGGCCGCTTCCGCATTCCCGCCGCTCGCCAGCTCCGCCGCCTGCAGCTCCGTCACGGCGGTCGCCTGCTCGTCCGCCGCCCAATCGAAGCCCCCGAGCGACAGCGCGATCGCCTTGTCGCCGGGCAGCGACTCCATGCGCGCGGCCACCTGCGCGATGAAGGCATCGTCGGCCTTCGGACCGGGACCGCTGAAGCCGCCGTACAGGTTGTACGCCATCATCACGTAATCCGGTCCTTCCGGCAGGCGCAGCCGATCGAGCGGCGCGCGGGGCTCCAGCACGACGCGAAGCGTCTTGCCCTCGGCGCGGAGACGACCGTACAGATCGCCGATGAACAGGCCGTACTTATCCCAGTCGCCGTCCGGCACCCGTTCGTAATCGAGCTCCAGTCCGCCGAAGCCGTATGCGTCCGCCGACGCGAGCAGATCGCTCAAATGCTTGCCGCGGCTCGCCTCCGTCGCCATCAGCCGGGAGACCAGCGCCGGATCCTTCTCCTCCGCGGGAGAGCCGTCCGGCGCGAACCGGTCGTTCACGACGGTCAGCTGCGTCTCCCGCAACCCGCCGCGCCCGGCGGCGGCCAACGCCTCCGGCAGCGCCTTGCGGTCCTCCTCCGTGAAATACAGGCCGTCTCCCTCGCCGAAGTAAGCCGCGAAGGCCTGAACGCCGTCAAGGCCGGAAGCGATCGCGCCGAGGTCCCGCACGCCCGCTTCCCACTGCCAGTCCACGATCCAGGCCGACAGGGAAAGCGCCGGCTCGGGCTTGGAGGACGGCGCGTGCGCCGCATCCGAGCCGCCCGTATCCCGGTTCGCGAGCGCGGCGATGACGATCGCCGCCGCGGCCGCCGCCGTCACGACCGCGATACCCCAGCCGGTTCGTTTCCCGAGCCTCTTTCTCTTTCGCATGCTGGACATGCCCAGCCTCCGTTCAATTCCCGATTTCGCGCTTGCGCCGCGATCAGAACGTCTCGATGAACCAATTGACGACGTTATCGAAGCCGTGTCTCGCGCCGCTGATCACGCCCTGTAAGCCTTCGTTCGTATTGCGGTAGAGCACGCCCCGCCCGCCGTCGCCGCCCGCCGTCATCACCGTGACGTCCACGAAATGGCCGTCGTAGATATCGTCCTTCGCGTTCTGCTTGCTCGCCTCGGAGGCCAGCGCCACGCCGCCCTGCCGGATCGAAGCGTCGATGGCGCGCCCGCTCAGGATCTCTTCGCCGTCCACCTTCAGGCGTAGCTTGCCGCCCGTCAGCCCGACGCCGAGCTCCCGCGTCTGCTTGATGTTGACCGGAATGCCCTCGTCAAGCGTCAATCCCGACGCGGTCTGCGCCTTCGTATAGACGGCGGCCTTGCTGAGCGCCAGGTCTTCCTCGTCCCAAGCGACGTCGCTCAGCTTGCGGCCGAACAGCCGCTCCACGGCCTGACCCGGCTTCTTCTGCTCGACCGCGATCTCGTTGTCGGCGAGCACGACGCGGACGAAGGCATCCTTTGCCCGGTCGTAGCGCAGATACAGGCTTTGCTTGCCGACGACGTTGCCCGCGAGCTTGGCGGTCAACGCCACGTCGCCGTAAGCCTCGCTGCCTTTCAGGTATGCCAGTCCCGCTGCGCCGGCAGGCGACGTCAGCACGATCTCGTTCTCGTCGAACTCCGCCGCGCCGGCCGTCGTCTCCCAGCGCGACGCGCGCTTTCCGTCGCCCTGCACGAACGTCATCGGCTGACCGGCATCCTTGCCGACCTTCATCAGCAGATGGTTCGTCGACCAATACGGCGCCGGTTGTACCCGCGTCAGATCGTAAAGATTGCCGTCCTTCCCGTTGAACGCGGCGCCTTCGCGGGCGAAATGCATCTTGAACTGCCCTTCGATGTCCTTCTCGTTGATGTCCGTCACGAGCCGGTTCATGCCGTTCTGCAGCGAATTGGCGTGCATGATCATGTACAAACCCGGTACGAAGCCGAGCTTCTTCGTGTACGCGTCCTTCATCAGCGCATAGTCCTTCGTGATCCGCGCCTCCATCTGCTGGCGGTCTTCGATCGGAATCATGTTCTCGTCCCGCACGAAATCCATCAGGTAGTGATTGTAGTAAGCGACCTCGCTCTTGTTCTTCATTTGGCGCTCGGTCTTCTGTCCGAGTGAACGCCCTTCGGTATCGAACACGTTGATGTACGACAGGCGGTAGCCGTTGCTGCCGAGCTCCCAGAAACCCGTTTTGCGCATCTTGAGCATGTCCTTCGCCTGCAGGAATTTGTTGTCCCCGTTGCCGAGCTTGCCTGCGTAAGAGAGAAACGTCGCCTTGTCGTTGTACCGCTCCAGCAGCGGCTCGGCGAACAATGCGGAGTCGTTGCGACCGTCCTCGAAGGAGAGGAACAGCGCCTTGTCCGGCAAAGGCTTGCCTTCGTCGTAGTAATCCAGGATATCCTGCTGCGAGACCGTCCGGTAGCCTTGATCGTGCAGCGCCTTCAGCTGTTGGCTCAGCTCGTTCTTCGCGATGAGCTTCGGCGTTCCCGCGCGGCCCACGCCGAAGTACGACAGCGCGATGAATCCTTTGTCGCTGTTCCAGGCGCTCCGGTCCGGCTCGCCGTACTTGTCCACGCCCCATATCGCCTTGTAAATCAACGCCGCCACGACGAGTAGGAGGACGGCCTGCACGACCGTCTTACCCGCCTTGAAGCGATTTTTCCTGCGGTAATCCAGGGCGGTATCGCGTTTCCATATCGCCATTGCTGCCATCCCTCACCAAGAATCTTCCGGCGCGATAAGTTTATTGCCCCAAGCCGATTCGCTTTTTATTTTTGTTCTTCCGCGCTTCCTTGCGCTCCCGGGCTTCGATGTCCTGCGGCGTCTCGCGCGTGCCCCACGTGGACTTCCAGAACGTCACCCACGCGACCGGCATCTGCCAGAGCAGCACGAGCTCGTAGAAGATGCAGAAGACGAGCCCGAAGAGCCACAGCCTGCTTTTGCGGAACAAGAGATGCGCCAGACTCATGAGGAGCGCCATCATCAGGAGCCCCAGCAGGAACGTGCTCGGAAAGACATGGTGCACGAGCGGCACGTAGCCGAGGTTGTAGAGCACGATGACCGGCGCCGCGATCGGCACGACGAGGCCGATGTAGAAGAACAGCGCCATGAACGGCTCCTTGCGCCAGATGAAGCCTCCGGCGCGCAGCGATTCGCGCAGCCAAGAGCGTTTCCAGCGCATCTGCTGCTTCAGGAACACCCGCGTATCCGACGGCACGATCGTCGAGCAGATCGCCGAATCCTGATAGCCGGTGCGATGCGTCCGGAGAATGAAGTTGGTCATGCTGCGGTCGTCGCCGAAGGTCGCCGGCTGGCCGAGAAATTTCTGGTTCAGCCATGCGTCGCGATGCTTGAGGATCAATTCCTTGCGGTAGCAGGACAGCGGCCCGGACAGGCAAGTGACGCTGTCGAACCACGACTCCGCCGCCTTCATGATCCGGAAGGCGATGTAGTAGCGCACCGTCTGCAGCTTCGTGATCGTATTCGTGTATTTGTTCTCGACGTCCGTGCGGCCCGCGACCCCGCCCATGCGGGGGTCTTGGAACGGCTGCACCAAATGCCGGATCGCCGTCGGCTCCAGGAAGCTGTCGGAATCGACGAAGACGACCAGATTATGCTTCGCCATCTCCACGCCTTTGACGAGCGCGACGCGTTTGCCTCCGTTCTCCTCGAGCACGTGAAACTTTACGCGCTCCCGGGTGGAATAGCGCTCCGCCTCGTGATGGATGAGCGCGATGACCTCTTCGATGCGCGCCGCCGAATTGTCGAGCGACTTGTCGTCGACGACGATGATCTCCAGCTTGTCGATCGGATAGTCCTGATTGACGCAGCTGAGAATCGTCCGGTGAATCCATTCCTGCTCGTTGAAGCACGGAATGATGATGGAGACGCCGGGCGTATAATGCCGGTTGATCGGCACTTCCCGGTAGAGCGCCCCGAACAGGTAACGCGTCAGCAGGAACGCCGCGGCCGTCAGGCTGTACAGGTAGAGAATCAGATTGTATTTGAAATAGATGATGCTCTCCACGCGCATGAGCATGATCAGGCAGACAGCCAGGAACAGCGCGCCGCTCGCCGTATAGACGGAATACCCCCAGCGCTTCCGCTGAAAATAACTGGTCAGCGGCTTCGCGAACTCGAGCGCCAGCATTCGCTGCTCCTGCCCGTCCTCCAGCTCGCGGGTAAACGTCCGGACGACGGCCGCGTCGAGCTTGACGGCGGACTCGAAGCCCTCCGGCATCGTGCCCGGCGGAATCTGGAAGCGCATCTTCACGGTTTGGCCGACGACGTAGCGGCTATCGGAAGGCGCCAGCGCCACGAGAATGCCGGTCGACGAGATGTCGACCGCCTTCCCCCAGTAACCGGATCGCTTCGTCTGCCGCGGGCCGATCATCGCGACGTCGAAGTCCGCGACGTAACGCAGGCTGAGCAGACGCAGCCGCTCGAGGTAGCGCGCGTCCTCTTCCTGCTCGCCCTTCGCCTCGGCTTTGCCGCCCCTGCGGTCGGCTTGCGCCCGGATCCGTTCGGGATCCGGCACGTTCGAGAGGGTCCGGCGGTCGCCGCGCGGGACGGACAGCACCTCGACGATTTTCTTTTTGTCTCGTTTGTTCACGATAAGTAATCTCCCATCCTCTCCGAAGCAGCCGGCGGGCGGCGAACCGCCCTAATCCCCTGCCTCAGAGACTCCAGTAGTGGAACCCGCTGCTCTCGTAGGCGCCTTTGTCGTATATGCCTTTGATGTCGATCATGATCTTGGCGGTGTCCCGGTCGTACAGCGGTTCGAAGTCCGCGACGTCCATTCGCCTGAACGGCGCATGCGGCACGGCGACGACGACGACGTTCAGGTTCGTCAGCTCGTCCATGTCCGACAGCTCGATCCCGTATTCGCGGTACGCCGTTCCCTTGTCCACGAACGGGTCCCCGACGATCGGCGTAATGCCGTATTCCTTCAGCTCCTGGATGATGTCCGTGACTTTGGTGTTCCGGATATCGGAGGTGTCTTCCTTATAGGACAAGCCGAGAAAGCCGATCCGCGCGTCGACGAGGTTCTGCTTCTGCTTTACCAGCAGCTTGATGATTTGCTGGGCGATGTACTTGCCCATGCCGTCGTTGACATGCCTGCCGGCCAATATGATTTTGGAATGATAGCCCGTGTCTTCCGCCTTGTACGTCAAATAATAAGGATCGATGCCGATGCAGTGGCCGCCGACGAGCCCCGGGGTGAACGGAAGGAAGTTCCACTTCGTCCCCGCCGCCCGCAGCACGGCCTTCGTGTCGATGCCCATGCCGTTGAACAGCATGGACAGCTCGTTCATGAACGCGATGTTGATGTCGCGCTGGGCATTCTCGATCACCTTGGCGGCCTCGGCCACCTTGATGCTCTCCGCGCGGAAGACGCCGGCTTCGATGACCAGCTCGTACATGCGCGCGATGGCCTCGAGCGACGGCTCGTCCATCCCGGAGACGATCTTGACGATGTTCTCCAAGCGATGGACCTTGTCCCCCGGGTTGATCCGCTCCGGCGAGTAGCCTACCTTGAAATCGATGCCGCAGCGCAGCCCCGACTCCGCTTCGAGAATCGGCACGCACACTTCCTCCGTCACGCCGGGATAGACCGTCGATTCGAAGACGACGATGGCGCCCGGCTTCAGCTTCCGGCCGACGAGCCGGCTCGCGTCCTGCACGTAGGCCAGATTCGGCACGTTCCCGCTCATGACGGGCGTCGGCACGGCGACGATGAAGAAGCGGACGTCCGCCAGCCGGTCCGAATCCGACGTAAACGCGACGCTGCTGCCGCGTATTGCTTCGCTCCCGACGTCGCCGGTCGCGTCGATGCCGTCCCGGTAACCCTGCACTTTCTGCGCGTTCACGTCGAAGCCGATGACATTGGCCTTCTTCGAAAAAGCGATCGCGATCGGCAGCCCGACGTAGCCGAGGCCGATGACGGCCAACGGCTCCTCCCGGTTCACGATGCGCGCGTAGAGTTGCAACTCCTTGTTCATGCGATCAACCCCCTGGTCACGGATGAAGTCCGATTAAATCCGCCATTTTGACGAATGCGTAGCCTTGCTTCTTGAGCTGCTCGATGGCGGTCGGAAGCGCTTCGATGGTATGGATGTCGTCCAGCATGTGCAGCAGGATGACGCTGCCGCCCGTCGTTTGCTTCATGATGCCTTTCACGATGGCGTCGGCGCCGTTCTTCGCGTCCCAATCCAGCGTCGTGACCTCGTACATCGCGATGACGGGATAGCCCGCCGCGGCGATGGCTTTGCCGGTCCGGTCGTCGATGACCCCTGTCGGCGGCCGGAACAGCATCGTCGGCTGCTGCTGGATCGCTTCCGTGATGACCCGGTGCGCCTTGACGATGTCTTCCTGCAGCGCCTCGGGCGACAAGGTCGTAACGACGGGATGACCGTACGAATGATTCGCCACGTCATGGCCGCCCTCGATCATCGCCCGCGCCAGGTTCGGGTTGCTCTCCGTTCCCTTGGCCCGGAGGAAGAACGTCGCCTTCACGTTCTCCGCCGCGAGAATGTCCAGGATCTTCGTAATCGTTCTATCGCTGCCCCAATCGTCGAAGGTGAGCGCGATTTGCTTGTTCTTCAGCCCGTCCTTGCGGTAAACGAGCTTGTACGAAGCATCCTTGAAATCCGGGTTCACCTTCGCCGCGTCCCAGCCGGGAATCTCCTCCAACGGCTTGCGTTCGCCGCCGTTCCGAATCAACTCGTCCAGCGGAATGAGCTTGTAACCGATCTCTTCGGCCGCTTTGGCTATGTAGGGAATGGCGCCGATGACCTCTGGATTCACGTCCGTGTCCAGGTTGACGATGCCGCCCCGCATCATGTAGCGTTCCACGTATTGCCCGATCTCGGCCGCGCCCTGCATCTCCCGGTCCTTCGGGTTGATGTTGTAGCTGACGACGGCCTTCATGCCCAGCTGAGCCGCGGCCAACCGGACGTCGTCCGTATAGTCGCCCGATCTCGTGCGTACGTACTTCGGCGCGGTGCCCGTCTGTTTCCGAATGACGTCGTTGCTCAGCTTGATCTCGTTATACACCTGTTCGTACGGCAGCTGGCTCATATCGAGGCGATTGAGCGTATTGTTCTCGATCTCGTGGCCCCTGGCCGCGATATCCTTCGCGATGTCCGGCTCCTCCGCCACCCGCATGCCGGGCAGGAAGAACGTCGCCTTGATGCCGTACTTGTCCAGCTGATCCAGCAGCCGCTTCATCGTTTCGGGATCGCCCATGCCGTTGAAGGTCAGGGACAGCTCCTTTCGCGCCGTGTAGACGAACGTGACCGCCCGGCTCATCGGCCCGTCGTAGCGGACGGTCTGCGCCGGCTTGGCGGGCCGATTCTCCTCCGCCGCCGGCGCGTCGCCCCCGAACAATCCGCAGCCGGCGAGCATGCCTGCCGTCAGCAGCGCGGCCGCGCCGGCCGCGAGCCGTCTGCCGGTCCTTCCCGTCCGGCGCGGTTTCCATCCGAATATCCCCAATTGCAAGTGCAAAACTCCTCCGTCTAAAGTTATGAGGCCGATTGCCGGCTATTGCCAAGCCCCATCAGCTCCGACATGCGCACGAAAGCGTAGCCTTCCGCCCGCAGCTCGGCAATAATGGCGGGCAGCGCATGGACCGTCTGAATATCGTCCAGCATGTGGAGCAGCACGACGCTGCCGCTGCCGGTCTGTTCCTTCACCGCCTGCGCGATTTGCGCGGCGCTTCGGCTCTTCACGAAATCGTCCGGCGTCACGTCGAAGACGGCGATGTCATGGTAGCCCGTCGCCCCGACGACCTTCAGCGTCTCGGCGTCGAATTCGCCGGTCGGCGGCCGGAAGAGCATCGTCGGCTGCGCTTGAATCGCTTCCGCGATGATCCGGTGCGCCTTCACGATCTCTTGCTGCAATTGCGCCGGCGTCACGGACGTGATGACGGGATGCGAATACGTATGATTACCCACATCGTGGCCGCCTTCCGCGATCGCGCGCGCCAAATTCGGATTTTTTTCGACGCCGTCCGCGCGCAGGAAGAAGGAAGCCTTTACATGGTATTGCGCCAGCTCGTCCAAGATCTTCGTGACCGTCTCGTCCGTTCCCCAATCGTCGAAGGAGAGGACGACTTCCTTCTTCGCGTCGCCGGCTTTGTTGTACATGACGTTGTAGGTCGCGCCTTCGTAATCCGGATTGATCTTCGCCGCGTCCCAGCCCGGGATTTGCTCGAGCGGCTTGCGCTCGCCGCCGCCTTGGATAAGCTGATCGAGCTTGACGAAGCGGTAACCGACGTTCTTCGCTCCCTCCGCGATCAGCCGCACCGATTCTTCGAGGGTCTTGTTCTCTTCCGTATCCAGCGTCAGAATGCCGCCGCGGTTAATGTATTTGCGGATGTAATCGCGCTTCTGGATCGCCGTCTCTTGTTCCCAATTATGGAGAAACAGGCTGCTGCCGACGACCGCCCGCTGCCCGCTCTGCGCCGCAGCCAGGCGCACGTCGTCGGTATAATCGCCGGTCATGGTCCGCACGTAAAGCGGCGTAACGCCGGTTTTTTGCCGGATGACGTCGTCGCTCAGCTTAATCTCACGGTAGGTATTCGCGTATGGCAGCTTGCTGACGTCCAGCCTGTTCAGCGTGTTGTTCTCGATCTCATGGCCTCGTGCCAGAATATCCTTGGCGATGTCCGGCTCTTCCGCCACCCGCATGCCCGGCAGGAAGAAGGTCGCCTTGATCCCGTACGCATCCAATTCGTCCAGCAGCCGCTCCATCGCAGCCTTGTCGGCCATCCCGTCGAAGGTCAACGACAGCTCGCGCTTGGTCGTATAGACCATGGAGACGGCCTTGCTCTCCGGTCCGTCGTAGTGCGCCGGGTCCGGATCCGCGGCGACCGGCTTGTCCCCGGTGCTTCCGGTTTGCCCGGCATCGTGCATGTGGAAGACGCTGCAGCCTGACAACAGGATGACCGACAACAGGATGGAAATGAGTTTCGCAGGTTTCATGGTGCCTCCTTCCGCGTTTCCTAGCAGACTCTTAGAGGTATATGTAAAATAATGTTGTAAATTCGACAAAAAATAGTCAAAAAGAACTATCTCCAATGAAAGTCTATTATATAGCGATATTTACCCTTTGTACAAGAATTTTACCCGAATTCCACGCGAAATTGCTATGCGTTTAGATGGCGAATTTTGAAAAACCGCGAGGAACTTTGTCGAATTCGACAAAAAGCTAGACTGCGAGGTTTATAGGGCTGGAATTGGCGCGGATTGAGGCTAGATCGTCATGCAAACATTGGAAGAATCGGGCGATAAGAGTCGGACCCTGACTGGAAAATGGTCCCTCTCCATAAAAAAAGACACGGGCAGCTTCGCCGCCGTGCCTTCGTGAATTTCAGCGCATCAGGAGCTTTCGCAGCTCCGCGTAGCTGCTCGCCTCGAACGTCGGTTCGTGCGCCGACTCGCGTTCCGCCCGGCGGTGGTTGAACCAGACGACGCGCCAACCGGCTTCGAGGGCGCCGACCACGTCGTTGCGCCAAGAATCGCCGACATAGACGCTGTTCTCCGGCAGCGTGCCCGTCAACTCGTTGGCGTGCCGGAAGACGCGCGCGTCCGGCTTGTCCCAGCCCAGCGAGCCGGAGATGAACTGCCGTTCCCGCGGAACCAGCTCGTCCAGCCGCATCGCTTCGATCTTGCTTCGCTGGTGCTGCGGCGCGCCGTTCGTGATCAAGCCGACGATCCAGCCTTCGCGCGCCAGCTCTTCCAGCAGCTCGCGCGCGCCGTCGAACATCGCGATGTCGTATTGGCAGCCGATGTAAGCCGCCTGCATCGCTTCCGCCTGCGCGTCGGTCAGCGGGATGCCGAATTCGGCCAGCGTCAATTGAAAGCGGCGCATCCGCATGTAATCCGTCGCCGCTCCCGCTTCCATGGCGCCCGCGCCGCCGAGCTCGAGCGACAGCATGTCGCTATGGTAGCGAAGGCGCAGATAGGCCGCCGCGAAGGGAAAGCCCTCCAAGGCGCGATGTCCCCCCGCTGCCTGTTCCACCGCCTTGCGGAACGGAATCAAATGATCGTACAGCGTATCGTCCACGTCAAAAAACACGGCCCGCCGGGCGTCTTCTCGTCTCATCATGCTGCATCTCCCGCGTATGGATTCGGATCGTTATGGCTCCGTTAGCGTCTTCTCGGTCATTTCCCTATCCACTATACGGCATCGGGAGGACTTCAACAATAATGCCCGCGGCAGACAGCCGATCGCATCCATCCCTGCTGCTCATGCCAACAGCATCCGCGTCCCTTTACCCCGCTCATGCCTCCGCCGCGAGCTTTCGCTCGATCCGCTTGATGCGGTCGATCGCCTGCGCGGTGTACGCATCGAAGAAAGCCTGTCCGCCGCCGCGACGCATGACGCCGAACGGATCGGCGGCCGCCGGCAGCAGCTCGAAGGTCAGATAGCCCTTGTAATCGACGGCCTGCAGCGCGCGCAGGATCGGCTCGAAGTCGGTATGGCCTTCGCCCGGCGCCGCCCGGTTGCTGTCCGCCAGGTGGAAATGAATCAACGCGGCGCCGTTTTGACGAATCGCCTGCGGTATATCGGCCTCGTCGATGTTCATATGGAACGTATCGCCCATGATGCCGACGTTCGCGAGGCCGACTTCGCTGCGCATGGCCTCGGCTTGATCCAACCGGTTCAGCATATACGACTCGAAACGGTTCCACGCTTCGATGCACACGTTGACGCCGAGCGAAGCCGCATGCTCCGCTCCGGCGCGGATGCCCTCGACCGCCCATTTCCACTCGTCCTCGCGGCTGCCCAGCTCCCGAATGCGCATATTCGCCACGGGTGCGGCGATGATCGTCGGCGCGCCGACCTCGGCGGCCATTTCCGCCACCGACTTCATGTAAGCGACGGCTTGCGCCCGCATGGCGGCGTCCGGATGACCCAGATCCCGCTCCGCGTTATAGATCGAACAAATCGACGAAACCGCCAGCCCGTAATCCGCGGTCAAGGCCCGTACCTGACCGTAGTCGTAATGGTCCGGCTCGCCGACGAGCTCGATCGCATCGTAACCGAAGCGCGCTAGCCGCTCCGCGCTCGTCCGCAAATCTTCGCCGTAATAAACGAGCGAATTATAGCTGTATTTGAACATGTTTTCCCCTGCTTCCTAATGGCCGCTGCGGTTCTGGCATCTCCATTGCCGCAACGATCGCCATCCAAATCGTTAATGCCTTAGAGATTCTGCAGCACGGGACGATTCCCCTGCCCGGGGGAGGAAGCGATCCGACGGCGGTTCACCGCCACCGCCTACTCCAGCTCCAGCGGCGTCAAATACACCGTCTCCCCCGCCTGCCGCTTCCGGAACGCGCCCGGCGTCGTGCCCGTCCACTTGACGAACTGCCGGATGAAGCTCTGCACGTTGTCGTAGCCGATGCGCCGCGCGACCTCCTCCACGGCATGCTCGCCGCCCGTGAGCAGATGCATCGCTTCCTGCTGGCGCAGCACGGCCAGATACTCGCGCGGCGAGAGGCTGTACGCGTCGCGGAAGACGCGGTAGCAGTGGCGCCGGCTGAAGCCGAGCTGTTCCGCCAGCGCTTCCATCCAGCCGGCCGCGATCGCTTCTTCGGCGCGGCGGTCCGCGACGAGCGATTCGATCGCTTTGGCGATCCGGATCGGCAGCACGTCGGCGCCCGCGCCGGGCCCTTCCTGCGCGGCGATGTAGGATTCGAGCAGATCCATGATCGTGTACACGCTGCGGAACAGCTTCGATTTCGGCGCGTCCCCTTCCTCCGCCAGCTGCAGGATGCGCTTCATCTCCGGCAGCAGCAGCCGGTTCAGCTCATGCTCCGGCGACAGCAGGAGCAGCTTCGCGCGGTTCAGCGCGTTCAAGAACACCGGATCGTCGATCTGCACATGCATGACGAAGAAACGGAACGGCCCCGCCGCCCGATAAGCGTGCAGCACCATCGGCGGCACCAGGATGAGATGATCCTTGCCCTGCCGGTAAGAAGTGCCGCCGACCTCGGCCAGCTGCGTGCCCTCGAGCACCAGGTTCAGCTCGAACATCATGTGATGCAGATGCCTGCGGCAAAACCAACCGGCCGGAACGGTCCCCGCCTGCGCCCCGTAGAAATACGCCTCGGATTTGCGGTTCGGGAAATGCTTCAGTTCCGCGGCCACGTCCTTTGCCTCCGTTTTGCCCCTGTTGTCCTCCATGGCCCATGCACACTTCCTTCGCGCGATCGATGTCTCAGTTGGTTCATTATTCATGCCGTGAACGACCCGGCTTGTTATTCATTGCGGCCGCGTCCTCGTCTATACTGAAGTCAATCTCATTGTCCCATTATAGAGGAGGAAACGTAATGGAAGCTAGGTTTCACTTAGGCGCGCCGGACGGCGCGATGGTTCGGACGGAGGAAGGATGGCGCCAGCTGTCGGGCGGAGCCGCAGGGAGCTGGACCGCCAAGGGTATCGCGGTCGCGTTGAACGCTTCCGGCAGCGGATTCGTGCTGGAGCTGGAGGCGCCGGACGATGCCGTACGCCTCATCAAGCTCCGCTGGAAGATCAAGCAAGAGGGCCGGCCGCTCATCCTGGGCGATCACTGGGAACGCGGCTACGGCGAGCTGGAATGGCGCGGCATCGTGCCGGAGCGCGTCCTGCCGTGGTATTTCCTGCGCCATGACGGCGGCCGGACGTCGGGCTTCGGCGTGAAAACCGGCCCGAACGCGTTCTGCTTCTGGCAGCTCGACGCCGACGGCATCACGTTCACCGCCGACGTGACGAGCGGCAGCGAGGGCGTCCGTCTCGGCGCGCGCAGGCTGCAGGTCGCCGAGCTGCTGCACGATCCCGGGCTGGAAGGCGACTCGCCGTTCGCCGCGGCGCAGCGCTTCTGCCGGCTCATGTGCGACAACCCCGTCATGCCGAAGCAGCCGGTCTATGGCGGCAACAACTGGTACTATGCGTACGGCAACAGCTCCCACGAGGAAATATTGGCGGATTCGCGGTTCATGTCGTCCCTGTCCGCGCACAAGACGAACCGGCCGTACATGGTCATCGACGACGGCTGGCAGCTCGTCAGCGGGGGCGGCGCGTGCAACGGCGGACCGTGGGTCGGCAACGCCAAGTTCCCGGACATGGAGCGGCTGATCGGCGAGATGAAGGAGACCGGCGTCAAGCCCGGCATCTGGTCCCGGCCGCTGCTGACGGCGGAAGACGTGCCGGCGGAGTGGATTCGCTATGCCGCGAGCGGCGGACAAGTGCTCGATCCCAGCCAGCCGGACGTGCTGCAGCATGTTCGCGAATCGGTCGAGCGGATGGCGGGCTGGGGCATCGACATGCTTAAGCACGACTTTACTTCGTACGACCTGCTCGGCCAATGGGGCATGACGATGAAATCCAAGCCGCACGCCCTGCGTCAATCGTTCCGCGACCGGTCGCGGACGACGGCCGAGATTACGCTGGACCTGTATCGCACGATCGCGGAAGCGTCGGGACAAGCCGCCATCATCGGCTGCAATACGTTCAGCCATCTATCCGCGGGCTTGTTCGAGATTCAGCGGACCGGCGACGATACGAGCGGCAGATGGTGGGAACGGACGCGGTACATGGGCGTGAACACGCTGGCGTTCCGCATGCCGCAGCACGGCACGTTCTACAGCCATGACGCCGACTGCCTCGGCTTGACGGCGGACGTGCCGTGGGCGCTCAACGAGCAATGGCTGCGCCTGCTGGCCGGAAGCGGCACCCCGCTGTTCGTCTCGGCCGATCCGGCGATCGTGACGAAGGAGCAGGAGCTGGCGATCCGCCGCGCGTTCGAGCTGGCCGCGGAGCCGCTCCCCGTCGGAGAACCGCTCGATTGGCTGCATAACACTTGCCCGGGCCGCTGGGTGCTGAACGGCGAGGAGACCGTCTTCGAATGGAACGACGTGAACGCGGAATTGCTGGAGGAGAAGGATAACGGCTGGTGGCTGTAAGCCAGGGCCGAACGGAAAAGGGCTGCTCGTCCGTCATCGTTAAGATGGCGGACGAGCAGCCCTTTTCATGCGCCGTGCATGCGAACGGCTCCGGAGGATAGGCATGCAGCGCCAATGGTTCGGTTCAATCTGCGTTTCATCATCTATATCCGGGCATCGGCCCGCGCCGCAACCGCTTGTTGATCGCATCGCCTAACCACAAGGTCAAGAACATGGTCACGATGCGATACGCGTAATCCCACCACCCCTTGCTCGCCAGGACGCCGGATGCGTCGAGCAGCGCGTCGATCACCAGCACGACCGCGGTTGCGACCAGATATAGCAGCCACCGCTTGCCTGTTCTTCGACATAACAGCCACGTGAAAAAAAGGGTCAACACCAGGCAGTAGGACGACGAGAACGCGATATTGTCGTGCGACTGGTCCGCGAACCAGCGGACGCCGTAGGTCCTGCCGTGAAGCAGGATGATCTCGAGCGCCTGCGGGGAGCTCATCGCCCATAAAATCAAATACAGCGTCAAGGCATGGGGCGCCCCGCGCAACGGACGCATGATCCTGCCGAACCAATACTTTGCCGCCCAGAAGTAGACCACCAGTCCGATCGCCGTATAAACGGTACGCCACCAGTGATGAACGTAGATGCCGAGCCGAAGAAAAAGATACTCGACGCCCGACATCGCCGCGATCGCCAGGATGATCGGAAGCCAGCCCATGCGAAGCACGGCCAGAAACACCGCCAGCGCGGGCAGGATCAACGCATTGGATACGATAGCGCCCGCAAGGCTGTCGTAATAGCCGTCGTCCCGGATCAGCTTCGGTTCGTACGCGTAGCAATCGAACAATATGAAAATCACGAATTCAATCGTGTACCCGAGGCCGCTCATACCCAAATACAGCAGCAAGCTGCGCTTGTTGCCGGTTCTAAGCACCGTGTAGGCGAGCAGCGCCACGCTGATGACGATCAACCCGATGTACCACGCCGAATGGCCATTCATGCCGTTATTCCCTCCCGCCTGTTGCGAGTGTATTTATTTTACTCAAGCGGCCTGAAATTAAACGTTACCCGCGTCATTCGCCGGCGCCGATCGCATGTCGATCGCCGAGCGTCGCCGAACGGCCGCGCAAATCGCGCGCATGCCGTCATTTCGCGTCTAACGCCGTCATTCCCCCGAATAGAAATAAGAGAGCAGCCAGATGAGTACGGGGGGCGGAGCATGCGGATCGCGGTCGGAATCGTGCACGGGATCGGACAGCAAACGGGGGATTTTCACGCGGAAATCGCCGAGAAGCTGCAGGAGGCCATGGCTAAACTGAATCCAAGGGTCAGGCTTGTCGTGGAAGGCATCTACTGGGGAGATATCACCGACTCGCTGGAGCGAAAGCTGTGGGAGCGGACGTCGGCGAACAAGCTGCGCTGGAACGAGACGCTGAAGCTGCGCTCGTTCGTCGTCAATTATTTGGGCGATGCCATCGCTTACCAAGCGATACCGAAGGCGGACGATCCTTGTCCGCATGATTATATTTACGACGATATCCATGCGCGGTACGCCCAGCAGCTCCAGCGGCTTGCGGTCCGTGCCGGGGACAACGCGCCGCTGTGCATCATCGCCCACAGCCTCGGGACGATCATCTCGAGCAATTACTTCTATGATCTGCAGTACCGCAAGCTGCGGCCGAAGGCGGCCGAGCTGATCCGCACCTGCCGCTCGAAGCTGGTCGCCGGGGAGACGCTGACGCATTTCTACACGCTCGGCAGCCCCATCGCGCTCTGGACGATGCGCTTCGAGCACTTCGGGCTGCCCATCGCCGTGCCCGCGCCGACGCTGAGGCCGCTCGGCATCGGGGAATGGGTCAATTTCTACGACCGGGACGACATCATCGCTTACCCGCTCAAGGGATTGAACGCCGAGTATGCCCAAGCCGTCACGGAGGATTGCGAGATTCGCTGCCCGGGTCCTTTCGCCTGGACGCCGGCTTCGCACGGCGGTTACTTCAAGTCCCGCCCGCTCATCCGGCGCATCGTGCGGTCGCTCGATCTGATGAGCAGGACCATCCCGCGCGGATTGCCGGATTGAAGCCGCAGACATGCGAATAAGCCGTTTCCGGAGCAATGCGGAACGACGCGAGACGACGAGAATGAAGGGATATTTTGCAAGACCGGAAGACATACTTCAGTAAAGAGGGACCTGGTTTCGGATAACGGAGGTATCAGGGTTGAACTTGTCGGGGTCAACGGTCGGATCGCGGCGAGCATTGCGGAGGGAGAGATTGGAGAATTCGGAGGAAGCTAGCCGCAACGAGGTTTGTTAGGCTAATGGCGATCTCTTAAGCGATTACGCTGCGTACGGCTGCCGCTGCTTAAGCGCTCGCGCCTGCTTGGCCGCTGCGCGGCGAACTCGTCGCGTCAATCCGCGAGTCCTTCGTATTCCCGGCCGTTTGGCCGTTCTTCTAATGCCGTTCTTCATGATCTTTACTACCGGCGGTCCGTCTTCGCCTGCAGCGCGAGATGTCTCTGCGGAACATCGCTCGGCGCTCGGCATACTTGTCTGCGCCATGTTCCTGCTGTTAGGACCTCGTGCCGGTCCGGTAAAACCTGCCGCCTACATTCCCGTTTCGGTCCATGCCTTCAGCGAAGGCAGCGCGCGCTTCGCGTCCTCGTAGCCCTGCAGGTACAGCGCGTCGAGCTTCGCGGAGTTCTTCTCCATCCGTCCGACCTCGAGCGGCTGCTGTGGCCGAATGACGAAGACGTTGCCCCGCTGCTCCTGCTCGCGGATATAATCGACTTGACCGTTGTAGATTTGATGCCGGCGCAGCATGATCTTGACGAATGCCGGAAATTTGGCGTACATCCGCCGGACGAACCACGCGAAGCGGTTCGGGGATTTCCGGTAACCGGCGTCCCGCGTGAGCACCACGACGTTGCGCGCGAACCCGTCCTTCTCCGCCTGCTTGAGCGGGATCGGATCGGAGATGCCGCCGTCGAGCAGCTGCCTGCCCTTGAAATTCACGATCGGCGCGATGAACGGCAGCGAGCTGGACGCCCGAAGCACCGTGAGCACGTCGAAGTCCGGGTCGCTCTTGCGATAGAACACCGTCTCGCCGGTCACCACGTCCGTCGTCGCCGCGACGAGCTCCTCGCTGCTGTTCGCGAAGGCAGAGAAGTCGAACGGCACGAGCTTGTTCGGGATCTCGTCGAAGATGAAATCCATGCCGAACATTTGCCCTTTGCGGAAATAATTGCGCCACGAAATATAGCGTTTATCCGTCACCATGTCGACGTTCACGATCTTGTTCCGTCCCTTTTGCCGGGACAGGTAGCTCGTCGCGACGCACGCGCCGGCGGAGACGCCGACCGTATATGGAAAATACATGTTTTGTTCCAAGAAATACTCCAGCACGCCCGCCGTATACATGGCCCGCATGCCGCCGCCTTCCAATACTAACCCGATTGCATCCATCTCCATCTCCTGCTCCTGCCCCTTTTCCCGTCGATCCTGCCTAGTCAGCTACAGTCATTTTACCTATGCGGATTCACCCAGTCAATCAGTCCTATCGGGCCTTCCCGTCAAGAGAACAGCCGCAAAAGGCAGCAATATGCAAGAAAACCGGCCGTCCCCAAATTCACGGGAACGGCCGGTTTCTCGCCGATAAGGAACGCTTCGTCTATTCGCACATCCGGCGGTGCGTCCGCGCGCCTGGGTGGTTTGCCTCCAGCAGCAGCGCGGCATCGAGCTGCGCCTTCGCCTGTTCGTAGCGTCCGAGGCCGATGAGCCCGAGACCGATCATGTAATGGCAGTGGATCGCGTTGCGTCTGTTCAGGTCATCCTCGAACACGAGGAAATCCGGCAGCGAGACGGCGAAGTAGTCGAACTTCACGTCGTCGCGCAGATGCTTCTCGCCGTAGTCGACCAGCTTGTTGAAGCGGCGGTTCGCTTCCCGCTCGTTGCCGAGCTGCAGCCAAGCCATGCCTTGGTAGAAGATCATGTCCGGCGGCTGATCGTTGTAGTACATCGCGCTTGCCGGCTCCTCCAGCCCCTGGGAAGCGATGCCGAAGTGGCGCGCCGCTTCTTCCTGGCGGTTCAAGCCCAGATACGCGCAGCCGAGGTAATAGTAGACATTGTTCTCCTGCGCCCCGGCCAGCTTGCCTTCCCCGAGGTTCTCGGGGTAGACGAGCGCTTCTTCGAGCAGGCCGATCGCCGCCTCGAAACGGCCTTCGTCCATCTCCTGCTTGGCCCGCTCCACGCGGGACAGCACATGTTGGCCGGTCGCCTTGCCTTCGCCGCCTTCCCACGGGTGGAAGCTGCGCGCGGCCAGCGCCTGCGCGGCTTCCTCGTGGCGGCCGAGGGCATTCAGCAGCGCGATGCGCTCGAGATAGAGATCGTCCCGCTTCCCGATGAGCGCCGGATGCGCCTCCAGCTTCTCCAAACGCCGCGCCGCCTCGCGCCCGAGCTTCTTGTAGAGCTGATCGAGCTCGTAGAATACCCGCGCGTCCCCTTCGTTGCACGCGAAGGCCGTCTCCAGCGAGCGGAGCGCCGCTTCGGCGTCGTCAAGCTTGTTGTAATAGGCGAGCGCAAGGTTCCGGTGCACCGTGGCGAACGCGGCATCCTGCGCGCGCGACGCTTCCCAGCTCGCGATCGCGTCTTCATGGCGCTTCTTGTCGTACATCCAGTTGCCCAGGTAGTAGCGGGCCCTGCCGTCCGCCTCGTCGGTCCGGGCCGCGCTCTGCAGCACGAGCAGGTCGAACAGGTTGTTCGGGAAGCAGTAATCCGCCTTCGCTTCCCGCCCGGCCCGGCGATGCGCGGCCGCCTGTTCCGGATTGCCGGACAGCTCGTAGAGATAACCGAGCGCGTAATGCACCATCGGATACGCGTCCGTTTCCTCGCTCGGCGCGAGATGCGCGAGGACGGCGATCGCTTCCCCGTGCAAGCCCGCTTCCGCGTAATCCGCGGCCAGGTTCAAATAATTATGCGGATCGTCGCGCATGAGGCGCTTCAGCTCCGCCGACGCGGCAACCGCCTTGGCATTGTCGCCAAGCCCGGCATAAGCCAGCGCCAGTTCCCAGGCAGCCCCGAAGTCGGCGACGTCGAGCCGCAGCGTCTCTTCGGCGTAAGCGGCCGCGGCCTGCGGACGGCCGAGCTTGCGCAGCAGCGCCGCATGCAGGTGGCGCGACTTGTAGTTGCGCGCATTGCGGATGAGCGAACGCTCGGACAGCTCCAGCGCTTCCCCGTAGGCGCCTTTCGCGGCCGCGATGCGCGCCAGCGAGAAATACCCGGCATCCTGCCAAGCGACCGACCATACCGATTTGTAGAAAGCGGCGAACGCTTCCTCCTCGCGACCCTGCAGCTTCAGGGCGACGCCGAGCTGGTAGAGCGCTTCGCTGTCGTACGGGTTCGGATTGCGCCAGGCGAGCGACTTGACCGCCGTCCGGAAATGGCTTTCCGCTTCGGCGAACAGCCCGCGCCGCAGCAGCAGCGTGCCGTAGGCGACGTTGATCCGGATATCGGACGGATCGCGCTTCAATCCTTCCAGGTAGTACGCTTCCGGCTCGAACGTGGCGTGCCGGTACTGCTCCAGATGAAGCCCGGCCAAGTACAATTGTTCCGTCGTGCGCAGCTCCGCCGGCTCCGGCAGCGGCTTCGCGGCATCCGGCACCTGCTCGATGGACGGCTTCGCCGGCCGGTAGGAGACCAGGACCCGCCCTTCCGCGTCGCGGATGACGACCAGCAGATCATGCGCGCGGTCCGCCTCGTCGATCGTCACGATCGATTTGAACGTCGACGTCGGCGAGAGCTCGACCGCCGTGTTCAAATACTCCCGCTGCGTGCCGCGCAGCTCGATGACCGCCCCCGCGAAGACCGAGGTCGCGTAGGCCATGACGGTCGCCTGGCGGCTTGCCTCGTCGACCTCGAGGTTGACGGCGGCATCGATCGTCGCGTTCTTGACGACGCCGATTTCCTTGTACGGCATGAAATACTGCTTGAACGATTTCTCCTCGTACGGCTGCAGCCAGGTGAAATCCGGCTGGTTGTCGGTGTAGACGCCCGTCATCAGCTCGATGTACGGACCGTCCTCGTCGGTCAGGTTGCGGTCCCACGCCTGGCCGAATTCGCCGTTGCCCCAGGTCCACTGCTTCTTGCCCGGCGAGATATGGTGATTGGCCACGTGCAGCAGCCCCGCCTGCACGCCGTGATCGTAGCCGCCGACGAAATTATAGTCGGATTTATAGGCCATGTACGACGTCGGTACCGGAATGTTGCGGTAACGGGAGATGTCGACGCCCGCGGAATAGTCCATTTTGTAGTACGTGCCCGTGGCGATCGGGAAGCGCGAGACGTCGCGTTTGCCATGGTCGAAGACGGCCGTAACGTCCGGCGGGAACACGGATTGCGTATGGTCGTTGACCGCTACGGCCGGGTTCGCCCACCAGAGGAACGTCTGCGGCGACGCCGTCCGGTTATAGAGCTGCGCGGAGATTTCCAGGTACGCCTTGCCGGGATGCAGCGTAAAGCCCGCCGTCACCTTCGTGCCGTACATCCGGTCGATCTCGCTGACCCACACCGTCGCGCTGCCGTCCTCGTTCTCGGCGAGCCGGTATTCGACCGGGCCGTACGTGTTCGGACGGTGATGCTGCGGCCAGTTGAACTCGATGCCGCCGGAGATCCACGGTCCCGCGAGCCCCACCAGCGCGGGCTTGATGACGCGGTTGTAATAGACGAAGTCGTAATCGTTCGTCTTGTCCAGCGCGCGGTAGATCCGGCCGCCGAGCTCCGGCATGATCTCGATGCGGACGTATTCGTTCTCCAGGATGACCATCCGGTAGGTTTGCGGCTTCTTCTCGTCCTCGATGCGGTCGATGACGGGATGCGGGTATACTTTGCCCGAGCTTCCCTGATACACGCGTTTCTCCAAGAACATCGGATTGCGGTCCGGCTCCCCGATGCCGTACGTCGGAATGGAAACCGTTTCTTCCCGTACGGTCACGGCTTGCTTGGCTTGCGTTTGCGTCTGCGGCTGCGTCAACGCGAACTCCTCCTTCGGTGGTGCTTCGTATGCTTTAAATGTACGCCTCATTCGCCGGTGTTCCAATTCACGAAATTCGGTTTATAATGGAGGATATTCGGATTTATTCATTCACGCTATGCTTATATAGGCTTTATGAACGCCATATATTGAACGATGTTCTTATTTTCATCGATTGGAGGCGCCGCAATGACGGAAGAAACCCGCAAGCCCGAAGGCTTCCCCGAGCAGAAGCTCTACGTGCTCCCGGCCTACCAGACCGAGGAGCTGGCGCGCCACCCGCTGACGCGCGGCCTGTTCATCAGCGACATCGGCGCGTTCCCGCATGCCGAGTATCACTACCGCGAGCGGCCGGAGGGCAGCGACAGCCATATTTTCATCTACTGCTTCGCCGGGGAAGGCTGGATCGAGCTGGACGGGCGGACGCAAACCGTCGGGGAGGGCACGCTTGCCGTCATTCCCGCCTGGGCGGCTCACCGGTACGGCGCGTCGGCGCAGCGGCCGTGGAGCATCTATTGGTTCCACCTGAGAGGCGAGCACGTCGCCGACTTCCTCTCGCTGTACGGACTCGACGCGGCCGGTCCCGTGCGCCTGCCCGCGGTCGTGCAGGCCGATTGGGCGGCCGAATTCGAGCGGGCGTACGCGCTGCTGACGGACAAGCCGTATTCCCTGCCGGTGCTGGTCCATGTCTCGCAGGCGCTCGGCCAGCTGCTCGGCCGCATCGGGCTCGGCGTCGGCGGCTCGGCGCGCGACCGCAAGCGCGAATCCGATCTCGAGCGCGCGATCCGCTATCTGGGCGACCGGCTCGCGGAGAGCGTCAGCCTGCCGGAACTGGCGGCGCATACCGGTTTGTCCAAGCAGCACTTGATCTACCTGTTCAATCAGGAGACGGGCTTCCCGCCGATCGAATATTTCCTGCGGATGAAAATGCAAAAAGCCGGCCAGCTTCTCAGCTTGACCGGCCTTACCGTGAAGGAAATCGCCGCGTCCGTCGGCATCCCGGATCCGTACTATTTCTCCAGGCTGTTCAAGAAACGGATGGGCATGCCGCCGACGGAGTACCGCAGCGCGCCGAAGGGCTAAGCATCCGCCGGCGCATTTGGTTAACGAGCATGCCAATTGCATGCGTCATGAAGCGTCAGCCGCTTGCGCGAGGTGCCGAAGTCGGCTATCGCCGAGGCTACAGGCGTCTCAGGCGCAGCAGCGTGCTGCCGTAATCGCCGCGCAGCGTCAGCGGGAAGCCGGCGCCCATGAGCGTCGCGCCGTGGCGGACGACCGATTCGCCGCCGTCCTGGCTGACGGCGTAGGACGCATCGGCTTCCAGCCCCTGCAGGCGCAGCCGGCGCTCCGCCGACCCGAAATGCTGCGACTGCAGGAACGCGAACGCCACGGCCTCGGCGCCGTCCTTGCCCACGTACTGGTACGCGGCCAGGTTCGAGCGGCCGAGCGGCTCCAGCCGGTACAGCTCGCCTTCCTGCACGGTGCCGCGGATCTCCTTGTACAGCGCGACGAACTCGCGCGCCTCCGCCATCTCCGCGTCGGACCATTTGGAGATGTTCGCCCCGATGCCGAGCCCGCCCATCATGGCGCTGTGGAAGCGGTACGACAGCGGCAGGCTCCTGCCGTTGAAGCCGTTCGGCGATTCCGTCACCCAGCACATCATGACGGACGGGCTGTACGCGTACGCGAAGCCTTCCTGGATCGCCAGCCGGTCGCGCGCGTCGGTGTTGTCGCTGACCCACGCCTGGTCCGCGAACCGCAGCATGCCCAGATCGATCCGGGCGCCGCCGCCCGCGCAGGTCTCGAATTCGACATGCGGGAAGCGCGCCCGCAGCTCCGCCCAGATCTCGTAGACGTGCTCGACGTGCTTCTGCCACACCGGCAGCCCTTCCGGCGCCGAACCCGGCTCCGTCACCGTGCGGTTCATGTCCCACTTGATGAACGAGATATCGTGCTTGGCGAGCAGCTCCGTCATGAAACCGAGCACGAATGCCTTGACCTCGGGCAGTCCGAGGTTGAGCAGATGCTGGTTGCGCAGCTGCGTGCCCTCGCGCGTCGGGAAGCGGTAGATCCACTCCGGATGCGCGCGGTACAGGTCGCTGTCGGGATTGACCGACTCCGGCTCGACCCAGAGGCCGAACTCCATGCCGAGGTTTTTGACCTCGTCGATGAGCGCCTGCAGGCCGTTCGGGAATTTCGCCGGATTGACCTGCCAATCGCCAAGCCCCGCGCGGTCGTTGTTGCGCGCACCGAACCAGCCGTCGTCCACGACGAACCGCTCGACGCCGAGCTCCGCGGCGCGGCGCGCCAGCTTGATCTGCTCGTCCGCTTGCACGTCGAACTCCGTCGCTTCCCACGAATTGTACAGCACCTTGCGCAGCTGGCGCGCCGGCAGGATATGCGCGCGCTCGTACGCGTGAAGCTGCCGGCTCATCGCGCCGAAGCCGCCGTCCGCGAAGCCGCCCGTGAACACCGGAGACGTATACGACTCGCCCGGCGCAAGCGCGAACGCGCCGTCGAAATCGTTGATGCCGCCGACGATGCGGAGATGGCCGAACGTCGACTTCTCGGCGACGATCTTCCAGTTGCCGCTCCAGCCGAGCGCGCCGAACCAGACCCGGCCGTGCGTCTCGCCGGCTTCGCCGTCGTCGATCGCGAACCACGGGTTGGCATGCGGGCCGGTGAAGCCCCGCCGCGACTCGATGACCTTCTTCCCTTCGCTCAGCACCGTCCTGCGCAGCTGATACTCGCCCGCCCAGCGGCCGGACACGTGCGTCATCCGATAATCCGGCAGTCCTTGCACGGACCAGACCGCGGCCATCGCCTGCTCGATCCGGACCGGCAGCGCCTCGTCGTTGTGAATGCGGGCGTATCGTTCGATGATGTCATGCCCAGGATAGACCTTGTAGTGCATGTCCACGCGAAACGCATAGTGCCGGTCGGCGAGCTTGACCGTCAGCTCGTTCTCCCCCGCGATCTCGCAGCCCGCATAGTCGAGCTTCAAGTCGCGGACGCCGTCGCCGAATTCGACCTTCAGCCCCGGCTCGGCATAGTGGCTGCCGCCCCAGCCGCCGAATTCTTCCGTCTCGCGGTCGACGTCCGCGTCGAACGAGCTGTGCGAGCGTCCCTTCAGCATGTCGGCGCATTCCGCCGCCTCCACGCGTTCGCCCCAGTAGATATGCTGGACCGTGCCCTTTCCGTTGACACCGAACAGATACGAAGTCCGGTCGGTGCGAATCTCGAACAGCTTTGCTTCCTCCGAATAGTAAACCGGCAATTTCGATACCCCATTTCGCTAGCAGAATGGCGTGCAGAATCGCGCGAGTTGTTTCGCGCATGCGCGTTCGAGAAATTTTAGCGTCCGCGTCCGGGCGAAGAGAATCCAAAAAATTGTGCGGTTCATGTTCAATTTTTTGGCGGCTGCCCGCGCAAGACGCCGCAAAGCCAGGCATTCCGCGGATTAATGCCGCGAATAACCTGGCTTTATGGATTGAAGATAAAGGGCATTAATCAACGCGGCGAGGGCATACACACGAATGCTTGACCGCTCCAGTCCGAGACGGCTTACCCTTTGATCGCGCCGGCCGCAATCCCTTTGATGATGAACCGCTGCATGAACAGGAAGAAGACGACGATCGGAATCATGCCCATGACCGCGTAGGCGAAGGCGAGGTTCAGGTCGCTGCTGTACTGTCCGAAGAAGAAATACTGCTGCAGCGGAATCGTGCGGTAGCTGTTGTCCTGCAAGTACAACAGGGGCAGCAGGAAGTCGTTCCAGATATACAGCGCGTTCAGCACGAGCACGGTGGCCGTGACCGGCTTGAGCAGCGGCAGGATGATTCGGACGAAGATGCCCGGCGTCGAACAGCCGTCGATGCGCGCCGCTTCCTCGATCTCGCGCGAGATGCCGCGGACGAAGCCGGTGTAGAACAGCACGCCGGACTGCACCCCGAAGCCGCCGTAGATGAGCATGATGCCCCAATGGCTGTTCAGGAGATGCAGCGACTTGCCGAGCTTGTACAAGGGCAGCATCGTCACTTGGAACGGCACCATCATGCCGGAGAGGAAGAGCAGGTAGACAAGGCTGTAGAAGGGCTTGTTTCCCCGGGCGATCGCGTAGCCGCTCAGCGCCGAGACGATGATGATCAGCGTGACCGACAACGCCGTCACGATCAGGCTGTTCGTGATGGCCTCCGGATACTTGGACGTATCCCAGGCGTGCGAGAAGTTCGAGAAATTCAGGCTGCCCGGAAGCGCGTAGAAGGAATCGAACGTCTCCTTCGCGGATTTCATCGACATCAGCAAGGCCACGTAAAGCGGGAACATGAACACGGCCGCCAATAGCAGCACGAGCGCGAATACGGCGATTTTGGTGCTCCGCATCAGAGATCCACCTCCCGTTTTCTAAAGATGGACACCTGGATCACCGTGACGACGACGAGCACCGCGAAGAAGATCATCGACATCGCCATGCCGTAGCCGGCCTTGAACGAGGAGAAAGCGGTCTTGTAGATGAACGTGGTGATGACCTCCGTCGAGAAGCTCGGCCCGCCGTTCGTCGTGACGTAGACGAGGTCGAACACCTTGAGCGAGCCCGTCAGCGTGAGCAGCATGTTGATCGTGATGGACGGCGCGAGCAGCGGCAGCGTGACGTTCCGGAATGCCCGGAACGCGCCGGCGCCGTCGATCTTGGCGCTCTCGAGCAGCTCGCCCGGTATGCCCTGCAGCCCGGCGATGTAGATGATCATCGGCGGACCGATGCCCTGCCAGACGGCGACGGCGATCAGCCCGTACAGCGCGTAATGCGGGTTGCCGAGCGGACTCGTGACGTCCATGCCGAACGAGGCGAGCAGCTTCGGGAAGCCTTGGCTGTAGTTATAGCTCCAGATGTAGCCCGTGAGCACGACCGAAATGATGCTCGGCAGAAAGAACATGGTGCGGAACAGATTCCGCAGGGGCAAATAGCTGTCGAGCAGCAGCGCAAATAACAACGACAGCACATTGACGAGTATCGTTAAAATAATCGCATATTTAAACGTGTTGCCCAGGGCCGTCCACAGGTCGGAATCCTGGACCGCATTCACGTAATTGTCCCATCCAATGTACGTCAGCTTGCCCGAGATGCCGTCCCAGCTGGTAAATGAATAGCGCGCGCCCGTCACGAGGGGCACGATGACCGCGAACGTGAACAGGAACAAGCCCGGAACCAAGAACAGGATGTACCACATCTCGCGTTTGAACGTCTTCCTAAGCGCTTGCATAAACAACCCCCTTCCGGAGCCGCGAACGGCACGGGCCCAGCCCGTGCCGCTTCGGAACCGTTTGCTGCCTTGTTATTTGTGGTTTTTGGACACCCAGTCGTCCATGTCTTTGATGATCTGATCCGGCGTCGCGGTCTTGAAGAAGACCTTCTGCACGTTTTGCGAGAACTGCGTCGTCCAGTCGATCGTCGTCGTGAGGTAAGCTTGGGAGTTGTAAAGCTGGCCGTTATCGAAATACGGCTGCAGGTCTTTGAGCGCCGGCGCGATGTCCGTGCTCGTGCCTTTCACGTAGCTGAGCGTGTTCGTGTTCTTGACCCAGGCGTCGCCGCCTTCTTTGCTGGCCATGAACGCCAGGAATTTCAGCGCGGCTTCCTTATGCTCCGACTTGCTGTTGACGGCCAGGGAGGCGTCCGGGTTGAATTCGAGCTTGTTCAGGCTCTCGTCGTTGCTGAACGGATACGGGAAGTAGCCCATCTCCGAATTGTACAGGTCCGGATTTTTCTTCTGGATGTCGGCGAGCGGCCACGTGCCCATGTACATCATCGCGGCTTCGCCCTTCGCGAACAGGTCGACCGCGCCGTTGTAGTCGACGCCGAGCTGATCCTTGTTGCCGAATTTGAACAGGTCCTGCGCGTGCGCGATCATCGTCTTCGTCGACGGATCGTCCGCGAATTTCGCTTCGCCCTTCTCGAGCTTGTCGAAGAAATCCGTCTGCTTGTCGACCAGCACGGCGTTGCTCGGCAGGTCGCGGCTCAACCACATGCCGAGCGTCCAACTGTCTTTCCAGCCCAGGGCGAACGGCGTTTTGCCCGCGTCCTTGATCTTCTGGGCCGCCGCCATGAGCGCGTCGTACGTGCGCGGAACCTGCAGGCCGAGATCGGCGAATATCTTCTTGTTGTAGAACACCGCGATCGGTCCGGCGTTCAGGGGCATGATGTAGTTCTTGCCGTCCGTCGCCTGCTCCTGCAGCACGTTGGCTTCGAAGTTGGACATGAAATCCTTGCCGGTCAGGTCCTCCAGATAGCCGCCGTCGTGGAACAGCTTGGTCTGGCCGCCGGCATTCAGCGTGAAGACGTCGATGATGTCCCCGCCGGCCATCTTCGTCTTCAGGAGCGTATAGTAATCGTCGTATTTGACCGGTTGCACGTCGACTTTGATGTTCGGGTTCGCCGCTTCGAATTGTTCGACGATCTTGGCGATGCCGTCCGTGACGTCGCTCTTGAAATGCATGAACGAGATCGTGACCGGCTCCTCGTCGTCGCCCGCGGGCTCCGCCGCGTTGTTCGTGCCGCTTGCCGCGCCGTCGTTCGCGCCGGCCGCCGTCGAATCCGTGCCGCCGTTATTGGCGCCGTCGTTGCCGCCGTTGCTGCCGCACGCCGACAGCACTGCCGTCAGCAGCAGGACGGTAAGGCCGAGTCCCAGCTTCTTTTTCATTTCCATTGCCCCTTTTTCTCGAGTATCGGTACGGTATGAGCGTCGCCGTTCCTGGCTTAACTGTACCCTCCCCGACATATTTCGCGGAATAAAATAAATGGTGGGCGCCATGTTCAATTTTTTGCATCCGGCGGCGGGCCCGCTTCCTCGTCCCTGTATTCCGACGGGGTCCTGCCCGTGAATTTCTTGAACACCTGGCTGAAGTACCGCTGGTTCTCGTAGCCGACCAGCTCGGAGATGTCGTTGATCTTAAGCGCCGACGACCGCAGCAGCGCGCAGGCCTTCTCCATCCGCTTGCGCGTGACGTATTCGATGAAATTCTCGCCCGTGACGGCCTTGAACTGCTTGCTCAGATGGCTCGCGTCCATATGGTACCGCGTCGCGACGTCGATCAGACTGATGTCCTCGAAATAATGGGCGTCCAGGTAAGCTGCGATCTCCCGCACCGGATTGGCCGCTTCCGGCGACGAACGGTTGCCGAGCAGCTCCTCGATCGCGGCGGCCAACGTCTCGACGAAGCCGCGCAGGCCCTCTTCGCTCAATACGCCGTCGATGCCGGGCTGGCCGAAAGCGGCGGGATCGGCATGGCCGAGGCCGCCCAGCTCGCCGCCCACGAGATCGACGAGCCGCCGCAGCTCCCGCTGGGCGCTCTGGATCGTCAGCCCCGGCGCCGCCTCCATCCGGCTTCGCAGCTCGCCGAGCAGTCTTCGCGCTTGCGCCGCCTGGCCCGCGGCCAGCGCCTGCTGCAGCAGCTTCGCGTCGAAGCCGCTCAGCGCCTCCGGCGCCTGGCTGGCGCCCGCTTCGCGCGGACCGTTCCCAGCGGCCAGCGAGAAGCCGGCTTCGCGCAGCGGTCCCGCCTGCAGCCGTTCGTTCGCTTCCTCGAACGCCTCCGGCAGCTCGTCCAACCGTTCGCGGGCATCGCTCAGCCCGGCCGCGACGCCGGACTCCAGCATGCGGCTGACGGCCTCGTGGAACGGGGACAGCAGCTCCCGGATGCGAGGGAGGCCGTAGGCCGACTCGGGCAGCAGCACGCACAGCCGCGTCCTGTCGTCCGATTTGTAGACGATCGCCTCGCCGTCCCCCATAATCTCGCGCAGCATGTTCTCCACGCTGTACATGAGCAGATCCGAATTGCCGTGGAACTTCGTCCCGGACAGCTCCCGGAACCGCCGCAGCATGCAGACGGCGAGGCGGTAGCCCGGCTTGACAGGCGCCGGCAGCAGCTCCGCCGACTGCGCGACGATGTCGGACGCGTTCGAGATGCGCCGCGCCGTCACGTGCTGCAGGAACGTCTCGGCCCGCAGCTGGCGCATTTCGCCGGCGAACTTGCGCCTCTCTTGCGCGCTCAGATGGTTGCGGCTCAGCTCCATCGCCTTGACCATCGCGTTCTTCAGCTCGGCGAGCGAGACCGGCTTCAGCACGTATTCGCAGGCTTGGAACGCAACGGCCGCCTTCATGTATTCGTACTGCGAATGACCGCTGATGACGATCACCTTGATCTCGTTGTGGCGGTGGTACAGCTCCTCCAGGAAGCGCTGCCCGTTCATGACCGGCATGTTCATGTCGGTCACGATGATCTGGGGCTTGCGGATCGGAATAAGCGCCAGCGCCTCCGCGCCGTTGCGCGCTTCCGCCACCACCTCGGCGCCCAGCGCCAATTCGCCGATCATTTTGCTGACCGACTTCCGTCCCCAGGGCTCGTCGTCCACGACCATCACTTTAAGCATGCGCTTCGCCTCGCTTTCGATAGGGTATCCGTACGCGGATCGTCGTGCCCGTCCCCGGGCCGCTTTCGACGATCTCCAGGCCGTAGGCTTCGCCGTACATCAGGCGAATGCGCTCGTGCACGTTCTTGAGGCCGATCGAGACGCCGGTGAACACCTCGAGCGAACGCTGCTCGAGCCCGCTGCGCAGCGACGCGAGCTTGGCCGGGTCGATGCCCGGTCCGTTGTCCTTCACGGTCAGCAGCACGTCGTCGTCCGCCCGTTCCGCGCCGACGCGGATCAGCAGCTGCCGGTCGTCGGGTCCGCCGAGCGCGTGGACGACGACGTTCTCGATGATCGGCTGCATGACGAACCGGACGATCGACGCGTCCATCAGCTCCGCCGGCACGTCGAACTCCGTCTGCAGCGCATCCTCGAACCGGAATTGCTGAATGTACAGGTAATTGCCGATATGCGCGAGCTCCTGGCCGAGCGTCGATTCCGTATTGCCCTCGTAGAAACTGTAGCGGAACATGTCGCCGAGCGCCCGGCACATCTCGTGAATGTCGTAGTCGCCGCTCAGCACGGCCTTGCCGCCGATCGTCTGCAGCGTATTGTAGAGAAAATGCGGATTGATCTGCATCTGCAGCGCCAGCAGCTGCGCTTCCTTGTTGCGGAGCTGCAGCTGGAAGCGCATCTCGATCAGCTCGCGGATCTTCTCCGTCATGAAATTGAAATTGCGGGTCAGCTCCGAAATATCGTCGCGGTAATGGATCGGCTGGTTCAGCGTCACGTGGAAATTCCCGTGCCGGACCGTCTTCATCGCCTTGCCGAGCAGCTGGATCGGCCGGGTGATGTACTGCTGCGCGAGCAGCGACAGCAGCGCGATGCACGCCATCGCGAAGAAGAAGGCGCCGACCGCGATATACAGCGTCGTCTTGCGATGATGGGCGAGCTCGTCGTTCGGATAGACGATGGACAGCGACAGATTCGCGTTGTCGAGGTACGAGGTGCCGACGAGCAGATCCTTCTGCTTGTCGAAGCGGATCTCCTTCGGGTTGGTTCTCGCGCTCGTGCTGGGCGGAGGGGCGAAACGGGGCACGCTGTCCGCGTACCGGCCGTTCGTCTCGTAGAACGTCTCCCCCCGCGAGTTTTGCAGCATGATGACGTTCGGCGCCTTGTTGTTCGCCTCGATGGCCTTGGTCAGCTCTTTCGTCTGGATGTAGAATACGAGCGAGCCGACCTTCGTATACTTGAACGGATCGTAGATCGTGATCGCGTACACGAAGAAATCCTGGTTCAGAACCGCGTCGGCGTAGGTGAACGACAACGTTTGCTGGAACGGCAAATTGAGCATCTCCCCGTAGTGGGGAATGCTCCGGTCGAACGGAATGGAATCGTAGCTGGCCGCGCGCGACCAAGAATCCCGCAGCCGGTCGTCCTTGCCGAATACGAGGATGCGGATGACGGCGTCCTTGTTCTTGTTCGCGACGAGCGCGTAATAATTTTTGAGCGTGTCCCGCGTATTGAAGAAATCCTGGTCGTTGCCGCCCCAGCCGTTCGCCATCAGGTTCATGATGCGGTTGTCGTAGCCGTAGACCTGCAGCGCCGAGGACGAGATATCCTTAAAATACTGATTCAAATAACCCGATAAATATTCGGCGTTCTGGTTCGTCGTCCGGTAGATGGTCCGTTCCAGCGACCGGGTGCTGGATTCATAGAACAGAAACGACAGGACGAGCATCGGGATCAACGAGGTCAGAATGATGCTCCAGACGATCTTCGTCCGGATGCTCCGGTTGATGAACAGCCACTTGATCATGCTACGTTGCCGGCCTCCTTTTAGCGTACGGACAGTTCCAGATGCCATGCATAGCGGCCGCCCGGCGCAATCATCGCCGCTTCGCCCCGGCCCATGGCATGGGACAGATCGTCCATCCGCCCCGTCGCGGGTTCGATCGCGATATGATAATGGCCGCCGTAGCCGCCATAGTTCGCCCACACCGCCAAATACGGCACCTGCTCCGCCGGAAAGCGAAACTCGACCGCTTCGCCGGTGGCGGGATCGCTCAGCTCGGCCCAGCCTTCCTTCAGCGTGCCCGTAAAATAGTATTTCTCCGCGCGGCGTCCGTTGTCCGGCTCGACGACGGAGAGATCGATCCCCGGCGCAGGAACGGGCCACGGCCGCCTGTCTCCGAAGCCGCCGAGCCGCTCCCGCGCCGAATAAGAAACTTCGATCTCATTCATCTCCTCCGGCACGCGAAGGCGCATGCCTTCGCTCGCGCGCATGAGCGGATGCGCCGCCCACAGGAACGAGAACGGATGCGCGGAATGATTAATCGCCGTGTAATCGATGCGCAGCGTATGCGCATTCGGGAACGTATAGCGCTTCTCGAGGGTATACGGAAACCGCTTACCGTTCACGGCGCAGGTCAGGCCGAGCTCGTCCGCCGCCGCGCTCCATGCGAGCGACCATGCTTCTCCGTGATCAGGTACGGCTTTGCCGCGCCACGGTTCTTCCGGGTAATCGCACGCGTTGATGCCCGGGAACATCTCGTCCCAGCCGCTCTCGTCCGAATCGCCGAACGCGGTGCCGAAGCCCTGGTTGCCAAGCGGCTTGCCGCTGCGCCACAGCCATTCGCGGCCCGTCTTCCGGTTCAGCAGCGACACGGCCTTCGCGCCGAGCTCCGGCACCACGGTCACGGACAATTCATCCGTCCCGCCCGTCCAAGCCGCGTGTCCCTCTATATCCGACTGCATCCAATTCGTCACTAGGATTCCCCCGCTTTGCCCGCGCATGCCAGGCCGTGTTAACGCCATAAGGCGTTATAGAATTATAGCGTTCGCTCCCCATTCGCACAATTCAATATTTCGTGAACGCATGTTAAATATATTGCAGGCGGTCAAGCGGCGCTAAGCCGAGCATTTATATCCTACCCGAATAGTATGAATTAGGTGTATACTATACGTAATCTATCCACATTCGATCGGAGGCTCTATCATGGCGCAAACCGTTAAGCTCGATGCCTACGCCTGCATCGACGAAGTCCCGCTCCACCGGGTTCGCGGCAATCAGCTGGGTATCCTGCTCTGCGTGATTGCCACGCTCGCCACCCAGCAGTTCTGGATCCTGCTTCTTCCGCTCGCCGTGCAGTTCATCGGCCGCACGTACGGCATCCGCTACAATCTGTTCGTGCGCGCATTGTCGCCGCTGCTGCCCGCCAGCGGCAAGACCGAGAGCCGCGAGCTGCTCCGGTTCAACAACCTGCTGGCCATCTTGTTTCTCGCCGTGGCGCTGCTCGGATCCGCGTTCGGCATCCAAACGCTGGCGTACGTCAGTCTCGGGATGCTGACCGTCGCCGTCGTGCTCGCCTTAAGCGGATTTTGCCTCGGCTGCTTTATGTACTTTCAGTGGAAGCAGTTCCATGCGCGACGCCGGATCAGAAACGGCTGAAGTCTTCCAGACGACACGGCCCTCTCTTGCGAGAGGGCTATTCTAATTCCCGTCGGCGTGCATACATATCTGTATTTGCACATAAGGAGGATGCCGCGTGAATCGTTCCTTCACCCAAGCGGGTACGCCGCCGTCCATTACGCAATCGGCGAACTCGACCGAGTTGGTCATCGGCGGAACGGTCGTCTTTACCTTTGCGATCTCGAATCCCGGTACGGCTCCGTTAGCACGAGCCGTTCTGCATGACATGCTGCCGGCGGGACTTTCCTTCACGGAGAATAGCGTCACGGTCGGAGGCGCGGCCGCGCCCGGCGTCGATCCCGATACCGGCATTCCGGTCGGACTCATCGCGCCGAAGGCATCGGTGTCCGTGCTATTCGCCGCGATAGCCGTCCGCGAGCCGCAAAACCTGATCGCCGTCAACCTGGCCGACCTGTCGTTCGAATTCGTGGCGGAGGACGGCCGGACGGTGCCTAGTACCGCGCAATCCAATCCGATCACCCTGATGATCAACGAAGAAGAGGAATAACTCCAAAGCTATGTCCCCGTATCCGCCAGCCGTAATCCGCTTGTGCATAGGCGCATCTGTGGATATGTTCGCATGATTTCCGAAAGTCCCGATAATTACGGGCTTCGTGCCTGTTGGGATTGTGGATAACCATGTTGACAAGTCAGCGTCCACTGGTCAATCGGCTGGCGTCCGCGCACTCGCACGCCGGTTATCCGCGCATGACAAAAAAGCAGCCCCGACTCCATGCGAAGTCGGGGCTGCGATTCTATAAGCGACTGCTTCTGCCTGGCTTAGTAAGCCAGCGAGAACAATCCGTCGATATGCGCCAGGTAACGCGCGTTGCTTGCTTTCTTCATCAAGGAAGCAGGCGCGCCTTTCAGCTCGATGCCGGACTCGCCGATCGACCCGATGCCGTCTTTGCGGCCGAGGCTTGCGAGCGTGCCGGAGAATACCGGGTTGAAGCTGTCCATCTTGGAGTTCTTGTAGGACGCGGCGATGTTTCCGCCGACCAGCTCGCCCATTTGCCATGCCAGCTGCGCCGTAGGCGGGTATGGACGGCCTTCAGGTCCGAATACGACCGCGCAGTCGCCGGCCAGGAACACTTCCGGATGCGAAGTGGATTGCAGGAACTCGTTGACCGTCGCGCGGCCGCGGTTGACTTCCACGCCGCTGTTGCCGACGAGGGAGCTGCCTTGCACGCCGCCCGTCCATACGAGCGTGTTCGTTTCGATCGTTCTGCCGTCCTTCAGCGTCACGACGTTGCCGTTCACTTCCGTGATCGCAAGGCCCGTCAGGAACTCTACGCCGCGGGCTTCGAGGCTCGATACCGCGCGTCCGATCAGCTCGGGCGAGAAGATCGGCAGGATCGTAGGCATTGCTTCGACCAGCGAGATCGAAACGTCCGCGAAATCCACGCCGTATTGACGGCAAATGCCCGGAAGCTCGTCCGCAAGCTCGCCGACCAATTCGACGCCGGTCAAGCCGCCGCCGCCGATGACGATCGTCGCGTCCGCTTTGTTCTTGCTTGCCGCGAAGGTTTTGATCCGGTCTTTAACATGGTTGAACACGCGGTTGGCGTCGTTGACGGATTTCAGCGTCAGGCTGTTTTCCTGCAAGCCCGGGATACCGAAATAGTTCGTCTCGCTGCCCAGCGCGAGAACCAGGCTGTCGTAGCGGTACGACGAGCCGTCGTTCAGCGCGACTTTTTTGCCTGCGACGTCGACCGTTTGAACTTCGCCGACGACAACGTTGATCGATTTGCCTTTGAACAGCTTCTCGAGCGGCAGCGCAACGGCTTTCTCGGCCACGTTGCCTGCGGCAAGACGGTGAAGCTCCGTGATGATTTGGTGCGAACCTACGCGGTTAATGATCGTAATGCCCGCTTCTTCCGTCGACAGGTGCTGGCGTGCGGACAGCGCGCTCAGCAAGCCGCCGTACCCGGCGCCTAGAATCAGAATTTCTTTTCTCATGGGATCTCATCCTCCGTGCTTCGCTTAGTGTGGAATCGTTCGTTAACGCTGCGTTAGTCCTGTTTTTTTCTTTCGCCCAGGATGTCGAGGTAGGCTTGGCCGAAACGAAGCATCTTTTGCAGCTCGGGATCCTTCAGCAGCTTGATCATGCCGAACAGGCCGATCACGTTGTCGGTTTGCTCCGCGCGGTCGTTGGCTTCGATCGCCGCCGAGGCGTAGCCTTTCACTTTCTCCGTCAGCGGCTTGACGACTTCTTGAATGCCGCCCACCGTGTCTTGGATGAGGACGCGGTCGGACGCGACCTTTTGCGCCAATTCGTACGTTTTCGTCATCAAGGCCATCATTTCGGACAGCTTCGGAAGCTGGTCCACCAGCTGCGTCAGCGCCTCTTGCACTTCCGGCTTCAGCAGTTGATCCAGTACGTCCGACTTCGCCAACGCTGCCGAGTTTTGCTCCAGGTTCGATACCATTGTTTCACTCATTGTATTGCCTCCTTCAGATGTAGTCACTCAGCTGCAAACATCCTTTAAGATTAATCCCATTAATGGAGGAACGCGGTAAAGCAAGCCCGCGCAAATTAAGGGAGAAATGTGAAAATAATCACATGACGCTTCGAAGATGGCAGCCTTACTTCTTTCTCTACTGTATCGCTTTTTGCCCTGCTCGACCATAGGTAAACTTAAAAATTATTTTTATTATGGCAATAAAAATAATTAATCACTCCGTGAAATAAAACCCACCCCGACGGACAATGCCGTTTTCCCGCGCCGAGCGTCACGATAAGCCGCCAATCTTAAGGTGCACCGGATCGGATAAACGCATCCTTACCGTGCTGCCTTTCCTAAATGACGGCGTACAGCTCCTTCATCGGCCGGATCAGATTTTGCTTCATCAAGGCGGAGGCCCGCTCGGGAGACCGCTGCTCCAAAGCTTCGATGATCGCTTCGTGCTCCTCGACGGAACCGTTCATCTCCGTCTCCGGCTGCTTCAGGAAGACGTACTTGAACCGGCGGATATGAATCTGCAGCGAGGCGCTGAACGAGGCGACGTACGGATTGCCCGATGCGTCGACGATCAGGTCGTGGAACTGTTCGTCCAGCTCCATCGCCTGATACGGCAGCCCGCCCGCGATCGCCGCGGCGAACTGGCCGTTGAGCGACTTCAGCCGTTCGATCTGCTCCGCGGCGATGAGCAGCGCCGCCTTTTCCGCCGCGAGCGCGTGCAGCGAGGCCAGCGTCGGGTACAAATTGAGGATGTCGTCCTTCTCGATATCGGTCACGCGCGTTTCCTTGCCGGGTTGCATCGAGACGAGCCCCTGCACCTCCAGCAGCTGGAAGGCTTCCCGGATCGGCGTTCGGCTGACGGCCAGCGCCTCGGCGAGCTCGGCGTCGACAAGCTTCTCGCCCGGCCTGAGCGTGCCTTCGATAATCCAGCGTTGAATTTGCGATAAAGCCCGCTCCTTCGCGGTCATGCGAACGGGCGAGGCGAAATCCCGGGGTACAGGCATCGTCAGGTAAGCTCCTTAGGTCACTTTAATGTATACATGCAATATATCGCATTCTGATTAGTCGTTCAATATGCTTTACGGATTCCTTACCTTACGCCTTCTATGGCAAGCCGGCACATCATGGCTCCCGTCGTCCCGCGTGCGCCGGCGACTTTTAATTCTCGCTGATTTGGGCCATACTTATTCGTAAAACCGGGTGTCGGGAGCAACTGCAATGGACGAACGCAAATCGAACTTTTTTGTCGGCTTATTCTGGGGCGCGATCATCAGCGTCGCGCTCTGGGGCCTTATCGCGCTGGCCGTCCTCGGATGGGTCCGGCTGATCAAGCATCATTAGGTAATCAAGTTTTAACGAGCGAAATTAAATGTGCTATCCTCGCCCCCGGCGCTTGCGGCCGAGGGGGTTCGACGCGCCTACGAATCGGCATATCGGCGGCGTCGCGCATCAGATCAACCGATGCCGGTACCATTTCTTCCCGCCGAACCGCCACAGGAAAATGGCGCCGCGGACGCCCCATTCGATATTCATCGCCAACCAGACGCCGACGATGCCGACGTTCAGCACGATCCCGAGTATATAGCCGAGCACGATCCGGAACAGCCACATGGACAGCAGCGATACGAGCGACGTGAACTTCGAATCGCCCGCCGCCCGCAGCGCCGACGGCATGATGAAGCTGATCGACCAAAGCGGGACCTGGGCGATCGCGTTGATCAGCACGATGATGAAGAGGTCGTCCACGATCTCCTTCGGCGGGTGGAACAGGCTGACGATCGGATGGAACAGCGGCACGACGATCAGCGCCGTGATCAGCAGGAACAAGGACGACACCCACAGGAAGAAGCGCGTGAACTTCCGGGCCTCCTCCACGTCCTGCCGGCCCATGGACTGGCCGACGACCGTAATCGCGGTAAGCGAGAGTGCGGCGGAAGGGATCTGCGTCAAGCCGGCGAACGAACCGCCGATGGCGTTGATCGCGATCGCGTTCGTCCCGAGATGGACGATGAAGATTTGCGTGACGATTTTGCCGCCATTGAAGAACATCTGCTCGGCCGCGAAAGGCAGCCCCACGTACAAGATTTTCTTCACCGTGGCGAACTTGACGCGCAGCAGATCCATCAGGCGCAAATGCAGGTTCGTATCCATCTTGACCAAGTAATAGAGCGCGAACGCCGCCGCTCCGTACCGGGCGATGTTGATGGAGATGCTCATGCCGAGCACGCCCATGTGCAGCATGTTGATGAACAGCACGTTCAGCAGCACGTAGGACACGTTCATGATCAAGGACAGCATGAGCGACGCCCGGGATCGCCCAATGCCGCGAAGCGCGCCGCAGACCGCTTCCGTAAGCGCGATGCCGGCATAGGACGCGCAGCTGCCGATAAAATACGTCTTGGCTTCGGCGAAAACGTCCGGGTCGGCCGCGCCGAACAGCAGACTGAGCGCCGGACCGTGGGCTGCGATCATCGCGAGGCTGATGACGATCGCAAACAGCGTCACGGACGAGACGGAGCTTGCAGCGGCTTTGGACACCATGAGCCCGTTCCCGCTTCCCTTGTACTGCGCCACGATGACCGTGCCGCCCGTCGACACGGCGACGAACACGCTGATCAGAAACATGTTAAGCGAATCGACCATATTGACCGCGCTGACCGCCGACACGCCCGAGGAACTGATCATGGCGGTGTTCACCAGGCTGAGGCCGACGATGAACGCCTGATCGATCAGAATCGGGAGATACAAGGCGCTTAACTGCCGGTAATCCCCGATCGCAAAGCGGGCGATTACCTTCTCGAGGAAAGCTTGCTTCCGTTGCCGGTAAGCAGATTGAACCACGTCATCACATTCTTTTTCTCGTATTTTGGTGGAAGCTCCGTTTCAACATATCAGTATTATTATAGCAAAGATCTCACGGAGGCGGGTCCGGAATTGCCGGCAATCTTTTCCGCGGGACTTTCGGCGCCCTTGAAACGGGACAGCTAGTATGTCACAATCTTTAGGGGGAAGCACGACAGCCCTTATCGTTTACACCGTTGCGTCGCCCGGCTAAACCCCAATTTCCTCGAATCGAACAGGAGGCAAGGAATCATGAAAACGATGAAGCTCGGAACCAGCAAGCTGGAGGTACCCGTCGTCGCGGTCGGCTGCATGCGCATCAATCAGCTGGACAAGGCAGGCGCGGAGCGTTTCGTCCAAACGGCGCTTGAAGAGGGCGCGAATTTCTTTGACCATGCGGATATTTACGGCGGCGGCAAATGCGAGGAGATCTTCGCGGATGCCATACATATGAGCGACGATGTTCGCGAAAAGATCATCTTGCAGTCCAAATGCGGCATTCGCCAAGGACAATTCGACTTCTCCAAGGAGCATATCCTGGCGTCGGTCGACAAAATCCTGCAGCGTCTGCGTACGGATTACCTCGATATCCTGCTGCTGCACCGTCCGGACGCGCTGGTCGAGCCGGAAGAAGTCGCGGAAGCGTTCGACAAGCTCGAGAGCTCCGGCAAAGTGCGCCACTTCGGCGTGTCCAACCAAAATCCGAACCAAATCGCCCTGCTGAAGAAATTCGTGAAGCAGCCGATCGTCGCCAACCAGCTGCAGCTCAGCATCACGAACGCCAACATGATCTCGAACGGCGTCAACGTGAACATGGAGAACGAATCCGCGATCAACCGCGACGGCAGCATTCTCGACTACTGCCGCCTGCACGACATCACGATCCAACCATGGTCGCCGTTCCAATTCGGCTTCTTCGAGGGGGTCTTCCTGGACAACCCGAAATTCCCGGAACTGAACGCGCAAATCGACGAAGTCGCCAAGAAGCACGACGTAAGCAACACGACGATCGCCATCGCGTGGCTGCTTCGCCACCCGGCGAAAATGCAGCCGGTCACCGGCACGACGAACATCGAGCGGATCAAGGATTGCATCCGCGCAAGCGACGTCCAACTGACGCGGGAAGAATGGTACGCCATCTACCGCGCGGCGGGCAACATCCTGCCTTAAAGAATACCGACGCCGACAGCCTCCGGTCCATATGGACCGGAGGCTGTTTTTTGTTTGCCGGTGAAAGGTCGCCTATCGTTCGGCCGCGCGGAACAACAAAGACCATCTAAGAGATGATCCTCTTAGATGGTCTTTCTTGACGCGCGAAGACTGCGATGCATTGAAAACGATCCGCGGTATGGGCCGGCTAAAGCACCGACCACAGACGCCCGCCTACAGCGTCGAAGACGCCTGGCCCACCAGCGCCGACAGCTGCGACGCGTCGAAGGACTCGCCCTGCTTCAGCTTGATCGTTTTGCGTTCGGGCGGACCGTCGAACCGTCCCTCCGGAAGCGTTAGCCCGGCTGCATTGAAGATCGTGAAGCTGACCGCCTCTTTCGACGTGCTGATGACGGCCGCGTATTTGCCGTTCTTCAGAAAATGCGGTTTCTTGTACTGCATGCGCTCCTGTACGTCCGGCACCGCGCCGCGCACGACCTCGCGAAGGCCCACGCACAGCTCGTGCTGCCACGGTTCCTTGACCGCCGCGATAAATTCCGTTACTTCCGGGTTCATGTTCGATCGCTCCTATTCCGGGTTCGAAGGTATGGGGTTCGACTACTGCTGCTTCACGACTTGCCAGGTGATGCCGAATTTGTCCTGTACTTCGCCGTAATACGCGCCCCACGGCTGCAGGGCGAACGGATACTTCACTTCGCCGCCGTCGCCCAGATTCGCGAACGCGTCCCGCGCCTCGGCTTCGTCGCCGTACGACAACGACAGCGAGATGCTCCGCGAGTAGCCGACCGGCCCGGAATCGGCGAAGAACAGCGCGTTTCCGCCGGCGACCGTCATCGCCAAATGCATGACCTTGTCCGCCATGCCTTCCGGCGCTCCCGGCATCTGACCGTAGGTCATCGTCGACAGGATCTCTCCGCCGAGCGCCTTGGCATAGAACCCGGCTTGCTCCCTTGCATCCTCCGAAATAATGTACGCCGTCAATTGTGCTCCCATCGTTTCAACAACCTCTCTCGTTTGAAATGGTTACTCCTGCTTCCACTAACACGACGAACGGCGTTTCTCCAAATCGACAGCGTTCAATAAAATGTTTTTCTTCGCTTCAGCATCTCCGTCTGTTCCAGCAGATCGGTCTCCATGGCCCTTGCCTTCCAGTCGCGGAGTCCGCTCGCATGCTCGTCCTCGGCCAGCTCGCGAACCTCGACGACGCCCTCGCCATAGCCGCTCGGGTCCGGCATGCGCAACGCCCACGCCATCGCTTCTTCCTGCGAACCCACGTCGATCAGCATGTACCCCGCTATAGGCTCCGTCACCCGCGCAAACGGCCCGGCCGTCACCTCCGGCTCGCCGCCGGGCACCGGATAGGCGATCCGCACCCCGCTCGCGCTCGGCAGCAGCCGCGCTTCCACAACGAACGCCCCGGCCTTGGCCAGCGCGTCCCGATAAGCCGCCATCGCCCGAGACCAGCCGCTACCCGGTTCGAGGCCGGCTTCGTAATGGCCGGTCGCTTTCACCACCAGCATAAATCGCATCGTCTTCCCTCCCGTCATCGTTCGACCGGCTTGCGGCGGTTCCGTTTGGAACGGCTTCCGCAATTCCGTATCTATACTCACGACGAACGGGGAGACGCGTGATCGACAACCCGGCGAACCGAAATTCCGCCTTGTTCCTCCCGCGGCTTCAATCGCATTCGGCTGCGCGCTTCAGCAGCAGCGCTTGCTCGCGCTCGTTGCGCGTCAAAGCCGCCGCGCGCTCGAATTCGGCCCGCGCTTCCGCGCCGCGGCCCAGCTTGACGAGCAGGTCGCCGCGAACGCTCGGCAGCAGGTGATACTCCTTCAGCGAAGGCTCGGCACTCAGCTCGTCGACGAGCCGCAGCCCGAATTCCGGTCCGAACGCCATCGCGATGGCCACGGCGCGGTTCAATTCCACGACGGGGGAAGGCACCGCCCGGGACAAGGCTTCGTACAACGCGGCAATACGTACCCAGTCGGTCGCGTCCGCCGTTCGCGCGGTCGCATGGCAGGCCGCGATCGAAGCCTGCAGCGCATACGGGCCGAGCGGGCGCCCCAGCCTGCGGGCACGCTCGAGCGCGGCCAAGCCGCGGCGGATGAGCAAATAATCCCACAGCGCCCGGTTCTGATCGAGCAGCAGGACAGGCTCGCCCTCCGCGTTCACGCGGGTCTTGAACCGGGAGGATTGAATCTCCATGAGCGCCACCAGGCCATGAACTTCGGGCTCGCGGGGCGCGATCTCGGCCAGCACCCGCCCCAGCCGCAGCGCTTCCTGGCAGAGCAGCGGACGTATCCAGCTCCCGCCGGAGGTAGCGGAATAGCCTTCGTTGAACATGAGGTAGATCACCTCGAGCACGGCCGACAGCCGCTCCTTCAGCTCTTCGCCCTCGGGCACCTCGAAAAGAATCCGCGCGGCGCTCAGCGTCCGCTTCGCCCGCACGATCCGCTGGGCGACCGTCGGCTCCGCGACGAGAAACGCCTTCGCGATCTCGTCCGTCGTCAGGCCGCCGAGCAGGCGCAGCGTGAGCGCGACCCGCGCCTCGCGGGAGAGAACCGGGTGGCAGGTCGCGAAGATCAGCCGCAGCAGGTCGTCGCCGATCCCGCCGTCCAGGCGCTGCTCCAGATCATCCTCGGTGAACGTATCGGCCGTCCGGCCCCATTCCTCGTATTTCTTGTCGCGCGTCTTGGTTCGCCGCATGAAGTCGATCGCCTTGCGTTTGGCCGTCGTCATCAGCCAGGCGCCGGGATTGTCCGGGATGCCGCTGTCCGGCCAACGCTCGAGGGCGGCGACCAGCGCATCCTGGGCCAGATCCTCGGCCAGCCCGACGTCGCGGACCATCCTTGCCAAACCGGCGATCAGCTTGGCCGATTCGATCCGCCATATCGCATCGATCGTACGGTGCGCGTCGGAGGTCCGCGCCATGATCAGTTATCCTTGCCGAGTTGCCCGCGCAGCGCGTTTTCCCTGGCGTGCAGCTCCGGGTCGGCGATGATCTCCTCGAAGTCGAACACCTGACGAAGCTCGATCTCCCCTTCGCCGAAGCCGTGCGGATCCGGCATGCGCAGCGCCCATTCGACCGCTTCCTCGCGCGACTTGACCTCGATCAGCGTGTAGCCGGCGATGATTTCCTTCGTCTCCGCGAACGGACCGTCGATGACCTTCGGCTTGCCGCCCGGTTCGGGATACGAGATGCGGATCGCCCCCGAGCTCGGATGCAGGCCGTCGGCCGCGACCAGCACGCCCGCTTTGGCCAACTCCTCGTTGTACCTCATCATCGCTTCGACCAGCTCCGGCGCAGGCATGACCCCCGCTTCGGAATCCTTGGATGCTTTCACGACCATCATGAATCGCATAATCATTACTCCTCCCGATATCGATTGTTAGAGACCCTCGCCTCTATTAGGACGACGAATAGGTATGAGCTTTCTCGACATGATGCCGAAAATCAAGGTTGTAAACGTATGCCAATTATAATACGGACGCGCAATCGAAGCCATCGACGACCAAAAACGGCAGCGCCGGACTTCGTTGAAAGTCCGATGCTGCCGTTTAGCGAATGGTAACCGCAATGAACCTCATTAAGCGCCGATCGCGGGCACGGGCTGTTCCTGCGGTGCCGGATGAACGAACGATTTTCTCGCCCAGACGCCGCTCTTCCAGCGCGCCAGCATGATCAGTCCCCGCAGCCATTCGTCGACCGTGAACGCGATCCAGACGCCGAGCAGGCCCATATGCAGATGGATGCCCAGCCAATAGGCCAGCGGCACGCAGACGCCCCACATGGAGAACACGCCCATCATCACCGGAAACTTCGCGTCTCCCGCCGCGCGCAGCGAGTTGATGACGACGATGTTGAACACGCGCCCCGGCTCCAGGATGATCGAGAGGAGAAAGATCGCCCCGCCCATCGCGATGACCTGCGGATCATCCGTAAACAGCCCCATGAGCTTGAAGCGGAACAACGAGGTGACCGCGACGACGACGGCCGTGAGCGCGATGCTGATGCGCAGGCTCTTCAGCAGCCTGAAGTACGCGGCCTTCTTCTCGCCCGCGCCGACCATATGGCCGACGATGATCTCCGTCGCGATGCCGATCGCCGTGGACGAGGCCATGAAGTACAAGCTGATGTTGAAGACGTAGATATGCGCGCTGAGCGCCTGCTGCCCGATGATGTTGACGAAGCTCATGATCATCATATATTGGGATTGCCAGGCGATCTGCTCGCCGGCCGCCGGCAGGCCGACGCCGAGGATGCGTTTCACGTGCCGCTTGTCGAAGCGGACGTAATCCTTGAGCCGGATCGGACTCGGCAAGCGCCGGTACAACAGCAGCAACAGCACGGCGACGCCGATGATCCGGCTGACGATCGTCGACACGGCCGCCCCCGTAACGCCCCATTCCGGGAACCCCATGTGACCGAAGATGAGCAAATAATTGCCCGTTACGTGGATCAGATTGACGCCGAGCGTGACGAACATGACATCCCGCGTCCGGCCGTTCGCCCGGATGACCGAGGAGACCGCGTTCGAGATCGCTTCGACCCAGATGAAGCCGCCGATGAATTTCAAATACGTGTTCGCGACCGCGATCTGCGCCGGATCCAGATTCAGCATCCGCATCCACTGCTCGCTGAAGCCGAAGAGCGCCAGGCTGACGATCAGGCCGAACATGAGGTTCAGCGTGATGGCCAGCGCGGAGATGCGGCTTGCCGTTTCCTTCTGTCCCGCGCCCAGATATTGCGTGATCGCCACGCTCGTCCCGATGCCGACGAAGCCGAACATCAGGATGCAGAACACGATGATTTCATTGGCCAATCCGACGGCGCCGGCGACGCCGTCCGAGATGCGGCTGAGCATGAACACGTCGGCGGTCCCGAGCATCATCCGCAGCACGGAGTCGATCAGGATCGGCCAGGTCAACGCGAACAAGCTTAATTTCTTCCAACTCGGGGTGACTTCCCCAGTTCGTACTATGGCATTCATGATGCGGTTATAGCTCCCTATGATAGTAATGACAAGGACGCAAGGCTCAAAGGTCCCCGATCATTATGCCATAAAATTCTCTCTCTTCGCTTGTCCAATATTTATGTCTTTTGGTCGCGGCGTTTGATGGCGCGGGAAGCTTCTGTTACCATGTTCAATGGAGAGGAGCGATAAACTCTATGATCACGAACGAAAAAACGGGCCGGAACGCCCCTTGTCCTTGCGGAAGCGGCATCAAGTACAAGAAATGCTGCCTGCCCGGGCAAGAAGCCGCCCGGACGAAGCGCCTCGCCGCTCAGTCCCCGGGCGCGATCGCCGCGCACGCCGTGCCGGAATCGCTTACGGAAATGCATGCATCCATTGATCGCATAGCTTGGACCCAGCCCCAATACGGCGATATGGCCAAAGAGCTCGTCCCGCATCTCGCGCAGCGGTATACGTGGGACGAGATCCACGCGACGGTCTTGATCTGGTTCGCCTACTCGCGCGAACATGCGCCGGTCGTGCAAAAGCCGGGCATCGTCTTCGCCGCGCTGGAGTACAGCCTGTCCATCCTCGCGGGACGCCCCAACGTCACCAAAGCGGAAGTCGCGAAGCGTTACGAAGTATCGGCCGGAAGCGTGTCCAAGCGCATCGGCGAGCTGGCTCCCTATGTCGAGCGCACGCTCGAAGCCATGGCAAGCTAGCATGGGCGGGAATTCATTCCCGCATCGCCCCAGCCGAAAAGAAGGAGCTGCCCCGGTCATGCCGTCATGACCTGCGGGGCAGCTCCTTCTTTTCGTTCGGACGGCTTGCCGGGAATCCGCCTCGGCTGCTATCGCGCTCTATCCGGCCGTATTGCCGGCTTACATCTTGGATTACATCACGGATTGCTTCGCGGATTACTTCGCGGCTGACAGGCCGGATCACATGAATCCGAGCTTCCTTGCCTCGTTATCCGTCATCCATTCGCGGCTGCGCCCTTTGGAATAGTCCGATCTCATCTCCCCTACGAGCCGTTCCAGATTCACGGCATGCTCGTAATGCATCTGCAGCGCGGCGGAAGCATACAGCTCGCTCAGCTGGGCAAGCGTGAAGCCTTCCGTCGCGCGAGCCGCGCGGGATACGGACTCCTCGTCCACGAGGCGGTTCAGTCCCTTGTAAGCCAGATAAGCGCGGCGCAGCGTCTCGTTCGGCGACTTCACCTCGTACGCGCGGTCGAAGCGGCCGGCACGGTTCATGAGGGCCGGATCGATTTTCTCCGGATAGTTGGTCGTCCCGACGAGGTAGATGCCTTCCTTCGACGTGGCGCCGTCCAGCGTGTTCAGGAAGTACGAGCGGCAGGAAACCGGCATGGAGTCGATGTCCTCGATGACGAGCACCATCGGCGCCATTTGCACGGCGGCGGCGAACACTTCCTGGATCGAGCCGCTATTCGTATACTCCGTGATCTGCCAATACGCGATCGGGGCGCTGGCGGTGGAGGAGATGGACTTCACGAGCGTCGTTTTGCCGTTGCCCGGCTTGCCGTACAGCAGGATGCCCCGCTTGTACGGGATCCCGTACGTCAGGAAGAACGAGCGGTCCTTCGAGAAGAACTCGTCGACGGAGCGGTAGATCTGCGTCTTGAGCTCCTCGTCCATGAACACGTCGCTGCGGGTGACGGGCGATGCCGCCGTCTCGCGGCTTTGCTCCAGGCCGTCCTTGGTATCGGTGAAGACGACCACCTTCGGGTCCGCCAGCTGCCGCTCGCGCATCCCCTCCAGAAACCGGACCATGCCCTCGTCGTTCTCGCCGAAGATCAGGTTCTCGTACCCGATGCCGTGCATCGTCAGCCGGGGAACCCGGGCCATCGCGACGCGATGCGCCGGATAGACGAACAGGTTGTTGCGAATGGCGGGCCGAATGGTATAGCCGGTCGTCTTCGTGTCCGGATCCGTCGTGTATTCGAACACGCTCGTCTCGACGAGATCGAACAGGCTTGCCGCATGCTCGACCCCCTCGTAGCCGCTGGAGACGTCCGTCTCCAGTCCGTTCCAGACTTCGTTGCCGTCGTCCTGGTCATAGAGCCGGAACGCCGTCCCGAAGCGGCCGTTCAGGAAATCGACGATCGCCTGCACGACCGCGATGTAGTTGAAGTACCCGGAGGCGTCCAGCGCTTCGCCGCCGTTCTTGCCGGACCGGGCGATAAACGGCGGCGTCTTCGCCATCGTAATCGACTGTCTGTTCATTGGTGCCTCACACTCCCTTTACGGCCGCGAGCGGCCGGCATTTGGCGACGACGTCGGCCAGCCTGGCGCTGACGACGCTGTCGATGATTTGATCGACGTCTTTGTATGCTTGCGGCGATTCGTCGAGGATGGCTTCCAGTCCCTTGTGGTTGACGACGATCTCGTCCTCCCGGCCGATTCGCAGGGAGGATGCAAACTCATCCACCGTGACCAGCTGCTTGGTCGCGTTGCGCGAACGGAGCCTTCCCGCGCCGTGGCAGATGGAATGGTAGTTCCGCTCGCCGTCCGGCGCCCCGACCATCAAGTAGGACGCCGTCCCCATCGAGCCGGGAATAAGCGCGGGATGTCCCGTCTCGCGGTACGGCTCCGGATTGTCCGGATGCCCGGCCGGCAGCGCCTTCGTCGTGCCTTTGCGGTGCACGAAGAGCGCTTCTTCGCCGTGGCTTTCCTCGCCGGCGTAGTTGTGCATCAGGTCGTACAAGGTCCGCAGCTCGGCTTGCGCACCGAAGATTTCCTTGAATGCGTCGCGGACGGCGAAGGCCATCAGATGCCGGTTCGCCACGGCAAAGTTAAGCGCGGATTTCATCAGGTTGGCGTAATTAAAACCGGCCTCGCTGGCGAGCGGCGCGAAGACGAGCTTCGGATCCCTCGTGCCCAGCCCCAGCCGGTGCATCGTCTTGACGACCTCGGAGCCGCTGTACTGGTTGACCGCGCCGCCCCATGCCCGGGACCCGGAGTGGATCATGACGGCGACTTGCCCGTCCTGCAATCCCCAGCTCTCCGCGATCCGGCGGTTCGCTTCGTTCACGCTGATCGCTTGAACCTCGATAAAATGATTGCCCCCGCCCAGCGTGCCCAGCTGGCGGTGCGCGCGATGCCAGACCGTCTCCGGAATGCGGTTCAGCGCGTCCTCGTCATAGTGGAAGCGGCTGCTCTCGACATGCGTCAGCGAAGTCGCCTTCCGCGGCGTGTACGCATCCGGCACGTATTTGCCCGGCAGGCCGTGCAGTCCTTTGCGCAGCACATCCTCCAGCCGAATGTCGGAGAAGTAACCGCGCGCGTGGTTTTCCACCGGGATGCGCTTCTCGATCGCCTTGACCAGCTTGCGCCGGAGCTTCACGTCCCGCAGGTCGCGCTCGTGCAGGTTCGTCAAATGGACGCGCATGCCGCAGCCGATGTCGCTGCCGACGATGGACGGCGAGACGAAACCGTCCTCCGCGCCCCAGACCGCGGTCGTGCCGATGCACGTGCCGACCCCGACATGGGCGTCGGGCGTATAGCTCATGTAGCGGATGTTCGGAATTTGCAGGTTATTGTTCGCCATCTCGAGCACCTTGGCTCCCATGGCGTGAAACAGCTTGTCGTGGGCGAATACGTGCAGATCGCCTGCAGGCAGATCGATTCGCCGATAATAAGGGTTGTTCGTATTCATCTATTCGCGTGATTCCTCTCGTGTATAAAATAAGTGCGGCCGCCTGCTCTCTGGCAGTGCGGATTACGAAACGCAAAAAGACCGCAAGCGTTATCGCTCGCGGTCTTCGCGCAACATGAATGGAAGGGGACATTCCGACGCCCCAGATCGCATCTGGGCGGGAATTGCGCCTTATCTTCGGATTGCTTGAGCCCGTAGAGGCCGAAGGACAATGAGCGGGATATTCGGTTGCGGCAGTGCGACGTTGCGACGTTGAATCATGGCGGTCATGGCCCTCGGCCTCCTTTCTGGTTATGATGGTGTTAATCATAAGAGCTCAGGCAATGATTGTCAATCACGAAATCAAAAAAAGTAATTGGCGGCATTAATATTTTTTATCGGTAAAGATGGATTACAGCCGCGGGTCGAAATCCTTCTCTTTGGCGACTTCGAAGAGCAGATTGGCCGCCGCCTGCTTATAGGCTTCGTGGTCCGGCGCGATCTCGCCCAGCTTGACCTCGAGCATCGCCCGGCCGAGACGGTGCTCGTTCGCGGACGTCCGCAGCTTGGCGGCGATGCTTTTCTGCTTCAGCAGCTTGCCGTACTTATGCGGGAAAGAATAGTCGTAGCCATAAACGATCGAGAGGTAACCGGCATTGCGCACCTTCAGATACGGCACGGTGCCCGGCAGCTCCCGCTCCGGCTTGATGACGATACCCTCCATGCCGTTCTCCGCGGTCAGCTTGGCGAAGAAGCCTTCCGCCCGCTCGTACGCATCCTCGGCGTTCAAATCCAGCACCAGGCATTCGTCATCCGACAGGAAACGGTAGATGTCCGATGTACGGCCCTCCGGGAATCGTTCCTCTCCGCTTGCCAGCACTTCTTTCAGGATCGCGAACGGCTTGTAGTCCAGCTCCGCATCCCCGCCGTACAGCTCCAACTGCAGGGCGTACACGCCATAGGCTTCGTCATGCCGCGCCAGCGGAACGTACGCTTCCCGGATCTCGCGCAGATACTTGTAGTTCTGGTACGCATGGGTCCCGAATTGGTCGCTCAGCGATTCCTTCGTCAGATGATACTGCGCCTTCTCGAAGCCGCTCGCCTCGAACCGTGACATGAGCGCGCCTAGCGCTTCCTCGAACCCGTTGCGCCTCAGAAAATCCAGCTCGGTCTTGAGCGCCTCGGCGATCGGCCGGAACTGCCGCTCGATGAGGCCGTCCCCGAGCGCTTTCCACGGCAGCAACTCGCCGTCCAGGATGAGCACGGCCAAGCCTTCCTTCGCCATGTACGCGCCGAAGCGCGCCAGCAGCCGTTCGTAGACAGGCGCCAGGTCGACGGACTGGATCTTGTACCCGTTCCGGCTGACCGCGTAGCATGCTTCCGGATCGGAGTGCAGGTATACGTTGCAGCGGGAGCCCATGTACTTCGGCTGCAGCACGACTTCGCCCGCTCCGCGCTCGGCGAAGTATTGCAGGCCCTTCCGCAGCGACTCCAGCTCCCCGGCAGTCTCGTCCTTGTCCGCCGGCGACATCGTCCCGGAAATGAAATTGATCCGGTTCCGCGAGATGTAACGGAGCCTGCGGACCGCTTCGTCGTCGAGCTCCATCAGCGACACTTTCTTGACTTCCCGGAACAGAATCGGCAATTCTTCCCGGATCGCCGCCGTTTGCGACTTATGGCTCCTGAAGAACGGCTTCGTCGCGATGCGGACCGAGGTCAGCAGGTTGCCGTGCGCGCTCCCCGTATCGAGATGGAGCTTGTTCTTGATGCGGAATGCCTGCTTGGCCGCGATGTGCCCGAACAGATGGTAAGGATGATTGCCGACCGCTTCGCGACGGAGGAATGCCAGCTGTTCCTCGGCGGAATTATCGCGATCCAAGCGGAAGTTGCGCTGATGGCGGATCGAATTCGCGTCCAGCTTGCCGATGTATTTGTTCTGGCAAGGCGCATGCGTGACGTAGAAGGACGGCCCGTAATCGCCCACGAAGCGATAGAACGGCCGGGCCGATTCCGTCAGCTCCGCGAATTTGGCGAACAGCGCTTCGTCCTCCGCCAACGCCTGCACGGAATCGAAGTAGCTGCGCAACAGCTCCGGATCAGTGCCTTGAATGTCGCCTTTGAGGTACTTGTAGACGAAGTTCTCGTGATTGCCCAGCACGAACAGAAAATGCTCGCGGTTCGCGTGCAGGAACTCGACGATCTCGCGCGTCTGCCCGCCTTTGTCGATCCAGTCGCCGGCCAGGATCACCTTCGTGTCCCGTACTTTGTCCGTCGCGGAGACGATACCGCCTTCGATGCGGAACCCGTAATCGCGCAGCAATCCTTGCAGTTCCGGCACGCACTCGTGCACGTCGCCGACCACGATATAGCTTTGGTCCTGCGGAAGCACCGCGCTCCGGTAGTCCTCCCAGTCTTGGACCGTAACCCGGTAGTCGGGATTCGGTTGTCCCGCGGCGGGGTCGTAGAAATCCTTGGCCCTGATCTTATGGATCCGCCCGTAGTCCTCGCGGGACAAGACGGGCAGCACGTCCTGGCGCAGACGGTTCAGATGGTTCGAGATGATCTTCTTCGACCGCTCCGACACGTAGTAATCGTCCCGCTTGCGGTAATCGAACAGAATGACCTCCACGTTGTAATTGTTCGCCTGCGCGATCTCGCGTGCCTTGGCGCGGAAATCCTCTGCCAGCCCGGTCGTATCCACGACGACGAATTCGGCGTTGATCGGGAACGACGTCACGAGCTTCAATCGCTCGAACAGCAGCTGGAACGTAAGCGAGCTCGCCTCAAGCATGACTTGGGCGTACTTGTCGTAATCATGGCCCAGCAGTTCCTGGCGCATGCCGTCCGAGGACAAGTGCTGCACGTTCGTACGCAGTCCGCGGGAAGCATCCTCGAGCTTCAGCTGCGGCATCAGCACTTCCCTGGTAAACGTCGTTTTGCCGCATTCCGTCGCCCCGACGAGCAGGAAGATCGTATGCAGCCGCGTTTGAATGTCCATCTAATTCCCCTCCCCTCTGCGGACGATGACGCCCTGCGTCGTGTGAATGCCGTCCACGCGGTCGCCGATCGCGACGAATTCGCAGCTTACGGCTGCTTCCCGCAGCGTCTCCGCGAACCATTGCCGGAACGCGGACTCGCCCATCTCCCACTTATGATCGTCGTGACGGAACTCCTCCAGCTCGTAAAACCGGTTGAAATCGGCGTTCGGCGTCGTCACGATCAGCCGGTCGAAGTCCACCGCTTCGCATAGCTGCCGGATGAGCGCCGCGGCTTCCCGCTCGGGCATATGCTCGATGACTTCCGTCACGATGACGTCCACGCGCTCGCCGTTGTAAGTCTCCAGAAACCGTTCGGTCGAGGAGAACGTCGCGATGTTGCCGACCTCCCGCGCCGCGGCTTTGCGCTTCACCGTTTCGAGCAGCTCCTCGTTCAAGTCGACCGCATAGTAGCTGCTCTCGATCTTGCCCGCGAACGGAATCGCATAGAACCCTTCGCCGCAGCCGACGTCCAGGATGGACTTGTCGAACGGAAGCGCGCCCGCGATGAAATTGCGCCGCTGTATGGCGGTCCCGCCGTATTCCAGCGCGATGGCGTACCTGTCCGTCCGTTCGATCTCCGCCTTATACTTCTTGAAGCGCTCGCGCGAGGACAGAAAGTTCCTCGCGAAGAGGCCGCGGATATAGAAGGGTGCGTCGATAACGTTCAGGCTGCGGATGTATTTATCCAGGATTGCGTCGGAGATGTCGATATACTCGTCGCCGAGCAGCGACAGGAACAGGCACAGCACGCTGACGACATGCAGCAGATGGTAGAGACTTTTGCGCGTGGTCACGGTCAGCGTATAGCTTTTGTGCGCCCGATGCTCCAGCTTGAACGCGCATTCCTTCATATGCTTCTCGAAAAACTCGATGTACCGCACCCGCTCCACGTGGACGAGGCTGATGAAGAAGGCATGCTCGTAGCCTTCCGCGTCCCGCTCGTCCCGCGCCTTGAACGGCGCGGAGAAGAATTCATTGATGGCGTTCAGCGGAAACAGCGGCGTGTTGTAGCGCGAGACGTTGAGGTACTCGAAGCTCTCGTTCTCATGCTGCTTATAGGAAATGTCGTTGCTCGCGTCCTTGAAATAGACGTTGAACGCCGTCGCCGTCTCGTCCGAATACCAACCGTACGTCATGCCTTTGCGGACCGGGCGCAGCTGCATGCCGGTGCCGGGATTCTTCTTGATCAGAAACGTGAATTGCGGGTTGCCGGAGCTTACTTGAACGATAGCCAATGGAATCTTCCTTTCTTCTATGAGACTGCGTTTGATCCGACGCCGGCCGCAGTCTCTTTCTCTACCGCCCTTACGCTTGCAGCCCGTGCTTCTGCAGAAGCGCCGTAATCCGGGCTTTCAGCCCGTCGTCGGGCTCGGCCGCAAGGAGCGTTCGCAGCTCGGCGGGCATATCGGCATCCCATGCCGCGAGCGGCCAGGCTTCCAGCGCTTTCAGCGCCATGCTGCGGTTGCGAACGACCGGGCTTCGCAGCGCGGCCGCGACGAGCTTGCCGCCGACGCCGGCGTACGCATCCAGCTCCTGGACGACGCTGTCCAGCGCGCCGTGCGCGGCGAATGCCGGCCCGAACCCCATCTCGTCGGCCGGGCCGGACGCGATCTCCGCGAGCGGAAGCGTCCGCTCCGCATGGGCGACGACCGCTTCCACGCGCGCCCGGTCATCCGTGCGCATGAGCTCGTAGTAGTACAGGGATTGATCCGCGGAAGACTGCTGCAGCTGGCGAAACAGCTCCGGCCAAATGTCGAGGCCGAGGGTACGTGCCACCCGAATGGCCGTGTACTGCTCGGCCCGGCTGCCGGCCGTCAGGGCGGCCCAGACTTTGTCCGGCCAATCCGCCCGAAGGACGATGGCCGTGCACGCATCCCGGAGGCGCATGCGCTCGGCCTCCGTCCATGCGCCTGCGGCATAACGCTGCGACCAGCGGTCGCCCTCGTCGTTCAGAAAATCATGAATCGCGATGAGATCCGACAGGTGCATGACCGTGGCGCATCGGTCCCGCGAATGCCGCAGGTAGTGCCCGATCACCTCCGGCGCATGCGCGTAATCGTCGATGTCTTCCGCGGGCCCGCCCGAGATCAGCGCGGCGAGAATGTCGCCCGCCCCCTCGTAGAGCTCAGCGTCGACGGCATCGGCCGCCAAGGCGACATGAAGCTCGCCGTTCACCGCGCAGGTATAAGCCAGGTACTCGTTCATGACGCTGTTCCGGCAGCCCTGCCGGAGCAGCCAGTCCTTGATCTCGGGCGTCGCCGGCTCGAGGCGCTCCACGAGCTGGATTTTGCCCCAGCCGTGCACGTTCTGCGCCAGCTCGAACAGCTCCGCATTGACGTTCGCAAGGCTGTTCTGGATCGCGACCGACGCGTACAGCGTGAATTCCTCGTGCTTGCCCAGCGCGACGACCACGTCCCGATGGAGCTCGGTCTCGAAACGGCCGAGCAGCGCGATGCCGAATTTCACGACGTTGCGGTGAGCCGCGTTCTCCGCCAGCCATGTCGCCTCCCGGTACAGCTGATGCGGCCGAACGCCGGCGTAGCCGCTGAGCGCGTCGAGCAGCGGGTCGATCACGCCCAAGGCGTCCTTCTGCATGAGCTGGAGGTAGGCAGCGCGGCGCGTTCTCGGCCCCGGTTTCCGGCTGAGCTTGGCCAGCGCCTGCGCGATCGCCTTTATCTTCCGGTTCGCATCCTCGTCGCGGCCGCCGTGGTGCCCGAACGCGCCGTCCAGTCCGCCGGCCACCCAGCGGAGCCGATGGCCGTCCCAGAATTCCTCGTCGTCCGGCAGCTTGTCGTCCTCGATCCGGCCATGCCGTTCGAGCTGCGCCTTGACGGCCGCATAGATCGATTGCCTGCCCGCCCAAGGGTAAAGCTCTTCTTTCTTGAACAATGTCATCATGAAACATCACCTAATATCGCATAGAATCGTAATCGTATGGAGAGCGGCCCGGCTTGCGAAGGCTAGAGCCACGCTTCCCGGAGCGCCCCCCTGAACATGGCGTCCAGCCGGTCGTCCAGCTTGCCGCCCGCCGCCGGCTGCGCGGCCGAGGCAGCTTCAAGCGCCGACAGCCGCTCTTCCAGAAACGCGTTGATCGGCTTCAGCTGCGGCTCGTAGTCGAGCTCGTCGCCTGCTTTCTTCCTGGCCAGCAGCTCCTGGATAACTCGCCAGAGCTCGGTTTCCCGCGGGATCAACGCCTCCACGAGAACGTCGAATTCCATCGGCGGCATATCGCCGTGCCGCTGGATCCACTCGCAGGCGAGCACGGGGCGCAGCACGTAGAAATACTTTTTGATCCGGACCCGCTCGCCTTGCAGGTACATCCGGAAGTTGCCGCGGGCCATGCTGAGATAGTGGTACATGCATGACTTCGGCGAAAACGCGAGCGGCGATATAACGCGCAGCTCCTGCGCCGTCCCGCCGCTCTCCGCGTACCGGATCGGCGACTGCAGCCACTCCAGCAGCGGCGGATTGGACTTGCGGTACAGATTCAAAGTCTTGCGCAAATCCCAGCCGCAGATATCGAGCTTGTCGCTGATCGGACGCTCGATGACGTCCCGTCTGTCGTGGATGGACAAGTACCAGTCCACGGGACGGATATAGACAAAGCGAACATCGTAATCGCTGTCCTGCGAGGGGAACCCCCATGCCCGGCTGCCCGACTCGCAGGCGTACAGGATGCGGATTTCCTCCTCCCGCTCCAGGCGGTTCAATTGTTCCGTGATGATCTCTCGCGTGACGCTCATACTCGGTTCACCCCTATGCGAAGCAGCAAGCATCAGCGCTCGCTGCCGTTAAATTAGTTAAGCTCTACTAACCTAGCCGCAAAATCCCCTTCCCCGCCCTCGCCCATCGCCCGCAAATCAGCACGCGGTCGTCACAGTAAGCGGTACTCAGTACTTCCATGCTCAGGCGCATTCTTGTCACATTACTGGGCTCATTCGTCATAGGTATAGACTTGGCCCCGCGTCTATTTCAAGGTCCAACTTGCCCAGCTGGTAGGTTGTGCTCGCCTTTGCCGGCGATGGGCTACCTTCGTTCGCGGCTAGTTCCCGATCAACTCCGTCGCCCAGTTCATTGCTTGAATGCGGAAATCGAACTCGCGGTACGCTTTGGACAGCGCGTCTACCTGGGCTTGCAGGACGACGACGTCGATCGTGCGCTCATACTTCACTTCCGAACGGCTGTAACGGTCTTGCTTGATGGTGGCCTCCTCGAGCAGGTCGCTCAAGATCCGGCGATGCTGCATCATCCGATCCCGCTCCGCGAGCGCGTCCGAGATGTTCAGCGCGCCGTCGAAGGGCGTAAGGGCATTCGTTTTGTTGATTTTGCGAATCCATTCCGTCTGCTCGGCCAACGTCCGCTCCAGCTCGGCGATAAGCGCCTGCGGCGCCTCCGCCGGCGTTTCGCCTTCCTGGACCTTCACGATCCGCTCGAGGCGCTGCTTCAGCTGCGCGATTTTCTTTTGGCTGTCCGCCCGGAGCACGAGCGCTTCTGCCAGCTTCATCCTGCATCTCTCCTCTCGATTTTCGCGTCTCGCGCTTCTTGTTTCGTGTTTCCATCTTCGCTCATCGGGGGCCGATTGAACATGGCGGAAGTATGACGACGCTCCGAAATTGATTCAAAAGGGTCGTGCTTCCGCGATCGCATCGGCCTCCCGCTTATTATTCGGCTTCCAAATCGATCGCTTCGATGCGCTGCACCATGGAATCATAGCCTTTCGCCGACTGTGCGATGTAGCCGAGTACCGTATCGCTCCAGCCGTAGACGTAGAACGTGTTGCGGTCGTTCGGCGGAACCATCGCGTGGCGGTAAGGCGCGATGTCGATGATGAACGCCTTGACGTCCGGGTTCACCTTGCCGCGGTACGCCAGCAGCGCGCGGTAGAACGGGCTGCCTGCATTCTGCTGTTCGTCCGTGATGATGATGATTTGATCGACCTTGCGCCGCTCGGCCAACAGCTTGCGGACCGGTGCCCCGGTATCCGTGCCGCCCCGCGCATGAATCCGCCCGGCTTGCGTCAGGATGCTGTCGCGCCGGGACGGCTTGGCGTCCTCGACCTCGGTATCGAACAGCCAGAAGAGCGAGCTGCCCTGCGTCTTCTTGTACAGCGCCAAGGCGAACACGGCACCGATTTGCAAATACTCGCCGTTCATCGAGCCGGAGATGTCGAGGAAGATCGCCGTTTGGTCCTCGAGATCCGGCAAATTCGCGAACGTGAGCTCCGCCGCGTCCCGCAGCGCGTCCTGCAAGACGGGGTTCCGCACTTGACGGAAGGCCGTCGCGAACCGGAACGGCAGGATTTTCGACTTGCCGAGCGCCTGCGGATCGGTTAGGCGCGCGACCGCCTTCTCCAAGTTGTACCGGATATCCAGTACACCGGCACGCTCCAAGGTGTTCAGATTGCGAAGCAGCGCGAACGTCGGCATTTGCTCCATGAGCGCTTCCCAGACCGCCTTCGTCGGCTTTACAGCGCCCGTTACGACCTCGTGCGGCAGTTTGCCGGCCGCGATCCAATGAAGCCGTTCGTCTTCCGTCGCCGCCTGCTTCAATTGCTCCAGCGCGTTCACTTGCGGCAGCAGGGAGAGGTTCGCGTCCTGTCCGCGCAAGTAGCGGAACAGCGCTTGCTGCTTCAGATCCGCCGGCTTCGGGTGCGCCGTCGCGATCGCATCGCCGAGGCTGTAGCCGCGTCCGCGGCCGTTGTACTTCACGGCCCAGTATTCGGAGACGTTCGCGAGGAAGCGGTTGACCTGGCGTTTCACGGCGCGTCCGCCTTCCCCGCGTCCCATGCCGCTCAGGATCGTCAGGAAATCGGTCAGGTCGGACGGAATCCGCACCACTTGCAGGAATACCTTGGCGAACAGGTCAGGGCGATAAGCAGACAGCACCGCCAGGCCGAACAACGGCTGAAGCCGCATATAGCCTTCATTGCGAGCGAATACGAGCGCCTTGGCCATGAACTGCGGATTGCGCTGCGCCATCTCGCTGTGCAGCTCCTCCGCTTCCTTCAGCAGCGCCTGACTGTCCGCGTAGAAGGTATTGCCGAATGTATTGGTGACCAGCGTCTGCACGTACTGCTCCTCCGCGGAGCGCGCGTAAGCCGGGTAGCCTTCCCGGTTGCTGGCGTTAGGCATTAATGCCGTGAACATTTTACGGGCGAAACTCATACGATGAACCTCCTTAATGGTACCGGCGAAGAAAAGGCGGGGAAGGCCGACTGCAGGATTCGAACCTGCCGTAAAGCCCAAGGGTGAAGCAAGGGTGCGCATAAGTAGCGAAGGAACCCTCCCCGGCGCCTCGCCGGTCATTTTCGTTTCGGATCAAGCAATGGAGCGCGGAAAGGGATGCGGAAGGCTTGCGACAGGAGAGAATGAACGCCCGCTGCCGCCCTGTACTTTTGGAAGAAGCAGCCCTCCGCCGCGCCTCGCTCCGTGACGCCTTGCGGATGTGTTGCATGATGAGGAAAAGGTCGGAAAGGTACATGCTGCTCTACCATCTGAGCTACCCCGGCGAGCCGGGGGTTGGATTCGAACCAACGACAAGCCGATTCATAGTCGAAGTAACCCTTCCTGCGCCTCATCGTCCGCCCTGCCCGGCAAGGCGTCCGCTTGATGAACCTATCTTCGCTTATCTCGGGCTCCCCGAACATGGCGAAAGTATGACGACGGCGATAAAAAGGGAGAAAAAAGCAAAAGAGCAACAGGGCATGACGCGGCTTTTTTGCGGTCGCGGTTCGGAATTGCGGGGAAGGGGCTGGCTGACATGTAAGCGGGGCTTGTAGGAAAGGGCTGCCTAGAGCGCGTGTCGGACCTGCTCACGGTGCAAGGCCGTCGCGTCCGTCGGATCTACGCAGAAGGGCAATTCGACGGGCGGCCGGCACGGATGGGCAATTGTGCTTGTCGGTCGGATCTGAATAGGTCAGGCGTGCATGGATGTAACAATCCTGCATGTCGTCTGATAGGTCGTTCTGAATGGATGGGCTACCCTGGATATCGGTTGGATCTGAATAATCCTGGGCTGCATGGATGGGCTACTGTATGTCGGTTGGACCTGATAGGTCGGTCTGAATAGACGGCTACCCTGCATATCGGTCGGATCTGCAGAAATGAACAACCTGCATCCAGATCCGACTGTAACCGCTGCGCAATCCTGCAAATGTGCATCTTTTTTGGGATGCATTAGGCCAAAGACGTAAATTACTGCCAAAATACAGCAATTCATGCTGTTTATTAAGCATCAGGCTGAGATTGGCTGAATTTCCTGCAGATTTGCAGCAATCTCGTGTCAGCGGTCCGATACGCGCAGAAATACTGCATAATCGCAGCTTTTTTCTTGATGAGGGTGCCGCGCAGAGGCGCTTTGCCCAAATCGTTCGGATGCGGCATCGGACACCGAGGTGCTCCCCACTCATCATGGGTGAGCTCGAAATGGATGGATACCGAGAACAAGTTTCATCTGTGCTTACCGCTTTCCTTATGCACTGCTGCCGTCAGCGCCGCGGCTTCTAAACGCGCATCATCTCGAGGAGCTGCGGACGCATCCGCGGATTCCTAGGACGCAAAAAACAAGCCGGCCCGACGCGATCGTCGGAACCGGCTTTCTCAATTAAGGATGACGTGGACGGGATTCGAACCCGCGCATCCAGGCGTGAAAGGCCTGTGTGTTCAACCAACTTCACCACCACGTCGCAGTGGTCGGAACGGCAGGATTCGAACCTGCGGCCTCTTGCTTCCAAGGCAAGCGCTCTAAGCCAAGCTGAGCTACGTCCCGATGGCGGATAGGAGCGGGGTCGACCCGCCGATCTGTCGGCCGCCCTAATCAGCGGCCTATCTGATAACGCCCATCCGTAATAAAAGCGTATGACGTGGACGGGACTCGAACCCGCACATCCAGGCGTGAAAGGCCTGTGTGTTCAACCAATTTCACCACCACGCCAAGGTAATAAGGGAGACCAACCGGACTCGAACCGGTACTTGCGGATTCACAGTCCGCCGCGTTCGCCTTTTCGCCATGATCTCCATGCTTGCTTGCTTCCCCGCCTCCGCTCCACGGCGAAGGCGGGCTTCCGCAAGCGCAGGTTTTGCGCTTGCATGACTTTCGGTGCGCTCACCGGAATCTGCCGGAGCTGCAGCGGAGGCGCCAAATGTGGGCATCTGCAAAACGAAGGCTTTGCGCTTGCATGACTTTTGGTACGGAGCGCAAGCGTCGGCAGTTCGAATGAGAGCGACTTTGGTGGAACACCACGGGAGCGCCCACCCGAATCTGACGGAGCTGCGGCGGCGGCGCCAACCGAACTCCTGCGCACCTTAAACCGGTTATGTACTTCGATGGGGCCGTTTTCGGTAAGAAAAAAGACCCCCGCTGCCCTCCGGCCTCTTCCTACGGCGAATTCAGCCATAGAAAAAGACCGCTTGGCAGCAAGCAGTCTTTACGTCAACGCGTATGCGGGTCTCCTTGCGCGGCGGCTGTCAGGCCGTGGAATACGGCCTGAAGGCGGCAGGGATGCGGCGCCTGCGTTCGTAAAGAATGCGGTTATGATATAGGCGGCAGGAGCGATGTTCCTCCAGCCACGGATGATGAATCGGGCTCTCGTTTATCTCCGGTTTCTCGTTCATGCCGATGGGAAGTAAGTTAAACATGCGCCTGCACCTCGTTTCACGTTGGAATTGGGAAAGTCTCTTCTAGCTCTATGCTTCATGATAAGCCGTGGAGGAAAATGGCGGAAAGGTACGGTGCCTTGCGGCTAGGGTACTTGCTCGAAACGCGGTTACTTTAGCTGAATAGGAGTAACCCTTCCAAGCGCCTCCGCGAACTCGCGAATCCGCTGCCCCTCGGCCTCGTCTTCGTAACCTGATTTTCACCGATCCCGTCGTTCGCGAACAGGGCGAAAGTATGGCAAACCTTAAAAATTTTCTCGTTTTCTTCTCCCGCCGTTGCTTGTTACAATGGAGATCATACCGCTATTTCGGAACAAAGTTGGGGGAACGCAGGTGGCACGGGAAAGCTTCGACAAGGAAATTCAATTTCTTCGCATGCTGGCGCTGGCCGGCGGCGCGTACAGCAGGCAGCAATTCGCCGACCGGCTGGGAATCTCCGTACATACCTACGACAAAACGCTGCGCAATCTCAAAGACATGCTCGGGGTGCTGCAGCAGGGGCTGCCGCCCGAACAGGGCACCGAGCTGTCCGAAGGCCTCCGCTACAACTATTACGAATCCGCCGACCCGCTGCTGCTTTTCTTGTTCCGCGCCAAATCGTTGAAGGAAACGGAGAGCATCCGGCTGACGCTGCTGCTGACCGCGCTGCAGACGCAATCGCTGACCGCCAAGGAGCTGCAGGATATCTGCAGCGAGCAAATGCCGGCGGACGGTCCGCTTCCCGACGAGAAGACCGTCCGGGGCGACCTCAAGTATTTGGAGGAGGTCGGAGTCATCCTCCGCCTCCAAGGCGGCCGCCCGTACAAGTACAGGGCGGCGAACGACCTGATCGAGCTGCTGGGCGACGAGGAGCTGATGGATCTCTTCGACTACGTCGACGTCATCGCCAACACGCAGGTGCCCTCCGTCCAAGGCTATCTGCTGCGCGACACGTTGAAGAAAGCCCTGCGCCGGCGCGGCTTCGATCCCGACGCCGCGGAGACCCGGCGCTACAAATACCATTACCACTCCCGCATCCTGGACGAGGCGCATCTCTACCCGATCTTCCGGGCGATCCGCCAGCGGAAGAAGCTGAATTTCCTCTACCTGTCGCCGAAGCGAGGGAAGAATTACGCGTCGCAGAACACGAATCCGCTCTTCGAACGGGAATCGAACGGCATGTCGGAGACGGTGCTCCCGCTGCGGGTCGTGTACGACCACCAATACGGACGCTGGTACCTGATCGGCTATCAAGCCCGTCAAGGCATCATGAAGTTTCGAATGGAAGGGCTGACGGGCATCGAGGAAGGCGAATCGGTGTCCGAGGAGGAGTTCGCGCTGCGGCTCGGGATCGTGCAGGAGCAGATGAAGTACAGCTGGGTTACGGATACGATCCGTCCCGTGAAGGTCGCGGCGCGCTTCTTCAACCCGGAGGGGGCCGGGGCGAATTTCGTCCGGGAACGGGTCGAGCTGCAGGGACAGTGGGGGACGATCGCGGAGGAATCGGACGCGACGTTCCGGTACGAGATCCTGGTGAACGGGATTTACGAGATCAAGCCGTGGCTGCGAAGCTTCGGCTCCAGCTGCGAGGTGCTCGAGCCCGCTTGGCTGCGCAAGGAATTTATCGCGGAGTGGAAGGAGCTGCAGCGCTACTATGAACCTGTTCGAGAAAATATTTAACTACCAGATCATCTCCCGCCTGGACGAATCGGGCTCCTACGCGCTGACTTCCCAGGAGCGGACGTGGCTGAAAATGATGCTCGCGCACGACGCCTCCGCGGATGCCTTCACCGAGGAAACCCTGCTCAAGCTGCGGAATCTGCTCGCGGACGAAGTTGCAACCGACATTCTCGACGTCATCGTGGAGAAAGCCAAAAGCCAGGAGCGACAGGTGTACCACCCGCTGCTGCGCGCGATCCGGCGGATCATCCTGCAGAACGGCGGCATTCGCCTGACGTTCAAGGTCAAGCACGGCGGCGTGAAAGCGAACCAAACCGGGTTCCCCGTCAAAATGGAGTACAACATGGTCAAGCGGGAGTGGTACCTGCTCTGGTGCAGCACCCGCTCCCGCTCGCTCATGTCGACCAAGCTCAAAAACATCGTTTCCATCGAGGCCATGGACCTGCCGGACGGGAAAGCCGAATCCATGAAGGCGCGCGTCGCCCTGCTGCTCGATCAGCGCAAGGAGCATGCCGTCATCCAGGTCATGCCGACCTTCAATGCCGAGCTGTCGCGGATTCTGTACGCCTTCTCCTGCTTCGACAAATCCGTCGACTACGACGAGGATGCCGCCCTGTACCAGATCCGCGTCGCGTACCTCGCCGACGAGAGCGAATTCCTGCTCTCGAAGATCCGGTTCCTTGGCCTGCGCGTCAAGGTCGTCGACGGGGATAACCTGAAGCGCCGCATGGCGGAGACGGCCGCCAAGGCGCTCGACCGGTATGGCCTTGGCGTCCAGGAGAGCGACGGCCAGCCGCCAGCCATCTCCGGTTAGGGCTTCGCCGCATGACAATGTGGAAGGCCACCCGCTAAAAGTCGAAATCCCGCCTCCATGCCGTCCAAATTCCGACCATGATTAAGACCCTCCATTGCCGCCGTAACGGCAGCCTTAGAGGGTCTTTGTCGTGTATCGTCCTGCTAAGAGCCCAGCAGCTTCATCACGCGGATGCCCGTGCCCGTGCTGCGCTCGTCCTTCGTCCCCGTGCAGCGGATCGTCACGTGCCGAGCCGCGCGTTCCGGCTGAAACGGGAACAAGACCGGAATCGGCCGATAGGCCAGCACGCACCATTCGTCGAACACGTTCACCGGCGTAAAGCTGTCGCCGTCGTCCAGCGAGTATTCGAGATTGCCGCTGTCCGGACCGTGCAGCAGCACGATACCCGCGCGGCGTCCCTCGATGCCGAAGGAAAGCGACTCGCCCCGGCTTCCTTCCGCGGCAAGATGGTCCGTGGCGAAACGCCAGTTCATCAGCGGATCGTCCGTGCCGAGCGCTTGCGGCTCGAAGCCGTCGCTCGCAACCTCGGGGCCAATGTCCGCCATGAAGGCGAATTCGTAATTGCGCGCGTCGAGCGGAACCGGCAGATCGCCCGCTTGCTCCCGATTCGGCACGACCGAAGCGTTCGCGATTTCAGACGGAATCAGAACCGGATCCGCGCCTCCCTCGTCCGCGGCCACCGCATCCGCGACCGCTTCCGCCGCCTGCTCCAGAAAAGCATTCGCATACGACGCGTACAGCTTGTGGCCCTCGTCGTTCGGATGGACGCGGTCCGGCGCCAGCGCTTCCCACGTCGTTCGTCCCGCGCGGATCAGGTCCTGCACGCCGCCGGCGAAATTAACGGAAGCGATGCCGTAGTGCGCGGCCGCTTCCTCGTGAACCGCGATATTGAAAGGCAGCGCATCGGACAGGTTCTTGTCGGCTGCCGTATAGACGAAGACCAGCTCCGTCTCCGGCGACAAGCGGCGGCATTGCCGAACGATGCCTTCCATGCCCCGGATCGATTCCTCCCGGTCTTCCCCGTCGTTGACGCCGAACTCGACGAACAGCAGATCGACCGCGCCTCGGCCGAACGCATGCGCTCGCAGCCGATGCGCGCCGAACGTCGACGTCGTGCCGCCTACGCCCGCATTAACGAACGTAAAGGCAGTATCCGTATAACGCGCGGCCAAAAACCGCCCGTTCAACGCCCGCCAGCTGGTCTCGTCCCGTACGGAAGCGCCCGCTCCCTCCGTGATGGAACCGCCCAAGTAAGCGACCGTCGCGGGTTCGCCGCGAAGCAGCTTGGCGGCAAAGCGCGGCAGGCCTTCCCGCATTTTGATATGTCTTGCATCCAACATGCGTCCACGTCCTTTCGTGTAAACGAGCCCTTTCGAAAGAATCGAAAGGGCTCGCCGTCTTCCGGACGGCGCGATCAGCCGCGCCGCCTTATATCATTACCCTTACTTGACGGGAACGAATTGCTCGCCGCCTGCCGCTCTTGCCGCAAAGCCGTGGTCCACCGACGCTTCGGCGATGTCGCCGTACGCCCAATAGGTGCTCGGCACGTCGGTCCACGTCAGCTTCGCGTCGCCGTAAAGCGGACCGCGGCCCAGCGTGCGGTTGATGATCGCGGCCGCTTCGGCGCGCGTCAGCGGCTGGCTCGGACGGAACGTGCCGTCGGCGTATCCGCGGATAATGCCCGCGCCCTGCACCTTGGCAATCGCCGATTCGGCCCAGCTGCCCTTGACATCCGGGAAGCCGGCTCCCGATTTAGCATCGCTTGGCAGAAGCGCCGCGGCCAGGCTCGCCATTTCGGCGCGCGTGATCGCTTGATCCGGTTTGAACGTACCGTCTCCGAAGCCCTTCATCAGGCCGAGCTTCGTTACTTTCGCGATCGCGTCCGACGCCCAGTGTCCGGACTTCACGTCGCTGAAGGCGATGGCTTCGCGCGTGCCGTCCTGCGTCGCGACGCGCGACAGGATCGTCGCCATCTCGGCGCGCGTAAGGCGGTTCTCCGGCTTGAAGAGGCCGCCTTCGAAACCGTTCATGTATGCCGCGTGATTACTTGCGCCGTCATGCTTGACGACCGCGAACGCACTGAATTTATCGACCGTGAACCGCAGGCCTTTGCCGCCTTGCCATTCCACGATCGTACCCGGCTTGTATTCCTTCGTGCCGTCGCCGTGCTCGATGTACACGCCGAGTTGCCCCGGCTGCGTGCCGTCCAGCGCGGATGCGTCAAGCGGCAGAATGACGTCTACCGCACGCCCTTGGAAGTTGGTCTCGATGGACACCGGCTGGCCGATGACCGTTACGCCGCCGTCGCCCGTCGCCAGCGCGACTACCGATGCCTTGTTCGCGCGGTCCGCGATTTGCTGCCGCGCCGCAGAGTCTTTCACCGGCGTGAAGGTAAACGTTGCTTCCTCGGCAAAGCCGTTCAAGGAAGCATTCGGAATCACGACGCCGCCGCCGGCGGTAGCGATGCCCAGATCAAGGCCGCTGCCCGCGACCGATTGACTCGCTTCCTTCGGAATCGTCACTTTCGTCTCCGACGTGACGCCCTTCTCGTCCGGCACGACGATCGTCGCCGTTTTCGCGCCGGCCGCCTTCAATTTCTCGATCGCGCTCTTCGCTTGCTCCGCGCCGAACGTGACGCTGTCCTTCTTGGTTCCGTCAGCCCCGGTCGTCCGCGTAATGTCGAGCTGGATGCCGTTCGCACCGCCGTTGCCGTTGACTTGGCCTGGAATGACTTCCGTGCCGCCGGTAATCGGAGGTGCCCATGGACCCGATCCGGTCGACGTGCTGCCGCTGGCCACGATGAAATTCAACCGGTCGGCGTACATCTCGGCGCCCGATTTCTTCACGACCTTAATCGTATGCTCGCCGCTCGCGAGGCCCGCGATACCGAACAGACGCTGCTGAACGGCCCGGTCGGTGCTCGTCGCGCTGAAATTTCCTTTCGAGACGCCGTCCACGAACACTTCGATATCGCCTTGAGTCGGGCCCGTCGGCGAGAACAGTTCGATGCCCGTGCCTTTGAACGTATAGGTATAGAAGTCTCCGTCGGTCGCCGTCGTATGGACATCCTGCCAGAAGTCGCCGTTGAAACTAAACGTCAGCTTGGCAACGCCGCCCGCCGGAAGCGTGGCGAGATAGGCTTTCTTGATCGTGACCGTATTGCCGTCCACCGTATAATCGGTTCCCGCGGCCAGCGCCGCCGAGCCGTTCGCGATGCCGCTGAAGTTCCCGCCGTTCTCGAGAAGCGTAACGCTCAGATCGGTTTGCGCGGACGGGTTCTTATCGAATGCCGCCGAGGTCGGGCCGATCAGATCCGGAATGCGGACCTTCAGCATGTCGAGCAGCATGAAGCTGCCGGACTTCTTAACGGCCTTAAGCGTATGCTGGCTGTTGGACAGGCCGTCGATTTCGTAGACGGTCTGCTGCGCGAGACGTCCGTTGCGATGCGTGTCGACCGTCGCTTTGAATACGCCGTCCACATAGATGTCCATCTCGCCCTGGGACTCGTCCATCTCCGTGATTACCTTGATGCCCGTGCCGCGGAAGGTATACGAGAACGATTCCCCGTTCTTCTCGGCAAACTGCACGTCGTCCATGTAATCGCCCATGCCCCGGCCGGAGCTGCGGTTCCAGGAGCCGTCGTAGTGGATGGCCGGATCGTCGTTGTTGATATTGGCGTAGCGGCCCTCGGAGGAGGTATCCGCGACGGTGATCGTCAGCGTCTGCGGGTTGCCTGCGCTGAACGTCAGCGTCAATGGCACCGCGCCGACCGCTTGTTTGGCCAGGTACGCTTTCTTGATCGTCAGGACGTTGCCGTTCACCGCGTAATCGGTGCCGTCAACCAGCGCCGTGCCGTTGTTATCGATGCCGACGAAAGTATTGTCGTTCAACGTCAGCGTCGTCGTCACGTCGGCCTGCTTCGTGACCTTCAGGTCGAAGCCCGCCGCGGTCGGGTTGATCGTGCTGTTGCGCACCTCTGGGACGACGATCGTCACCGCCAGCGTCTGGGTGTCCCCGCCCGCGAAAGCGAAGCTCAGATTCGCCGTGCCTTCCGGCTGCTGCGCCAAGTAAGCCTGCTTGATCGTAACCGTATTGCCGGCTACCGTATAATCCGTATCTTTCACGAGCGATGCCGCACCGTTCTTGATGCCCGCGAACGAATTCGCGCCGAACGGCAGCGTCGTCGCCACGTCGGCCGGAGCACCTTCGTCGAACGTCGCGCTCGTCGTGCCGAGCAGCGTGTCGGCCGTGACTTTCAGCGCGTCGATCAGCATGTAGTCGTTAGCCGTGTTGCTTTTCTTAACAGCCTTCAGCGTATGCGGGCCGGAAGACAAGCCCGTCGCGCTGTACACCGTTTGCTGCACTTCGCGGTCGCCGGAGGAATGCGTATCCACCGTTTCCTTGAAGTCGCCGTCAATGTAGAAATCGATGCTGCCTTGCCCGCCTTCCAACTCCGTCACGTAATCGATGCCGGTTCCCGTGAACGTATAGGTCAGCTGCGAATTGTCGGCCTGCGCATAGTGCACGTCGTGATTCAGATCATCCAGCTCGCGATTCGTGCTGTGCTGCCAACCGTTGGAATACGCAATGCCCGGATCGTCGTCGTTGATCACCACGCTATGGCTCGCCGCCGCCAGCAATGCGCCTTGATTCGCATCGTCCGGAGCGTTAGCGGAAACGTCTCCGTTGCCGGCCGATTCTTCATTCGTGCCGGCAGCCGCGTCACGCAAAGGCGCCGCGGAGGAGTCGCTTACCGCCACCTCGAGATCCTGCGTACTGGGCGCGACTTCTTTGCCGCCGTTGCGCGTCCACTCGCCGGTGTATTTCATCCCGGTGTCGTCGTCGTTGACGCCGGATACGGCGCCGCCGGAAGCCGTGACTTTGAACAGACGCGAACCGTGCGGCGCCAGCTCGGTTGCCGTGTAGCCCGTGCCGAACGAGCCCAGGTCCTCGTGGCTCCACAGATCGCGGACGGACGCGCCGCCGCTCAGGCCGATGTCGCTCCAGTTGACCGTGACGTTCGATTCCTTGGAGCCCAGATTGAACAAAGCGACCGTGTAGGTGCCGTCACCGTTATTGGCGTACCAGACTTGATCGGTCGTCGTCGTCGATACCGGATGCGCCGGATGGCCGGCTTGGTTGACCGCGATGACTTCATCGTTGGTCAGCAGCGACAGGCCGTAGCTGTCCAGCTTCGTCAGATCGTCGCCCGTGTACAATTGCGCCGAGGACATGGCCCACAGCGTCATGGCGCTTTGCCGTTCATCCTTCGTCAAACCGTCCATCGAGCCGTTGCCGACGTTGAGCGAGTCGAAGTCGTTCCAACCGCCGGGACCGGCATCGCGCCACCAGAGCGCGGCATCCGGGAACAGGCGGGCGATGTTCGCCCACTGCGTCATGCCGACCTTCGGATCGTACGACTCGACGTCCCAGTCGACCCGCCAGCCGTTCGCGTGTTCCTTCCAGAAGTCGACGTAGTTGTGATCGAGCGCCCACGACAGCTCGAACCAAATCTTATGGTCCTGCTTCGCCAGCGCCTTGGACCAGGCCGCGACGTCGCCGCGCGCGTCGATCGACGTGTCGTTGTGGCCGGAGCCCGGCGTCACGCTGTCGAACTTCACGAAATCGATGCCCCACGAAGCGATCAGGTCCGCGATGGAATCGATGTAGGCTTGGGCGCAATCCTTGGAATCCGGCGACTCGAAATCGATCTTGTACCCGAGTCCCCAATAATCCCCTTGGCGGTCCGGCATGCCGATATCCTGCATATGGCATTTGCCGTCCGTGCCGTAGATCTCCAGGTTGTCGTTGTACGCTTGCGGAGAGAGACCCGGAATCATGTAAAGCCCGATCTTCTGCCCGTTATGATGCACGTAATCGATCACGTCCTGGAAGCCGTCCGGATACAGCGTCGTGCTCGGGATCGGCCGGCCGTACTCGTCCATGCCGCCGTTCCAGCCGGCGTCGATGTTGATATAGTCGTAACCGTGCGACTGCAGCTTCTCGTGCATCGCGTCGGATTGCTGCTTCAGCTTGGCGGCCGACGTCCAGTTGCCGGACGGGCCGTCGAACACCTGCAGGCTGTAGCTGCTCCACCCCATGTAAGGCTTCTGCGCCAAGCCGTTGTCCGCCGCCTCGGCGACTTGCTTGGCCGGGACGAATCCGAACTGGGCGACGGCGACCGAGGTCAGCAGCAGCCCGAAACCGATTTTCTTCAATTTGTTGCGAATCATCTGAACATCTCCTTCACAGGGATTGTTATAGCGCTTTCATAAACCGGATGCGTTCGCCTATCGAGGTCGGCAGCGCGATCATATCGCCGCCCCGCAATTGCTTTCCTTCGTCCGTGACGCAGACAACGTCCGTTCCCCATGGATTGTACAGGCAAAGCTCCGTTCCCGCTTCGCTCAATACCTCGATCCACTGCACGCCCTCCGCGTCCGTCTCGGCGCTGACCAGGAAGCCCCCGACCGCGCGAAGCGTCGAGAAGGCCGCGGCCTTGCCGGCCGGCCAGTTCGGGAACAGGCGCAGCGCGCCGTTGTAGGATTGCAGCAGGCATTCGTTGATGACCGCGGGCAGGGCGAAATTCTCGAACCAGACGCCCATCGGCGCCATGTAATCGAACGACGTCGTATCGGAATAACGTCCGCCGCTCTCGAGCAGCTTGTCCGTGCACGTGCCGTTCGGCAGCAGGCAATAAGCGATCTGGCGCTTGAAGCGCTCCAGGTCGAGCTGTCCGAGCCGCGCGCCGGCCATGGCGTAGAACACCAGCTCGTTGCCGCCCTCGTTGCGGTGATTGCGGTACGAATTGACCGCGATCGCGTACTCGTCCGCCGGGGAATGCAGGCCGTGGTCCTCGCCGGGAAAAATCGTCGTTATGCCGTTCGGCACGTTGTAGACGACTTCCGGATCCTCGCCGGGCATCGACACGAACACGGTGCCGCGCCGCGATTCCGCCGTCGGATAGGCCGGGAAACGCGCCAACACTTCCTCCGTCTCGGCCAACAGATCGGCTTCCGCGTCGCTGCGGTCCAGCGCCGCGCAGGCGTCCTTGAAGGCCCGGAACAGGAACTTCGTCAACGTCAGATCGACGATGCAGTCGCTGTTCTTCGCGAAGCCCGGCGTCAGCTCGTAGAGCTCCGGCACGACGGTCGGGAAGATATGGTACTTGTCGTCGCCCCATGCCGCGCCGCTCGCTTCCGGGCGCTTCATGTAATCGACCATGAACAGCACCGCTTCGCGGATCGGCACGAAGGCGCGCGTTTCCAGAAACCCTTTGTCCATCGTGTACAGGTAGTGCCACCAGAGGCTCTGCACCGTCCACGGCGTCTCGCAAATCTCCCAGCCCCAATGCGGCACCGGATACGGCATCATCGTCATCTCGACCGGATACGCGGAATGCGGATAATACGCGCCGCGCAGGCCGTAATACTCCCGCGCCCACTTCCGGCTGACCGGCAGGATGAGATCGACCATGCCGACGTAGGCGAGATGCTTCTCGACGTGGTTGCTCGAGAATGCCAGCCAGAACGGCTGCTGCGTGTTGTAGTTCATGTGGTAGTCGCCATGCCATTCCGAGCCGATCTTGCCGTAGCTCCAATTCGCGAACAGGCCGGGACACGTGTGGGAAGCGCTTACGGAACAATTGTAAAAATAGAGATTCCGGTACCATGCCTGCTCCAAAGCGGCATCCTCGAGCTTGACGCCCGAACGGTCCCAGTAATCACGCCAGCTGGCTTCCGCCTGGTCGAAGGCTTCTTCCATGCGAGGCAGCGACGCGGATTCCGTATCGTGCGCGACAGCGGGCACGTCGGCATCCAATCCTTGCTCCAGCTGCACGCGAACGACAAAGCCCGATGCCGGCGCTTCGACCGCGCCTTCCCAGTCTCCGCCGGGCTTCCGCACGGAACTCGTCTCGCCCATGCTCGCCGACAACCGGAATGCCCGATCGCGGGAGCGATCTTCCCCGCCGCCCGACGCGCCGTTCGCATAGGGAAGCGTTTGCCGGAACGACAGCCGCGCGGACGTCTCGTCCAGAAAGGGCTGCGGCGACGGGATGTCGCCCGGCGTCTCCGGATCGGGAATAAGCTTCATCCGGTTAAAGACCGACGCCAACGTCCAGGCTGCGCGAACATCGCCATCGCCAACCGCCGGCTGGTCGAAGGCCGCCCACAATACGTCCTGTCCCTGCTCCACGAACACGCGCAGCGTCGCCGGCTGCCCGCCGATCAACAATCGGATCTCGCAGAGGCCGTTATGTACATGCAGCGCGTGGCCCAGCACCTCCACCTCGCGCCGGTCGAACCCGAGCAGCAGCGAACCGCAAGGCATCGGACGCGGGTAGGGGAAGGTATAGTTTTCGCCGGCCATCTCCACGTAGTCGCGGTACCAATCGTCTTCCTTGAGCGACGCATAGTGCGAGGGAATCTCCTTCAGGCGGGCGAAAATGCTTTCGAAATCGCCGATTCGCTCCTTGTTGTTCTCCGCGATGCGGATGTCCCAGACGTCGTTATGGCCGAAATGAACGACGATCGCGTCTGGACGGGTCGTGACGACCGCGCCGAGACCGCCGTTGCCGAGCAGCGCGCCCTCGAAGAACGTAGCCGCCGGACGATCGTACCGGATCGCGTGGGCCATCGCTTGTTGCCATGCGTTCATGCGTAATCGTCCTCCTGTCATGCCTCTTCCTTGGGGCGACAAAGGCAAGCGAAAGGCGTTCTGGCTTGCCAGAACGCCCCGCGCTCCCGGATAGTCTTACTTTTGGGTGGAAGAGTCGTAAGCTTTTTGCAGGATCTCGAGGTAACGATCCAGCTTCAGGTCTTGCAGGCCTTTCACGTACGCGTCCCAATCCTTGTTCAGATCTTTGTTGCCCGTGATGAATTGCAGCTCGTTTTGCTCGATGTAGTTCTTGATGTTCGTTTGCAGCATGCTGGCTTCGTCCATCTCGGACGGATCGATCCATACGGACCAAGCCGGGAACAATTCCTTCGGCTCATGGCCTTGGTACAGCAGCGTCGCGTTGTACAGGCGGCGCTCGTAGCCCGTCGATTCGTAGATGTCCGTCGCTTGCACGAAGCTGTCGCGGTAGGATTTCGGCATGTAGAAGTGGGCTACGCCGCTCCAGCCCGCGTTATGCGGCGCTTCGCCTTCGACGGCCTGGATCGGTTTGAATTGCGCCTGCACGCCTTCGCCGAGGGCCACGTCGTCCGGACCCGGCTTCTCCCAGTCGATGCCTTCCATGCCCGTTGCGCCGTTGGTTTGGCCTTCCGGCGTGAACATGTAGTCGACGATTTTGATTAAGGCGATTTGCGCTTCTTTGCTTGCTTTGTTCGTGATGACGAATTTCGCGCCCGGCGCTACGCCGCCTGCGTCATGCGTCGCGTATTGCGCATGCGGTCCTTGGAGCGGCGGTACCGGATTGTAGTCTTTGGAATATTTGTTGCCTTTGTCGATGCTGACGAAGATGGCAGGGTGCATGCCCGCGCCGGCGCCGAGGATTTGCGTATCGGCTTCGCCGATTTTCTTGAACGCTTCGGCATTTTGCGTGAAGGCGCCCGGATCGATCAGCTTCTCGTCGTACAGCGATTTGATGTACTGCAAGCCTTCTTTCCATTCGGGTTTGGTCGCGGCGGATTCCACTTTGCCGTTCGTCAGGTTCAGGTAGTTGCGGTCGTCGTCGTAGACGAAGCCGTTCATGAGGAACGGAACGAGACGTACGCCGAAGTCCTCGATCGAACCGCTCAGCGGCACTTCGTCCGCTTTGCCGTTGCCGTTCGGATCCTTCGTTTTGAAGGCCTCCAGCACTTTCTTGAAATCATCCGTCGTTTTCGGCATTTGCAGGCCGAGCTTGTCGAGCCACGACGTGTTCAGCCACATTTTGTTCGGGTACGAGCAGTGGAAGCACTGGGAATACGCGACCAAGCCGTAGATGTTGCCGTCCGGCGCCGTGTTAAACGCTTTCAATTCCGGGTCGGAATCCATCGCCGCCTTGATGTTCGGCGCGTATTGGTCGATCAGGTCGTTCAGCGGCAGCAGCACGCCTTGCTTGCCGTATTTGAGCACGTCGGATTGCGAGAATTGGTCGATGTACGCCGGCAGCATGTAGGCATCCGGATAGTCGCCGCTCGCGAGGGAGATTTGGCGTTTTTCTTTCGCGCCGTCGGTCGGGTTCATTTCCCAATTGATCTTGACGTTGAGCTTGTCTTGGATGAAGGTCGTGAACTTATTCGTCGGCAGGTCGATGTTCGTCTCTTGGATGGAGAAGATTTTGACCGGCGTCGGTTCGGTGGCTGCCGGCGCGTTGCCGCCATTGTCCGCTGCCTGCGTGGCGTTGCCGCCGTTTGCGGCGGCATTGCCCGCATTGTTGGCCCCGTTGTTGCCCGCGTTATTACCGCCGCAAGCAGCCAGGATCATGCTGCACGCCGCTAGAACGGCGAGTGTGCTTCCGATTCTCTTTTTCAATTTGATCGCTCCCTTTTGTTTGTATGAATGATGACAGCGCAACCCCCACCTTACATGTACATCTCCCCTTTCAATGGGATCCGGCCGGAGAGCCGGAGGGAAAGGCCGGCAATCAGCCTTTCACCGAACCTACCAGCATCCCCTGGACGAAGAAGCGCTGCACGAACGGATAAATAATCAAGATCGGCAGCGTGGCCACCACGATCAGCGCGTACTTGAGCAGCTCGGCGAGCTGTTGGCGCTCGACTTGTTTCATCGCGTCCATGATGCCGGTGCTATTGTTCTGGATGATGATGCTTCGCAGCACGAGCTGCAGCGGGAACAGCTTTGCCGACTTCAGGTAGATCAGCGCATCGAAATAAGCGTTCCACTGGCCGACCGCGTACATGAGCACGAGCACCGCCAAGATCGGCTTCGACAGCGGGATCACGACGCTCCCCATGAAGCGCAGGTCGCTGCAGCCGTCGATCTCGCTCGCCTCGATCAGCTCGTCCGGGATGGACGACTGGAAGAAGGACCGCGCGATGATGACCTGCCACACCCAGATGGCGTTCGGAATGAGCAAAGCCCAGCGGGTATCGATCAGATGCAAGCTCTTGACGACCATATACGTCGGAATCAGGCCGCCGCTGAAAATCATCGTGAAGGTAATGATCATCATGATCGGGCTGCGTCCGAAGAACGTCTTGCGGGACAGCGGATAAGCCAGCATGACGGTAAGCGCCACGCTGATGAACGTGCCCGCCGCCGTGTAGAAAAGCGAGTTGCCGTAGCCCCGCATGATCGTCGGGGTCTCGAACAAAGTCTTGAAGCCCTTGAACGAGATGTCTACCGGCCACAGCCATACTTTGCCGGAGGTCACCGCCGCCGGGCTGCTGATGGAGCTGCTCAGGATATAGATCAGCGGGTATATCACGGCGATCAGGACGATCGTCAGAACCGCATAGATGACGAACATGAGCGTCCGGTCGCCTGCCGATTCCCTTATCTTTCGCTTCATCGTTGTCGTTGTCATTCGTTTCAGGCTCCTTCTACCACAGACTATTGTTCGTCAGCCGTTTGGCCAGACCGTTGACCAGCACGAGCAGCACGAGATTGATGACCGAGTTGAACAAACCGACCGCCGTCGCGAAGCTGTAGTTGGCGTTCAAGAGGCCGATGCTGTACACGTACGTCGAGATGATTTCGGAATTGCCGAGGTTGAGCGGATTTTGCAGCAGGTACACCTTCTCGAAACCGATCGCCATGATGTTGCCCACGTTCAGGATGAGCACGATGACGATGGTCGGGAGGATGCCCGGGATATCGACGTTCCAGATCTTCTGGAACCGGGACGCGCCGTCCACCTTCGCCGCCTCGTACAAGGTCGGATCGATGCCCGCGAGCGCCGCCAGATAGATGACCGCGGAATAGCCCGCCGTCTGCCAGATGTCCGACCAGACGTAGATCGAGCGGAACATGCCCGGCTCTCCGAGGAAGTTGATCGAGTCGAGCCCGAAATGATTCATGATGACGTTGACGAAACCGAGCCGCGGCGCCAGGAACAGCATGATGATCGACACCATGACGACCGTGGAGATGAAATACGGGGCGAACGTGACGAGCTGCACGACCCGCTTGAATTTATTGCTTCGCACCTCGTTCAGCATGAGCGCGAGCAGAATAGGTATCGGGAAGCCCGCGAGAAGCAGGTACCCGCTTAAGTACACCGTGTTCTTGATCAAATCCCAGAAGATCGGGTTATCGAAGAACAGCTTGAAGTTCTTCGTGCCGACCCAGGGGCTGCCCCAGATCCCCTTGATGACGTTGTAGTCCTTGAAGGCGAGCACCGCGTTCAGCATAGGGTAATACTTGAATATAAAGAAGAACAAAAGCGGCGGCGTCACGATCAGGTACAGCTGCCAGTGTTTGGCGAAGCTTCTCGCCGCGGCGCCGGACAATTTCCCTCTGCTCCGCTTGGCCGGCGTCTTCGCCGGTTTCTCTACTGCCATTTCCACGTTCAGAACAATCCCTCCCAGGCGAATCCAATGATGCACGAAGCGATGATGCATGAATCAAGGCGATGCATGATAGCGCTTTCCACATGAACGATATTAGCGTCCGGAGCGGGTTTTCGAATAGGTACATTTGGGGTTTCGAGCGTACATTTCAGCTGATTTTCGGGGGACAATCGCCCGTATGACGGCCATTTTCAGCCCTTTTCATGAAAAACGGCCCTTTGGCTCCCATAAATCGGTGAAAACCCTTTCAACTGTAAAAACGTTAATCGACGCCCAGGAACGAAAAAGAACCCCGATCGCCGCCTTGGCGGTTCGGGGTCCTGCATCATTTGCTGCGGTTGTGGAGATAGACGTCGTAGCCTTTTTGCAAAATGGACAGGTACGCGGGCAGTCCCATGTCGTCCAAACCGTTGACGTAGGTATCCCAGCCCGTGTCCAGATTCTGCACGCCGGTGATGAACTGCAGCGTATTTTGATCGATGTAATTTTTGAGATTCGTCTCCAGCATGCTCGCCCGCTGCGCGTCGGCCTCGTCGACCCAGACGTCCCAGGCCGGGAACAGCTCCTTCGGCTCCTTGCCGGCGTACAGCTGCGTCGCCGCCTGCAAGCGGCGCTCGTACCCGTTCGGCGCATACATGTCCGTTCCCTGCACCCAGCTGTCCCGGTACGACTTCGGCATGTAGAAATGACCGGTGCCGACCCAGCCGGAATTGTTCGGCGGCGCGCCTTCCTTGGTCACCAGGCCGGCGAACAACGGCTTGACGTCTTTGCCAAGCGCCTGCTCGCCCGGCTCCGGCTTGCGCCAGCCGACGCCTTCTTCCCCGGACTCCGCGTGGATCTGGCCTTCCGGCGTGTAGATGTAATCGATCATCTTGATCAGCGCGATCTGCGCCTCCGGCGTCGCCTTGTTCGTGATGACGAACTTCGCTCCCGGGTTGATGCCGCCCTCGTCATGCACGGCGTAAGCGGCATGCGGACCGGTCAATGGCGGGACGGGCGCGTAGTTGCGCGAGCGGTTGCTGCCGGTCTCGCCCCCGACGAAGATCTCGGGATGCATGCCCGCGCCCGCCCCGAGAATTGCCACGCTCTCGTTGTCGCCGAGCTTCTTGTACGCTTCGGCGCTCTGCGTGAACGCGCCGGGATCGATCAGACCTTCATCGTAAAGCGACTTGATGTAGGCGAGGCCTTCCTTCCATTCCGGCTTGTTCGCCGCGGAGTCGACCTTGCCGCCCTTCAGCATCAGATAGTCGCGGTCGTCGTCGTAGATGAATCCGTTCATGAGGAAGGGCACGATGTGCACGCCGAAATCCTCGGTCGAGCCGCTGAGCGGAATCTCGTCCGCCTCCCCGTTGCCGTTCGGGTCCTGCGTCTTGAACGCTTCCAGCACGCGCTTGAAATCCGCCGTCGTCTTCGGCATCGCCAGATGGAGCTTGTCCAGCCAGACCGAGTTCAGCCACATTTTGTTCGGGTACGAGCAGTGGAAGCATTCGCTGAAGCTGACCAGGCCGTAAATATTCCCGTCCGGCGCGGTATTGAGCTCCCGCAGCGCGGCGTTCTCTTCGAATGCCGCCTTGATATGCGGCGCGTACTTGTCGATCAGGCCGTTCAGCGGCAGGAAGATGCCCTGCTTGCCGTAACGCAGCTCCTCCGCCTTGGAGAATTGGTCGATATACGCGGTCAGGATATAGGTATCGGCATAGCTGCCGCTTGCGAGCGAGATTTGGCGTTTCTCCTTGGCGCCTTCGTACGGGATCGCCTCCCAGTTGAAATCGACGCCGTACGTTTGCTCCAGGTAGCGCGAGAACGCGTTCGTCTGCAGATTCTGTCCCACGTCCTGCTGCGCGAAGACGCTGATGGGGATCGCCCCCGTCTGCGGAGACGGCTCCGGAGGTTCGTCAGGCGACGAGGAGCATGCGCTCAGCAGCATGCCGATCATGAGAATGGATAAGATAAGGCGTAGCTTCATGAGCGTGAAAGCTCCTTTCTTGCCTATGTCCGGCTCTTGGTTAGTTGAAATGCTTGGTTGTCGCGTTCTGGCCGGGCCGGCTTTTGCGGGCAAGCCGCCGGCGCGCGGCGGATTCGCTCGGGTGCCTGCGGTCAGTCGAACGACTGCCGGAAGGCGCTCGGCGCCACGCCCATGACCCGCTTGAAGGCGCGGCGGAACGAGTGCGAGCTGTTGTAGCCGACCTGCACGGCGATCTCGTCCACGGTAAGCGATTTGTCCCGCAGCAGCTTCGCGGCGTTGTCCATCCGCACCTTCTCCAGATGATCGGACAAATTCGTACCCGTCACTTCCTTGAACAATTGCGAGATGTATTTCTCCGGCCGTTCGGCCTGCTCCGCGATCCGGTACAGCGTCAGATCGGCATCGGAAAATTGCTCGGCGACGAATTGCTTGATCTGTTCCACCGTCCGGATGTGCAGGTCGTTCTTCTTGCTCGTGATCATCCCGCACATCGCCTCGATGATGCCGTAGAGCTCGCTTCGGATGGCTTCGATCGAGCCCGTCAACTGAATCTCCATGATGCGGTTCTTCGCGTCTTCGAAATGCTCGGATTCCGCGAACGCCTTCTGGTCGAGCAGCTTCAGCAGCGTGCCCTTCAGCTCGCCGATCAGCTGGTTCGCCATCTCCGGCGACAATTCGCGGTCTTCCGTATTTTGCTGCATGACGGACTGTACGATGCGCTTCGCCTCGTCCTCTTCCCCGGCGCGAATCGTGCTGATGAGCCGCAGTTCCATGTCGAGCGGATAATAGTACGTCGTGCTCTCCTGGCGGATATCCGCATACCAGAGGAAACCCTTCCGCTGCATGTAATCGGCGTAGCCCATCGTTTCCTTCGCCTGCTCGTACGAGCGGCTGACTTCCATGTCGGAGGCGAACGGATCGCCGAAGGAGCCGGTCACCGTGATTTTGTATTCGCTGAACATGAACGCCGCGAACGGATCGAGCGCCGCCTGAATGCCGTCCCGGGACGGCGGCTCGTCCGCTGCCTCCTCGGCGCACGCGAATATCGCGACGACCCGGTCCGACCCGAGGTCGGTCATGAGAATCCGGCCGTCGACGTCGCGCAGGCTCTGCTTCAGGAGCAGCCTCGCGGCGCTGAGCTCGTTCAGGATCTCGACGGTATCGAGCCCGGCGTAGCCGTGCACGTGCAGAATGCCGACATAGCCCGTGCGCAGCGTCAGGCCCGTATCGGCTTGGGCCGCGGCGGCTTGGATCTCCTCGCGAGTCTGGAATTCGCCCGCGATCAGCCGTCTCAGGAACGCGTCGCGGATGAGCGGCAGCTGCCGGTTCAGCTCCTGCTCGAGCACCCGGTTGCTCGAGATGATGGTCGAGATGTTCCCCTGCAGGAAGTCGTAGGCGTTGCGGCCGATCGGCTCGTCCTTGCCGAACTGCTCCCGCACGACGCCGAGCAGGCGGTTGATCGGCGCGCTGTTCCGGTGCGAGAGGAACCAGCCGACGACCAAGCCGATCAGCAGCGCCGCGCCGGTGACCGACCAGGAGATGTATTTGATCGTGTTCGCGTTTTCCATCAGCGCCTTCCGCGGGATGCCGGCCCTGTACACCCAGCCCGTGGAGGCCGAGCGGGTCGTAATGACGAGATCGTCGTGGTAGAACTGGCTCTGCTTTGTCGCATCGAAAGCGCCGTCGGCGTTGATCGCCTGGATATCGTCCTCGCCGATGCCGGACATGCTGACCGCATTCCCGTGTTCGTCGCTGACGTAAGTCCATCCGCCGTAGCGGTCCTTCACGCCCGAGAGCAGGCTCGCGATCGTCTTCTGATCGATCAGCACGACGACCGTCGCGGGCGATTGCTTGCCGAAGCTGTCTAATGGAAGCGATTGCATGTACGAGATAACGGAAGTTTGCGCGCCGTTCAAAGTAAAAGGCATCAGCGGCAAAACTTCGCGGCTGTGCGTTTGGTTCAGCAGCGTCGTCTGCCACTGGGCGAAATCCATGTCGGCATAATGCGCGTTCTCGTAATAATGCTCCGGCCTGAAGTAGGCCGAGCCCGGCGTCAGCACGACATTATAATTGCGCAGGTAAATGTAATAGTTCTTCAGAAAATCATTGGTCTGGCTGAACACCATGACCTCCTTCATGATTTTCCAAATGCCGTAGACATTGCCGTCCCCGTCGCCCTGCTTCTCGTTCATCAGCACGTACAGGTCTTGATTGAGCGCCAGCTGCCGCGTGAAGCCTTCGACCTCGGCCATCCGCCGCTCGAGCATCTGCTGGCTCTTCTGGAGCTGGGTCACGCTGTTCTCGATGGAGATGGATTGCGTCACGGCGATCGATGTGCGATAAGACATGTATCCGGCCAAGCTCGGAATAATCAGGATCACGATATATGATATCAAGAAGCTGCGAAAAATCCTGGAATGCCTGCTCACGCGTCGTTCCCCCTACTTTCCGTGTCTCATCCATTATATCGCCTGTCCCGTCTTATGCAATCCCGGATACAAAAGCAAAAACAACCGCGGGCGCGAGAAAACGCCTGCGGTTGCCCGCCATCGGTCTATTCCGCCTGCTCGCCGGACAAGAACGCGCCGCGCTCGAACCGCCGGCTGCCGCCCGCCTCGAGCGCGACCGGCAGCGCATGGCCGCCGTAGCGCACGACGGTCCGAAGCGGCGCGAACGCATGGATCGTCGCTTCGACGAGCTCGCCGTCCCGCCAGACCAGATCGGCCTGGGCGTTGCCCTTCGCGCGCAGCCCCGTCATCCGTCCCGTGCGCCATTGCTCCGGCAGCGCGGGCAGCAGATGAATCTCGCCGGCATGGCTTTGCAGGATCATCTCCGCGATCGCCGCCGCGCCGCCGAAGTTCCCATCCGCGACGAAGATGTTCGTTTCCGCCCCGGCGATGCCCGCCTTGGAATACGTAAGCAGGTTGTCGAAGCAGAGCTCGCCGATCAGGTAGGAGAGCTGGTCGTAGGCGCGGACGCCGTCATGCAGCCGGGCGAAATTCGCCGCGAACAGCGCGAGCGTGAATTCCACGTCCTCGAGCCCTTCGTCCCGCATCCGCGAGGTCAGCGTCTTGCGCGCCGCTTCGCTCAGCTCCGGCGTGCCCTGCGGCGTGATCTGACTGCCGGGGTACAAGCCGTACAGATGCGACAAGTGCCGGTGGTCCGGCTGCGCTTCGCCGTAATCCTTCAGCCACTCCTGCAGCCCGCCGTTCGCGCCGACCCGCAGCGGCGGCAGCAGGGCGATCGCCCCGCGGAGCCGTTCCCGCAGCGCTTCGTCCGCGCCCAGCCGCTCGCTGGCCTCGGCGCAGAATTCGAACAAATCGCGGATAAGCGACTGATCCATCGTCGGCCCCATCGAGAGCGTGTAGGACCGCTCCGCGCTGCCGGCGGCGTAGAAGCTGTTCTCCGGCGAATTCGAAGGTCCCGTCACGAGCCAGCCGTATTCCGGATGCACCGTCATGTAGTCCAGATAGAAGCGCGCCGCTTCCTTCAGCACCGGATACGCCGTATCGCGCAGGAACCGCTCGTCGAGGCTATATTCGTAATGGAGGCGCAGCTGGTTCGCGATCCACAATCCGCCCGTGACGTTGAGGCCCCACGAGTAATGCCAGCCCGGCGACGTGAAGCCCCATGCGTTCGAGAACACGTGTGCGACCCAACCCTCGCTGCCGTAATACGCCCGCGCCGTCGCCCGGCCCGCTTCCGCCAGCCGCTCGACGTAGCGCATCAAGGGCACGTGGCACTCCGCCAGGTTCGCGGCTTCCGTCGGGTAATAGTTCATCTCCGTGTTGACGTCGAGATGGTAGTCGCAGCTCCACGCCATCCGGTTCGCTTCGCCGTCGTTCCAGATGCCCTGCAGATGCATCGGGAGCGCCGAATCCGCGCGCGAGCCGGCAATCGTCAGGTAGCGGCCGTATTGGAAGAACAGCGCGAACAGCTGCGGATCGTCATGGCCTTCGCGAAGGCGCCGCGTCCGTTCGCCGAGCGGCAGCGCCGAAGCGCCGGAATCGCCGAAGTCGGCTTCGACCCGCGCGTACAGCGAACGGTAATCGGCGATATGCGCCGCGCGGATCGCCGCGTAGCCCTTCGCCGCCGCCGCTTCCGCCCGGCCCGCGGCGGCCTGCGCCCATGAGCCGTCCGGCTGGAGATAGTCCGTCTCCACGGCGAAATAGACATAGGCTTCGTCGGCGCCGTCCACGACGATCGCCCCGTCCGCCGCCGCGACCGAGCCGCCGCGCGCGACGACTTTGACCGCGCCGCGCGCGCGAACGCCGCAGGTGCCGTCGCTGTGCATCGTTTCCGTCGCCTGGCCTTCGAACGCCAGCATGCCTTCGCCCGAAGCCTCGACGGCGAAGCGATCCGTCCGTCCTTCCAGCCGGAGCGCGAACGTCACGCCGCCCGCGGAGTCCGCGCCGCTCCAAAGCCGCGCGGCGAGCACGTTGTCGGGATGCGAGGCGAACAGCTCGCGGCAGACGCCCGGTGATCCGGGGCTGGCGAAATCGGCGCTGTAGAGCGCCTCCTCCAGATTCAGCTCGCGCACGAGACCTGTGCCTGCAACCCCGGCTTGCACGCCTCCGCCGAAGGACAGCACGACGTCGCACAGCGACAGGTTCGTGCCGAAATTCCCTTTCTCCGCCTGCAGCAGCCGGCTCGCCATCTCTTCGCCGGCGGCATAATCGCCGGCGTAGAAGAGCTCGCGCATCGCGGCCACGTCGGCCTTGCCGCGCGACGGCGTTGCGGGCGGCTCGGCTTGGCCCGACCAATAGGTCGCTTCCGTCACGCACCACGTCTCGCCGGCGCCGCCGCCGTGCGCGACCGCGCCGAGGCGGCCGTTGCCGAGCGGCAGCCCCTGCTTCCATCCGTCCGCCGGGCCGATAAAGGTCAATTTCATCCCGCTCATCTTAGCGCACCCGATATTCATTGAAGTATTTCGGAATGATATCCGTGGATGCGCCCGGCATTTGCGGCAGCACGTAGAAGCCGTTCTCGATCGTCGCCGGTTCCTCGAAGATATGGCGGATCCACGGGATGTACTCCAGCATGAACGCGCCCGGCGTCGCGGCCACCAGATGCTGGTGGATCTGCCCCATGTCGCCGACATGCGGGCAGACCGGCACGTCGTACGCGGCGGCGAGTCCCGCCACCTGCAGCCATTCGGTGACGCCCGCGACGCGCGTTACGTCGACCTGGCAGTATTCCAGCGCGCCGTTATGGATATAATCGCGGAACGCGTATTTATTGTATACGTGCTCGCCCAGCGCGATCGGGACGTTCAGCTCGTCCGCGAGCTTCTTGTGGCCCATGATGTCGTCCGGGTTCAGCGGCTCTTCCAGCCAGAACAAGTCGAACTCCTCGAGGCGCTTGCCCCACGTCATCGCCGTGTTGATGTTCCACTGCTGGTTGACGTCGATCATGAAGATCGGGTCGTCGCCGATGGCTTGGCGCACCGCTTTGACGCGGTCGTAATCCTCGCGCGGATCCGGCCGGCCGACCTTGATCTTGACGCCCGCGAAGCCCTGCTCGACGATCTCGACGACGTCCTTCAGCAAGCGCTCCTTCGACCAGTTCAGCCAGCCGCCGTTCGTGTTGTAGGCTTTGATGCCTTTGCTCTTGTGTCCGCCGAGGTACTGCCAGAGCGGCTTGTTCGACGCCTTCGCCATGATGTCCCAGAGCGCGATGTCCACGGCCGCGAGCGCCATGTGCGTCACGCCGGCGCGTCCGATCCAATGCATCTTGCCGAAGCGCATCGTATCCCACAGCTCCTTGACCATGAACGGGTCCTTGCCGATCAGCTCCGGCGCGTAATAGCGGTCGATCGTGTCGACGATCATCTCGTCGCCGAACGCGCAGGTGCCCGTATAGCCGCAGCCCGTGATGCCTTCGTCGGTGAAGATCCGCACGCCGGACAAACCCCAGTGGGTGGCGACGTTGATGGCATCGGTAATCGGCGGTGTAATCGGCACGTGAAGCACGAAGGTTTCGACTTTGGTAATGAGCATGTAAATAACCTCTTTTCGTTGGGTTGGATGGATGCCGCATGTAATGTTATGCCGGTGAATAGGTGTCGCTCGTATTTCCTTCGCGGCCTTAAACATTAATAGCCTAAAGAAGCGCCGCCTTCGACGGGCAGCGCCGCGCCTGTGATGAACGCCGACTGGCCGCTCGCGAGAAACAGCACCGCGTCCGCGATCTCCTCCGGCGTCGCCGGGCGGCCGAGCGGATGCATGTCGCGCAGCGCCTGCTCCGCCTGCGCCGGGTCCGCCTGCCGCCGCACCCATGCGTTCAGCAGTGGCGTCGAGACCCCAGCCGGGCACAGGCAGTTGACGCGTACCCCGTCCGGCGCGTAATCGAGCGCGAGCGACTTGGTCATGGCGATGACGGCCCCCTTGGAAGCCGCATAAACCGGATTGCTCGCCTGGCCCGTCAGGCCGCCGAGCGACGACATGTTGACGATCCGTCCCTTCGTCGCGCGCAGATGGGGGATCGCATGCTTGATCGCGAGGTAGACGCCTTTCACGTTCACGGCCATGAGCCGGTCGAAAGCGTTTTCCCCGATATGCTCAAGCAGCCCCGGATGAATGACCGCGGCGTTGTTATACAGCACGTCGAGCCTGCCGTAGGTCTCGATCGCCGTCTCGATCAGCTTCCGCACGTCCGCCTCGAGGGAGACGTCCGTGCGGACCGCGATCGCGCGGGGACGTCCGTCCTCCCTCGCGGGTTGTTGCGCATTGATCCGCTCTGCCGTCCGCTGGCCGTCCGCTTCGTTCCAGTCGGCGACGACGACTGAGGCCCCCTCTGCGGCGAAGCTCAGCGCGCTCGTCTCGCCGATGCCCGAGCCGCCGCCGGTCACCAGCACGATTTGCCCCGCAAACCGCATGGCTATCCCCTCCTCTTGCATGCACGCTGCCGAGGCTGCGCATCCGCGGGCCGGCATGGCGCGTCTTTTCTTCCCTGTCCGTTTATCGTATCATGGACGTTGAAATCCGTATTTGTTCGCCCATCCAAAAAGTTGACGATTCATCCGGTATTCTCGTCCGGATATGACTACCATGTTCGCGGAGGAATGCGTTATGAAAACCTTGGCGGAGCTGACGCCGTTCGTCGGCGATTCCATGCCTTACCGCTATGACGGAAGCTCCAACGAGGCGCTTCGCGTCTGCAGCGTCTATGCCTTCCATCTCTTCACGGACGGACCGGGCGAGATGGAGATCGAAGGCGCGCGCTACCCCATCGAGAAGCGCACGCTGATCTTTCTTCGTCCCGGCCAGCCGCATGCGTTCCATATCTCGCCGGAGCATCCGCTCGCTTCCCATAACCTGTATTGCGACCTGTGGGATAACCGCGCTCCCGTGTCCTTGCACCGGACCTTTATCTACGCGCCGAACCCGTTCCGGCTGCCCGAAACGGCGGCGACGGAGCCTTGCGCCGAGCTGGATGCCCTGCCTGGCGCCTTCTCGCTGCAGCCTTATCCGCATCTGTACGATGCGTTCCTGCATATCGTGCGGCTGAACAACGAGCTGAGCCTCTACCGGAACGAGACGGTCAACAGCCTGCTGTACGCCTGGATGCTCAGCTGGCATAACGCCGTCCATACGCGCCAGCCGCGGGATTACCGGATTCTCCGCCTGCTGGAGCAGCTGGAGACGAACCCGGAGCGCCGCGAAACGGTCGAGCAGTGGTGGACGCTATGCGGTCTCAAGCGGACGTATTTCCACGAACTGTTCCTGCGCGAGACGGGCATGACGCCCAAGGCGTACCAGCACCGGCTGTGGATGAGACGCGCGCTCCACCTGCTCCAGGAGAGCGAGCTCAGCATCACGGCGATCGCCGAGCGGCTCGGTTACCCGTCGATCCATCCGTTCACCCGCCATTTCACCGCGTATTACGGCGTCAGCCCGAAGCAGTATCGGCTGAATCCGCGCCGGGAACGGCCGGAAGGCGCGGCGCCGGGCGTGGAATAGACGAACGCGCGGCTCGGTTCTCGGCGAAGCGATCGGGAGAAAGCTTGTCTCGTCGTCACCGATCGCCGTCACCGTCAATGAACCGTCGGCTGTCGTCATGCCCCTTCATGCTCCCTATCCGGTTCGGCAGCCGTCCTTCGCGACACGCAAAAAACATCCCGCGAGCGCAGGCTCGCGGGATGTTCGTTATTTGTCTCTGCCATGGTTTCCGACCGCATCAGTTTAATCGAATGCCGTACAACGAAGCGCCGTCAAGACGGTACCATGAGCCGTATCTGTATTCGCTTCCTCCCGGGCCGGCGAAGACATGCTCCCGGTACGCGACCTCTCCCTGGTTGCCGGAAGCGTATAGCTGCTTGCCCTCCGGCGAAGAGATATAGGTGGTGCCTTTATACGCATAGGCTAACGTGCCGTCCGCTCCCAATTGCTTGATAGACAAGGGCACGCTTCTCCATTCCCACCAGAACGGCGTGACGTACACCTGTTTCGTCACGCCCTCCGGCGAGCGGACGTACAAGATCCAACGATCGATTTCCTTGTTGTACTCCTTGTAGGCAATCCAGCCGTTGTTGATCTGGTACGATTCTCTCGGGTTTTCAAAATAATCCGCGTCCCACGGATTAATGGCCAACGAGGTAATCCCGCCATCGGCGCCGCGAACGCGAAGCGACCACTTGGAATAACTGTGGCTATACCACATGAGTACTTGGTAGATGGTGCTTTTTCCGTCCGTCAGCGCCCCGGAGTAGGTAAAGTAGTTGGGCGATGGCGGCACGGATATCGTCGTCGCACCGTCGGGAAACGACTGGTAGAGGTTGGATATGTAAGTCGGGGACGTGTACACCGCCATTCCGTTAGCCGACAGATCCAAGCCGCCGTTCAAATAATATTTGCTCGGCAAGGAACGGGATTCGCCCGTAGTTACATTCGCGACCGTATCGCCCATAACCGCGAAATTCCCTTTGGCATCATAGAATGCCTTTCCTTCCCCGATCTGCCGAACGTTGCCGTCCTTCCAATACTGCGTCCGCAGGGGCCATCCGTCCAAGGAAAACACCACGCCCTCGGCCGTCAGCCTTGCTTTGCCTATATTGTAATCGGACCCTGTGGCATCGTAAATCTTGACGTTTTTTCCGTTCGTCCGATCGTACTGCCAGAGCACCTTGTTTCCGCTTTGATCCCAAACGATACGGCTTCCGTCAAAGTCGAGTATCGTCCCTCCGAACCGGTTAAGCAAGGTTTCGGAGCCGGCCCCGGCGGCGGCAGCCTGGAAGGGCAGTAGCAGCGTTAGCACCAAAAATCCGCAAACGAGCAGGATAAACCGGCGATTCATCGTATTACCTCCTATGGACGTTTGATACAAACATACCATATTAGGAAAAATATGATATTCCTCTAACGATCCATTTTCCATGGCTGTAGGAACGGCATATGTATGATTATGGTAAAATAAAGGCGCCCTTATTATAGCAGGAGGAGATAGTGATGTTTTTTCTGCAAATGTCCGGTTACCCCGGTTCCGGAAAGTCTACGCTAGCGAAGGAAATATCAAAAAACACAGGTGCCGTCGTTGTTGATCACGACATCGTTAAATCGGCGTTCATGCATGCGATGGAAGCCGCGCTCGATCCCAAAACGGCAGGAAAAATAGCCTATGATGTCGATTGGTCATTGGTCGAGTATTATCTTTCGTCAGGTCATAACGTGATTCTGGATAGTCCGTGTTTATATGCCGAGCTAATAGAGAAAGGCATGAGGCTATCTCAGAAATATCAAGCGAACTATAAATACGTGGAATGCTTTCTGAGTGACAATAAGGAAAGGGATCGGAGATTGAAAACCCGCGATCGCTTGATCAGCCAAGTCTCCGAGGTCCCTCATGAGGTTAGGGGTACTTTATTAACCGTTGAAAACAGCAGGATGAAGAGACCTGTCGAAGCTCGCCATTTGATTGTGGATACGTCATGCTTCCTTGTTACATACATAGATGAGGTATTGGCGTATCTAAATGAATAAGGTTTTGCCTACAGAACGCTGCGCCTCAAAAAAGCAGCGGCCTAAGACTTTTTAGATGTCTTAGACCGCTGCTTTTTCATTGACGGAGAAGCTCGGCAACGCGCTCGCTTGGCTTGACGGCCGCGACCGACCTACCCGCGGGTTCCTCGCCCGGCATTCACCCCGTTAAACGTTCTTCGGCAGCCACTTCTGATACTGCCGGCGCAGCCGGTGCAGTTCCTCGCCGTTGTGCAGCGCCTGCCGCTCCCGCTGCTTGCCGACCGCGACGATGAGCGTCTCGATGACGGCGACCGCCGCCACCATGGAGTGAAACTCCCACAGCTGGCCGCGGGCCGAGTAGAGCTGCACGTCCGCCTTCGCCAGCATGTCGCTGACGACGAGATCGGTGATGAGCAGCGTCCGGCAGCCGCGTTCCTTGGCGAAATCGAGCAGCACCGCCATCTCCGGCGATTCGGAGACGAAGCCGAAGACGACGATGCCGTCCCCCTCCCGCACATGGATGAGCTGGTCGAACAACTCATGCCCCCCGCGTGCCAGCCGCCGGACGGAGAAGCCGAACCGGGTCAGCCGGAAATCCATGAGCGCCGTCAGCGACTCGGCCGAGCCCGGTCCGTAGATATGCACCGTTCCCGCCTCGCTCAGCAAGGCGACTGCCGCGTCGAATGCCGACTGCTCCAGACGGTCCGCCGATTGCCGCAGGTAATCCGCCGTCGCCAGCACGCTCGCGCCCGCGCCATCCTCGCCGCCGACTTTGGCGAACGCCGACTGCAGCTTGCGGCTCGGCGAGAGCAGCACCTCGTCCTTCACCCGCTGCTTGAAATCCTTCAGGTTCCGGCAGCCGATCTCCCCCCAGAACCGCGAGACGGTGGAGATGCTGACCTGGCAAGCCTGCGCCAAGTCTTCTTCGACCATGAACGGAATATCGTCCATGTGCTTGCTTATATAATCGGCGAGGCGCTGATGGCCTCGCGTGAATTTCCTGCCCGTGAAAAAAGCTTCCATGCCGATTCCCCCGCTTCCGATTGCGCTGCGTGTATCGTCCCGATCGCAACGCGGTCAGACGACTTCCTTCTTCTTCTTAAGCAGCTTCTTCACCAGATTCGCCGCGCGCACCTGCAGATCTAGCGACGGCGACAGCACGCGTTTGTACGCTCCCGCCCGGATCGCGGCCTTCAGCTCCGCGATGGTCTCGAACTGCCCGGCGAACTCATTGTATACGCAGCCCACTTGGAACATCTGATGCGCGTCGCTGCCTGCCACGACCGGAACGCCGAGCTCCTCGCCAAGCGTCAGCACCTTCGCGATGTTCTCCTGAATGCCGATCTCGTGCAGATCCTTGCCGTTCAAGTCGAAGGCGTCAAATCGGCGCAGCAGCTCGCGGTCGATATGGCACAGCGGGTTCGATTCGCGGAACGGATGCCCGCCGATGACCATCATGCCGCGCGGCTCGCAGAGCTCGAACAGCCGCGCGAGTCCGATGAAACGGTCCGGCGCCGTATGGCCGTCCAAAGCCGCGCGTACCTCCAGCAGCTTGTCCTTGGGCCCGCTAACCAGAATATGCCCGCCTTCGGCGACGTCGACCTCCATGCCCGTGAAGATGCGAAAGCCATCTACATTATAATAGTGATCGTTGCACGGGTACAGCGTATCGAGCGTGCCGTACACGTCCTCGAACCGGTGCGTGTTGAAATGCTCGGTCAGCGTGATCGCGTTCAATCCCTGCGCCTTTGCCTCGTCGATCATGCTCGCGAAATGCTCGAGCTCGAAGTTCGTTTTCTTGGAAAGCTTCACGTGGATGTGAAAATCGATTTTCATGATGCGTATCCTCCAGTAGGTTCGATAATCGGCGCGACGTTTTCCAGCCGCATGCCCGTCCGTTTGTCGTAAAAATTCATTTGTTCCTTGCGCAGGTCCGCGTAGAGCACGGTCCCCGGCTCATAGTCCGCGTCGCCGATGACGCGCGCCATCATGGCGGCTCCCCCGGCTTTCAACTGCACGAGCGTCTCCGCCCCGGACGGAAACACCGCCTCCACCTCGGCCGCCACGCGATCCGGCCCTTGACGGTCGTACAGCCGGATGTCCTCCGGCTTGATCGTCAGCACCACTTCCTTCGGCGCCGCAAGTCCAGAGTCCCCCAGCGCGATCGCCGCGACGGACGTCTTCAGCCAGGCCTGTCCGCTTTCCTGCGCGATGACGCCCTCCAGGCGGTTCGCATGCAGGCCGCCGCTGCCGATAAAATCCGCGACCTGCAGCGTCCGCGGATGCTTGTACAGCTGCCGCGGCTTGTCCGTCTGCACGATGCGGCCGCCGAAGAACACCGCGACGCGCGTCGACAACGACAGCGCTTCGTGCTGGTCATGGGTGACGTAGACGATCGTCGTGTTCAGCTCCTGATGCAGCCGTTTGAGCTCGGCGCGCATCTCCACCCGCAGCTTCGCGTCGAGATTGGAGAGCGGCTCGTCGAGCAGCAGGATATCCGGCTGCGTCACGATGGCGCGCGCGATCGCCACGCGCTGCTGCTGCCCGCCGGACAGCTCGCCGGGATACCGGCCCGACAGCTCCGGGATCCGCATCTTGTCCAGCGCGGCCTGCACGCTCCGCTTAACGTCCGCTTTCCCCAGCTTGCGCACCTGCAAGCCGAACGCCACGTTCTCGAACACCGTCATATGCGGCCACAGCGCGTAGCTCTGGAACACGAGGCTGAGGCCCCGCTTCGACGGCTCCAGGTGATAGTCGGTACCCCCGTTCGCGACTTCGCGGCCGCCGATCCGGATCGTGCCGCCGTCCGCCTTTTGCAGCCCCGCGATCGTGCGCAGCAAGGTCGTCTTGCCGCAGCCGGACGGACCGAGGAAGGTGATGAAATCCCCCTGCTCGATGGTCAAATCGATCCCGTCCAGCACCTGCTTCCGCTGCAGGCGCACGTGAATGTCCTTCAATTCGATTGCCGTCATGTCATTGACCTCCTATCCCTTGCGTCAGGTCCGCTTTGCCGAGCTTGACCGCCACGGCGTACACCGCGACGACGATGGCGATGATGATCATCAGAATCACGTTGGTCAGCTGCTCGTAGCCCTTCTCCGCGTAATAGAAGGTGAGCGTCGTCAGCGTCTCGGTCCGCGGCGTGACGAGCATGATGATCAGCTCCATCTCCTTCATCGCGCCGATGAACACGAGCAGGAACACGGAGACGAGGCTCTTGCGGTTCAGCGGCAGCAGGATCCGGCGGAACCGCGTCAGCCACGAGGCGCCGCCGAGCTGCGCGGCCTCCTCGAGCTCCGTGCCGATCTGCATCATCGCGGCGCTGCCCGCTTTGACGGTGAACGGCAGCTCCTTCACGACGGTGATCAGAATGAGCAACCCGATGGTGCCGTAGAGCGCCGGGATGAACAAGGTCGGCTTGGCGAACATCGAGATGTACAGCGCGGAGAGCGAGACGCCCGGAATGAGGTACGGCAGGAACGAGACCTGATCCACCGCCCGCCCGAGCCACGACTGCCTGCCCCGCGCCACGATATAGCCGAGTACCAGCCCGGTCACGGCCGCCACGACGGACGCCGCTCCCGCGATATAGAGCGAATTCTTGAGCGCCAGCAGGAAGATCGGGTTTCGCATGACGCCCTTCTCCCCCGTGTTGATATCCGGGTCGGAGCCGCCCCACCAATAATGCGTCGTGAAATTGCTTAGGCTGTAGACGCCTTCCTTCAGCATGAACGACTGCGCCAGCAGCACGAGCAGCGGCACGACCGCGACCGCCGCCATGATCAGCGCCGCCGCCGTCGCCGCCGGGAATCGCCACGAGCCGAGCGGCGTCAACGTTCGCGCGCTGCCTTTGCCGGTGACGGTCACGAAGCTCCGCCGGCGTCCGACCGCCCGCTGGTTCAGGTAGATCGTCAGCATGGAGATAAGCATCAGCGTCAGGCTGAGCACGTTCGCCTCCGTCGTGAGCCGCGAGCGCATGCTGGAGTAGAGCATGGTCGAGATCATGTAGAAATTCACGGGCGTGCCGAGCAGCGCCGGTACCCCGTACGAGCTGATCGCCTTCGTGAAGATCAGGATAAACCCCGACAGGATCGAAGGCAGCACGAGCGGCATGACGATTCGCCGCAGGACGGTCAGCCGCTTTGCCCCCGCCACGCTCGCCGCCTCTTCGAGCTGGCTGTTCATGGAGCTGAGCGCGGCGCCGACGATCAGGAAAAAGAACACGCTGTCGTGAATCGACAGGGAGACCACGATCGGCACGAACCCGTACGAGAGCCAATCGGGCGGCGACACGTGGAGCAGCGATTGCATGATACCCGGCGTGCCGCCGATCTTGCCGTTCTTGAAGAACGTCAGCCACGCCTGCGACAGGATCCAGGCCGGCAGCAGATACGGGATGACCGCGAGGAACGAGATCGTCCGCTTGAGCGGGATGTCCGTCCGCGTCACGAGCCACGCCAGGCCGCATCCGATGACCATCGAGAGCGCCGAGACGGTCGCGCCCACGGCCAGCGAATTCAGGATCGGCTTGTAAAACAGCGATGCGCTCATGTCGCTGGCCAGCACGCGCGTCCAGTGATACAGCGTGAAATGGCCGGGATTCGCGGCGCCCGTCAGGCGAACGTCCTGCTGCCGCCAGACGAACGTCGTGTACGCGATTTTCAGAACGGGCCAGACGATCGTATAGGCCAAAAAGAGAAGGGCTGCAGCCCCGATCGAATGAACGGGATTACGCAGCCAATTCAAGGTTCGGTTATGCAACCGCGTCCGGTGACGACGGCCCTCCGGCGCCGGTATGTTCGCCAATGCTCTCTCCACCCTTGCCGTGAATTACTTTTGCTTGATCCAGAAGTCGCGCACCTTCGGCGCGGTATTGTACAGCGCTTCGCCGTCGAACGCCCACAGATTCAGCGACTCGTACGGAATGTCGTTCTTCGTCTGCACGTCGGAACGCGGCACCCACGAGCCCACTTCGTTGAACGGATCGAGGCCCGCTCCCTTGCCGTCGGTCTCGCCCATCATCCAGCGGACGAACAGCTTCGCGGCCGCCTCGTGCGGCGCTTTGTTCGCGAGGAAGAAGTAGCCGGAATCAGGCACGGACGTCTTCGGCTTGATGTCGTAGATCGGTTGAATCGTCCAGCCGTTCTCTTCGTTCTTGGAGACGTCGCCCGATACCGCGAGTCCGACCGCGTCGCTGTCCGCCTTGCCGATCGCGTCAAGCACGTCGTCGCTGCCCTTGAGCACGATCAGGCCGTTGTCGAACAGCTCCTGGATATATTCGTAGCCGGCATTCTCGGTGCCGTGCAGCTCGATGTCCTTGCCGAACTTCTCTTTGTACGCGGCGGCCATGTCATCGCCGTTGACGACCATCGTCGTGAACAAGTCCATGAATGCCGGCGAGCTGAGCGGATCGGCCGTGTATACCTTGCCTTTGAATTCCGGCGTCGTGAGGTCCCACCAGTTCTTCACGGGCACTTCCGCGTAATGCTTGGCATTATAGAAGATCGTCCGGAATTCCACGTAGTTGGCATAGGCCTCCGCTTGGGTGCGGTAAGGCTCGTCCACCATCGGGGCGATGTCTTCCGGCAAATATTTGAGGTACCGGCCCGGCTTGACCATCTCTTCCTCGACCGCGCCGCTCACTTCCTTCGTGATGATGACGTCTGGGTTGAACTGGCCCGCATCCTGTTCCTTGGTCACTTTGTCCAGGATCTCGTCGGATTTGACCTTGCTCACTTCGACCTTGATCTCGGGATATTGCTTCATGAACGTCTCGGCGGCGTCGTTGGCGCGTCCGGACGTGGAGTATACGATGAGCTTGCCTTCTTCCTTTGCTTTCGCGTACAAGGCGTCGGCCGAATCCGCCGATGCCGAAGCGTCCGCCGCGTCGCCGCCTGCGGCCGTACCGTTCGTTGCCGCCTCGTTGCCGGCCGCCGCCGTACCGTTCGCCGCTTGTCCGCCGTCGTTCGCGCTTGCGTTATTGCCGCCGCCCGCGTTCGCGCCGTCGGCATCGTTCGTCTGGCCGCAGGCCGTCAGGATCAGGATCGCGGACGCGAGCACGAGGGCCGCCTTCGCGGGCTTATTCGTATGTAGCCGGTTTAACATCTTCATGTTATCCTCCTAAGCGATGGGCGCACGGCCGCATCTGTTTGGTTTTCTTCTCCCTTCATGACTATAGGGCCGGAATGTAAGCAGCATGTTACGGGAACATTGATTTTTGGTAAAAAATTATTTATTTACTAAAAATGATAATTTTATATCCATTTCATTCATTCCGCATGCCGCCGCTCCGCCGACGGAACCTCCGAATAACGGCCATCTCCGGACGATAGCGATTTCATTGCTAAAACCGGCGGCCTCGAATACGATTACAATAGGGAAGTCATTATAGGAGGATTCGGGATGATTCTGATCGATTTGATCTTCTTTCTCTTGGAGCTGTGCGCGCTTGCGGCCTTCTGTTACTGGGGCTTTCATCTGAAGGGTGCCGAGCATTGGGTGAGGGTGCTGACGGGAATCGGGTCGCCGGTGCTCGTCGCGGTTCTGTGGGGGAGCTTCATCGCGCCCAAGGCCTCCATCCCCGTCTCCGCGCCGATCCGGTTCGTGCTCCAGCTCATCGTCTTCGGCTCGGCCGCCGCCGTCCTGTATCTGGCCGGACAGCATAAATTGGCCACGTTGTTCCTGCTCGTCGCCATCGTCGAAGTGGTGCTGTCGCGCGCATTGAAACGTTAAAAGCCGAACGTCGCGGAGGACGTTCGGCTTCCATTGCTCCTGATCCAGGAGAGGCGCTGTCGCTTAATGTTCGCGACCTTGCTCGCGGCCGTGGTGCTCGTGACCTTGCTGCCCGCCGCCATGAGCATGCTGTTCGTGCTCATGGCCCGAATGCCCATGCTCATGCGCCGGCTCCGCGTCGCAGCACAGCACCGTGTCGGCGTGCGGGTGCTTGTCGTCCTCCATCTGCACGGTGCAGTGCCCGATGCCCAGATGCAGCAGCCGATGCTCGATTTCCCGCAGGATCGTCTGGCTGCGCTCGATCGTCGTGCGGCCGTCCAAGGTCACGTGGCAGGACAGCGCGTTTTTGCCGCTGGTGATGCTCCATACGTGCAGGTCGTGCACGCCGTGAACGCCGTCCACGGAACGGATCGTATCGGCAACCTTCCCGATATGGACGTCCTTCGGCGTCGCTTCCATCAGGATGCGAATCGTTTCGCGGACGAGGCCGACCGCGCCGACCGCGATCAGCAGCGCGATCAATACGCTGAGGATCGGATCGATGACGTACCAGCCCGTGAAATGAATGATGATCCCGCCGACGATGACCCCCGCCGAAGCCGCCGCGTCGCCCAGCATATGCAGCACCGCGCTTTTGACGTTCACGTTGTCTTCCTTGCTCAGCCCGAGCCCCAGGTACAAATTCATGATCAGACCCACGCCCGCTCCGATGAACATCCAGGTGCTGCCGACCTCCTGCGGGGATTGAAAGCGCTGGACGGCCTCCCATAGAATGACGAACGCGATCAGGATCAACGAGACCGCGTTGATGAACGCGGCCAGAATGCCGGAGCGGTGATACCCGAACGTGTAGCCCTCCGAAGGCGCCTTGAGCGACTGACGCATGGCGTACCAGGACAGCCCGATCGCCGCGATGTCGGTCAGGACATGCCCGGCATCCGACAGCAGCGCCAGGCTGTGCGAGATGAAGCCCCCGACGAGCTCCACGGCGAGAATGACGAAGCTGAGGAAGAACGCCTGCTTCATTTTGCCGATCGGCGCGTGCGAATGGAAGACGTCGCCGTGGCTGTGGCCGTGATCATGGCCGTGCGAATGGCTGTGGCTCATCAGGAGATTCCCCTTTACTTATGCGGGATATGGGCAAGGCAGTCGATGGCCGGCTCCCCGAATCGTAATAATTATCATTAATATATGAGCAAGTATTCATGCATGAAGTGTAGCATAACGGGGTCCTGGCATTCAAGAATAATGGAGGCCAAGAGGTTATTTTCCCATCCGTTCCTCGACGGTTTTCATCCGCGCATGCGGAAAAGGCTTTGCGGCGCATATCGCGCCGCGAAGCCTTTTCCGCGTATTCGGGCCGCAGCGCCGCCGCGTCGGCGGATGCTCATAAGGATAAAGACAGTCTCCGGATGAGCTCGGCCTGCGTAAACGGCCGCTTCCTCCCCCAGCGCTTCACGCGAACGAGGTAAGGGCTGGCGGGGTTCTTCCGGTGGTAAAAGCCGGGCACGCGCATGACGCGGGCGAGGTCCGTGATTTTGGGATCGGAGTTGAATTTGCGGACGAGCGCCTGCTGGATGGAAACGAACCGGCCGATCGTTCCTTGGCGGATGGGCCAGTAGATGTGGAAGCCGTTCTTGGTCTCGACGATCATCGCGCCGCGGACGCGCTTCCGGTGCTTGGCGAGAAACTTCCGTTTCAGCTGCCTCACCCTGCGTCTACCCCGCTGGGCGAGCAGCCGGTAACGCCCTTGTCCGGTGAGCGTCACCGTGACCGATTCCACCTGTTCCACGGGATCCGCCTGCAGCTCCTGCATGCGGCGCTCCGCTTCTTCGCTCGTAGACAGCCATTCGGCGATCTTATTGAGGTCGACGTCGATGAAATGCGCGCGAACCGCCTGGAAGTCGCCGCCCGCCTGCCGCCGATGGTTCACGGTCATGAACACCGCGTAGCCGGCGTCGTTTTTGCGCATCAACGGCACGGGCTTCTTCGCGCGGGTCAGCAGCGTAATCCGCGACAGCCGGCGCTCCAGCTGGTTCATCGGCTTGTGCAGCGTCATCGCCCGCGCTTTGCTCCGCGAAACGGGCAGGACGGGCTTGCGCGCCATCGTGTCGTGGACGAGCGTAAAATACAGCGTCTGGCCTCTCTTGCAGCCGAGCTTCCTGATAAATTGCCGGAATTGACGGGAACGCAGCCGCATGCGGCTGGCATGCAGATGCAATCGCTGCTCCACGGAATCACATCCCTCTGAATTAGGCTGACGACACGCGCCGTTAATGACCTTAAACAATCTTATTCGGCCGCGATGCCGCCCGTGTGGTCGCCCGTACCCGTATTCAGGGGAGAAACGGTTATTCGCCGATCCTCTTCCGCCTGCTTACGCTTCAGCTCCACGAGCAGCGCGTGCAGCTGCTCCGTCGCCAGCCCGTGGAGGACGAGGCGGAAGCCTGCGCGAAGCGTCGTCAGCGGCACCATCGGATGCTTGTTGTTGATCAGGGCGAGCCGGTCGTTGCTGCCGATGATTTTGGACGCCAGGATGCCGATCGTCTCGTCCAGCTGCAGCGAATTGGTCGCGCGCCAGAAATCGTTATCGGTCAGGAACAGCTGATACACCGGCGTGAAGCACTCGATCGCCGTCGTCAGGTCCAGGAAATTGGTCCAGCGCTTCGGCATGGGCTCGATCGGAATCGGCGTCGACGCGATGCCGTCGAAATTCAGCCGCTCCCGCTTCGTCACCTCGATGCCTTTGCTTTGCAGCTCGCGGTTCAGGTTGATGACGAAATTGTACAGGTTGAGGTCATGGACCAGGAACAGCTCCTCCTTCACCGGCTCCAGATTCGTCGGCTTCAGCGGATGGAGCGGAATGTCCGCGTCCGGCACGTTGTCGCGAATGAACCGCAGCACCTCCGAGCCCAGGTAGAAATGCCGCAAAATCATGGTGTTGGCGCTCGGACTGACGAACGTCCGCATGCCCAGGTACAGGACCCGGTGCAGCAGCTTGGAGGACGTGAGCGCCTTCGGCACGATGATTTTATACGCCTGCAGCAGCATGATGAGCAGCCGCGCGAACGGCCGCAGCACGGGCAGCAGAAACTGCCGCGAACGGCTGGCGCAGTCCCGCAGGTACGCCGCCTTCGCCTCCGCGTCGAACGGGATGCTCCGGTCGAGATAGATCGCCAGGAACGGATTGGGATCGTTGCTGTCATGGGGCATCCCGTCGAAGTAATCCTTGTCGCTCCTCATGCGTTCCCCAGCTCCTCCAGCTGCAGCAGGTACAGGCGCGCCGTCGTCTTGGCCGTCTTCACGATCCGCGCCGCGATGTCCGCCGTCAACATGGGATGCCGCACGACCGCTTCCAGCCGTTCGAAATGCTTCTCGTCCGCATCGCCGTGGTAGAGCAGGAACGAGACCTGCTCGTCGCTCAGCCGCAGCTGGTCGCGGATCAGCTCGCCCCAATAGCGCGCCATCCGGCAGCCGAGCCCTTCGATGATCCACATCGCGCCGATGAGGTCGTACGGGTTGTCGCGGCTCGCCCGCTGGAACAGGTAGGCGGACAGCGCCTCGCTGCCGATGTTCTTCTCCCCGGACCGGATGGCGGCCGGCTCGCCGCCGACGGCGGCATAGTTCCGCTCCAGCAGCTCGTAGTCCCGGTGCTCGTCGCGCGCATGGGCGATGAACGCCGAACGGAGATCGATATGCTCGATCGCGACCTAGGACGCCGCGCGGGCGATCCACTGCGAACCGTCGATGACCTGCTGGCGGATGTTTTCCATCAGCGACTTATAATCGTCCAGCGTGAATTTATGGCGATACAGCTTATCGATGACGGGAACGCGGGCCAGCCTTTGCTCGAAATCGATCCATGCCTGCACGAGCTGGCGCACCAGCCGTTCTTGAACGTCGTTCGTCCGGTCGTAATCGAGCTGCGGCGCCGCCGGCGGACGCTCTTCGATCGCAGGTCGGCTGCCCTGCTCGAGGGAATGCGACCCCACGACGGTCAGCAGCATGTACGACGTCTGGAATCGTCCGCTCTCGGGCACCATGCACAGCACCTGCTCGCCCGGAGCGAGATGTCCGCCGTTCAGCAGCTCTTCCAGCATGATATAGATCGAGGCCGCGCCCGTGTTTCCTTTCGCGTAGAGATTCGTGAACCATTTCTCCTCCGGAATCGTCATCCCGCCGAGGCGCAGCAGCCGGAAGATCTCGTCGCGGAAGAAATGGGACGAATAATGGCACACCATCCAATCGACGGCCGCAGGGTCGACCCGACCCTCCTCCACGAGCTCGAAGAACCGGTTCACGCCGACCTTCGGCATCTCGTTCACGAGCCGGATATCCTGCTTCAGGTTCATCGCTCCGTCATCCGCCGCCGCGCGGACGGAAGGATAATCGAGCCAGGAGCCGAACGCGCTCCCTTCCTTGTTCGCGCCCGCGTACATGCAGGCCTCGTAGCGGTCCGCATACGAGCGGTTATCGATCCATTCGATCCGCAGCGATAAGCCAGCCGCCGACGGCCGGTCCTGCAGCACGGCCGCGCCCGCGCCGTCGGAGAGCATGAAGCGGAGAAAATCGGTATCGAACGGCAGCGGCTGGCTCGCATAAGCCGCCTGCGCCTCGAATCGTTCATGCTTGAACGCGCGGCTCGGAAACTCGCTGGCGCACGCGACCGCGGCTTTGTGCTCGCCGGACCGCACCTGCAGGAAGGCGTTCTTCAGCGCATGCATGCCGCTCGCGCATACGCCGTGATGGGTGGCGGCTTCCATCGCCGGCAGTCCGCTCTCGGCATGGACCATGCTGGCGAAGCCGGGCACGAGGAGGTCGCCCTGCGTCGTCGCCGCGGCGAGGAACCCGACCTTGTCCTCCAGCGCCTCCGCGCTCCGGTCCAGCGCGTTGCGGATCGCGTAGGACGCCATCTCCGCGTTCGAGTACAAGCTCCTCTGATTCTTATCGATGGCGTAATGACGGTAAAGGATGCCGTTCTGTTCGAGCATCCGCCGCTTCGACCTCGAACCCTTTCCGCCGATCCGGCCGAGATAATCTTCGATTTCGTCATTGCCGACCGGCTGGCCCGGCAGAAACTTGCCGATGCTCGTGATATAGACGGACGTGTTCATGGGCATGCCTCCATTCCCGTAATCGCAGGTAGCTGCGTGCCCTAATCATCGGCACGAACGCCCCGGATGCCTAGTACCATCTTTGTCTGGTACCCTTGGCGGGCAAAGGCAAAACCCGGTTCGCAGGCGGGCCGGGTTCGCAGGCGGGCCGGGTTCGCAGTGACGCGATATCAGGCTTTCTCGTCATCATGATTAATCGGTTCGGCTATCCCTTCTTACTCCGATCAGCAGCACATCCGAGTTGAAATCGTGCATCTCGATAACCGAATGCCGGCCGTCCCGCTTGGCCGCGGGAACCCCGAACAACCGCTCCGTCAGATTCACCATGGTAAATTCATATGCCGTAATATCCAGGTCCACGAGAATCTCCGTGCTGTACGGCGCGTAGATCACGACCTTCTCCCCGCCGGGGGAAACGGCCATCCGGATCTCGTCCCGCTTCTTCTCGCTCTCGTTCAGGATGCCAAGACGGGGCTCGATATCGTACAGCGCGTACCGGTCGAAAATCCATTTGATAAACGACGCATCCCAGGCGCCGCCGAACCGCAATGCCGTCTGCCAGTCATAAGGGACGCTCGAGAACCGCTCGTTATTGAACGCCGCGCCCTTCACGTGAAGTCCCCATAAGCCGTGGGCGCCGTACGCGATGCCGGCTTTCGCCCCGGCGAGGATCGACTGCCACATCGCCTTGCGGACGTCGAACGCCGTGAATCTGCCGTACGTATCGGCATGGCCATGGCCTTCATAGCACACCTCGACGCTGATGACCGGCCGTTTTACCGGACTATGGCAATACCGCTGCGCGTATTCGTAGGCGCACTTCTGCCCGTGCAGATGATGGCCCGATTGATAAATATAAAAATCCAGCTGGTCGTTATGCAGGAACGACTCCGGCAGCATCTCCACGTCATGGCGCGTATGCATCGTCGTCATGATAGCAGGATTAATGGCCTTAATGATCGCCAGCGCCCGCAAATAATACGACCTCGCGGTCTCCGTCGGCAAGGTCGAATCGCCGCTCACGATGAAGACCGGCTGATACGGCCCGAATCGCTTCGTCACGTAGGCGACGTACCGTTCCATGCATGCGAAGGGCATGACCGTCCAAGGGGACATCGCCGCGCCCCAATCCTCCGAGACGTAATTATGCTGCAGGACGATCATGGAGCAGCGGAATCCGCGCTCCGCGGCCATCGCCACCATCCGCTCCGCGCGGTCGAAGTAGGCGTCGTCGATCCGTTCGAAGTCGTAATGGCCTTCCGCCGTCAACGCGAACGGGCTGAGCTTCAGCTTCGACTCGCTGGCGTCGTTCGTGATCGGCAGGATGCCGAGCTGCAGCGCGTTGAAGCCCTGCGTGCGGCGATAGTTCAGGTAATAATCCCATTCCTCCAAGGTCATATGGGAGAACGCGAACCAAATCGTATCCGCCAGCAGGAACGTCCCGCCGCCGTTCTCCGTGAAATAATCCCGGGTCTTGGATAGCGCCAATGCCTTGATCATCCGCTCCACGCTCCTGTTCATCTGAAAGAAGCCTTCTTCCCGGGGACGAAGCCGCGCTTCCCCTCTTTGGCCAAGGCTTTATAGCTCCATTATAAAAGGGTCCGGCGAGGCGCAAAATCGTCAAACATGACCGACATGACGTTTTTATGACCCGCGTTTGATGTCGCGGCCGCGGGCGAGGGCGCCGTTCGGGCTCGCCCCGAGCCCCGGATTCGGCGCGGTCCGCGGCCCTCTTCCGTCCGATTCTTTCATTATTCTTTCATAGGCGGGCGCTATAGTGAACCTAGCATAGAACTTGGATTACGAGGTGGTCGCATTCATGAAGCTGCATGCACAAGCAGGGAAACATCGGCTCGCGGCGTTTATTCTGGACCTGCTAGGATCGGCAAAGGTCACGCCTGCGGAAGCGGCTCCGGCCGCGGCGGAAGCGTTCAGCCGATCGCCCTGGAAGCAAGAAACGTTCGCGGCCGATCCGCAGCCGGCCGCGCGGTTCGCGGCGGCCATGGGCTACAACGAAGAAACCGGCGAGACCGTGCTGTTCGGCGGCGCCGATGCCGACTGCGACGTGATGAACGATACCTGGACGTGGGACGGGGAGCGGTGGACGAACAGGACGCCCGGCGATCCCGGCGATTCCCCCGCGCCGCGCCAATACGGCAGAATGGTCTACGCCGGCCCCGGAAAAGGAATGCTGCTGTTCGGCGGCGAGAACCTGGACTACGCGAACAAGACCTGGCTGTGGGACGGGGCGAAGTGGAACGATGCGACGTCGGCGGACACGGGCGCTGGCATGGAGACGGGTGCCGGTGCGGGCATTGGCGCGGGCATGGAGACGCGCGTCGCAGCAGGCACCGATACTGGCAAAAGCATGGCGGCGGCCATCGCCGCGGGCACGCACGCTGGCGCTAGCCTGGTGACGGGCATCGCCGCGAACGCTTGCGCAGGCTTGCAAGTTGGCGCGGGCACCGAGAAGCACGTCGGTGCGGTTACGGATGCTGGCCCAGGCCCGGAGAAGCGCATCGATGCGGTTACGGATGCTGGCCCAGGCCCGGAGTCCCGCGTCCGCGCGCGCTGTCCTTCCCCGCGCATCCAATTCGCGATGGCGTATATCGGGAACGGCGAGGTGCTGCTCTACGGCGGATTCGGACCCGGCGGCGCCTTGCGGGACACCTGGATCTGGAACGGAACCGGTTGGCGCGACGTGACGCCGGCCGATCCGAACGAATCGCCGGCGAGTTCGCACCGGACCTGCATGGCATACGACAAGAAGAACAAGCAGGCGGTGCTCTTCGGCGGCTACACGGACGCGCCTCCTTACCACGCGAATGCGACCTGGACCTGGGACGGACGCAAATGGACCCTGCGAACGCCCGCGCTATCCCCATCGCCGCGCGTGTTCGCCAGCATGGTCTACGACGCGATCGGCGGGAAGACGATCCTCGTCGGCGGCGAAGCGAACTACGCGCCCAAGCAGGACGTGTGGCTGTGGGACGGGTCGAATTGGACGGAGCAGGCGACAGCGAATCTGCCCGATCTGAACCTGGCCGCCATGGCATATGATACCCGCAGGGGCCAATCGGTTCTCTTCGGAGGCTACAACGACACTGGCCTGTCCGCGGAAACCTGGACGCAGCGAATCTCGTACGCGGCGGACGTGAACGCGTCGCGCCGGGCGACTGCGGAGGACAGCTCCGCGGTCCGCCCGAGGATGGCGCCCGGCTTCGGATGGATATCGAGCCGGACCCGCGGGTAACGCGGGCATATGCCGAGCATGCATCGGGCGTGGCGCAACAAAAAGAGGGTGGACCGGCCCATGGCCGGTCCACCCTCTTTTGCAATGGGTTCCTGCTTATATTGATTCCAGCATGTTTAGTCCTGCATTTTTGATTCCCGCAGCTATTGAACCCCGCATTTCAATCTACGAAATTCAACTCATTATGCGAATTCAACGTCAAGCGGTTATTTCGCTGCCGCGATGCCGACCGTGTAGATCTCGCACGGCCCGAGCTCCGCCGCGAACGAACCGTTCGCGCCGTCGCCGGACGGCTGCAGGCGTTCGCCCGCTTGCTCGAGCACATCGCTCGCGTACGCTCCAGCGACCGTGCCGACGTTCGGCTGCGCCTGCAGCTTCGCGGCTTCCGGGCGCATGTTGAACCAGCGCAGCATGAGGTCGCCCGTCGCTTCCGCGATCTTGGCCGAGGAGAACGCGATGCCTTCGCCCTCCCATGCCAGGAACGCGTGCACCGGCGGCAATGTTCCGCCGTGAACGCCGGTTTGGACATGGGTCCACGGCGCTTGGAATTGATACGCCGACGCATACGCGCCGGTCGCCGCGCCATCGCCGCCATGCGGAAGAATCAGGAGCTCGACCGTATGCTCGCCGAGGCACTGCGCTTCCGGCGTCGGGAAGACGCCCCAGTCGCCCAGCTCGGCGACGGAACGAAGCAGCGTGACGGCAATCGTATTACGGCCGTCCCGCAGCACTTCGTATTCGTTCAACCCTCTGTTCGCGATCGTCAAGCCCTGCGCGCCGTCGCTGACGTCGGCAAAGGCTTGCTGATGCTGCGCGTTGCTCGGGTTCTCCCATTCGGCGGCCGGTTCGTTGTCGCGAACCGCCACTTCGAAGATCGCGTCGGCCCGATGGACGGACGCGGTCAGGTCGGTCGGGAACAATGCCCGCACGCGATGGTCCTTCGCTTGGTTATTGAACGTCGTGCGGATGCCCACGCCGCGTCCGGAGCGCTCCAGGCTGACGACGGTACGGATCGTGAACGGCACGAAGTCGGTCGAACGGCCGGCTTTGCGTTCGGGATAATAGACGGCTTCCTGCTTCTCCTGCTCGAACAGCCCGTCTGCCGATGCCGGGATCGACCAATGGTGCACGATCTCGACCGCGGCGCGGTAGGCGGTGTCTTCGATCACGCGGATCTCTGCCGCGAGACCCTTGGTCGTGAGCGACGGCTCGCCGTCCGGCTGCTTGAACATGTATTCGTTGCCGATGTCTCCGACATCTTCGAAGATCAGCAGATCGCGGTACGTGCGTCCGCTGGCGATATCCGTTACCGCCAAGGTGCCGTCCTCGGCGATCTCGATGCTCAGGTTCGCATTCGCCAGCGTGCGGGCTCCGGTCATGAGCGACGTCGCCGATGCGGCGCCGTCAGCGCCGAGCACCCATGCATAAGTCTTCAGCCCGAGCGCCGGCACGGCGAACGCTTCGAACGTCAGCTTCACGCGGCGCGTCCAATACGGCTGGCGGAACTTGTCGTCCGGCAGGTCATAGCCGAATTGCAGGCCGAGATCTTCCACCGAATGGGCGACGGCATTGCCGTCCGCATCCACGAGCGTGCGGCCTTCGATCGAGAGGTCCTTCATCATGCGCATCATTTCGTTCGGGGCGATGCCTTCGCGGTAATACACGCGCGCAACGTCCAATTCGACTTCCACGATGCCGCTGCGTTCCCAGCCCGTCGTGTTGAACGCGACGAGCGGCAGCGCGTCCTTGCCATAGCCCGCGAACGCGCTCGTATCGACGGCGCCGGCGACCGCATGCTTGCTGTCGCCGACGATCGTCTCCGCCACGTGGCGGCTCTTATCGAACCGGGTAACCATCTCGCGGTGCACCTCGTCGACGCTGCAGCCGCAGATGCTGTCGTGCGGATGGTTCTGCATGAGCGTTTTCCAAGCGTACTTCAGCAGATGATGCGGGTACTTGGCCTTCCCCGTCAGATGCGCGAACGCCGCGAGCGGCTCGGCGACCTTCTCGAGGATCGTTTGCCCGACCTGGTTCATCTGTTTCAAGTAAACGCGGGCGGACGCCGTGTTCACGAGCGTCGACCAGCCGTCCGTCCGCTGGCTGCGCAGCTCGCCGCGCACGACGGACAACTGCTTGTCCGCGAGCGACGACTTGAGCGACGCCAGGTAATCCGGGAAATTCGAATGGACGAAATCCGTGTCCGGGTACAGCTTGCGCGCGACGCGGATCGCTTCGGCCAAATCCGTCTGGATCGGCTGGTGATCGCAGCCGTTCATGAACAGCAGCTGCCCGGTCGACGCGTATTTGCCGGCATCGGCCAGCTTGCGGTCCCAGTAGTCCTTGGCTTCCGCCTCGTCCACGGGCACCTCGTTGCCGTTGCTGTACCAATTGGCAAACAGGATGCCGAGCACGCGCGAGCCGTCCGGCCCTTCCCATACGAGCTCCGAGAAGGACGATTCGTACGCGGAATCCGAGACCATGTTGTTGAAGCCCGTCGGCTTGACGCCGCGGCCGAACACCGCGTTGTCGATGCCCGCCTGCTTCATGAGCTGCGGCGCTTGGCCGATGTTGCCGAAGGTGTCGGGGAAATACCCGACCTTCGCGATCGTGCCGTAATGCGAGGCATCTTGGTGCCCGATCTGCAGGTTCCGCACGTTCGCTTCGCTGCTCGTCAGGAACGCGTCCTGCAGCACGTACCACGGGCCGATGTGAATGCGGCCCTCGCGGATCCAGTGCTCCAGGCGCTCCCGTTGGTCCGGACGCACCTGCAGGTAATCCTCGATGATGATCGTCTGTCCGTCGAGATAGAAGCTGCGGTATTCCGCGTCGTTCTCCAGCGTGTCCATCAGCGTATCCATCAGCGCGATGAGCCGCACGTGGTGTTTCTCGTAAGGCAGGTACCATTCGCGGTCCCAATGCGTGTGCGAGATGATATGCGCCGTTCTTTTATTGTCCGCGTTCGCCATGGCGATCGTCTCCTTTCGTTTCCAAGCCTGCTCCTGCCGGCAGCGCCAGCACTTCCACTTCGTCCGGGCGATAGACCGCCGTCACGCGGCCGGTCCGGTCGACGGCGAACAGCACCGCGCGCTCCCGTTCCAGCACGAACGAATACGCCGTTCCCGTCGCGGCGGACTTCACTTCGATCTGCGCGTCATGCGCGTATTCGGACACGAAGACGAAGAGTTCGCCGTCCTTGAAGCGGAGACTCCGGCCGTACGCGCCGGCCAGGTCGCCGCCCTTGATCCATTCCAGCTCCCGCCGCGCGCCCGAGACTTCCAGCGCGTGCGCGTAAAGCGCTTCGACCGGCTCGGCGCGCTCGTTGAGCTCCACCGGCAGCGGGCACCAGATCAGGCGTCCCTGCCCGTAAGCCGCCTCCATGACCCGATCCGCTCCCGCAGGGACGGCATCGGCCGCGCCATAGCCGGCTTCCTTGAACACTTCGGCGATTCTCCGGTGACCGTAAGAGACCGGATACGCCTTGTCCCCGATCGCGAGCCGTTCCTCGCGGACGACGTTGGCCGGTTTCCGCCGGCCGAACGTATCCGCCAGCCGGTCCGCTTCCCGCCAGTAGGCATCCAACCCGAGCGGTCCCGTGAACAACAGCGTCGCGCCCGTCCGGTCCACGATGTCCAGCAGCCGCGCGAACGCCTCGTCGGCAAAATTATGCGCGGACGGCACGATGATCAGCTTCGCCGGCGCCGCTTCCAGCGCGTCCAGATGGTACTCCGACACGCCGCGGAACGGCGTCTTCAGCTCGTAGCCGAGCACGCGCGTCAGGCGCGTCGTCGCGTCGAACGCCAGCTTGCGGTTGGAGAAATCGTTGGAGTACGGGAACACGGCGGCGACGTCCTCCAGCTCGCGCTCGCGGAACAGATCGCGGATCCGCTCCATGAAGCTGCCGAACCGGTAGGAGACGTCCGCCTCCGGCTTCTCGGTGCCGTCAGCCCGCAGCGCGCCGATATGGGATTCGTTGGCGTTGTCCATGTAGAAATTGGTGTTCCAAATCCATTGCACGGCGCCGGCGCCGCCTGCCGCGAAAGCATACGCGTACTTGCGTTCCAGCATCGCGCGCAGCTCTTCCTCGGACCGCTTCGCGAATCCGGCCGGCGTCTCCACGTACATGATGCCCGTCTCCTGCACGACGTTCGGCTTGTCGGCCGTCTTCGCGAAGATGCCGTCCCACAGCAGATGGTCGTTCAGCCACCAGGAATGCACGGTCGTATAATCGACCGCTTCCCCGTAGAAGAACGGAGACGGCCGCTGCGCGCCGAGCGCCTCGTCCTGGCCGACCGTCACGAGCTGCGACGGATTGCTTTCCTTGATCGTATCCACGAGCTGCTTCGCCCAGCGGTTGTGCATGTCCATGGAGAACAGCGCGTAATCCAGCCAGCGCGTGCCCCGTTTGCCTTGGTGCATGTCCTGCACGTCGAAGTTGATGTCCTCCGGCTCCGGAATGGCCGCGGACGCGAAATCCGGCAGCTCGCCCGGGGTCATGCCCCAGCGCTCGCGCAGCTTCGCGATCGCGCCGTGGCGCCCCGCCAGCCATTCCGCGTAGGCCGCCTTCTCGAACCGGTCGCGGCTCGAACGCGGTCCGTCGGAGAAAATCCGCGGCGGATCGAACATCGACGGCTCGTTGATCAGGTCCCAATCGACGTTCGTCGTCTCGCGGTGACGGCTGACGATGGAGCGGATGAACCGCTTCTGCGCTTCCACGCTGCGCGGATCGAGGTACGGGTTCGTGCCTTCCCACGTCTCCGGGGTAAAGGAGAAGAACGTGAACGTCACCTGCAGGCCATGCCGCTTCGCGGTCATGAAGAAGGCGTCGATCGAACGCAATGCTTCTTCGGACGCATGCCCGTCCACCTGCATGATGTTGCGGTAAGCCGTCCAAATGCCCGTGCGGATCCAGTTGATGCCCGCCTTGCGCATCTGGGCCATGTCCCGGTCCCACGCCGATACGTTCGGCAGGAACAGGAATTTGCGCGCGACGTCGGAGGTCATGTACGTCATGCCGACGACCGGCATCGGCCGGCCGTCCTTCTCGAAGTAATCCCGGCCCCGCGACAACAGCCCGCCGGCGTTCAGCAATTCGGCGTCCATGCCCCAGAAGCCTTGGCGAAGCAGGCGCGTCTCCCCGTCCGAGGACTTGGCGACGCAATCCACGTGATAATAACCCGCGCGGATATCGCCGAGCAGCGGAATGCGCTTCAGCTCGAGCTCGGGGCCGATTTCCGCCTCGTGGCGGTAGGCGAACACGGCCGAGCCCTCGTCGCGGCGGACTTTGATGTCGAACGTCCAGCTCGTCTTGCCGCCCGCGCCGCCCGCCGCGCCGCGTCCCAGCTTCTGCGCCTGCAGCGTCAGCAACGGCCGCTCATGCAGCTCGTACGAGGCATAGCCCGGCTTCAGCCACAGCTCGGTCACGCCGGCCGCGCAGAACGCCGCCCATGCTTGCAGCGCCTCGGCCCCGCCGCGCGCGAAGAATTCCGCGCCGAGCGGCTGGTTGACGAACAGCCAGCGTCCGCCGGCGAAATCCCCCTTCGTGTTCTCCCACAGCACGGCCGGCGCGGCCACTTCGCGTCCTTCGGCGGAGATGCCCTTGAGCACCGGATAGATATGCGCGTCCATCGGACCGGCCGAGCCCATCTGCAACGGCAGGTCGCTCGACTTGGTCACATGCGGCACGAGGTTCCACGTATCCGCGGCGTCCAGCAGCGCTTCCCGCCCCTTGAACAGCGGGATGTCTTCGGCAGCGGCCAGCTTCGCGACGGGCGCCGCCTTCACCGGCAGCATCTCGTGAATGCGCAATTGCCGGTGGTACGCCGTCTGCTCCGGTTCCGCGATCCACTCGCCCGCTTCCTTGCGGACCGGCACGCGGAATGGCGCGCCGCCCAAGCTGATCAAGCCGCCGCCGCGCTTCAGAAAGCCAAGCAGCGCTTCCCAGGCCGCGACCGGAAAATAAGGCGCGTGCAGCGACACGAATACGCCGCCGTCCGCACCTTCCAGCCTTGCCGCCAGCCCGTCGGCGCCGCAAACCTCGCCGGCGCCCCGCAGCTGTTCCAATTCCGCTCCGCCTATGGCAGAGGCGCCCGGAAAGGCGCCATCGTAGAAAACAATCGTTTTATTTAACATCGAGCAGTCCTGCTTTCATCGCTTTATAGACCAGCTGCGAGAACAAGCTGTTGGACCAGGCGAACCATTTGCGCGTGAACACGGCGGGATCGTCCGAATGGAAGCCTTCGTGCATGAAGCCGGTGTCGGCGTCCGTCGCTTCCAAGACCGCGATCATGGCAAGCTTCTCTTCGTCCGTCTCGGCCGTCAGCCCTTGCATGGACAGTGCCATATGCCAGATATACCCCGGCGGCGTATGCGGGCTTCCGATGCCTTTCGCGGCCGTGCCTTCATAATAGAACGGGTTTTCCTTGCTCAGCGCGAAGCGGCGCGTGTTCCGGTAGATCGGATCGTCCCCGTCCACGTAGCCGAGATACGGAATCGAGATCAAGCCCGGCGTGCCCGCGTCGTCCATCAGGCAGTAATTGCCGAAGCCGTCGGTCTCGTACGCGTAGATCGGGCCGAACCCCGGATGCCGGTAGATGCCGTACAGCTGGATGCCGTGGTTGATCTCGCGCTCCAGCTTGGCCATTTCCTGCTCGAACGACAGGTCGCGGAAGACGAATTCGGCGATCTCGCGCATCTGGCGGAGCGTCACGACCGCGAACATGTTGTCCGGGATGTTGTAATGGAAATCGCAGGCGTCGTCGCTCGGCCGGAAGCCGGACCAAATCATGCCCGTGTAGTTGACCGGCATGCCGAGGCCGTCGTTCATGAGCGAATCGGTCATGATGCCGTTGTCCCGCTCGAAGCGGTACGGGGAACGCTCGAAATGGTATTGCTCCCGCTTCCACAGGTCGACCGCCGCGCGCATCGCGACCTTGAAATCCGCGTCGAAGATGTCGGCGCGGCCGGTTTCTTTCCAGTACGCGAACGCGAGGCGCATCGAGAAGCAGATGGAATCGAGCTCGAATTTTCGCTCCCATACCCAAGGCGACATGTCCGTCTTATCGTCGGTGTTCCAATGCCAGTCGTTCGCCAGCTCGTTGAACGCGTTCGCGTACGGGTCGATGACGATGTTGCGCATGTGCAGCTTGATCAAGCCGCCGATGATCCGCTGCAGGTCGGCGTCGTCCTTGGCGAACGGCACGTAGTGCATGACCTGCTCGACGGAATCGCGCAGCCACATCGCGGGAATATCGCCCGTGATGACGAACGTCGTGCCGTCGTTCAGCAGCTTGGTCGTCGTCTCCAGCGTATTCGGAAAACAGTTCTTGAACAGCTGGAGCAGCTTCGGCCGGTGCGCGAGGCGCGTCTCCGCCTCCGCCAGCACCGCTTGCACGGATTGCGGCAGCGGCAGGTGCGGCATATCGATTTTGGGCAATCTGAATTGTTCCATCGTGGTTTTCCCCTTTGTCGTTACTGTATCGCGTCGTTGCTTATGCGCGGCGCAAGCGGCCCGCGGGCGGTTGTCCGCGCCGCGGCCGCTTGCGCCGTCAAATGTTCGTGATGTCGATCCTTCGCACCGTTAACCTTCGATGCTTAAGGGCATTACTCCTTCACGGCGCCAACCGTTAATCCTTGCACGAAATAGCGCTGGAAGAACGGATACGCGAGCACGATCGGCCCGGTCGCCAGGACGACCATCGCCATCCGCGACGTATCCTGCGGCATCGACTGCAGCACGGCCGTCCCCAGGGAGGCGTTGTTGCTGTTGGCGAGAATGAACTGCATGCTGTTCTCGATCCGCATCAGCATCGATTGCAGCGGCACCAGGTCCGGGTTCTCGATGTACAGCTGTGCGTTGAACCAGTCGTTCCAGTAGCCGAGCACGCTGAACAGCGCGATCGTCGCGAGACCCGGCAGCGCGAGCGGTATGATCAGGCGGAAGAAGATGCCGAACTCGCCGGCCCCGTCGATCTTGCCGGATTCGATGATCGCGTCCGGAATCATGGTGGCGAAGAACGTACGCATGATCATGATGTAGAACGCATTGACGGCCATCGGCAGGATCAGCGCCCAGAGCGAATCCCCCAGGTGGAGGAACTGCGTCGTCACGATGTAGGAAGGCACGAGACCTCCGTTGAACAGCATCGTGAAAAACGCCATGAACGAGAAAAACTTGCGATATTTGAAGCTTTTGCGCGATATCGCGTACGCGAAGAACGAGATCATCGCGAGACTCAGCGCCGTGCCGACGACCGTGACGAGAATCGTCACGCCGTAGGAGCGCAATAGCTGGTCGCCCGCTTTGAACAGGTAACTGTAAGCTTCGGTGCTCCATTTATTCGGAAACAGCGAATACCCGTCCTGCGCCAGCGTCTTCTCGTCCGTGAACGAGACGATCAAGACGAGCACGAACGGAAACACGCAAGCCAGCGCGAACAGGCCGGCGAGAAGGTTGAAAATGACGTTCCAGCCCGGCGTCAGCCGGTGGAAGTCCTTCGGTTTGGTCAAGGATGCCATGATGGTCGGTTCTCCTTTCTATCAGGTTTGTTTTAAAACAGCGCGTTGTCCTTATTGAAGCGCCGAACGATGTAGTTGGACGTGATGACGAGCACGAAGCCCACGAACGATTGATACAGGCCGGCCGCCGTGCTCATGCCGATCTCCCCGGTCGTCTTCAGCCCCCGGTAGACGTAAGTATCGATGACGTTCGTAACGCTGTACAGCGTCCCGGAATCCCGGGGAACCTGATAGAAGAGGCCGAAGTCCGCGTAGAAGATGCGGCCGATGGCCAGCAGGGTCAAGATGGTCATAAGCGGCGTCAGCATCGGCAGCGTGACGTTGCGGATCTGCTGCCATTTGTTCGCGCCGTCGATCATCGCCGCTTCGTACAGCGATTTGTCGATGCCCATGATGGCCGCCAGATAGACGACGCTGTTGTAGCCGAGCGACTTCCACAGGAACACGACGATGATGATGAACGGCCAGTATTTCGGCTCCGAATACCACTGCTGCGGATCCATGCCGAAGGCCAGCGCGATCTTATTCACGACGCCGCGGTCAAAGCTCAGGAAGCTATATACGAAATAACTGACGATGACCCAGGACAGGAAGTACGGCATGAACATGCCGGTCTGGTACCATTTCGCCAACTTCTTATTTGCGATCTCGGAGAGGATGACCGCCATGGCGACCGCCAGGACGAGCCCGATAAAGATGAATACGATATTGTACAGCAGCGTATTCCGGGTGATGGTATACGCGTCGTCGGTGCTGAAGAGGAATTTGAAGTTGTCGAAGCCGACCCAGCGGCTATGGATGAAGCTGGAGAGGAACCCTCCGTGTATCCGGTATTCCTTGAACGAAATAATCGCGCCAAGCATCGGTAAATAAGAAAACAACAAAAACCAGACGGTAGCCGGCAGCACCATCAGGAGCAGGGCTTTATTGCGGTTCATGTCTTTGAAGAAACGCCCTAAGGCTTTCATGGGGTTCACCCTTTCTAAGCGAAGTCGGTTCGCAGCGCCAAGGGCCTGCGGCAATTCGTCCCAAGATGAAACGGCTGATGCCGTCCATTGGCGGCGGCGCAGGTTTCATCCCATAGAACAGGAAGCAACGTATAGGATGTCCCATCCCGTCCGTTTCTCCGATTTTTGAAAAAAAAGGGCGAATGCCGAACATTCGCCCTTCGGTGCTATAAATGGCTTACTTGGCTTGCGTGGCTTTCCAAGCGTCGAGCTGCGTTTGCGCTTCGGTCAGGATTTTGCCAAGACCCGCGTCGTTCAGCTTCTTGATCGCTTGCGGCAAGTATTTGTCCGGATCCACCGTACCCGTCATGAGCGGCGCCCAGAAGGATTCTTTCGCGTTTTGCACGGCCGCGATCTCGTTCGATACTTTCGTCGGATCGAAGTTGAAGCCGAGCAATGCGGCCGGTTTGCCGGCATCGTTGTATTTCTTGAACTGTTCCCATTTGTCGGCAGGATCGCCAGGATTCAGGTAAGTCAGCATGATGTTGCCGAGCGCGAACGTCGGCATGTCGTAGTTCTTGGACTCCGGCAGGTTCTCCATGTAGTCGCCGTCGGTTTTCTTGTAGTGCGTGCCCTCGATGCCGGAATCGACCATGTTGCGCAGAACCGGATCGGTGTTCAGCAGGTTCAGGAATTCCATCGCTTTCTCTTTATGCTTCGAGTTCGCGGAGATGGCCTGCATGGAACCCATGACCGACGAGTTGTAGATCAGCGCGTCGCTCATCGGCGTCGATACGATCGGGTAGCCGTAGCTCGTCGACCATACGTTGTCCGCGAACGGCTGCGTCGTCGCTTTGTCGGCGAACCATTTGCCCGTCGCTTGCACGTCCGAAGACGATTCCAGCGTCGCGGCTTCCGTCGGGATATAGCCGGCTTGGTAGTATTTGTGCATCGTTTCGAGCGCTTGCTTCATTTCCGGCGTTTCGAAGACGTTGACGATTTTGTAGCCGGTGTCGCCGAGCTTCACGGCCAGCGGGAATTTCTCGATCAGGTAGTCGTAAGGAATGTACGGCGTGAAGTTCTTGTCCACTTGCAGCGGCGTCACGTCCGGGTTGTTTTGTTTGACCGTTTTCAGCAGCGGCTCCAGGCTCTCGAGGGAGCGCACGTCCGTGATGCTCAGCTTGTTTTGGTCAAGGAGGTTTTTATTGAAACGCCATACCTCGGATACCGGAAGCTCTTTGTTCGCCGGCACGCCGTAGTTCTTGCCGTCGACTTTGGAGCCGCTCAGGAAGGCCGGGTTCAGCGTGTCGGTGATGCCTTTGCCGTATTGCGTCAGCAGATCGTCGATCGGAGCGAATGCGCCTTTGCGCGCGTTTTGCACGTAATCGAACGCCCATGCCGCCGTGAACATGATGTCCATGTCCGCGCCGGAAGCCGTCAGCACCTGCATCTTCTGGTTGTAATCGCCCCAGTCGATCATCGTCATTTTGACCGTTGCGCCGATTTTGTCTTTCGTATACGCGCTAACCGCTTCCATGACTTTGTCGACGTCTTTCTGCGGCGTGCCGATCGTGTACCAGTTCAATTCGACCGGTTCGGCGGCGTTGTTGCTGCCCGCGTTGCCGGACGAAGACGTGTTGTCGTTCGCGGCGGTATTTCCGTTGTTGCCGCCGTTGCTTCCGCAGGCGCTCAGCAAGAGCATGGCTGCCATGGCGGACGTCAGTCCGATCGCTGCCTTTTTACGGGTGATTCCCATTTGGTGTTGCCTCCCTTTTGTCTGTGTAGCATGTCATCAGTCGCGACTTGGTGCTACTTCATCTTAGAAGATGAAAACATTTTCAAAAATAATAGAAAACAAAGAATAAGTGTACAAACTAAAGAAAGGAACCGCGAATGGCGCCTCGGCGTCACAGCAGCTCCTTAAAATCGCCCGGCACCATCCCGACATGCTTCTTGAACTGCTTGTAGAAGTAGCCTGTCTCCCAGTACCCGACCTGTCTTGCGATCTCGTTCACCTTGAGCCGGCTGTCCGCCAGCAGTTCCTTGGCTTTGTCGATGCGGAATTTGTTCAGGTAATCCGTGAACGTATCTCCCGTCTGCTTGTGAAAGAGCTGCCCGAGGTAATTGGGGTGAATGTGGAAGAGCAGCCCGAGCGACTTCAGCGTCAGCGCCTCCGCGTAGTGCTCGTGGATGTAGCGCAGCGCCTGCTTGATGACCGGACTCATGTCTTCCCCGGAGAACGAATCGGCCGCGAAGAATGCCGCCGTCCGGACGGCTTCCTCCACGCCTTCGAGCGCGGCCGCGGTCACCGCCTGATCGAGCACGCCCTGGAACACTTCCGGGGCATCCGCTCGTCCGAGCTTGTCCACTTCCATCTTCATCAAGATCATCAGCTCGATCGCGGCGCCTCTTGCCCGGACGGGATTCAAGCTCCCCGCTGCCCGTATCGCCCCGAAATCGCGGTCGATGACCGCCGCGAGCTCGTCCTTGTCCTTCGCGAGGATGGGCTTGGCATACGCCTCCCACTCGAACAATCCCGCCGGAAAAGCCGCCGTCTCCGCGGAGAGGCCCGCATAATCGAGCAGATGCCGGTCATGCCGAACCAGGAAGAACTGCTGCGCCTTGCGCGCTTGAACGTAGCTTGCGGCGGCATCGGCCGTCGGCACGATCCCGCCGAGCGCGATCCGCGGGCCGAGCTGCCTGCTTTCCCACTTGTCCGCCGCTCTTTCCAAGGCTTCCGTCACCTTAGCTTGATCCGGCTCGCCCCCGTTTATGCAGCAAGCGGCGACCAGATCCCCCTCGTCGTCGCGAAAGGGAACGAACGACAGGCCCTCCGCCTCTTCGGCCAGGAGATCCGCGATGCAGTCGTCCAGGTCGCGACCGGTGGCATCCGGCTCCGGACGGAAACGGATAATTGCCAGCGCCGCGTACGGCTTCGAGAGATCGATGCCGAGGAGCGCCGTCCGCTCCGTCAGCTCGGGGAACGCGATCCGCCCGTTCACCCACCGGGTCATGACGTTGTCCCGCAGGATGCCGATCTCGTCCTCCCCGAAGGCCTGCGCCGGCTTGTCCGCGTCCAGCTTCCGTACCGTATCCGCCAAGGTCGCCTCCAGCTCCTCGAAACGAATCGGCTTCAGCAGGTAATTCTCGATGCCGAGCCGCATGCCTTCCTTGAGAAAATCGAATTCGTTGTACCCGCTCAGGATGATCGCCTTCAATTGCGGCTGCAGCTCCCGCGCCTTGCGGATCAGCTCGAGTCCGGTCATGATCGGCATGGAGATGTCCGTGATGAGCAGATCGACCTGCACCTCGCGCAGCCGCTCCAGCGCTTCTTCGCCGTCTTCGGCGCTGCCGACGACCTCCAGGCCGAAGGCGGACCAATCGACCGCGTCGCTCAAACCCTCCGTGATGAACGGCTCGTCGTCCACGAGCAATACTTTATACATCGCCAGCTTCCTCTCTGTGATCGGCCGCGGGCCAGGTCACCGTCACCGATGTCCCCTTCCCCGGCATGCTATCTATGCTCAGCCCGTAGCCGGGCCCATGCACGAGTCCGATCCGCTCGTGCACGCTGCGCAGCCCGAAGGATTGCTGCTCCTCGGTTTCCGGCGTCTTCAGCCGCCGCAGGACGCGCGCGAGCTTCTCCGGCTCGATGCCCTTGCCGTTGTCGCATATCCGGACCCGGATAAGGCCATGCTCCTGCGCGGCTTCGATGGTCAGCCGGTTGTTCTTGCGCCGGGAATCCATCCCGTGCACGATATAGTTCTCCACGATCGGCTGCAGCAGCAGCTTGGCGATGGGCACCTGCAGGAGCTCCTGCTCGCAATCGACCGCGTAGGCGAATTTGTCTTTGTAGCGGATCCGGAACAGTTCCAGGTACAGCCTGCACATCTCGAGCTCTTCGCCGAGCGTGTTCTCGGCCTTCGCGCTGACCGAGTTGCGGAACAGCGCCGCGAGGCTGTAGATCATCTCGCCGACGTCGACCGCGCCCTGCGACACCGCCCGCATGCGGATAACCTCCAGCGTGTTGTAGAGGAAATGCGGGTTCACCCTGGCCTGCAGGGCGGCTAGCTCCGTCTGCTTATGCCTCAGCTCCGCCTTGTATTCCCGGTCGATATGCCGGCCCAGCTCGTCGAGCATCTCGTTGAAGCTCTGGGAGATCTGCCCGAGCTCGTCCTCGCGGGCGTCCTGCAGGCGGGCCGTGAGGTCGCCGCCCTCGACCTTCCGCATGAAGTGCACGATCCGGTTCGTCCGCCGCGCGATATTGACGATCACGATGGACGGAATGATCACCGCGACGGCGATGCAGATCGAGCTGATCAGGATGATCGCGCGCTTGAGGCCCGCGTACGCCTCGGCCATCGCGCTCTTGGGCGTGATGCCGACGACGAGAAACCCGGCCTTGTTCTGCGTCAGCGTCGAGATGTACGACGGCTCGTCGAGCAGCTCGGTTTCCCTCAGGGAGCCGATCTGCTTCATGTACGGGAAGGTCTGCCCGTAATAACGGTTCGCGGAATCGGACAGCACCTGCCCGTCCGGCGACAGCACCAAAATCTCGCCCTTGAGCGGGGTCCGCTGCCGGTCGAGCGACCGGTTCACCATCCCGGAGTCGAAGTACACGAGCAGTTGTCCGATGTTCTTGAGCGTATTCTTATCGTTCACCTGGGCGCGCATGGAATACAGCTGCGTGTTCCATTGGCCGATCAGCCCGCGGATCCAGACGTTCGGCGTCGCCGACACGGGCCCTTCCGCCGCCATGATCTCGGGAATGTACGAGCGGATCGGATTGGTCTTGTACAGCCGGCGCGGGCCGTTCAGATTGAAGGCGTACAGCTGCTGCATGTCCGTGCTGTAGAGCAGGATGTTCTGGATGTCGGGATCGGCATCCATCCGGTCCGCGAGATAGCTCAGGATATCGACCGCGCTCTCGTTGCCGCCCGCGTAATTCTGGTCGAGCATGTATTGCGCGTAATCGCTGTAGGAATGCCGGAGAAAGTAGGACGCGTTGCTCGCGAGCAGGCTGTTGCGGTAGATGTCCTGCACCGTGTTCTGCACCCAGTCGTACTTCTGCTCCATGTAGCGGTTCACCCGCTCCATCGCCTGCTTCTGGTTGTTCAGCTCGCTGTTCACGATGGAGTCGGACATGAGGTTGAAGAGCAAGTAAGAGAGCGTGATGATCGTCAAATTCACGATGACCGCGAAGACGAGGATGACTTTGACGAACAGGTTGTTCTGTATATAGTTGCGGTAGATCTTCCGGAATCTCAAGCGCCCGTGCCCTCTCTCGTCGATGGTTAGGATTTGCCGACATTATAACATTAAGTCCCGAGCCGCGCCTATTCGGCCGCTTGTTTGCGGGATGTCCGCGTTATGGCGGCTGCGCCGCCTTTATTCCCCAATAATTACCATGTTAAGATTCCCTCCGGCTGTCCCTCTTCCATCCGATTGTGGTAGAATATAGATTCCGATTGATAGACGCTTTTGTCGAAGGAGAAGACATATCCCCGCAAAAGAAGGTAAGAGGAGAGATTTAGAGCATGGAAACGAACATCCAGACGACGGCACCGCGTTCCGCCGAACGCACGAGTCGCCGGTCCAAGCCGTCCATTCCGGTGTTTCTCGCCGTATGGGTGCTGCTGATCGGCTCCGGCGTCGCCGGCACGGTATGGTATACCGGCCAGGTGAAGGCCAAGCTGACTCAAGACATCGGCAACCAAACGTCGAAGCAGATCACGGCGATGCAGCAGAACTACGATGCGCAGCTGAAGCAGATGCAGACCCAATTCTCCGGCGAGCTGAGCAAGGTGCAGGGCAAGGTCGACGCCTTGAACGAGCTGCTGGAATTTACGAAGGATAATACGAACACGAAGACCGACAACAGCAACAAGCTGTACACGCAGCTGAGCGAGGTCGAGAAGAAGCTGGCCGAGCTGCAGAAAAGCCTGGACGTGCTGAAATGACGCTGACCGTCAAGCAAATCAACCGGTTCTGCCTCCTGGCGTGCGCGCCGTTCATCGGGCTCGTCATCTGGCTGATGGCCGCGAATCTGTCGATCACCTTGCCGGACACCGCCTTTCCGCAGCTCGCCTTGACGCAGGCGAACGTGCCGGCGGACGCGGCCAAGCTGACCGCCGGCCTCGACCGGGCGAAGCAGACGGCGACCGTGACCGCCAAGTCGCTCAAGAAATCGATCGCGCTCTACACGGCCACGAACAAAAGCATGAGCGCCATCGCCACGATCGCCGCCGCGCAGGCGGACCGGCCCTATCTGATCTACGACCGCCGCATCACGCGGAAAATCGGCGCGCCGGCGCAGCAGATCAATTCCGACAACGTGCGCGCGCAGCTGTTCACGATCCATGCGCAGCACTTCAACGGCTATGCGCTGAAGGTCAAGCTGAAATCGCCCGATGCGATGAAAATGGTGCTCGGGCAGGACAAATACGGCGGCGCCGAGACGACGCTGGCGGCCGCCGAACGCTACCATGCGATCGCCGGAGTGAACGCCGGCGGCTTCGCGGACGACGGCGGCAAGCGCTACCCGCTCAGCACCACGATGATGAACGGCAGCTACTTGAACGGCTTCGACCCGTCGTTCAAGGACCTGTTCTTCGTCGGGCTCAGCGACGACATGAAGCTGATCGGCGGCAAATATTCCAGCAAGGCGCAGCTGGACAGCGAGCAGCCGCGCTTCGGCGCCTCGTTCGTGCCCGTGCTGCTGCAGAACGGCAATCCGCAGCCGATTCCCGCGAAATGGCAGACGAGTCCCCTGCGCGCGCCGCGAACGGTCATCGCCAACTACAAGGACGACCAGCTGCTCTTCCTCGTCATCGACGGGCGCAACGAGAACGGCAGCTCGGGCGCGACGCTCGCCGAGGTCCAGCTCCTGCTGGAGCGGTACGGCGCGCTCGACGGCTACAATCTCGACGGCGGCGGCTCGTCGTCGCTCGTCTTCAACGGGCGCGTCGTGAACCATCCCTCGGACGGACGGCTTCGTCCGGTGCCGACCCATTTTCTCTTTTTCAAATAGCGGCCGGCGGCTTCGATTCGGCAGCTGATCCAAGGCTGCGCGGTGAAAGACCGGGCATTTATTATTGGCATCATGGACTATTAATCCGATTAAACGATTGAACAAAAAGCGAGGACCCAGAGCTTGATACCAAGCCCCGGGTCCTCGCTTTTACCATTGACGGCCAGCGGCCGCGCACCGCAACGCGCGATTAGAAAAGCCTCTCGCGTATGCTTATTCCGCCGCCTGCTCCGCGAACAGATGCCGGTATTTCTCGTAATCCGACCGCTTGCACTCCATCGTCAGACGCGTGCCGTTCGGCTCGTAGCTCGTGGCCTGCACATGCCCGTTGACGTTGAAGTACGACACCAGGCGGCCTTCGGTGAACGGGATGATCACCTCGCACTGCACGTAATCCTGGAAGATCCGCTCCTTCACGAGCGCGGTCAACTCCACGATGCCCGCTCCTTCCTTGACCGAGAGGTACACGTTGTCCCCTTCCACCTGCGGGTAGTTCTCGCCCGTCAGGTCGGTCTTGTTATACGCGTACACCATCGGAATATGGTCCGCGCCGAGCGCCTTCAGCGTATCGTTGGTGACGTCGATCAGCCGCTCGTACTCGAGGTTGGAGTAGTCCACGACCTGGATCAGCAGGTCCGCCTCCGCGACCTCCTCCAGCGTGGAACGGAACGCCTTGACCAGATGATGCGGCAGCTGGCTGACGAAGCCGACGGTATCCGTCAGCAGGAACGACTTGTGATCCGGCAGGTCGATGCCGCGGACCGACGTCTCCAGCGTGGCGAACAGCATGTCTTTGGCCAGCACCTGTTTGTTCGAGTCCGGCATGTACTGGTCCAGGATCGCGTTCATGAGGCTGGATTTGCCCGCATTGGTGTAGCCGACGAGACAGACGACGGGCACGCCGGTTTTCTGGCGCTGCTTGCGCTGCACCTGGCGCCGCGCGACGAGCTTCTCCAGCTCGGCCTGCAGCCCGGCGATGCGGTCCTCGATGCGCCGGCGGTCGAGCTCCAGCTTCGTCTCGCCGGTTCCCTTGTTCTTCATGCCCGAGCCGCCGCCTTGGCGGCCGAGCGATTCGCGCAGGCCGGCCAGCCGCGGAAGCATGTATTGCAGCTGCGCGACCTCCACCTGCAGCTGGGCTTCGTGCGTCTGGGCGCGTTCGGCGAAGATGTCCAGGATGAGCAGCGTCCGGTCCATGACCTTCTTCTGCAGCTCGCTCTCTAGATTGCGAATCTGCGAGGGCGAGAGCTCGTCGTTGAAGATGACGGTCGACGCGTCCAATCCCTCCGCCAGCGCGGACAGCTCGCCGACCTTGCCGGTGCCGAGATAATGCGCGCTGTTGATCTTGGCGACATTCTGCGTCAGTTCGCCCACGACCTCGATGTTGCAGGCTTCCGCGAGATTGCGCAGCTCCTCCATCGAGTAGACGAAGTCGGGCCGGTCGTTCAAATTCACGCCGACGATAACGGCTTTATTGTTCACTGGTTGTTCCATATGGGAATCCTCCTTTGATTAGGGCCTAGAGAGAAAGCCAAAAAAACGCACGGGCGCGCTGGCCTGTGCGTTTTCGCATCACGAAAGAGGAATCCGGAATGCTGCCGTTCATGCACCGGGAAGCCATAAGCTTCCGGCGCGGCAGAAGGTCGTATCGGAGCATCGCCTGCGTCAAGAGGCCCGCCATGAGCGGCGGGTGTCGACGATGCGCGTTCCGAATATGATTAAAGGTAACGCGAGCCGCCGGACCGCTTCGGGTCCGGGTTCTTCTCGCGTCTTGGTCAAGCTTCGGGTTACCTTTAATGGGACAGACCTATCCTGAGTCCTCTGCACAGGGGCAGAGCCTTGGCGCTATTCAATTAGCCGCGCAAAGTTCTCAATCGGATAAAGTCTATCACACGTAACCCTCCGTTTCGGTTCAAGTATCGTCATCTTAACATAGGACAACGAAGAATTGCAACGATTGGCAATCGCTTCCTCCGGCCAAACGCCCGCTCTTACGCGATCCAGGTCAGCCCCATATCCCGCAGCGCTTCCTGCCATCCTGCGGGAGGCTCGCCGTTCGAGACGATGTAATGCACGTCCGAGATCTCGCCGATCTTGGCCACGGTCCGTTTGCCGATCTTGGACGAATCCGCGACGACGATCGCGGTCTCGGAGCAGCGGATCAGCTTGCGCGTGAACAAGGCCCGCTCGTAATCGAAGCCCGTAAGGCCGTTCTCGAGCGACACCCCGTCCACGGAGATGAACGATTTGTTCACGTAGAAATCCTCCATCATCTTCTCCGCGATCGGGCCGGCGACCCGCAGATGCTTCGCGTTGACTTCCCCGCCGATGAAAATGATTCGGCCGTCGAAGACGCCCCGCTTCTGGTACTCGATCAGCAGCGTCAGCGCCGGAATGGCGCACACGAGGATCGTGAGGTCGCGTTTCCCCTCCAGATGATGAATGATCTGCATGGCCGTGCTGCCTTCGTCGATAACGAGCACGTCGTTGTCGTCGATCAGATTCGCCGCGAGCGAACCGATCAACCGTTTTTCCTCCGCATGGCTGACTTCCCGCTCGTTGTACGCCGGCTCGATCTCGTTCGTGAACTTCACCGCGCCGCCGTACACCTTCTTGAGCTTGTTCTCCTTCTCCAGCTCGTCCAAGTCGCGCCGGATCGTCTCGGTCGTGACCTCGAACTTCTGCGCAAGCTCGTTGACGTTGACTTTCCCCTTCTTGTTCAGCATCGCGAGGATGTCGCGTTTTCGTTCTTCGCCCGCGAGGGACATGCCGTTCTCCCCTTATGTCGATTTGTAGCCTAATTATAACAAAAACCGCTTACTCGTAATAGCTTCCGCCCGCGACTTCGCGGATGCAGGCTTCGATGATTTCCAGCGCGCCGCGCATCTGCTCCTCCGTAATGAGCAGGGACGGCCGAAGCGTGATGACGTTGCTTTCGATGATCTTGAACGCCACGCCGCGCTCCATCGCTTTATACAGGACGGCTTCGGCTTCCGCCGGTGCCTTCTCCTTCGTCGCGCGGTCCTTCACGAGCTCGATGCCGATATGCAAGCCGACGCCGCCGACGTGGCCGACGAGCGGACAACGGGCGCGCAGCCCCTCCAGCCAGTCCAGCGCGAATCGGCCGACGCGGTCCGCCTGCTCCGCAAGCCCGTGTCGCTGCACGTACGCGATCATCGCGAGTCCCGCCGCGGCGCACAGCCCGTTCTTCTCGTGCGTGAAATGCCCGATGGAGACATGCTGGAGCACGTTATAGCGCTCATGGGTCACGATGCCCGCGAACGGCAGCAGCCCGCCGCCGAGCGACTTGCCGAGGACGAGCACGTCCGGCGTGACGCTGTGCTCGCAGGCGAACATGCGGCCCGTGCGGCCGAAGCCTTCGATGATCTCGTCGAATATCAGCAGCGCGCCGTGCTTCTCGCACAGCGCCTTGACCCGTTCCCAGAAGCGGCCGCTCGGCACGATCGGCGTGGACGAGATCGGCTCGCCGATGACGCAGGCGATGTCGCCCTCGCGCTCGAACAGCAGCTCCATCTGCCGAAGGATCTCGCCGTCGACCGCCTCCTCCGTATCGAAGCCCCACGGATTGCGGTAATAATTCGGAAACTCCACGTGCAGGGCGCCGGGCACCATCGGCCCGTTGCCCGTCTTGAACAGCCGCTCGCCGCCGACGCTCGAAGCCTGGAAGCCGTTCCCGTGGTAGGAATCCCAGAAGGAGATCGTTTTCCATTTGCCGGTGACCTGCTTGGCCAGCATGACCGCCATCTCGATCGCTTCCGAGCCGCCCGGCGCGAACAGCACGCGGTCGAGCCCTTCCGGCGTGATCTCGACCAGCTTCTTCGCCAGCGCGACGGCATGCGTATTCGTATAGCGCCGCGGCGTGAACGTATTCTTGTCGCGCAGCGCCGCGACGACGGCCTCGATGACGTCGTCGTTATTGAAGCCGGCGTTATGTACGCCGTTCCCGTGCATGTCGATATAGGCGCAGCCCTCCATATCGTAGATATGGATGCCTTCCGCCTTCGAGAGCACGTTCAGCACCGGCGTGGACAAGCTTTGATGCAGGAAATACCGGTTGTCTTCGTCGAAGACCGTCCGCGCGGCCGGCGACAAATTACGCGCCCAATACCTGCTTCGCGAATCGGTCGCGTTGATGTCTCCCTGTTCCCGGCTGTATTCCAATTCTCTCCGCCTCCCCGCGAATCTGTGACAATTGACAAACTGACGATCGCGCTATCGGTACTGCATCAGGTTGGCGCCGTTCGCGGTCGTGTCGAACAAGTGGAACTTGTCGCCGCGAATGCGCATGTAGACCGTATCGCCGACCCGTACCGGCGCTTCGTTGTCCGTCAGCATCCGGATCATGCCGCCGAGCTTCATGCCCGGATCGATGACCTTCACCAGCTTGCCGCTGCCGAGATGCTCGATCAGGTCGACCCGCATCGGAATGCCGAGCGCGTCGGACGCATCCGTCAGCGTCAGATCATGCGGACGTATGCCGAGCTGCGCCGGCTTGCCGAGATGCTCCTTGCCCAGCCGGCGCGCCTCCGGGATCGCGAAGCCGAAGCCGTTCGTCACGACGAGCTGCGTCCCGTTATCCTCGTGTATGCGGCCTTCGATCAGGTTCATCGGCGGGTTGCCGAGGAAGCTGGCCACGAACAGATTGACCGGCTGGCTGAACAGCTCGTGCGGCGGCGCGTACTGCTGGATCTTGCCGTCGTTCAGGATCGCGACGCGGTCGGAGATCGCGAGCGCCTCTTCCTGATCATGCGTGACGATGATCGTCGTCACCCCGAGCTCCCGCTGCAGCTTGCGGATCTCGTCGCGCACGTCCAGCTTCAGCCGGGCGTCGAGATTGGACATCGGCTCGTCGAGCAGCAGAATGTCGGGATCCTTCGCGAGCGCCCGCGCCATCGCGACGCGCTGCTGCTGTCCGCCGGACAATTGCGCCGGCTTGCGGTCGAGCAGATGGTCGATCTGCACGATGCGCCCGATCTCCTTCGCCCGTTCGTACGCCTGCGCCTTCGGAATCTTCCGTTCGCGCAGCGGGAAGGCGATATTGTCGCGCACCGTGAGATGCGGATAGAGCGCGTAGGATTGGAACACCATGCCGATATTGCGGTCCTTCGGCTCGACATGGTTGACCATCTTGTCGCCGAAGTAAATCTCGCCCGAGGTCGGCTTCAGGAGTCCCGCAAGCATCATCAGCGTCGTCGTCTTGCCGCAGCCGGAAGGCCCCAGCAGCGCGACGAACTCGCCCTTCTTGATCTCCAGGTTGAGGCCGTCCACCGCCCGGCCGCTCTCCTTCTTGCCGTCGTAGGCTTTCACGATATTCCGCAGCGTTATCATGATTGCTTCACGCCTCCTAAGTTGACCTTCATGAACATTTTCTGGGTGAAGATATAGAACACGACGACCGGCAGCGTGTAGAACAAGCCAATGGCGGTAATGAGACCGTAATTGATGATCTGGCTGTCCTTCGTGACGAGCTTGGCGAGGTAGCCGGCGAGCGTCATCAGGTCGTCGTTGAACAGCAGCAGCTGGAACAGGAACCATTCCCCGTAGGCGCCGAGGAACGCGAAGACCGCGATCGCGCCGATGCCGGAGAACACGTAGGGCACGAGCATTTTCCGGAACGCGCCGAACCGGGTCGTGCCGTCCACCATCGCCGCCCATTCGATATCCCATGGCACTTCGTCGAAGAAGCCCTTCATGATGTAGACGAGGCCGGGCAGCGACCCCGTGGTCGCCACGAGAATGATGCCCAGGTAGGTGTTGAACAGCCCCATCTGAAAGATGATGGCGAAAATCGCGATGATGAGCGTGTTGCCGGGAAACGAGCGCATCAGGAACAGGAACTTCATCGCCGCGCGCTTCCCCTTGAAGTCGAGCCGGGAGAAGGCATAAGCCGTCGGCACGGCGACGCTCACCTCGATCAGGACGATCAAGAGCGAGTAGACGATCGTATTGCGGACGATCGGCCAGATCATCGGCAGCTCGACGCCCTCGTATTCCACCGCTCGCGTGAAGAACGCGAAGTTCTCGAGCGTGAACGCGTGGGTCGTGAAATTCATCGTCGCCGCCAGGAAATACCAGGCGATCATGCCCACGATCGGGAGCGTGAACAAGACCATGTAGGTGTGCACGAGCGCTTTTTTCAACGTACTGGTCGACATGCATATACCTCCGTAACGGTCAGTCTTCGATTCGGGAAGGCTTGATCATCTGGTCGAAATCGAACAAGCGGATCAGCAGCAGCGTCAGCGCAAGGGAGATGAAGACGACGATCATCGCCACGGCGGAACCGTAGCCGTAATAGTGCAGTTTGAACGCCTGCTCGTACGCGTACAGCGACAACGTCGTCGTGTCCCGCATCGGGCCGCCCTGCGTCAGCAGCATGATGAAGAAGTACGAGGACACGAAGCCGATCAGATCGGATATCGTAATGTACATGAGCGGCCATTTGAGCGTGGGCAGGATGATCTTCAGAATGACCGATTTCTCGCTTGCCCCATCGACGCGCGCCGCTTTGTACAGGTCTTCCGGTATGGAGTTGATCGCGGCGGAGAGCAGGATCATGCCGCCGGATATCGTCGAGACGATGGTCGCCAGGATGACGATCGCCATGGCGCCTTTCGTGAACCAGGACACCGGGTCGGAGATGATGCCCATCCGGTGGAGCAGATCGTTGATCAGGCCGCCCTCGGTCGGATCGAAGATGAATTTCCAGAACGTCACGTACACGACGGACGGAATGATGCTGGGAATGAGCCACAGCACGCGATAGATGACGGCCGATACTTTCCCCTTGAGAAAATATTGGGTCGCGATCGCGATGATGAGGGCGAACAGCAGCGAGACGACGAGCGACAGCACGGCGAATACGGCCGAGTGGCTCAGCAGCTCGGGCAGGTTATAGTCGGTGAAGATGCGCTTGAAATTCGCGAAGCCGATAAAATGCGGCTTCATGGATACGTTCAGATCGGTAAAGGACATCAGCACCGTCGCGATCGCCGGAACGATGAAAAACACCAGCACGAGCAGCGCGAACGGCAGGATGAACAGATACGGATAAATGACTTTGCGGATCGGCTTGCGGTATGGTTTCTCGGCGATCTCTAGCGGACTGACGGCGGTTTCCATCTGGTTCATGCGAAGTTAACACCTGCTTCCCTTCGGCTTGGAAATGGCAAGGCGCCCTAACCTTGATTAGAGCGCCCGTGCCTTATGCGGCGTGCCGCCGCGCGATCGCAACGATTATTTCTCGATGGTGACGCGGTCTGCCGGCACGTTTTGCTGGACTTCCTTGGCAAAGATGTCGAACGCTTCGTCGGCGGATTTGCCCTTGGTCAGGATCGCGTCCACGCCGAGGGTGTAGCCTTTCATGAAGGTCGCGTAGTCCGGAAGCGCCGGACGCGTCTTCGTGAATTCGACGAGGTAGGCATGATCCTTATAGAAGGACATTTCCTTGAACCGCGGATCTTCCTGCGCTTCCGGCGTAACCGGCAGCTTGCCGCTCGCGATCGTGTGGTTGATCTGCAGGTCCGGATCCAGCACGTGCTCGATCAGGCTTTGCACGTAAGGCATCTTCTCGTCGTCGACCTTGGCGCCGACGAAGATCATGGCCGGGTTGCTGTACGATACCGGCTTGCCGCCCTTCTCCGCGGACGGCACCGGAATCCAAACGACGTTCTCGCCGAACCATTTGTCGTAGCCCGCGATATCGTCCTTCATGCCGTTCGCGTCGCGCATCATTTGGTAGAACTCCGTGCGGGCGAACTCGGCGAAAATCTCGCCTTTCACGAACATCGGAGCGGCTTTGTCGGTATCGACGTCGCCGATGCCTTCCGCGATGACGCCGCGTTTCTTCGCGTCCGCCCAGAACGCGTAGACGTCCTTCGCTTTCATGTTCAGCAGCAGCTTGTTCGTCGCCGGATCGTAGTTGAAGCTGCCGAAAGCGTAGTTCCAGCCTTCGAAGCGCGTATCCTCGACCGCGAAGCCGGTTTTGACCAGACCCTTCTTCTTGGCGTCGTCCGCCAGGTTGACCAGGTCGCCGAACGTGAAGTCGCCGCTGTCGACGCGCGCCTTCAAGCCGCCGATCTGCTCCTCCGTCCAGCCCAGTCCCGTCAAGGCCTTGCGGCTGATGAAGACCGGCGAAGCGTCCATGTCCTGAATCGCGCCGTAGTAATGGCCGTCATAGTTCATGATGTTCGCGTAGGAGTCCGGCACGTTCGCGAATACCTTGGAATCCTTGACCCAATCGATGTCGCGGATGAGGCCCGCGTCGCGTTCCCAGCCGATATCGACGCTGGAGTTGATGAATACGTCGGCGACTTTGCCGGCTTGCGCCTGCAGGACGAGCTGATCGTCGTCGATGCCGGGCCACCAGTCGAGCTTGATTTGAACGTTCTTGGATTTGAGCTCTTCGTTCACGCGTTTCTCGGCTTCCAGGAAGTTGTCCTTCCGCGCGCCCCATGTGTTCTCGCGGACGGAGATCGTCACGACCTTGGCTTCCGCGTTGCCCGCTCCGCCATTCCCGTTGCCCGCGGCCGCGTTTTCGCTTCCCGTTCCGTTCGCCGTATCGGCGGAATTGTTCGCGCTCCCGCATCCAGCAAGAATCCCGACGCTCATCACCACTGTTAAAGCTACACCAGCAAGCTTTTTCACTGCCGTATACCCTCCCATGCGTTCTCTTGAGTTTTTCAACCTTACAAGACCAAGTATACGGCGGACATGTTAATGGACGATTAAATCAAAGTAAATAATTTGTTTTGTTGTTGATTTATTTATTATTATGTTGTTTTTGACATAAAAACATCGCGGATCGCTTCTTCCACGATGTCCAAGGCTTCCTCGATCTGCTCCTGCGTGGCAATCAGCGGCGGTACCAGCGTCAGCACGTTGCCGCTGGCGACCTTGAAGCTCAGGCCGCGCTCCATGCAGCGGTACATCACCTTCTCCGCCTGCTCGATCGCTTTCTCCTTCGTGACGCGGTCCGTGACCAGCTCGATGGCGGCCAGCATGCCCTTCACGCGGACATCCCCGACCGAAGCATAGCGCTCCTTCATCTCTCCGAGGCGGCGCGCGAACACGTCTTCCATCCGGCGCGCGTGCTCCAGCAGCCCGTTCTGCTCGATGTACGCGATCGTCGCGAGCGCCGCCGCGCAGCCGACGGAGCTTTTCTCATGCGTGTAATGGCCGAGCGAGATGTCCTGCGCGACGTCCAAGCCTTCGCGCGCGATGATGCCCGCCATCGGGAACACGCCGCCGCCGAAGCCTTTGCCGATCGCGACGATGTCCGGCACGATGTCGTAATGCTCGTGCACGAACATCGTCCCCGTCCGGCCGAAGGCGGTCGGGATCTCGTCCAGAATGAGCAGCGCGCCGTACTTGTCGCACAGCTCCCGCAGCCGTTTGAAATACGCTTTCGGCGGAATTTGCACGTCCGTGCTGCGGATCGGCTCCATCACGATGGCGCCGACGTCGTCTTCCCGCTCCAGCATGTATTCGAGGTAATCCAGGCATTTGAGACCGCAGCCGTCGCAATCGCCGATGAAGCAGCGGTACGAATTGTAGGGCATCATATGCTCCGTCCCCGGCAGCAGCGGACCCATCCGGCTGCGGAACACGCCTTCGCCGCCGACCGAGATCGCGTCGAGCCCCGCGCCATGGAACGAATCCCACGTGGAAATGGTTTTGAATTTGCCCGTCGCCTTGCGCGCCAGCTTCAACGCCATGCCGATCGCGCTCGTGCCGCCGGGCGTGAAGAGCACTTTATTGAGATCGCCCGGCGCGAGCTCCGCCAGCTTCTTCGCGAGCTGCACGGCCACGGGGTTCGTGAAGCGCCGCGGCAGGAACGGCAGCTCGTCGAGCTGGTTCTTCATGGCGTCGATGACGTAGCGGTTCTTGTGCCCGACCTGGTGCACGCTGTTTCCGTGGAAATCCATGTAGCGCCGGCCGTCCATGTCCTCCAGGTAGATGCCCTCCGCGTTCGTGATGACGTTCAAGCACGGCGTGGACATCGATTGGTGAAGGAAGTAACGTCCGTCCTCCTCCAGCACCTCGAGCGCTTCCGCGCTCAGGTTGTCTTCCTGCCAGCGCGCGCGCTCCGCGGAGAGGTTAATGTCCCCCTCCGTTCGCATGTACGGTTTCAGTTCCACCCGGGCGCCCTCCTTTCGCCAGCACGGCGTCGATCGCGTCGATCGCGGCCGGAAGCGCCGACAGATCGTCGATGACGGCATGCGCGCCGCTTGCGCGGAACCGGGCCTCGGCTTCGGCGGCGAGTTCCGCGAGCGCCGCGGGATCCATCGCGCGCGCTTCCTCTTCCGTCAGCCCCAGCATGGAGCTGCCCTTCACGACGCCGACCGCCCAGACGCCGGCCGCCCGCGCTTCCTGCATGTCGGAGACCGTATCGCCGACCTTGACGACCTGTTCGGGCAAGCCCATGTCCAGCCGAACGATGTTGTCGAAGATCATGTACGGATACGGGCGCCCCCGGCCTCCTACGGCATCCGGCGTCAGCCAATAGTCCGGCGCGTAGCCGTTCTCCTCGGCCTTCTTCGCCACGATGCTCATCATCGCGTCGTTGTAGCCGGTCGTCGCGCCGATCGCGTAGCCGCGCTTGCGCAGCGTTCCCACCGTATCCAGCACCGCGGGCAGCGGCTCGGCGAACCGATGCAGGATCGCGAGCAGCTTCGGCTCGAATTGATCGTGCAGGCGGTCGATGTCGCCCTCGTCGTGCGCCCTTCCGGTCTGCGTATGGAACGCCTCCGCGATCCGCGGCATTTCGAGCATCGCCTTGATATGATCGCGTTTGAGCGTGCCCATCGGCGCCCTCACCTCCTCCATCGTCGGCTCGATGCCGATCGACCGGAAGATCTCCAGAAATACGTGGACGGGAGCCATGCAGCCGTAATCGACCGCCGTTCCCGCCCAATCCATGATAATGCCTTTTATCGTCGTCATGGGGTTGCGCCCCTTTCTATTGTCGTTATCTAAGCTGATGAACGTAATCGGCGGCCGCACGGCCCAATTCTTCCATGTCCGATTCGTGTATATCGCCGATCGAGCCGATGCGGAAGACGTCCGCGTCGGTTAATTTGCCGGGATAGATCACGAAGCCCCGCGTCTTCAAGAACCCGTACAGCGACTCGAACGAAAAGCCTTCGTCCGCAAGGTAATGGAACGTCGTGATGATCGGCGACTGGCGTTCCTCCGGCAGATACGGCTCGAAGCCCGCGTCCTCCATGACGCGGACGAGCGTCCGTTGGTTCCGGACATAGCGTTCGTGCCGCTTCGCCGTGCCGCCTTCTTCCTCGAGCTCCGTCAGCGCCTGATCGAACGCCCGCACGACATGGGTCGGCGACGTGTAACGCCACTTGCCGGACTCCTCGTCCATCTGGCGGCCTTGATCGTACAGGTCCAGCGAGAGCGACCGGGCTTGACCGCGGCAGCCATCGAGCGCCGACTTGCGGCAGAGCACGAAGCAGAAGCCCGGCACGCCTTGAATGCATTTGTTCGCGCTGCTGATCAGGTAATCGATGCCGAGCGCTTCCACGGCGATCGGGATGCCGCCGAAGCTGCTCATCGCGTCGACGATCAGCGTTTTGCCGTGCTGTTTGACGACGGCGGACAAGCGCTCCAGCGGGTTCAGAATGCCCGTCGTCGTCTCGCAATGGACGAAGGCCACGTGCGTGATGTCGGGTTCTTGCCGAAGCGCCGCTTCCAGAGCGTCCGGATCGAGCGGTTGATCCGCGGGACCGTTCAGGACGGCATGCGCGATGCCCAGCACCCGCGCGATCTGCCCCATGCGCTCCCCGTACGAGCCGTTCGCGAGGATGAGCAGCTTGCCGCTTGCCGGCACGACCGTGCCGATGGCCGCTTCCACGCCGAAGGTGCCGCTTCCCTGCAGAAGCACGGCCGTATACGTTGCTTCGCCGGCCTCGCCTACCGCCAACAGCCGGCGGCGAATCGCCTGGACCAGCATGTTGTACTCGTCGTCCCAGGTGCACCAATCTTTCAGCATGGCCTCTTTCACCGTACGCGTGGTGCTGAGCGGGCCCGGGGTCAAGAGTTTATAATGCTCGTCGTGTCTCGGCGCGTCTGTCATGTCGGAGTCGCCCCTTCCTATCGTTAAGGTGGTTAAACGGTTGCGCGAGATTGACCGCCCATCGGTTCGAGCGGTATCGGAAATAGCCGATGCATGCCTTCGCCACTTCCTCGAGGGCGAACATGAGATAGACCCATTCGACCGGCCAATGAAACAGGTACGCCCCCGCGAACACGAGCGGCAGCGCGATCAGCCACGTCGTGACGAGAATCAGCTTCATCGTGTACGCGTTGTCCCCGCCGGCCCTGAACAAGCCGACGATCCAGAGATTATTGAGAAAGTACGCCAGCATGACGCCCGCCTGAATGAACATGATATGCTCGAAATGGGTTTGCATCTCCGCGCTCGCATGGTTGAACAAGCGCGCGATATAAGGGCTCAAAGCCGCGATTGCCGCGCCGGCGGCCAGCGCGAGGACAACCGCGAGCTTCGTGAATTTGCGCGCGTAGAGGATGGCTTCGTCGTAACGATCCTGGCCGAGCTTCCGGCCGATCATCACGTTGGCCGCATAAGCCAGTCCGAAGATGCCCATCATGAAGTAGCCGTTGAACGTCCGGGCAAGCTGGAACGTCGCCAGCGCGGAGACGCCCATGTAGCCGAAGGCGACGGCGTACAGCATATTGCCGAACGACCAAAGCCCTTCGTGGAACACGAGCGGCAAGGTCGTCGCGTACACGCGCTTGGCGAAGGCGAAATCGAACGACACGATCTCCCGCAGGGACACGTTGAAGGCGAATCGCCTGGCGTACACGTACCCGATCAGCGCGGCCGCGCCGACGAGCGACGAGACGAGCGTGGACCAGGCGGCGCCGGCGATGCCGTATTCCCGGAAGCCGAAACGGCCGTAGATCAAGGCATAATCGAGCGCGACGTTGACCGACATCGCGACGAGGCCGACGATCAGCGTCAGCCGGACTTGGCCGATCGCGCCGAGGGCGCTGCCGTAGGCGTCCTTCACGGCGTTCACGACATACACCACGAGCAGCACGGTCAAGTACTGCGCGCCGTACGCGACGGCGGCAGGATCGTTGATGAACGCGGAGAGGATCGGCTCTCGCAGGAAGAATACCGCGGCGACGAGCGCCAGCGTGACGGACGTGCCAGATAGCAGCATGAGGCCGAACGCTTGATGAACGGACGCCGTGTCCTGCTTGCCATGGAACTGCGTAATAAATGCGTTAATGCCGTAAATGGCCGATAAAAGCATGCTCATGATAAAACCGATCTGGCCGACCGCGGCGACGGCGGCGATCGCCGTATCGCCCAGCCGGCCGACCATGAGCGTGTTGATAAGCGAGAACGAATTGCCGACCAGCATCTGAAGCACGGACGGGATGACTAGTTTCGCGACGTCTTGGCGGAAGGTCCGTTCTTGGCCGGCGGCGTTCATCGGCGCCTCTTACCGCAGCTCGTGCGGGAAGACCGGGTTCGACCAGGCGACGTTCCCCTCGAAATCGACGCATTCCACGCGAATGTACAGCTCTTCCCCGTCGATGCGGAAGGATCCGCTCCGGACCGGCGAAGCGTCCGGGTTGAAAATCGTGCGCCCGTTGAACGGGTGCGTGATGAATTTGATGAATTTCACGTCGGAGCATTCCACCTTCAGGTAGCCGTCTTCGACCCGCAGGTCGTAGATCTCCGGCCCGTTCGACGAATAATAGCTGCCGGACTTGAGCGCGGCGATGATCGCTTCCTGCTTCAGCTCGCCCGCTTCCACGGCGATCCAGCCGCCGAAGAATTCCTGGATGGCGGCGTCGAACGGACCGCCGTGGGCGTCGTCCGCCGCGATGCCGAACACTTTGCGGCCATGGCTGAGCAAGTAATCCCAATGCCGCACGCCGTAGCCGACCGCCTCGTCGAGCTCGGACTGGTGGTTGTAGATCTCGAGGGCGAAGTAATCCCGCAATTCCAGCAGATCCTCCGGCTTGTTGCGCGACCAGGTCGGGTGGTTCATGATGACGAGGTTGCCCTTCGCCCGCATCTCGTCGATCAGCGCTTGAATCGTGCCGAGGTCCTCGTAATCCGGCTTGGCGTGCTCCTCGTCGTGCCCGAACTCGTCGTCCGAGCCGAGCGAGCGGTCCAGCAGGCCGTGGATGTGATACTGCTGGCCCGTCTCCCGCCAGCTCATCTCGCAGGCCATCTCGTAGCCGTCCAGCAGGATGAAGCGCTCGTCGTCGAAGGCGTCGGACTTCCAGTAAATCTCGTGATCGCTCAGACACATGAAGTCGTAGCCGTTGTCCTTGTAAGCCTGAATGACGATTTCGGGCGCGTACCGCCCGTCGCTGCGGGTCGAATGCGTATGAAGATTGCCTTTGTATTTGCGTTTGGCGCCGTCCAAGTAAATTACGGATCTCATCGTATCTCTCCTATTCCAGCAAATCGGCCACGAACACCGGATTCGTCCACGCGACGTTGCCTTCGAAATCGACGCATTCCACGCGAATGTACGTCATGTCCGCCTCGATCTGCATGGACGCCTGCGTGAGCGGCTTGCCCGACTCGAAGTTGCCCATGAACGGGCCGCGCTGCGGGAACGCTTTGAACATGATGAACTTGCACGGGGAGCATTCGATCTTGAGTTCGCCGTCCTCGACGCGCAGGTCGTATACTTCCGGACCGGAGCTGGAATAGAAGCTGCCCGCCTTCAGGCTGCGGATCACCTCGGTCTGGTTGAGGGCCTCCGCCTGCGCTTGGATCCAGCCGCCGCCGTATTCGGGGATCTTCCATCCTTCCTCGTGGCCGTGCGAATCGTCGGACGCGATGCCGAAGACGCGCTTGCCGTTCTGAAGCGCATGGTCCCAATACGCCGCGCCGTAGGAGCTTGCCGTCGACCACTCCGTGGAGTGGTTGTAGATCTCGACGGCGAAGAAGCCGTCGTACTTCACCATGTCGTCGAAACGCGTCAGATGCCATTCCGGATGGTTGAACACGACGAGGTTGCCGTGCGCGCGCAGTTCGTCGATGAGCAGCTGCGGCGAATGGTCGCCGTCCCACGGCACCGGCGTCGGGAAATGCTCCAGATGGCCGTAGCGCGCCAGCTCCGGCTCGACCGTCGGATCGTCCAAGACGCCGAAGTGATACCCCGGGTTCTTGTCGGCCATGGGATTCAGCTCGCCCCGTTCCGTGCCCGGAAGCGTGATGAAGGCGTCCGTGTTGAAATCCTCGGTACGCGCGTATACGTCATGATCGCTGATCGAGATGAAATGATAGCCCTTTGCCTTGAAGACCTCCACGACTTCCAAAGCCGGCAGCCTGCCGTCCGACCAGGTCGTATGCAGATGCAGGTTTCCTTTGTACATGGCTTTGCTGCGATCCAAAAGAATGATGTCCTTCATTGTTTGTCGAGAGCCTCCATTTGGTTTTATATTGTAATTAGTTGTTATCTTGTTGTTTGTTATCAGCATACAATGACGCTATCCCCAATTCAACCGTTTGCGGAAGATTTAACATCCGGTTAACATTGATCGCGAAAAAGCTATGTGATAGGGCGGATTTTCCTGTTTCCCGATGAGATGCCTTCTGAAGTCCGCGATCATCCCCCAAGGTTCTTTCGGCGTTTCACGAAATACAACAACAAGCAAAAAAAAGCCCGACCGCATTGCGGACGGGCTTACTGCTCATATTCTTGCGGCGCGTTACTCGCCGTATGCCTTGTGCGCATACGACGCGCTTCATTCGTTCCGGCGCGATCCGTTTATTCGTTGACCATGACCATCTTGATCGCGGAGCCGCGGTCGTCGCGCAGTTCCTTCATCGCGTCCGCGAACCCTTCGAGGCCGAACGTATGCGTGACCAGCGCTTCGCCGTCGACCGCGCCCGAGCGGAGCAGCTCGATGCATTTGGGGAAGAACAGCGCCGGCGTGGCATGCGAAGCGCGCAGCTGCAGCTTCTTGAAATGAAATTCGTTCGCGTCGAACGCGATCGTCGCGCCCGGCCCGAATTCGATGCCGATATAGCCGATGACGCCGCCGGTCCGCGCCGCCTTGAACGTGGACGGAATCGTCGCGGGCGGCGCCGTGACGAGCACCCGGTCTACGCCGCCGCGCTCGAATTCATAGGTGTCGAGCGGGGTCTTGTCCGTATAGATGATCTCGTCCGCGCCGAACGCCAGCGCCGTCTCGATCCGCTTGACGGAATGCGAGCGTGCCGCCGCGTAGATCTTGCGCGCCCCCCGCAGCTTCGCGAGCCGAAGCGCCATGAGGCCGATCGGGCCGAGGCCCACCACCAGCACGTCGTCGCCCATCCGGATGTCGACGACCTCGGTCAGATCGACCGCGACGCCGAGCGGCTCCACGAGCGAGGCGACCGCGAAGGAAAGGCCTTCGAACGGCACGACGACCTCCATCGGAGCGACGATATATTCCGCGAAGCCCATGGAGAAATTACGGCCCCAGAAGCTTGGCCCCTTATTGCACAGATCGTACCGCCCGTCCCGGCACAACTCGCAGTTCCGGCAGTACGTGCTCGTCTCCAGCGTAACCGAAGAGCCTTCCTCGACATGCGAGACGCGCGCGCCCTTGCGCACCACGACGCCGGAAATCTCATGCCCGATCGCTTCCCATTCCGCCGCGGTCATCTTCGCGCTCGTCATGTCCGTCCCGCAAATTCCGCATGCCTTTACATGGATCAATACCTCGTCGTCGCGGATTTCCCCCAGCTCGCCTTCGCGCAGCTCGAATTCGAACGGCGCTTTGACGTACCACGCTTTCGTTTTCATGGCCATTGCCTCCCCCGAAAATCTTCCGTAATCGCCTTGACGACTCTATTATACGCCGCAACGGATGCCGGCGAACAGCGCAAACGGACAATGCGCATCAAACGAGTGCACCAAATGTTCGCTTCGCGGTATCGACAATTCCTTCGCGATTTGCCATGCTTAATGGGCGGCGGCAGCGAACGCTGAGCTGTCGGCGCGATCATCGGAATACCAAGGAGGCAGCAGCACATTGAAGGTACATATCCTACCGCTTGACCAAATCGGCCCCTACATTGCCGACCAAGTAACGCAAACCGCATCCGCGAAGCCGGAGGCCCTGATCGCCTGGACGACCGGCAACACGCCGCTTCGCACCGGCATTTACCGGGAGCTGATCGCCAGGGAGCAGGCGAACGGGCTCGACCTCTCGTCCTGCTGGTTCGTGAACCCCGACGAGCAGATCGGCATTCCCCGCGAGCATGAGGAAAGCTATTATACGTACATGAAGCGCCACTTCTTCGACCATATCCGCCATGCCGAGGACAGGCGCTTCATTCCGGACGGCGCCGCCGAAGACCCCGCTGCCGAATGCGAGCGCATGGAGCAGTTCATCGAAGACCATGGCGGCATCGATTACCAGCTGGTCGGCATCGGCATCAACGGCCATATCTGCTTCATCGAGCCCGCCGCTTCCCTGCCCGCGCGCTGCTTCGTGACGGACATCGCGGACGTCAACCGCCGGCTCTACGCGCCGCTGTTCGGCGGCAAGCTCGAGGACGTGCCGGAGACGGCCATCACGTTCGGCTGGGGCACGGTCATGAAATCCCGGCGGATCAACCTCGTCGCCGTCGGCAAGGACAAAGCGGAGATCGTAGCCCGCGCGCTGCTTGGCCCGATCACGACCGAGGTGCCGGCAACGCTGCTCCAGCTTCATCCGAACGCCGAGATCGTGCTGGACGAAGCCGCCGCGGCGCTCTACCTGCAGGCGCAAGCCGAAGCGGCCGAACGGCGCGGAGCGCGGGCATGACCAAGGACGAAGCGCATCCGGGGAAGAAAGCGAGAATCGCCGTCGCCGGCATGATGCACGAGACCAACACCTTTACCGCGCTGCGCACGAGCCTGGCGGACTTTACCGTCGCGGCCGGCCAAGACGTGCATGGGGTTGCCCGCTGGAAGGGCAATGTGTTCGACGGCATCCTTGGCACGCTGGACGCTTTGGGCGCCGAGGCCGTGCCGGTCTACTTCGCCCGCGCGCTGCCCTCCGGCTTGATCGAGGCCGCAGCCTTCGAAGCGATCTGCGACCGCATCGCGGACGGCATCGCCGATTGCGGTCCGATCGACGGCATCTGCCTCGCGCTGCACGGCTCGATGTGCGCGGAGGGCTGCGACGATTCCGAAGGCGAGCTGCTGGCGAGGCTCCGGGCCGCGGTCGGAGGGGACCTCCCGATCGTCTGCGCGCTCGACATGCATGCGACGGTGACGGCGGCCATGATCGCGCACGCCGATGCCTTCACCGCCTATCGCACGGCGCCGCATATCGACGAATACGATACCGGAGCCCGGGCAGCCAAGCTGCTTCACGAAGCCTTGGCCACGGGGCGGAAGCTCGTGAACGAATGGGCGGAGATTCCCGTCCTGATCGCGGGCGAACAATCGGAGACCGGCGTGCAGCCCATGCGCGACCTGATGGACGCGCTGCGCCTGGAAGAGCGCGCCCCGAATGCCGGCCTGCGCAGCGCCTCCTATCTGCTCGGCTTTCCTTGGGCCGACTCGCCGTTCGGCGGCTGCGCGGCTATCGTCAGCGGGTTCGAGGAGGAGCGCGCGGATCTCCGCGAAGCCGCCCGCCGGCTTGCCGATCTGTTCTGGGCGAAGCGGCGGGAATTCGCCTTCTCCACCGAAGCGGCCATGCTCGAGGAAGCGCTCGACCTTGCCGCGGGCGAACCGCGCAAGCCCGTGATCCTCTCCGATTCCGGCGACAATCCGACGGCCGGCGCCTCGCAGGACGTGACCCTCGTCGTCCAGGCGCTCATCGCCCGAAGCGCCGAGCGGGCGCTGGTTGCCACCATTTTCGATCCGGCCGCCGTGCTTGCCTGCGAGGCGGCAGGCACCGGCGGCATTGCCGAGCTGCGGCTTGGACGGTTGAATCCCTATGACACCGCGCCGTCGCCGCTGTTGCTGCACGCTGCCGTTCTTCGCACCGGCGCCGTGATGGACGTGAATTACGCGGTCGCGGCGATCGGCGGCATCATGATCGTCATCTCCGATAAACGAACCGCCGTTTACGACCCCGCCATTCTGGAGGCGCTCGGCCTCCAGCCCGGCGACTTCGACCTGTTGGTCGTCAAGAGCGGGTACTTGAGCCCTGCCTACAAAGCGATGGCCGAGCGAACGATCCTGGCGCTGACGCCCGGCGATACCGACGAGCGGTTGTCGGAGCTGCCTTACCGGCGGCTGAGACGCCCGATCTATCCGCTCGACGAGATGTGAGCGACGGAAACGGCACTTTGCGGGCAACGGATGCGTATGCGGTTGCCCCATCAGCGGCCGGCTCGCCCGATGCAGCCGATTGATGCGGGACAAAAGGCATTATCGGGTCATGCCCGGTAACGCCGACAGCACGAACGAACTGAACGAACGAAAGCCCGACCGCGGACGGTCGGGCTTCTTTTTTTCATGGAATGCGGATGCTTTCGCGGGCCGCCCCTCCGGGAAATGGCGTTCGGTTCCGATCTGGCGGGCATACGCAGGCCGGCCGCTACCGTTCCCGGCTGTGGCTGTAGTGCACGAAGAAGCGCTGCAATTCCTTCCGGTGCGTGTATGCGAGCAGCAGGAAGCTGGCCAGCCAGCACAGCAGAATCGCGCCGGAATACCCTCGGGCGAACAGATAGACCGAGAGCAGCAGCATGCCGAGCACGACCTGGAAGCCGTCCGCCTCCGAAGAGGTCGGTTTCCCCCTCGTGAACAGCCGCGAACCGGCCAGCAGCAGCGCGAGAATAATGGCATACGCGAGCGAGGCGGCGAATCCGGTCAGCGCGCTCCACACGCCGAACGTAACCGCGATCGCCTTGCCTCCGCGCCAGCCGAGAAAAGGGGAAAAGGCATGGCCCAGGATCGCCGCGGCAGCCGGAAGCACGATGCCGAAGCCGGTCGCGGAGCCGAATTTCACGATCCAGATCAGGGGGACGTACCCCTTGAGAAAGTCGAGCGCGATGCCCGCCAATCCGTACGAATAGCCCGCCGCCTTCCACAAGTTCAACGCGCCGGGATTGCCGTCGCCGATGTTTTTCAGGTTGTGGTTCGCCATCCGGCCGAGCCAATACGAGAACATGAGGGAACCGGACAGAAAGGACAGGACCGCCCACAGGATGATGATCAATTTTTCCGGCCTCCCACTTCGATTCGCCTTCCCTTCCAAGCGACGCGCCCCAGGAACACGACCTGGTAGAGCGAGTAAAGCATGACGTAGAGGAAAAAGACGGTGCTCAGCACATGAAGCACGGGCAGCCACCTGCCGAAGCGCCCCGTATAACGGATGAAATAATAGATCTGCGCCGTATACAGCGCATAGCCGGCGAGCAGCGGTAGCGCCCCCGAGACGCCGACCACGAAAGGTCCCGCTTCGGCGGCGATCAGGCCGATCAGCCATATGGCCACGAACAGCGTCGTCCTTCCGTTCAGCTTGCTCGTGCTGAGCGCCGCCCCTTTGCTGAATCCTTCGATCTCGCCGCGAATGCCGCCGGGATACATGCGGAAGGAAACCATGCCGCAGCCGATGAAATTGGTGACCGGAATGCCGGCCTCCATGAATTTGGCGCCGAGATTCAGATCGTCCAGCAGCTCGGATTTGACCGCCTCGTGCCCTTGCGCCTTCTCGTAATCTTCGCGGGCGGTGAGGATGCAGGACCCGTAAAGTCCCTTCTTCGGATTGGTTCGCTCGAACGGGGACGTGAAGGCGAATACGCCCAGAATGTTCGGAACCAGCGCCAATTTCTCGTAGAGCTTCTCCGTGTGATGGTAGGGGACCACCGAGACGACGCCTCCGGCCTCTTCTCTCGCCGCAAGCAGCGATTCCAGCGCACGGGGAGCGAGCCGGACGTCCGCGTCGAGGAAGGCGATCAGATCGCCGGTCGCGCGCTTGTAGCCGTTCCAGACGGCCCAGTTCTTGCCCGTCCAACCCGGCGGGGGCGGCGTGCCGGGGATGACGGTCACGCCGAAGAGCTCCGCGACGGCTCTCGTCCGATCCTCCGAGCCGTCGTCCACGACGATGATCTCGAACGGAGCGAAGGTCTGGGCTTGCAGCGAACCAAGCAGATGAGGCAGGTTATGCGCTTCGTTTCTTGCCGGGATGATCACGGACAGCTTGCCCGGAGAGAGGGACCGGCTGCTGCGGGCGGGAATCGTTTTGCGGCGGAACAAGACATGGCCCGAGGCACATGCGGCTGCCATCAGCGCTAGAATCAGCAAGCCCATACCCTCACCCCCTGAATAGTTTAGGATATGAATCTATCATAAAATATATTTCTAGAAACTTCCATGCTTTGCAAGAGATTGGGACCGCGTCTTCGGCGCAAGCCAAACATCCGCAACCCTGGGCGGTTGCGGATGTTTGGCAGCGAGGCTCTCCGTCGCCGGTCGTAATCGGGCTTCGATGCCGTCGGCGTGCCGACCGCGCAGCATTCATCGGCTTCCGCCGTCCGGTTACATCCGTTTCAGCGTTACGAGAAAGACATCGTTCTCCCGCATGTCGGCCTCCCATTCGAAGGCGCCGTCCCCCTCGGAGACAACGATTTTCCGCGTCATCTCCGGCAATCCGGCATTTCGCTCGTCGAGCCTGCGGATTTGTTCGCGGCTTAGCGTCCCGCGCGGCGCGAGATCCAAATAATCGGTGTAGGCGTCGTTCCGGCGATAACCCGTCCTGTACGCGCACAGCTCGTACTCCCCCGGCCGAAGGCCGGCGACCGTCAGCTTGACCGGATCCGCGGGCAGCGCGGGAAGATCGCGGTCGTAGTATTTCTTGTTCTCCGCGTCCTGCCGGACCGCGCAGTCCCAGAACAGCACCTGAACCCCGTTCCCGTCGCGGCACGCGAACGCGTTCCGGTCGTCGCATGCAAGCGCCGTGTCGCCGAGTTGGTTGAGGTACTTGTAGGCAAAATAAGCCGGTTTGCGAATGCCCTGGAGATTCATGAGACCGAACCCGCCGTGAAAATGGCCGGTCGGCGGCCCGTCCTCCTCGAAGACGTCGGAAATCTCGCAGTACGACATCGCGCTCACGAGTCCTTGCACGCTGCTTAACCGCGACAGCAGGTAAGAAGCCGCGTGGTAGGAGTCGCGGAGCGGATCCCAATAATGGTAGGTCAGGCCGAATTCGGTAAAATACAGCGGCAGCTCCGGCATGGGAGATCCTTCGACCTCCGCCTTCGCCCGCAGCGCCTCGCCGGCGACGCCGTCCGGCTTATAGTACATATTGCCTTGCGGCCAGCCGGTTCCCGGCGACCAGACGGGCGTCGGGACCGCTCCGTCCGGATTCGCGTAGGGCGGCCGTTCCGCAGCGTCGCTCTCGCCGGGCGCGCAGGAATAGGCATGCGTGGACACGAAATCGAGCGGCACGCCCCGCGCATGGCAGTAATCGATCAGCCCGGCAAGCCAGCCGTTCGCGCCCGAAGCCGCCGGACCGCCTACCCGGTAGTCCGGGCCGACGCTTCGCACGGCGCGCGCCGTCGCCTCGTACAGCTTGAAATACTCGTCCCGGTCGCCGGTAAAGAACAGATTCCGTTGATCGGGTTCGTTCCACACTTCAAAGTACCACTGCTTTACTTCCTCCGCGCCGTATCTGTCGGTGAAATGACCGACGACTTCCCGGATCAACCGCTCCCATTTGCCGTAATCGTTCGGCGGGGTCACGTTGCTGCCCTCCCAGAAGACGGTCCGGTCGCCGCTTGCCAGCGCCTCCGGCATGAAGCCGAATTCGACGAACGGACGGAGGCCGGCGTCCAGAATGAAGTCGTACACCGCGTCGACGTACTGCCAGCCGAAGATCGGATTGCCGTGCTTGTCCTCCCGGTATACGCCCATATCGTCGTCCAGCAGACCGTGAAACCGGAGATAGCGAAATCCGCATTCGCGCGCGGCGCGGATCAGATGCTGCTGATGGTCGGCGCGCAGCAGCAAATAAGCGCGGCCCGTGCTGACGCACAGATTCGGAAAGGTGTCCCGCTTGCCTTGGGCAAGGGAACGATCGATGTCAATCCTTCGCATGGAGGAGCTCCTGTTCTTGGCTGCGGCCATAGCCGGAAGCCCGTATTCGCAAGCGCCTCGCATTAACGGCAGCGCTTACATTTATAGCTGGATTATAGTACGCCAGCCCGGATTATTCCAGAAGCATGCTTGAACCGGCGGCGTTACGAAGTATCGTCATGGCATTGGTTCGTTTACGCCATTAATGGTCATCCTCCGACCGCAGCGCCAATATACGTTCCGCCTTCCGCAGGTCGTCCGGCGTGTCGACGTCATACCCCCACTCCGCCTGCGGGAAGGGCAGCATCAGCGTGCGCTCCCGATGCTTCGCGAGGATGGACTTACCGCCCTCGTCGCCTTGAATGGCCTCGAACTCCGCGTAGATGTCGGCATCGAAAAGGACCGGATGACCCGGCGCGCCATCGTAAACCGGACGGACGATCCGGATCCCTTCGTCATGCCGCAGCGCGTATTGTTCGAGCATCGCCGCGATCGCGCCGGCCGATACGAGCGGCTGATCGGCCAGGAATACGAAGGCGGCGCGCGTCCTGCCCGTTAACGCCCGGATTCCGAGCCGGAGCGAGGAGGCCATGCCCGACGCGTAATCCGGGTTCTCGAGCATGTCCAGCCCCCCGATCGGAGCGGCTAGCGCGGTCAATTCCCCGATGCGGCAGCCTCCGACGAGCGCGATCGGGCTCAGCTCCGCCGCTATCGCGGCTTCGACGGCATACCGAAACAGCGGTTTGCCGTTCAGCGGGAGAATCGGCTTGAACCGTCCCATCCGCTTCGACATGCCCGCCGCCAAAATGACGGCTCCTATCGTACTCATCGCGTTTCCCTTCCCCCGCGGCGCCCGCTGCGGCGCTTGATTAATTCCGCCATGATGCTGACGGCGATTTCTTCCGGGCCTTCGGCGCCGATGTCCAGCCCCACGGGAGCATGAAGCCCGTCCGGCGGCGGTTCGGGGGAAGACAAGCGTTCCGTCCGCGATCTCGACCCCAGGATGCCCAGGTAACGAAGCGGAGCGTGCCGCAGCTCGCGCAGAACGTAACGGTCCTGCCGGAAGCTATGCGTCATGATCAGCACGAAGCTGTCCGGCGGAATCGGGCGGTCGCGCAAAAAAGTTTCCGGATGCTCGACGATTCGCCGCTGCACCGTCGGAAAATGCGTTTCGTTGTTCCTGCCGCTCCTGGGATCGATGAGGACGACGCCGAAATCCAGCTCCGCGGCCAGCCGCGCCAGCAGCTCGACGTCGGGACCCGCTCCGAAAACATACAGCCGTTCTCTCGGCGCGTACACTTCGAGCAGCAGCTCGCCGTCCGCATCCGGCAGCGGAACGACGGCGAGCTCCGCGCCGTCCGCGAGCAGCCTCAAGAACGTCGGAACGAGCCGCTCCAAGGGCAGTTCCGGGTCGTCGAGGTTGCCGAAGGCCGCACCGTTCTCGGCGTAAAACAACGGCATGGTACCGGATGGGGCAGAGCCGCCGCGACTCTTGCTGCTGCCGAATCCGCGGTCAACGTTATTGCCGCCGCCGAATCCCCGGTCTGCGTTGCCGCCGCCGCCAACTCCTTGGTCCAAATCGCTGCCGGCGTCGCCAACATCATGACCACCGGCGCGCTCATCGCCGGCGCGAAGCAGCCTCCGCGCGCATACGACGCGATGCCCCTGTTCCAAATGCCCCTCGACGCGCGACCAGACGGACGCTCCGCCGGCCCCTGCCCGCTCGCCCCACCCGCATGGCTCGACGTACACGGTTACCCGCCCGTTGCATCCCGCTCCGCGACCCCAGGACAGATCATCCTCCGACCTGAGGTCGTACACCTCTATCAGCGGCCGGCGGGAACGAATGACGTCCTCGGCGCGATGCCGCAGATCCTCCTCCAGGCATCCCGCGCTGACGGTCCCGAATTGACTCCCGTCCGCTCCGATCAACATTTTGGCTCCCGCGCGGCGATAGGCGGAGCCGTCCACGCCGATGACCGTCGCCATCGCGAAAGGCACGCGGTCATGCCGCTTCATGAGCTGCAGCATGCGCCAGCGGTCATTCACGGTCGATCACCGCGTGAATGGCATTCCGGATCTCCTCGTAACTGGTGCAACGGCATATATTGGACCGCAGCCATTCCGTAATAACGGCTTCGTCCGCATCGGGGTGCCGGTCGATGAGCGCCTGGCAGTTCATGATGAAGCCCGACGTGCAGAAGCCGCACTGAAACGCGAAATGATCGATGAACGCCTGTTGGATCGGCGCATCCTCCAAGCCCTCGATGGTCGTGATCCGGCTGCCGCGCGCCTCGATGGCCAGCATCAGGCAGGACTTGACCGCCGTCCCGCCCACGATGACCGTGCAGGCGCCGCAGTCGCCGTTCTCGCAGCCGGCTTTCGCTCCCGTAAGCCCCAGCTGCTCGCGCAGCACGCGGAGCAGCGTATCCGCCGAGCGAATGACGGCGGGCTGCCGCTTCCCGTTGACCATCAGCTCGATCTCGCATTTGACGATGCCGCGATCGGTATTATTCATAGGCTCCTCCGTTCCAACGCCGTCATCGTATCCCGCAGGGTGTTCCGCAGCACGAACGCGCGATAGGCCGCCGAGCCGATGATGTCGTTCAGGATCGGAACGGGCCATGTCGCGATCACGCGGTCGATCCGTTCCTCCAAGGAAAGCGCCGAATCGTTCAAGATCGCCTCGATCCGCAGCGAGCGGAATGGGATGTCGCTTACGCCGCTGAATGCCATGCGAATCCCCTGCTCCGTCCGCAGGGCGGAGATCCGAACGAGCGGATAATCGATGCGTTCCATCTTCGTTTTCTTGACCGTGACGTAGGGCAGCCCGAAGTACCTGCGATCGCTCAGCACCTGAACGAGCAGCTCCCCTCGCGCCAAGCTTGGCGCGCCGTTCAAGACCTGATGGACCGGAACGGTCCGCATCCCTCTCGGCCCCGCGAGCACGACCTGGCTGTCGACCAGCAGGAACGGCAGCAGCACCTCGCGGTAAAAGAATCGGCCGCACAGATTGCCGCCGACGGTAATTTTGTTGCGGTTCGTATGGTCGGCCACGTCCCTCACCGTATCGGCCAGCAGCGGAAACAGCGGCGTTTCCTCCACGTCCGTGAGCGTCCGCGCCGCGCCGATTACCAGCTGCTCCCCGCGAAATCCCATGTCATTGCATTCGGGCAAGCCCTTGATGTCGATGACCGCTCCCGGACGCAATTGATCCAGGCGCGCCATCGAGATGATCTCCGTCCCGCCGCCGTAATAGATCGGCGTCTTGCCTCTTGCCTCTGCCTGCCAAAACGCGCGCATCGCCTCTTCGACGGTCGCCGGCTTGAAATATTCGAAATCGAACGAGATCATGGATGTCCAAAGCCTCCTCGCGCCGCGCCGGAGTCGTACGTCATTATAAATCATATCGCGAAGCGGCTTTGTCCTATTCGCGGGAACGCGAAATAGCGGCCCATTCGGTCATCCCTGCAAAACAAAGCCACCCCCAAAAGCGGAGGTGGCCGTGTCGCTGCTCGAAACGAGCCTTAGCTATTCGAAATCATAATTGGACGTCCCTTTGCCGTATTCCCTTCTATGCCAATGACCGCCTTCGCTAGCTCACCGTGATAACCAGCGGGTCGCTGGCTTCCTTCTGAGCTTCTCTCGCTACGATGCGAACGGTTTGACCGGCGACGAGCGGATTGCTCAGCGGAAGCGTGAAGGAACCATCGTCATTTACCCACACCGAAGAGATGACTTGATTATTCTCGTCGAGCAGGAAAATGAGCGGCGGCATGCGGTTCACGGTGCTCGCCCAGTTATAGGTCCCCTGAATGCTCACGGCTTGTTCATTGACAGCGCTCGTTATGAGCGGCTGTTCCGATTTGGGAGCCGATTGCACCGTGATATATACCGGATCGCTTTGCAGTTTGCCGGCCTCGTCGGCAACGACGTAAACCCGCTCCCCGCCCCGCAATACCGTATAGTAGAACCCAAGGCTCCACCAACCGGAATTCATGTCCGCATAGCCTGAAGCCACCGGACGACCGTCCTCATAAAACATTTGAATCAGCGCTTTCGGGGTAGCCGTGCCCTCCAAACTGCCCGAATAGCCGTAAAGCTGGCCATTGAATACGGGAGGACTGGACTTTTCGACAGGTGAAATTGCGGTTATTTCAAGCGGATCGCTGATCAGCTTGCCTCTGGCGTCCGATTTGATGATCAGTTTCATGCCCGGCCGCACGTTATCCGGCATCCTAAGAACAAAATTGCCCAAATAATCCGCCTCATTGCCATAAATCAGCGTGCCGTCCTCGTAAAAGAAGGACATCTTCGCATAAGGCTCCGTCCTGCCGGAAAGAAGATAGTCCTTATCCGCGTAGGCCGGTGCGGTTATCACGGGCAACGGCGTAACCGCCGTCGGCGCGACCGCCGTGAAAATCAAAGGTACGCTTTCTTTCATATTCGGTGCGAGCGCCGTTAACTGGTATTGCGCGTCAGGCGTCAAAGTCAGGTCCCAGAACGTGATCTTACCGTCCGGAAGCGGATAATATTCTGAAATAACCGTCCCTTGCATATCCTTCAACGACACCATGATGGACGAATTCGGCAGCGTAATCGCCTGAAGATAAGTAAAATCGCTGTATACGTCCTCCGCGAGCCGCGGCGTGGGCGTAATCTCCTTCTTCCCGACGACGACCGAAGTCGGGGGGCTGATGACCTTCTCATAGCCCTTGGCGGTCACGTACAGCGTTTCGTCGGCAATCGGAGCCGAGGTCAAGCGAATATCGAATTTGCCTCCATAGTCGCTGTGGCTTGCCTGATCTTCGCCGATGACCGTTCCATCGGCTCGTTTCACGACAATGAGCGCATCGCCCTCCGCCGTTCCCTCAAGCGTCCAGTTGCCTTCAAGCAGGATGCCGTCGATCTTCGGCGGAGCGGTGACGACCGTAGGCGCCATTACCGTCACATGGGCCGGATCGCTCTTTCGCTTCCTATCGGCCTGCGCATACACAAGGAGCTCCTCTCCCGCGGTCAGCTTGACGTTACTCATCAAGTACACGTCGAAAGTATTGCCGCGTTGGCCATGATAGGAACCGACTTCCGTTCCGTCCGATGTCGTGATCGTAATCTCATTCGACGTATCTTCCACCGTTCCGCGAACGTCCTTGGAATCGTCGTATACGGTATTCGTAACGATCGGCGTCGCGGTCTTCGGTCTTTCCACGACGTCGACCTCGAACCGTTCGCTTTCCCATCCGCGCTCCGTGTACATCCGGACGAGCAGCTTATCCTTGTCGTGCAGGACGAGGCCGGGATTATCCTGGAACAGGTCAACATAGAAAAACATATCGTACTTGCCCGGCGAATTAAGCACCGTGCCGTCCTCCAGCTTCACTTCGACCGAGAACGGATCGTCCAGGTTCATGACGCTTCCGCTGAGGTAACCGATGTCCGTGTATACGGGCGAATCCACGCTTGGCAGGGGAGCCGCCTCTTCGATGATCAAATCCGGAACCGCGAGATCTTTGCCCGCTTCGACGGTAAACTCGTCCGTATAATACCTCGTTAAGCCAAGGTAGATGTTGAAGATATACGTACCGGGGGGAACAAGGTCAAATTCAAATCTTCCGGCGGTATCCGTGACGTCCGAGTAGTCCCCGGTCGTTCCGTTAACGCCCGTCAGATGAACGGTCATCTGATAAATCGGAAGCGGCTGAGGCGCATCGTACTTCGCGTACAACAGCCTGCCCGTTACGGTTGCGGTAGTCGCGCCGCCATTGCCGGGGTCGGGCGTTCCTCCTCCTCCTCCGCCGTTGCCGGGATCCGGCGCTCCGCCTCCTCCTCCGCCCGGGATGCCTCCTCCGCCCGAAGGGATACCTCCCCCTCCCTGAGCGGGAGCGGATGTCGAGCCTCCATCCGGCAAAACGGAGCCCTCGGCATCCGCCGAAAGCGTGCGCTTATCGATCTGTCCATCTCCCGTGAAAGTCGTCTTGCTGTTCAACTCGAGGTTTCGGACGATGACGCCTTTCTCCAGCACAATGCTCGGAATCGCGAGATGGCCCGCGATGAACAAGGTATCCACGGTCCCCGCCAACACTTTAAGCTCGTTAATATCCGCATTCACGCTGACCGTACGGAAACCGCCCGCAATAGAAAGCGTTCTGCCGCCGCTGTCTTTTGTCCCCGGAAGCACCGATAGATTCACGAAGCCCTCTCCCGAAAGATCGGCTTCTTCAAGTACGGCGCTGGATAAAACCTGCGTATCCTGGATCTTCGTCTTGCCTTCGGCAACGATTCTGACGGTGTTCTCCGGTCGATTCACGGACACGGTGCCGAGCTGGCTGTCGTGAATATGAACGCTGTTCGTACCGCCGCCTTCAATCCGCGTGACGCCATCCACTTGAACCTGATCCAGGTTGGCGTTTCCGTCGCCGACCGCTTTGGAGATCGTCAGATTCCCGGTAATATGCATGTTCTTAAGCGTGACGCCGGGCGATTGAACGATGACGTCGCTCCGCACGGTCGTCAGCGCCGTTCCGCCGACAACGCCGGCTTTATCGTACACGACCGGATTTAAAGCCAGCGCTTTCTTGATGGCCACGACCGATTCCGCGCGGGTCATTTGCCGTTGGGGTTGGAACTTTCCATCGGCATCGTTGCTCATGATCCCTTTTTCCAACACGTCGTTCACTGCCGTTTTGCTCCAGGAAGGAATGAGATTCGCATCTTTGATCGGGATGAGCTCCGCGATTCCCTCCTTGTCCAGCTTCAGGAGTCTCGATAACATGACAGCCGTCTCTTGCCTCGTGATTTGCTGTTTGGGCCGAAACGTATTATCGCTGAATCCGCTGATATAGCCTTGCGCGATCGCCTTTTGCACTTCTATGTATGCCCAGTCGGTTTGTTTTACGTCCTTGAAGCTAATCGTGCTCCTAGCGGCATAGTTGAACACCCGGTTCACCAGCGCCACGAACTCGGCTCTGGAGATAACGCCGTCCGGCCGGAACGTATGGTCCGGGTAGCCCGTGATCAATCCTTCGTCCAGCCAGTCTTGGATATCCGCTTCAGCCCAATGACCTTTGATATCCGAGATAGAATCCGCATCTCCGCTGTCCGCGAGAACGGATAGCCCGCCATTCGGAAGAAGGCAAAGCATAATCAATAGCATGCAGATATTTCTCAACAATCGGTTTTTCATCAACGAATGTAGCACTCCCTCTAAAATCATTTCGCTATGATTGCGCTTCGGAACTCGAACTTTACGCTGCTCTTCTTCAACCCTTCTATTTAATTTCGTCTTATATGGCATTTTTTACGGTTATTTCCATGCTAGAGTCGCTACTAATTATATTTCCATCCACAACGCGTGGCAATGGAAATCCGAAGCGTTAATTGTTAAATCATTAATAAGATGAACCATGTTAATTGTTCTCTGCTTCAACAAAAGACGCAGGCATTCGATCGCCATCGCAAAAAACCCGGCCTAAAGCGGCCGGGTTATGCGTGCGAGGGAGTAAGGAAGCGCAGCCGAACGTACGTGATCCTTCGGCCGTCGTCTCTTCACCCGATAGAATGCCGATCAAAAACCCGTCACGCCGCCAGGATCCGCGTCACGAACCAATACAGCCCGATGACGGCGATGACGGAAGAGACGGCATAGCTGCTGTACGTGTAGTTCTTGAACCGCCCCGCCCAGAACAGGAGCGGCAGCAGAAGCGCCAGTACCGCCAGTTGGCCGATCTCCACGCCGACGTTGAACGAGAACAGCGTCAGCAGGAACCGCTCGCCGAGCGCGCCGCGCAGCACCTGGGCGAAACCGAAGCCGTGGATCAGGCCGAAGCCCAGCGCGATCATCCATCGGTGCTGGATCCGCTTGAGCCAGATGTTCTCGACGGCCACGTACGCGATGCTGAGCGCGATGACCGGCTCGACGAAGGCCGCCGGCAGGTTCACGATGTCGAGCGCGGCCAGCGCGATCGTGATGCTGTGGCCGACCGTGAAGGCGGACAGCACCTTCACGTAGTTCCACTTGCACTGCTTCGCCAGCACGAGCGCCGCCACGAACAGCAGATGGTCCGTGCCCGTCAGGATATGCTCGATTCCGACGCCGATATAGTTCCACATGGTCATGAGCCAGCTCGGCACCGCGACGGAGACGGACGCGCCCCCGGCTTCCGCGACCGCCAGCTCCTCCGTCACGACATGCTTGCTTTGCGTGAAGATCAGGTCCCTCGAAGCGCCGCCGGCCCGAAGGGTGGCGAAATTCTGATGCCCCGGGTCCTCCTCGAAGAAGATGCCGTAATCGATCGCATACGTCTCCGCTTCGGACGGAAGCTCGTAGCTTAATTTCATATAGAGATAAGAAGCGCCGCTGCGTTCCCGCAAGGCAATATCGCCGATAACGGGCTCCAGCTCCCGATCCCCGCCGCTGACATGAAGCGACTCCGCGACAAGCGGCCGAAGTTCTTCCTCCGTCCATGCCGGCTGCTCCTGTTCGCCGGACGAACCCGCGCCGTCATCCAGGATAAACACGCCGTTCGACCGCATATCCATCCACTGCGTGATCTCTCTCGGGTCCAGGTAAAGCTCGTACGTGAGCCGACGCTGATCCAAGGCGATATCCGAATAGCCGTACGTGTTCAAATGGGCAAAAGCCGGCTTCGCCGCGCCGAACAAACAACCGACCAGGGCGACGAACAGGCACAGCCGCTTCGTCCATCGGCCGGTCTCCAACCAACCAAGCATAGTATGCATCGCGTATCGTTCCTCTCGTTAATAGGCGGGCAAAACGAAAGAGTCTCCGGAAAAGCTCGAAGACTCTTTGCGTTTCTCGGCCGCTTCTGCATGCTTGCCGCCGATACGTGCCCGACTTTACTGAAGCTGCAGCTGTTCCATCAGCAGGTAGATCACTTTCGCGCTTTCCGCGCGCGTCGCCGCGGCGCCCGGCGCGAAGGCGTTGCCGGCTTGTCCCGTCATCAGGCCGAGCGCGAACGCCTTATCGACGGCTTCTTTCGCCCAAGCGCTGATCTGCTTCTGATCCTTGAACGAAGACGCGCCGTTCGCGTCCTTTGCCGCTCCTTGCCGGAACTCGAGCGCCCGAATGACCATGACCGCCATCTCTTCGCGCGTGACTTGTCGATTCGGCGCGAAGCTGTCCTTGCCGACGCCGGTGACGACGCCCGCTTCGACCAATTGCGCGACCGCGTCCGCGTACCAGCTGCCAGGCTCCACGTCCTTGAAGGCCTTGCCCGCGTCCGAGGTCCCGGACAGGCCGAGCACTCTGGCCAACAGCGTGACGAATTCCGCGCGGGTCGTCGATTTGCCCGCGCCGAAGCTCGTCTCCGACAGGCCGTTCACGATGCCGCGGAACGTCAGCTCCTGGATGTAATCATAGGCCCAGTTCCCGTCCGCGACGTCCTGGAACGGCTTCCTGAATGCCATGACGACATACATGCCCGGACGGTCGACGGATGCCGTATAGACGCCGCCGGAGAAGTCCCCGCCGATCCACGTCGCGGTTCCGTCCGCTTCGATGCGGTAAATGCCCGCCAGCTTGTCGTTGCGAACCGAGGCAGCCGCAAGGCTGATCGTGACCGGCGCTTTGATTTGATCGATCGCCGTGAGTTTGCCCGCTTGGTCGCGAATCGCGAATTGCAGATGAACCGTCGCGCCCGTCGCGGTCATTTCCGCGCCGAGCTTCTTGCCGTAGCTCGCTTCCGCGCCGTCGACGGTCGCCGCCGCAACGCCTTCCGTGCGGACGATCAGCGCGCTGTCATCCTTCAGCCGTTCGCGCAGGGAGGCCAGCAATGCCGCGCCAAGCGTAAGCTGCGTGCCGTCCCCGGCCCGCACGGTCACGTCGCGGCTGCCGATGGCATCCAGCACGTCCTTGGAGAGCACGGCTCCGGATTTTCCGCTGCCGATCGTCAGTTCAACCTTGGCGTCGCCGGAAGCGATGGCATTCGCGGCAACCACGACCAGATTGTCATCGGCCGGCGTCGTGCCGCCCGATCCCGATCCCGGATTCGCCGGCGGGGTCGTCGGCGGATTCGTGCTGCCTCCGTCGCTTCCGGTGGAGAACCGCCAGATATCCGACAGCGTCTTGCCGTTATTCGCGTCCGTCACCGCCGCATACCAGTCGTATGTCCGATTGGCCGCCAAATTGCTCCAGTCCGCCGTGGCCGTCCCGTCATTCTGAACGCCCTGCCGGCTGCCGATCACGGCGCTGCCGTAAACGTTCAGGCCGATATAATCGGTCGCCACCTGTTTGCTCGGATTTTGCACCGCGTAAGGGAATTCGAAATCGTCCTTGCCCGGCTCGTCGAAATAGTTGCTGTCGTCCAAGTAGGCCGAGTAGGTGCTTACGTGCACGTTGCCCTCGGACAGGTTGAAGTCCAGGAAACGCATATAGCCTGCGCCGCCTTGGCGGCCGGATTGGTAATCCGCGAGCATCTCTACGACCGTATGGTCGCCGACGTGCTTCACGTTGAACGCGACCCCGTGCAGATGTCCGCACAAGACCATGCCGACGTTATCGTTCTTCGACACGATCTCGTTCCAGATCATCTCGCCTTGGCCGGAGTAGTCGCCCGTCGGGGAGATGTATTCGTGCGTGCCGATGATGACGTAGCGGTCCGGATACTTCTTCAGCACCTCGTTCGCCCATTTCACCGTCTCTTCCCGGACGTTCCAGCCCAGGTACATGATCAGGAAATCCTGGCCCTTGGCCGATACGAGATCGTAATGGTCGCGGTTGTTGTTCAGATCGTCGCCGTATGTCGGCTGATCCTCGAAACGGTCGCGGCCGAAATACTTGTAATACTCGGCATAGTTGCCCTCGTCGTGGTTGACGTCATGGTTGCCCGTGACGACGCCGTACGGAATGCCGGCATCCTCCAGGTACTTCATGCTCTTGCTTGCCACGGCCCACTCGTCCGGACGGTTGAAGTCGTCGACCAGATCCCCGGTATGGATGGCATACGCGATCTTCTTGTCTTCCTTATGCTCGGCGATGTATCTCATCTCGCGATCGTAGATCTCCGGATAGGAGTCGGAGTAATACTGGGTATCGCTCGCCCATGCGAAGCTGAAATCGACGCCGTCCGCCGCGGTCGGAACCAAATCTTGTATGAGGACGTGAACTGTCTTGTCCCTCACCATGTCCGAGACGCTGACGCTTGCCTTCAGCTGGAAATCCTTGTCGCCGACGCCGGAAGCCGCCGCGACCCATTTGCCGGTGTTGTAGTTCCACGTGTACATCGTCACTTGCCGGTCCGGCAGCGAGTGCCCTTCCCATACGACTTCCACCTGCGCGACCGCCTCGGGCTCCTGGTCCAGCTTGAAATCGAAGCGCTGGTACGGGAACAGCCCCTCCGCGTCCGTCGTGTAGTAGCTGCCGTCCTTCTTCGCCACGCCCGCGATCGCTTCGCCCGAGAACGGCGTCTCGCCTTCAGGGCTCAGCACGAGCGGCGGTTCGCGGTCGACGGCGTTCGAGTAGGCGTCGATGTCGCTCTGCTCGTTGAAATCGTACCTGTACGCCTGACCGAACGCCACGTTCATCGGATCGCCGTTCGGATCGCTGACCTTGACGCTCAGCTTCGCGTTGCGGTTCACGTTCGTCGCATCCATGGCCGGCGACGGGTTCGTCGGCGCGTTCGGCTTGTCGTTGTCGACCTTGAACGCGGCGGTGCGCACTGCCGCGTTGCCCGCTTTGTCGAGCGCCTTGACCTCGAAGACGTGATCGCCGATCGCAAGCTCTGCCGCATAACGCTCGAGCGGCAGCTGGATCGCTTCGCCGTCCAGCGCAGCCGTTACGCGATCGATGCCGGAAGTCGCGTCCTTCGCAACCGCGTCGAACGTGATTTTGCCGGCGTAAGCCTTGTCCGCTTCGATCGAGTAGCTGTCGAATACAGGAATCGTATTATCTACGATCGCCTTCGTGCTCAAAGCGTAGTTCCCGTTGGTCAAGTCGAACGCGTGCTCGCCGTCCGTCAGCGCAGTCGTATCAAGCTGGCTTTGAACGCCATGAAACGCGCTGTCCGGAAGATCGACCGTCAGTTCCATGTTCTCGTAATAGTTCGTGCCGTCGCCGATGGAGTTCCGGGCATCCGGGTTCAGCGTCGCGTACTCGTCCACGTTCAGCTTCTTCCCTCTGGCCGACACGATCGGCTGAACGGTGCCGTCGCCAAGCAGCAGCTTCACGTTCTGAATCCGGAAGTCGTCGTTGTTGCCTTCCGTGTCCGTCGGCGATTTGCCGTTGCCGGCCGAGATCGTGACCGTGTTGACGCCCGGTTTGAAGAAGCGCTTCGGCAGCGCGACGAATGTCTCGTCCAGGTAGCTGGCGTTCGGCAGCATGACGGCGACTTCGCCGTTGATGAGCACGCCGTCCTTGAGCGACGCCTGCATGTCGTCCGCGCGGAACGTCAGATACACGTCGTCCGTCATCGCTTTGCCGGTCGTCAGCGCTTTGCCGTCCACCCTCAAGCCGAGCGGTTGGCCGGCTGCGTCGGCATAACCCCGAAGCAGCGTCGTTCCGCGCAGGAAGGCGCCCTCCTTCAGTTCCAGCCGCAACGGAAGCGGCGTAATCGGAGCATAAGTCAGATGGTTGTCCGGTGCTCCGCCATCCGTGGATGCCGCGACGTTCTGGCCGTCGGAAGCCTCGACGTAATAATCGACGCCGGTCGCTCCCAGCAGGCGTTCTTTCTCCACGGTTACCGCATACCGGTTAGGATCGGCAGCCGATCGAACCATGTTTGCTGCGGCATAGACCGTATCCCCGCTGCGCTTGTAACGGAGCGTGACGCGTTTGACCGGCTGCGCGTCGGTGACGTCCGCCGTGATCGCGAGCGGACCGAATACCTGCGGCGCATCGATCGACGGCACCGAAATCGCGGGCTTTGCCGCATCCGCTTCGACCTGAACCGCATCATCCGGCACTTGGCCAGGATTCAGCGCGCCAGGCGTCGCTTTCTGCTTCGCGGCACGCTTGTACATCTTGTTCGAGCCGTCCTTCGGATATTCGTAGACGAGGCTCGTGCCGTCATCGTTGACTTCGTCCTCTTCGACGCTGAACCACGCCTGCGAGATCGCGTTATGCACGTGATCGACCGGCGAAGCACTGTCCGGCGCGATGATGATCCGGCCTTCGTCCGCGTTCGACATGCCGATGGAATACAGGGACGTCACCTGCGCATCCGGCAGGCTGCTGCCCCAATGCTTGTTGAAATCCGCCGTCAGCATGTTCTTGCTGGCTTCCGATTTGACCCATACGACGGCCGTGCCCTTCGAAGGAACCGTCAGGTCCTGATCCAGGTCCCATCTCATCGTCGTGCCGTGGTAGTACTCGTAGACGATCTGGTAGTCTTTCAAGTTCACCGGCTTGTCGCCGTTGTTATACACCTCGACGTACTCGTAGGCATCGGCTCCCTTGCTGTCCGGAACGAGCTCGGTAATGAGCAGCGGCGGAACGGCGGCGCTGATGCTGTCGAAGACGCGGATGTCGTACGGCTTCGCCTCGTCGACCGGATTGCGGCTGGCGTGCGAGCCGTCGGTCGCGTCCATATAGTAATAGATATGCGTGATGCCCTGCAGCGCCGCCGCGGGAATGACCGCTTGATACGCGCTGCCGACCGCGAGCGTCATCGGGACGGACGTGTATTCCGCGTCTTTCTCCGATTTGTAGTGCAGCGTCGCGTCCGTTACGGCCTGATCGTCCGTAATCTCGGCGGTAATCGTCACGTCCTGGATGCCGGTGGAGCCGACCGCTTGATTATGCACGATGAGCGGCGCCAGGAAATCCTGCGGCAATTGAACCGGAGCGGACGGTATTTGTTCGCTCAGCAGCCGGCCCGGCGTAGGCGGCACCTTGCTGGCCAGCTTCGCCATCATCAGGCTGCCGTTCGGGTCGACGCCGTACGTCACGCCGGTGTTATTGAGATCGTCGGCGTTGCTTCCCGTCACGTTGTATTGGGCGGACACGACCGTCTCGCCGGACTTGGCGACGATCGAGATCGTGCGGCCCGGACCGTTCTCCAGGTTGCCCTCGCCCGTGAAGTCGGCGAAGTCGGCATCCGTCAACGCCTGCTCCTGCGGAATTTTGTACGCCTCGTTGAATTTGCCGATCGTGCCGTTGACGTCCGTCGAATAGGCGCGCAGCACCATCGTCTTGCCGGGCAGGATCGTTTTATCGTCCTTGAACTCCCACGTCCGGACCGGCGTATTGTTCAAGTCGCCCGTCACGATGCGGTACTGATTGAGCGGAACGGGTTTGTCGCTGTTGTTGTACAGCTCGATGAACTCCCACGGCGCCACGTCGCCGCCGCTGACGTTCGGCGTGTTGAAGACGATCTCCGATATGAGCAGATACGGCTGCAACTGCGGCGCCTCTACGATATTCAACTCGTACGAAGCATCGGCTGCTTCCGGGAGACGGGCGGTGCCTGCCGCATTGGCGGCCTCGATGTAGTACGCCACTTTATCCGTGCCCTGCATGACGGATGCCGGAATGATGCCCGCCGCGGCGGAATTTCCGGCGCCGGCATCGGTCACGTTCATCGTTACGGCCGCGTAGTCCGCATCGTCCGCTTTCTTGTAGTACAGCTTCGCGGACGTCAACGGCTCGGCGCTGTAGACCTGCGCCGTCACGGAAAAGTCCTTGGCCGTCGTCGATGTCGCGGCCGGCGTGTACGTGATGACCGGCGCCGTTACCGGGTCCGGATCCGTTCCGGGTACCGGGTTGACCGCTGCCGGAACCTGGCCTTGCGCCACGGTGCCTGGCGTCGGCACTTGCTTGGCGGCGATCTTCACCATTTTCTTGCCGCCCGCCGGGTCATAGCCGTACATGACGCTTTGGCCGTTGCCATTGTCGGCGGCCTCGGTTGCGTTGATTGCGGCGTCGTTGTACATGGCGGTCGAGATCAGTCCGTCATCGGCCGCGCGCTTGAGCGAGACGGTGTAGGTTCCGGTATTCGGCAGGTTGCCGCCGGCGGATTGATCCATGATCGCCGAGTGCTCCTCGGTAAGCGGAGCCGCTTCCAGCCTATATGCCGTATTGAATCCCTCCAGCGTTCCGTCCGCCGTATCGACCTTGCCTCTTACGACGATCGACTGCCCGGGCTGCACGACTTTATCGCTTGGCAGGGTCCATTTGTAATTCGTGGTCGAATTGTAGTTCTCCCGATAGACGTAATAATCGCCGAGCGTTACGGGTGCCGAGCTGTTGTTGTACAGCTCAACGAATTCCCAAGCGTTGATATCCGCCCCGCTGGCAGGGTTGGCTGAATTGAACACGATCTCCGTAATGAGCACATCCGGCGGCAGCGCCGCGGCTTCCGCGTTCGCCTCCTGCGCGGATAAGCTTGTGACAGGTACCCCCGTCACGACAAGAGCGGCCGCCATGATGCCTGCCGCAAGCTGCTTCGCTTGTCCCTTGAATCGTTTCATCTCCCGTTTCATCTCCCGTTTGCTTGATATCGAACGTATGACGCATGGCTCATCATAGCGCGCAAGCACAGGGCTGACTATTGACATTTCATTCGTTTTTTCGCGGTTTTCGGGGAATTCCGCGGCAGGGGAGGTTACCGTAAGAAATGGAAAGGATCGAAAAAAAAGAGAGGCATTTGTTAACGCTGCGATAACGATTCGCTAATACATCGCGAATCTTCAATGGCTACACTATAGAGTAAACTGCTTTAGCGCGGCTGCGTCGGCAATGGTCGGCAATGTATGTGGGGGGAATGCGTGCATGAACAAATGGACGTCCAGACTGGCCGGAACCTCCGCATTCACGCGGGTGTTCCTCTGTTTCCTGACGGTGATTCTCATCTTCTGCCTGTTCTACGGACTGGCCTTCTCCTATTTCAAGACCACGGTCAAGCACGACATCTTCGAGCAAAACCGAGCCGATCTGCGCCACGCGTCCGAGCGTTTCGACGCTTACATGAATCGCCTCAAAACGCTCTTGTTCGAGATCGCCGAGAACCGGGACCTCATCGAATTCAATCATCAATTGATGCAGGAGCCGGCCGGGCAGGCGGATTTCCTGAAAGCCAAGAACGTGATCCAGCGCCTGAAGGATGAAATCTTCAACGACCAGAACAACCTGGAAACGATGCTCGTCCATTTCGACTCCGCGCCCCTCGCCTTCTCTCACCGGGGCAGCAGCAGCACGGACTTCATGTTCGGGGAGATTTATGCGAGCGCCGTCTATACGCCGTCGTTCTGGGCCGCGCAATTCAAGGCCGATCCGGGCTATCGCCTGCTTCCCGTCGATTCCTTCCGAGTGAACGGCCAGCCCAAATCATTGATGCCCCTCGCCTTCCGTCAAGCCGGGAGCCGCTTCCAGCTGGTTGCGCTGATGGATATCGAGAAGGCGTACGAGGAATATACCGGCGACGATGCGCACCGCGAATTCATCATCTTGAATGCGGACGGCACGGAAGCGTACCGGGGCGGAGCCCTGCCGGAGGCGCAGCTGCCGGCGCTTGACGGGATGGAGAGCGGGGACGTCGTCCAGCGCGGCAACTATTATTTGCTCGAACGGACACCGGACGGAGCCGCGTATATCTCGGTCGTATCCGCGTCCTATGTCGCGAAGCAGGTCCATCATTATACGAACGTGCTGTTTCTCATTCTCGCCGGTTCCTTGATCCTTGCGCTTGCCGCGGCCTGCGTGTTCAGCCTTCGTATTCAATTGCCCGTGAAACAGCTGCTGTCGGCCGTGATCGGCGGCATGCGCAAGCAGCCGGCAGGCGCTCGCGCGCCGAAGGAATTCGGCTTGATTCATGACAAGATCAATGACCTCCTGGACGAGAAGGAACGGATCGACCGGCTCATTCAGAAGCAGCGGTCCGTTCTCAAAAACTACACGTACATGAATCGATTGAAAAGCATTCCCACGGATATCGGAGAAGGGGAAGATTTGGCCGCCGCGAACGATAGCTACATCGTGGTCTTGTTTACGCTCCGGCTTTACAGCGCCCCGTCAACGCTAGCCGGGCAAGGGCGGGAAGCATTCGTTCGCCAGCTGCTGGAGCGCGTCCGCCTCCGGATCTCGGACCGGTTTCCCAGTACCGACACGTTTCAAATGGAGGCGAATCAGATCGTCTCCGTCGTCGCGGACGCGGAGCGCGAGCCGCTCACGGCGCTGCTGCACGGCCTGTTGGCGGCCCTGAGCGACGAGCTGGGCGAAGGCTCGCTCACGATCGCGGTCAGCGCGGGATTCGGACAAGCCGCCGAATTCAACCAGGCGTACCGACAAGTGCTGGCGCTGAGCCGGCAGGCCAATCTGACCGGGGGAAACCAGCTGATCGCGGATGCCGTCGACCGCGTGCCCTTCTTGTTAAGCGCCAAGCAGGAACAAGCCTTGCAATCCTGCCTGCTGGCCGGCAACAAGCAGGGCGCCCTGCAGGTCGCGGGGCAGCTGCTGGAGCAGCTGCGCCGGAATAGTTCCAGCCGGCGCCATTACGAGGAATTGGGGATCGTCCTGCGCGCCAAGATCGAATCGCTCATGGAACCGCTTCAACCGGGAATGGAAGCTTTCGAGCAGCTCCGGCAGTTCGCCAGGAAAGCGGATGCCTGCTTCGCGTTCGAGGACTTCGAACGGTATTACGCCGGCTTGATCTCGCTCGCGTCTTCCCTCATCCTGGACAAGAAGGACGAGCAGGATCCCGTGGCCGCGCTCGTGATGGATATTTTGAACACCCGCTACGCGCAGGACTTATCCCTCGGCTATCTCGCGGATATGCTCAATATGTCGAGCACCTATCTCTCCGTGTTCATCAAGGAGAAGACGGGCGCCAATTTCAGCGAGCATCTGAACGGGATCCGCGTCCGCAAAGCCCAAGAGCTCTTGATCGGGACCGAGCTGACGATCACGGACATCAGCCGGCAGGTGGGCTATTCCAACTTCACGTCCTTCAATCGCATGTTCAAGAAGCAGACGGGCATGGCTCCTACGGAGTACCGCAAACAGCAGCTCTCGAAAATCTATCGGATCGGGTGATCTTATGAGGAATCACGCAGCTATCCAGGCGCGGAGCTCGGCCTGGCGTTGGCTGGCCTATGTCCTGGCCGCTCTTCTCTCCATGAATCTGCTGTCCGGCTGCTCGAACAGAGCGGAAGCGCTGGATGCCGAGCCGGGGAACGCCGATCAAGCGGATTGGCCGCTCGTGCGGCAGCCGCTGTCGCTGACCTTCTTCACCGGCACGGATCTTACCGCTGATTTCGAGGATACGCTGGTATGGAACGCCTATGCCAAGAAGACGAATATGCAGGTGCATTTCGACCGGGTACCGTTCGCCGCGCTGGAAGCAAAACGCAATCTGGCCTTATCCGACGGCACCTATCCGGATGCCTTCTACGCCGCGCGCCTCACGCCCAAGGAATTGGCGCAATACGGAGGCGAAGGACTTCTTCTCCCGCTGGACGGGCTGATCGAGGGGTACGCGCCGAATTTCAAGAAGCTGATGGACCTGTATCCTTTCATCCGCACGGGACTTACCATGCCGGACGGCCATATCTATTCCTTGCCCTCGTTCTACGATCCGAGCCTGCTGTCCATGCTGGTCGGCGTGCCGCTGTGGGTCAACCGCGACTGGCTGTCCCGGCTCGGCATGGCAGAGCCGACGACCGTCCAAGCATTCTATGACTATCTGAAAGCCGTGAAGCATACGGACCTCGACCGCAACGGGGCGTTGGACGAAATCCCGTTCTCCGACAACGGCATCGGCGATCTGATCAACCAGCTCAAAGGCGCATGGGGCCTCGGCAACCGCGGGCTCGGGCATCCATACGTGGACGTGGATCCGAAGACGAACCGTTTGCGCTTCACGCGATCGGAGCCCGGGTTCAAGGAGCTGCTGATGTTCCTGAACAAGCTCTATAAGGAAGGCCTGCTCGATCCGGAAATTTTCACGCTCGATTATCAAGCTTTGCTGGCCAAGGGCGCATCGGGCAAGCTCGGCGCGACGATCCTGCCCAGTCCCGAGACGCTGATGAACCGCCGCGAATACGTCGGCTTGGGCGCGCTGGCCGGACCCCGCGGGGACAAGCTCTATACCCAGGTCAAGGTGCCGATGGTCCACGTAGGCGCGTTCGCCATGACGAACAAGAATCCGGATCCCGAAGCGACCATGCGCTGGATCGATTATTTCTACGGCGAGGAAGGGGCGACCTTCTTCTTCATGGGACAGGAAGGCGTCACTTACGAGAAGTCCGCGGACGGGGAGCTTGCGTACAAGGAGGACATCGTCCACGGTCCGGAAGGGCTGACGCATGACGAGTCGTTGGCTCGCTACGTAACTTGGCTGGGCGGGAGCTATCCCGGCGTGGTCCGGGAAAAGTATTTCAAAGGGTCGGAGACCCTCGGTCCGTCCATGGAGGCGGCGAAGAAAGCAAGTCCGTACGTCGTGCCGGAGATTTGGTACAACTTTAATTTCACCCCGGACGAACAGGAGGTCATGTCTTCCATCGGCCAAACCTTGCAGGCTTACGTCACCGAGACGGAAGCCAAATTCGTCAACGGAACGCTTCCTTTCGCCTACTGGGACCAGTACGCGAAGGATCTGCGGCTCAAGGGGCTGGACGCGTACATGGAGGTCTACAATAAAGCTTACGAGCGGTACGAACAACCGAGGTTCGAATAGACGCGAACCCGCGACAAAAATGGATGAAGCCTCCGACCCGGAACGCCGGGTTGGAGGCTTCTTTTGCCTTTTTCGGCTATGGCCGGCCAGTCTTAGCGCCGATCCAAATCCAGGGGCCGCATGGTGCGCAGCTTCTTCTTCGCCCGGTGAATCCGGGTTTTGACCGCGCCGAGGGTCGTGTTCTGGGCATCGGCGATCTGGTTGTAGGACATGCCGTGTACGTACAAGAGCAGCAGCGGCTGCCGTAACTTCGGCTCCAGTTTATCCAGCATGGCAAAGGCATCGTCGACGGGCGGGTACCGCCCGCTCTCGCCGCCGGCCTCGGCGGTTCCGGCCCATCGCTCGATTTGCCCCGTCAACACGACCGCGCGCCGCGAATGCTTCCGGCAATAATCGATGGCCTTGTTTCTCGCAATCGCTTTGATCCACGCCCGCTTGTTGCTCAGGCCGTCCACCGAAGCGAGATGGGCGAAAATCTTCATGAAGACCTCCTGCGCGATATCCTGCGCCAGATGCCGGTCCTTCACGAAGGAATAGGCGACGCGGCAGACGAGGCCGTGGTATTGCCTGTAGAGCGTATCGAACGACTCGTCCGCCGCGCCCCGTTCCATCATGCGTAGGTTCATGTTCATGATCACCTCTTCGTCATGCCTACGAGCCTGCGCCCGGCTTCGATACTTCAACCGCGTTCTCATACTCCTCGAGCGTAAGTCCCTGTTCTTGAATGGCCGCCGCCGTATCGTCCCCTACGTACCGGATATGCCAAGGCTCGTAAATATACCCCGTGATAGCTTGTTTGTCCTTCGGATAACGAATGATGAAGCCGTACTCGTGCGCATGCTCGGCCAGCCATGCGGCCTCCGGCTTATCCGCGAAGCACGCCGTTGCCTGGCAGGTCCCGTCCGCGCCCGACACGTCGATCGCAAGTCCCGTCTCGTGCTCGCTTGTCCCCGGAAACGCGCTGTACGTCTCCGCTTTCTCGAGCCCGTCCTCGCGAACGTAGGCATCGAACAGCTCCTTCTGCCGCTTATGCGAACGGTAGGCCGATACGCCCGCCAGAGGCATGCCGTCCTTCTTGGCCGCCGCGAACAGCCGTTCCAGCGCTTCGGCCGCCTCCTTGCGCATCATGCGTTTCTCGATTTTCTCGCTGAACGTGAATTTGACGTCCGGGTAGACGAGATCGCCGGGCACGTAGTCGTCCGGCAGCATGTGCTGCTTATTGACGAGCGCCGTCACGGAATCCGGCTCGGCCACGGTTTCCCTTGCGTTTGCGCCGCCGGTCGCCGCGCCGTCTTTGCCGGAAGCGACTCCCGTGTCCGCGCCGCCGTTCGCGTTCTTGCCGGCAGCGGGACCGGTTCCCGGATTTCCGGCATTCGCGTCTTGGCCGGCATGCTGTCCGGCTCCCGAAGCCGCGTCCTTGCCGGGAACTTGTCCGTTGTCCGTGTCTCCGGAGGCCGTGCCGCCCGCGGCGTCATGCCCGGACCCGGACGCGACGCTGCCGGCGGCGGTCGAATGAAGCGGCCAGCCGTCGCAGGCCGTTAACGTCAGCATGATTGCCGCAAGCAGCAAGGGTACAAGCCATTTCCTCACCATATCGTTCTCCTTTGTCGCGGAAGCGGAATAAGCCGCTCCCTGGTTGTGGGTTACCTTCAGTGTAACGGCCGCCTATTGCCAACTGACGCAGAAATGTATCCAATCTGCGGCTAACTTGTATACAGATTGTAAAAACATGCTCCTGTACATAATAACGGCAGCATCTCCTGCTAAGATGAATGTGACGCTATCACGTGCAGATGGAGGCATCGGATGAGAAATCACAAAATCTTGATCGTCGAGGACGAAAAGGCGCTGGCGGAGCTGCTCGTGTACGCGCTCGAGCGGGAAGGCTTCCAGGCGCTCAGCGCAAGCGCCGGACAGCAGGCGGCCGAGCTTGTCCGCGCGAACCGACCGGATCTGATCCTGCTCGATCTGATGCTGCCCGACATGAGCGGCTTCGATCTGTGCCGCATCGCTTCCCGGGAAGCCTGGAATATTCCAATTATCATGCTCACGGCCAAATCCGAAATGGTGGATAAGCTGCTGGGCATGGAGCTGGGAGCCGACGATTACATTACGAAGCCGTTCGACGTGCGGGAAGTGATCGTCCGGATCAAAGCGGTGTTTCGCCGCATCGAGCAGGTCATGGGCCGGACGGCGGACCAAGCGCCGCCGGAGGCGCTCATTGTCCGGAATACGATCGAGATTCTCAAGCAGCAGCGCCTCGTTCGCCGGGACGGCGAGAAGATCGAGCTGAAGAACAAAGAGTTCGAATTGCTGCTGTTCTTCGCCGAAAACAAAGGCATCGTCTTCACGCGCCCCCAGCTGCTGAACCGCGTCTGGGGCTATGACTTTGCCGGCGATACGCGTACCGTGGACATCCACGTGCAGCGGCTGCGCAAGAAGCTGGACCATGCCGACGAGGTCTCGATCATCGAGACCGTCTTCGCCGTCGGCTACCGCATGCCATGAAGCGCCCGCGCGGCATCCGCCTGTCCATCCGCGACAAAATGCTGGTCTCGTTCACGATCGTCATCGTGGCCGGGCTGCTGTCGCTCCTTCTCGTCTCGATCCGGATCACGGAACAGAACGTTTCGCGGATCATCAGCCAAGACAGCGTGCAGGTCACCACGACGATGAACTTATACATCAAGCAATATTTCATGACCAAGAACATGGCGATGGACGAGGCCGCATTCCGGACCGAAGCCGACGGATTGGTGAAAGAGCTGAGCGCCGCCGTCGGCGAACCGGTATCCGTCTTCGACGCGAAGGGCGGCGGCCTGTCCGCGCTCAACAAGAGCCTGCCGCCGGCCTCCGGCGATTTCGGCGAAGCCTTGCGCGGGAACGTCGCCTACTCGGTCGCGGGCGCCGGTTCGGCCGCGTCGGTCAGCTTATCGCTTCCCGTCAAATCCGGGAGCGCGCAGCTCGGCGTGGTCAACATGGTCAAGGGCTACTCCGACCTCCATGACTTCACCGGCCGGTTCCTCGCCGCGCTGCGCTGGTTTGCGGTGGCCATCTTCGCGCTCGTCTTCCTGACCGCCGCTTGGCTGGCCAGCCGAATCACGCGGCCGATCGAGACGCTCTCGCGCAGCCTCGGCCGGGTCTCCCAAGGGGTTTACGAGCCCGTCCCGCTCCGCGGGGGCCAGGACGAGATTCAGCGGCTCACCCGCGTATTCAACGGCATGGTGGAGAAGATCCGGGAGCAGATCGCCACGATCGAACGGGAACGGGACGCGCTCCAAATCACGCAGGCCATGAGCAAAACCTTTTTCGACAATGTCACCCACGAGCTCAAAACGCCGCTCACCACGATCCGCGGCTATGCGCAAATCATGGAAGAGAACGGCTTCGCGGATAAGCCTTTCTTCGATAAAGGCGTGCGTTACATCATCGAGGAGAGCAAGCGGTTGAACGACAAGGTCGTGCAAATCCTCGCGTTCTCGACCTCCGGCACGGAACGGATCGCCTACCGGTCCGATCCCGTGGATCTGACCTCGCTGATCCGGAGCATCTGCGAGGATATGCGGGTCAAGGCCGGCAAGTACGGCATTGCCATCCGCTGCGAAGCCGAGGAAGGCTTGCTGCTGCGCGGGGACCAGGAGAAGCTGCGGGAAATGCTCCTGAACGTCATCGATAACGCGATCAAGTACGGCGGCGCGGATACGGAGGTCGAGGTTCGGGGGGATCGCGCCGAGACGGGAGCGATCCGCGTTCGCGTCATCGATCAAGGTCCCGGCATACCGCCCGAGCACATCGCCCATCTGTTCGAACCGTTCTACCGCGTCGCCGGCGACAAACAGGAAGAAGAACGCGGCAGCGCCGGACTCGGACTCGCGATCGTGCGCACGATCGCGGAGCGGCACGGAGGCCGGGTGCGGATTCGCAGCGCGCCCGACGCCGGCACGACGCTGACCATCGAATTGGGGGGCGATCCGCATGCTTAACAGACGCCATTGGCGCCAAGCCGTCTTCCGCACGCTGGGGCTGGCCGGGATCGCCGCGCTTATTGCCGTGTCTTTCCTGGGCATCGGGGACTGGTACATGCGCTCCTTGAACGAGAACAAAACGATCGTGCTGGACCCGTCGTTTTTTCCGGCGGCACCGGATACCGGCTTCCGCATCGACGGCGTCCTCAAGCGAGCGCTCTCCGACGCCGCGACGAGCGTGCTGCCGCTCGGCAACGACCGTCTGCTCACGGTTACCGAGGATCTCCGGAAGGACGATGCGCTCACGAGCAGCCTGGCTGTATTCGACGTGACCGCCAACCGCTCCGAGGCGATCCTGACGGATACCAGCTTGCGCAGCTACGCCCTCTCGCCGGACAAATCGACGCTCGTCTACCATACGGGCTTCGAAGCGGACAACAAGACGGTATGGTACGATTTGAAGAACATGCGGGAACTGGATAGCCGATTGAACTACGATGAGGGCTGGGAAGCGTGGCGGCATATGGTCGACGACGACCGCGCGGTCGAAGTGGAGGGCCAGGACGTCGTGCTGCGGGACCTGCGCGCCGGGCAGCCCGGACGCGTCATTGTCCGGATGTCCGATCTCGATCGTTACTTGAACGACGGCAAGAAAAACGGAGGTTACCTGACGGGAAAGCCGCTCGCGCTGATGCCTTCCTCGAATTTCAAGCGCGTCTACCTGCAATACTTCCGTCCCGACCTCAAACAAAGCGTCTTTCTCTCCGTGGACGCGGCATCGGGCGCCGTCGCTTGGGCAGCCGCGGGAGAAATTCAAGCCTTCGCCCCGCTGCGGAACGACGGCCTGCTGCTCGCCGGCAGCATCGGCGGCGTCGCGGGCCTGTACAGCGCCGAAGGCGGCCGGAAACCCGTCCTGCTGGCGGAGGGTACGTATACCAAGCTGGCGGTCAATCCCGCCCGGGACGTGATCGCCTACGTGAAAACGGACAGCGACGGCCATCAAAATGTCATGGTCGGCCGGCTAAGCGGCCATGCATTGACGGACGAATTCAACGTCTATTACGTGCCGAACTTTGTCCGAAGCCTGGATTGGAGCCCGGAGGGAGAGATGCTGTTCGGGGTCACCGAGGACGTCGGCGGGAGCGAGGTGTATCGCTTCGAGCTGCATTGATGACGCGTGCGGTTGACTCCACGGGGCGCCTCGCCGGGCGCCGTGCTCGGTGCAGAAGCGCAAAGGAAGCGAACCGCGGCCGAGTAGCGTTCGCCGTCTGCCGGTCGGCTGAATAACGCTCGACATTCGTTCGTATCCGCGACAAAAAACCCCCGCCAGCAACGCTGACGGGGGTTTTTGTTATATTTTCTATAGGCCCGGTGGGGGTCGAACCCACAACCTACCGGTTAAGAGCCGGTTGCTCTGCCATTGAGCTACGGACCTGCAATAAATTAGATTATACAACATGCTTGGACGATTATCAACCCGCAACTTGGACTTTGGAGATATTCACCTCGCGTACGTCTCCCGGCGCGCATTATGGCACGGAAGGCGCCCCGGATCGGGACGCAGCACGATAACGGCGGAACAGCAAAAATCCACAACCGCGCGCGGCTGTGGATATGAATTCGGCGTATGAACGGCAAGCGAACGGGCAAGCAAGCCCTGTCCGAAAATAGCGCTCAGGCGAGCTTCAGCCGGCTGCGGCCCTAGCATGCGAGACCGTCCGACCGAGCCATGCCCCGCACGGATCTAGGTGTCCGTCTTCATGTTTTTCAGGGCGGCTTTCAGGTCATGCTTGGAATCGAGCAAGATCGGGAGCTCCTTCATGCTATGGACCATCGGAGATTTGCATTGCGTGCAAGTTGGAACGTCTTCAAATGAATAATTCTTCCTCATCCAACCGTTGCAGCCTTCCTTCGTGCACGACCAGATGGCGGTCATTTCGTTCGGATAATCCTCTGCGGGCCGCTTTCGAGAAAAATACATAGGCAAGTCGTCCTCCCTTGTGTGAACCTCATAAAAAAAGCCACATCGCAAAAAGGTAGCATCGCAACCCTTCAGTATGTGACATTACGTCTCCTATACGAGATCTTTATTATACCACAGTTTTCCGGAAATGGCGAACCCATATTTTGGATAAGCTCGCATGGACAGCCATTTTCCGCTACTCCCGTGCGAGAATTTCGTCGATCTCGCTTTTCAACAGCAGGTACCGATGAACGTTTCGCATGATCGACACCTTGGTGAGTTTGTTTTTCTCCACGTAGACCTTCATGTTATCCTTCGAGAGGCCCAGCATTAATCCCGCTTCCGTCACGGTTAATACGACCTCGTTGCTGGTGGCGTTGAACGTTTCCTTCGCCTTTAGATTCCAATCGTTAAAGCGCTGCATAGACGGTAACCTCTTCCGTTTCGATTTGATCCTATCCGCCCATTATACCATGAACTTGCCGGATACATAAAACAAACCGTTGCGGGAATCATTCCTAGGCAGCGCTTCAATGCCTATGCTTCGTCAAATAGACATGCTCTTTCTTGAGCCTGACCTTCTCCCGGTCCTGCTCGATCTCGTCCTTCAGCCTCATTAAGCACGTTAAACACAGCTTGCCCTGCCGGATCGGCTCCGCGCACAGGTCGCACGCATCGGCCAAATTCGGATAATCGTACACCCTGAGTCTGCCCCGGCGGATCAAGGTTCGAATCCTCGCCTCCGGAATCGCCGTCAGCTCGGCCGTTTCCGCGTTGCTTAGCTGGCGATCGTTCTTCAACGCGCGTTCGATCGCGATGATTTGTCCTTCTTCTTCAGCCGAGCACTGCATGCACATATTGCGAAGATTCTTCTGAAACACCTTGCCGCAACCAGGACAATTGGCCACCGGGAGTTCTTTGGACATGATTAACCTCGCTGATGATCGTTCTATTGCACTGATCATAGCATGGTCCGGATGAAGATTCACTTCAAATTCTTCCAAATCACGGCGTCCTAATCGAACCCGCCCTGACGGTGCGAGACGTCAACGATCTTTCGGTTGCCCGGTTTGGCCTCCATCGGAACTCCCCCCTTTCCCGCCCAACTGCTCCAATAAATCACGGATTGCCTGCGGCAGCGGCACGCCGATCACGCCCAAGTTCTTGATGATCGAGACCCCCTCGCGTCCGCCGTAAAAATAAATCGCCGTCGCGCGAAAAATCGGCATCCCCGGCTGGATCCAATCGTCCAGCAGCGAGGCAAGTCCGACAACGAAGAGGCAGACTATTTTGCGGATGCCTCCCCAATACATCACTTCGCCGTCGAGCTTCTTCAGCCGAATCGCGCCAAGTACGCCGGTTACATAATCGACGAGCATGAGCACGAGCAGCACCTGGAGCGTTTTATCCCAACCGCCGAGCCAGCTCGACACGCAGACGCCGACCGACGCGGCGGCGGAGCCCCAGACGGTTTCCTTGCCGCTGCCCGCGGCCGTCGAGTTTACGAACAGCATGCATGCTTTGAATGGATTCAAATAAGTTCCCTCCTTTTGATAGCGAACAGCCTCGCTGCGCGCGATAACTCGTCTGCAGCCGGATTATCCGGCCTAGTTTAACGCCATGCGACAGGGCGAAGCGACCGTTGCCGGCTGCATGCTTCATCGCTCGCCAACTTTCTTACACTAGCATCGTAACATGATTTTTCGAACATATGTTCCTATTTCTGTTCGGATTCCGTCCGATGTTTGTCCGATCGCCGCGTCACGGCTGCAGCGGCAATTGCCGGATGATCAAACGAAAAAGACGAGCAGTCGGCGGCTGCTCGTCTATAAATCGTACTTTGAGAATGCTCTTATGTTCGGAATCAGCGACGAATCACGATACCGCCCAGGCTGTTTGATCCGTCTTTTTTGGTCTAACCTTTGCCAATTCCATGAAGTAATGGCATACTAGCATAATAATACGTTTTACGAACATACGTTCCTTTATTGGTGCATTATTATTCCGTCGTTTATGCGGTCCGTGCCCGTGCCTTTAATCTACTTCTGTCACGCCGGTTATTGCCGCATACTCCTCCAGCGCCTTTTGCCGCCAGGCGTACAGGGTCGAGCGGGAGATCCCGAGCTCGTACATGATGGCCGCGGGCGTCTTGTCCTGCACGAACTCCAAGCGAAGCAGCCGGCCGTAGTCGGGCTTGTACTCTTCCATGACGTCCAGCGCCCATTCGATCTGCTGCTTCTTCTTCTCCAAGTCCTGCAGCTCGCTGATGCGATCGAGGACCTCGTCGAATCCGTCGCGCGCGCCGGAACTCGCTTCGATCACGTGCTCGAACTTGCCGGCCAGCTCCCGCCGCAGCCGCTCCTCCTCCGCGTCCATGGCTTGGATTTGCCGGACTTCCTGCGGATGATCGTCCTGTTGGATCGACTTCAAGTACAGGCCGTTCCCGACCGGATGCCGCTCCAAAATTTTGATTCGCGCGATCAATCGCTTATACGTTCGCAGCCGGTCGAGGACGGCCTGCTCCGTGCGCCCGTGCGCCGTTGTTTTCTTTGCTTGCCCGCTCATATTCTCACGTCTCCTCCATGGGTAATTGATAATTAAATTATCATCGATGACAGCATTTTTTTACGCCCCGCAGCAAGAAATGCGTTGACTTGTAAATTTAAATTATCTAAACTAATAAACAAGGGAAAAAAGCTATTTAATTTATCAAACCGCGCTATTGGGAACGACTTCCTGCTCGGTAGCCTCATTATAAAGGATAATTTATTTATCTGTAAATCGATTTTTGAACATGCATGCAGGAGGTAATGGGAATGAGTATGGGAGCAATGCTGATTCGGCTGCGGGAGGACAAGGGAATCACGCAGTACGAAGTCGCGGAGAAACTGGGCATCAAACGGGCACGGTACAATGCATGGGAGAACGACATCGCCAAGCCGCGCGTCGAGATGCTCAACAAGCTGGCGAATTTTTACGGCGTCAGTCCGGATTATTTGCTGGGCTTCGAACGGTCTGGCGACATTCCGACATGGGCGACAGCCAAGGACAAGCGGGATTTCAAGCGGATGCTCGAAGAAGACGAGGAGGTTATGTTCGACGGGGTACCGATCAGCGACATCGGGCGCCAGCGCGTGATGGACGTGCTGACCGGCCTGTTCTGGGAAGCGAAGCAAATGAACAAGCGGAAAAAAACGACTCCGACGGAAGACGAGTAAACCGAGCAGGTGATGCCATGAACGAACTCATATACAAGCTCATCCGGCGGTTCCAGTCCAACGATCCGTTCGAAATCGCGGCCGGACTCGGCATTCACGTCCGGTTTGCCGATCTGGGCCAGGGTACGCGCGGTCTGTATTTCAAGAAGCTGCGGCGCAGGTTCATCGTCATTCACGACCAGCTGGACGAGAACTGGCAGCGCTTCGTCTGCGCGCATGAATTGGCGCATGACCGGCTGCATCCGGGCTTCAGCCGCTTTTGGCTGGACGAGCAGTCCTTCTTTAATGTCGGCAAATACGAGCGCCAAGCCAACAAATTCGCCGTCCGGCTGCTGACCGCGGGCGACTCCCTCATTAAAGGCGAGACGATCGAAGCGCTGCTGCAACGCAACGGCGTTCCGGAGGAAATGCACAAATATTATTTTTAGCGCCGTTAAGCTTCTTGATGCATACACCCCCCTCCCTTTGCGGATAGGGGGTTCTATGCGCTGCAGCGTTGCGGCCGCTAATCGTACCCTGACGACCTTGCATGTTTCCTCTGCTGCGCCCAAGCCCTGCTAGTCCGCCAAAAATTTCCTGCTATCGTTAATGATCCTCTAACACGGCGCATATATACTGAACGTGAAGCAGCACACTACTCTATGCTCCCTCACAGAAAGGAACGTCGACGATGGGCATTCATACGTATTTTCAATCGTTAACCGATCTAGAGCGCATTATCCGCTGCCCGGGTAAATTCAAATTCCAGGAGCACAGCGTATCCGCCCATTCGTGGAAGGTCGTGCAATACGCCAAGACCCTGGCGGACATCGAAGAAAGCAACGGCGTCGCCGTCGATTGGAAGAAGCTGTACGAAATCACCAGCAGCCACGATTACGGCGAGATTTTCATCGGCGACATCAAGACGCCCGTGAAGCATTATTCCCTCGAGCTGCGCTCGATGCTGCAGCAAGTCGAAGAAGGCATGGTCGCCCACTTCATCGACGAGCATATTCCGGAGGCGTTCAAGTCGATCTTCCGCAGGCAGCTGCGCGAAGGCAAAGACGATTCGGTCGAGGGTCAAATCCTGGAAGTCGCGGATAAAATGGATCAGATCTACGAAGCGTTCGCCGAGCTGCAGCGAGGCAACCTCGAGAAGGAATTCATCGTCATGTACCGGCATGCGCTGATCAAAATCAAATCGATCAAGCTGCATTGCGTCGATTATTTCCTGCAGCACATCCTGCCCGACCTCGTCAGCGAGGGCTCCAAATCCCCGATCGATATTGAAATGATTACGAGGGAAGCATTGGCCTCGTAGTCGACAAGCGCCCCATGTTTCCCTTGTCCGTCAGTTTAGACCTTCCATTATGTCCTCGCTTGCGCCTCTCATCCATGCGCTTCCGCTTCCCCCGTTCCTCCGTTACAACAGCGTTTCCCATAGCAGATAAAAGACGTGACAGGGTCCTTCGTCGTTAAGAACGACAACCCGGATCGCGTCTTTAGCGATGCGAATAAGCTTCGGTGCGGCTTTCGCTCTGAATCCGGCTATGTCGCCCTTCACGTTAATCATGATCCTCATCGTCGCCAAACTCCCTCGCTTCGTTATTTTGCATGCCAAAAAGCTGCCGAAGGAATCTCGGCAGCTCTTTGAGGGTTGCGTTGCGCAAGCAGACGAATTAATTTATCCGTTTGGCAGCTTGGAGCAGATCATGCAGCACTTTGGCCGCGGCTTCGCGAGTCGTCGCTTCGGCCGGTTGGAAGTAGCTGCCGCCTTTCAATTCGACGCCCTTCATCAATCCGGCGTCAGTGACGAGTTGAATGCTCTCTTTTGCGTAGCCGCTGAACGTTGCGGCATCGGCATAGGTGCGAGATCCGCCCGCATTCGGCTGCTGAAGGTCGATCAGCTTGATCGCTCTCGCCAGCATGACCGTCAGATCTTGACGGGTAATGGTAGCGTTCGGCTTGAACTGGCCCTCCGCGCCCGTGACGAGTCCGGCCGCGTACGCCGTGGCGACGTCGGAGGCGAACCAATCGCCGCTCTTCACGTCGCCGAACGGCGCAGCCGTCGTTTGCGCCTGCAAGCCCAGCGCCCGCACGAGCATGGACGCGAATTGCGCGCGGGTCACGTTCGCCTTCGGCGAGAAGGCGTGCTCGGTCGTGCCGTTCAGCAGGAACTTGTCCGCGAGCGTTTGGATCTCTTCGCGCGCCCAGGACTTGTCGATATCGGCGAACGCGACATGCCGCGAAGCCGCAGCGTAGGTCGAGAAGCCGGGACGTTGAATCGTGATAATCGAAGCACCGTCGCTAGCTTGCGTAATTTGAGCCGGAACCGGGTAGAGCTTGCCGCCGTCGAGGTACAGCGCGCCGGCCGCGCTCGCGTCGGTGCCTTTCTCGATCAGGAACGACCTGACCGCGAATTCATCGGCTTTCAGCTGAAGCGGTGCGGTTACGCCGCCGCTTACGCTGCTTGCTTCGAAGACGTAAGGCGTTCCGAGGATCACCGCGTCCGCCGCCTGCTTCGCGAACTCGGCCTTGCTGGCTTCATCCTGCTTGATCGCGATCGCCACGTCCGCGCCTTCTGGGGCTTGCGCCAGCGCGGTGAGCGGCAACGCGAGCGACGCATCGTTCCAGGAGAAGACGATTACGCCCTCAAGCCCGGCTTCCTTCAGCGTTTTCACCTGCGCGGCCGTTAATTTCAGCTGCGCGGCGACGGCATCGTCGGAAGCCGCGCCGATGGTCAGCGCGACCGGCGACTTCGCGCCAGTTATCGCCTTTTGCAGGTCGGCGTCCGTAACCGAAACGGACAATTGCGTGCCTTCCACGCTCGATTGCGGCGTGATTGCGATGCCCGTTTGCCCTTTCGCGATCACGGATGCGGCCACTTCCTTGTTGTACGCCGCTTCGCTAGGCGTCACGGGATTCGTGCCGTAAATCGGCGGACTGGTCGGCGGTTCCGTCGGCGGGGTCGGTTCGCCCGCTTCGCCGGACATGTAGAACGTTTTATACGCTACCGACTGGTCGACGAGCTCGTAGTTCGCGTCGTAGACCGAACCGACGACCGCCAGCTTGTACCGGCCCTCGGGGAGATACGCGTTCGCCTTGTTGCCGTCGTTCACGTAGATGCCCATATTGTAGGAGCCGTCGAATTCCGGAATAGCGAAGGTGGACGGCAGCGGATTCAGCACGTCCTTGTCTTCGTCCGTGTCGAAATATTCGGCCACGATGCCCATCGGCTGGTCGTTCATGTCGTAGACCGCCGCGTACAAGTGATTGATCTTGCCCTTCGGCAGCGACGCCGTAATATCGATCGGCGCGTCCTTCGACACGGTCGGACTGCTGAGCGTCAGGTTCTGAATCGGGAAATCGTTGTCGTCGGACGCGGCGCCGACGTGAATAACGAACGGCAGATGCAGGGACGGGAGTCCCGCGCTCTCGAGCAGCACTTCGCCCTCGTACACGCCGACCGGCGCCTGCGCGGTCGCGGCCGCGGTCAGGTTGAATTCGAAGGTGCCGGCTGGCCCCACCTGGATCTGATTGCCCGTCAGTCCGTCCAGCTTCGCCGCGATCACGCGGGAGTCCGGCGTCGGAATCGGATGATGCGGGTCCGACGTGACCGACGGATGCATCACGACTTTCGCGTTGTACGTCACGGACGCATTCGACAGGTTCTTGACGCGCAGCGGCTTCTTGACCGCGGCGTCGCCCGGCTTGATCTTGCCAAAGCTCACGCTGCTCGCTTCGCTCGGAATCGCCGTCGGGTTCATCTTATCGTCGTAGATCGTAATCTCGTCCAGCGATTCGATGATGGCGCGCGTATCGATCGCGTTCATGACGTCGACCTGTCCCGCGCCCTGCGAATAAACGTCGTACGGCGTGGCGTCTTCATCGACCAGCTTCTCCGACGTATTCGCCAGCGCCGCGCGAATGTCGGTCGGCGTCCATCTCGGATGCGCCTGCTTGATCAGCAGGGCAAGACCGGCCACGTGCGGCGTCGCCATGCTCGTGCCGCTCAGCTTGGCATAAGCCTTATCGTAGCTGGCATCCGGATTCGCCGCGCCATAGGCCGGCACGGACGAGAAGATCTGCACGCCAGGCGCGCTCAGGTCCGGCTTGATGCCGTAGTTGCCGTCGGAGTTCGGTCCTCTGGAGCTGAAATCCGCCATGCGCTCCCCGGCGACGGTGGTCTTGGCAAAATCGTTCTTCATCGTAAATTGCAAGGTTTGCGTCGGATCAGCCTGCAGTGCGCGGGCTAGCGCGCGCCCCGTCTTGCCCGCCATGTCAAAGGTCGGGATATAGTCGTAGCTGTCGCCGAGGAACCCGATCGGTCCGATCGGACCATTGCGATCCGCGATGTCGTCCGACAGATCGGGCACGTTGACGTTCGGGCCGACGGCGTTGCCGTTGAAGATGACCGCGGCCTTCGCGCCGTGCTTGGCCGCGATCTTCGCTTTCTCGTCGAAGGTCAGGTTCCCCCGGGAGATGAAGACGATCTTGTCGGCCAGGAACGCCTTATCGAGGCCTTCGTAATCGTCGTTCGACCCGAGTCCGACATACACGCCCTGAATCGGGCCTGCGCCGAACATCGCGTTGAAATCCTCTTCGTCCGTCGTCCAGCTCATCAAATCCGTCTGCGCCTCGTTGGCGAGGGATCCGACTTCGCTGCGTACCCTTCCCGCGACGCGGATGCTCTCGCTCGTGGTCGCGCCGACGGAGATCGCGAGCTGCGAGGAGGCCGGCGAGCCCATGGAATAATAGTACTGATTGCCGGCGCCGGCGTTGCCGTTCGCCACGACGGCCACGACGCCCGCCAGCACGGCGTTGTTCACCGCCGCGGAGTCGGGCGAATCGGGATCCTTCTCCAAGTCGCTGCCGAGGGAAAGGTTGATGACGTCCATCTTGTCCTCGACGGCATGCTCGATTCCGTCGATGACTTGGGCGGAGGTGCCGCCGTCCGGTCCGAGCACCTTATAGGCGTACAGCTTGGCATCGTAAGCGACGCCCTTCTGCACGTGGTTGGCCGTCGCGTTCGAAGCCGTGCCGGCGATGGTGCCGGATACGTGCGTGCCATGGTAAGAGCCTTCGTAATCGCCCTCCGGCAAATCCTCGTACGGATCGTCGTCTTGGTTCACGGCATCGTAGCCGCCGCCTTCGACGTAATTGCCGACGAGATCGGGATGCTTGTAATCGATGCCGGTGTCGATGACGCCGACCTTCAGCCCTTTGCCCGTATAGCCCCGTTCCCACGCCTTCAGGACGCCGATCTGCTCGAGCGGCACCGTATCGATGGTCGACGAGCCGGCCGCGGCGGCCTGATAGCTGTCGGTTACGTCGGCCGGATAATACAGGACGTTCTTATGAATGGACTTCACGCCCGGCAGCTTGGCCAGCTGCGGAATCCGGTCCGCGCGGACGGTGATTTCCATTCCGTTCAGCACCGTATTGAAGCGGCGGTCGACTTTGAACGGCACGCTCTTTGCCTGCGCGCTGCGGACGAACGCGTCCTGCTCGGTCTGCACGGTCGCCTCGGTGGCTTTCTTGGCCAATGAACCGTAGCCGAGCTTGGCGGCATACTGCCCGACGGCCGCGGGCTGGCCGCTGAATTGAACGATAACGTTGATGTCTTCCGCGGAGGCGGTGTTAATATCGTCGGCCACGAACGCTTCGCCCGGAGCCGCCGCGCGGGTCGCGTCCTCCGGTCCGGCTTCCTGCAGCAGGCGGGCGACCGTATCCAGCCCCTCCTTGGTTATGATGGTTGGATCTTTCGGAGCGGCATGCGCGGCGGGCAGGCTCGTCGCGACGAGACTCCCGGCCAGCACGGACACCGTCGCGAGCGAAAGCGATGTTTTGAGAAGTGATCGTTTCACGTACAGGTACCCCATTTCGGATCAGAATAATTGCTTTCTCGCAGACTAGCTTAAGTTCAGGACGTCCAAACCGTCGATGGTGACGATGCTGCCTTTCGACTTCGGATTCGCTTCGTCCGCATGCACGATCTTGATCTTGTGCACGCCGCCGGCGAGTTCGGCCGACGTGAAGACCGGCACCTGATAGCGCAGGCTCTCGCTATATAGATCAACCGGCGATTCGGTAACGGACTCGCCGTCGATATAGATATTTACCTTGCCGCGGTTGCTGCCCGTCGTGGACCACAGCGTCACCTTCGTGCCCGTGAACGTGAATTCGGCGGCGTTGCCCGGCATCGTGCTGTAGGTCTGCACGCCGTCGGGATACTTCATGCCGTAGCGAATCGCCCACGGACCTGCGTAGGTACCGGAAGCGGACGTCGGCGAGATCAAGCTGGAGAACGCGACGGCGTCCATGTTGATCGCCTTGACCTGCTCCGTGCCGCCTTCGCTTTGAATGACGACGTCATGATGCCCGTTCGGCAGCATGAATTTAAACAGCGACTGCTTCGGCTGCGGCTTCTCGCTGTACAGGTTGACGTAACCTGCGACCGCGCCGTCGATCCAGATCGAGGCGATGCCTTGCGCATCGTTCTTCATGCCGATCCACTCGAAGAGGTTCCCTCTGAAGCCGAATCGGACGGAGCCGTCACCGTTCAGCTGCTTGATGGTGCCGCCCGAATAGGACTCGTCCGTCACCGTCTTCCAGTCGCCTTCGTAGGTCAGCGACGGATCGTCGTCCTCGAGCGAGCCGGACGAGTTGCCGTACGCCACGTTCAAGGTATATTGGCCCGCTCCGGCCACGGCATAGAGGTTGATGTAATACGTACCCGCCTTGGCCGCGCGGTACGTGATCGATTCGGTCGACGTGCCCGGATGCTCGGAATACGCGACCGCGCCTTCGTTGCCCGCCACCGTCGTGGCGGAGGAATCGTACAGGATGAGATCGAAATCCGTACCCGCCGCGCCCTTCAGCGAGAAGGTCGCCTCCTCGCCGGCGTTCAGCTCGACGGAGTAGACGTGGTTCGGATCGTTCGCCTGATCGAGCTGGCCGGCGATCGACGGAACGATCAGCGACATGCCCGGAATGTCCTTGTTCCACAGCGCGCGGTACGCGCTGATCAATTTCCCGCTTGCCGTAATGGGCTTAAGCCCGCTCAGGGATTTGCCGCTCGTCACGACGCGTTGCTTGATGTCCATGGCGCTCAACGCCGGCTGCTGGCTCTCCACGAGTCCCGCCACCCCGGCGGCGTAAGCCGCGGCATACAAGGTTCCTTGCGCATAGGAATATTTGCCGTTGCTGTTCTTCAGATTGACGATGGTTTGCGCGGGCTTATTGCTGATGACGGTGTCGTAGAACAAGCTGAAATCCATCAATTTATAGGTCTGGCCGTCGTAGATGGTGCCGGGCACGCCCCAGCCGTTGAATACGTAGCCGCCTTCTTTCACGAGCTTAAGACCCAGCACGTCTTTCACGAATGGAGCGTTCGGACTTTGATCGATCGCGTCCTGCCCCGTAAGCATCAGGTGGCCGCCGTCGTTCAGATAATCCGTCAAGCTGGACTGATCGCGATCGGTAATCAGCTTGCTGCCGTTGACGGCCCATGCGGTTCCCGTGAACCAGACGACGACATCGTACTGCTTCAGCTGCTCAAGCGGCGGACCGTCGAAGGTCTCGTCCTGCGTCGTGAAGGTATCGTACGCATAGCCGCCCTGCTGCAGCAGCCCTTCGTAGACCGCCATCGGATCGCTCTCCCAGTCGGTAGGTCCGGCTTCGCCGCCGCTGCGCTGGCTGTCGTTCACGAGCAGAATCGTCGGCGCGGCGCCGCCGGCCGGCTTGAGGTAATCCAAGGCGCGGTCGAACATATCCTGCCGTTGACCGGCATATTGCGGGTCGTCGATCGGAATTTCCTCGAACCCAATGCCGTTGTAGTAGGCTTTATACGTGCCGTTATCGATTTGGGCCGCATAGCCGGCATCCACGTCGGGTACCGTCGAGATGATCAATTCGGACGGCGCGGCGACGTCGACGGACGTTTGACCGATCGCGGCGTCCAAGGACAGGTCCCCGAGGATATTGACGCCGGTGACCGACAGCATGTTCGCGCTTGGATAAGCGGCCGGGTAAACGGGATCAAGATCCGCATTCAGGGTTCCGCCGAACATCCCGCTGCTCTCGCCTGCCGGGGACACGAACAACATATCCGAGGCGTTGATGGCATCCTCGATCAGCTTGCTTCTGTAGGTATACACGATGCCGAGCGTGGCGATCTTGACGCCGTGCGCTTCGGCGTAGTGGATGGCATCCACGACATCCGTGAAGTACCCGCCGTCAGGGGAAACCACCTTCAGCGGCATGACGTTGATGTTGGGCGCGACGCCGGCGATGCCTTCGCCGTTGTTCATCGCGGCGGCGATTTGACCGGCGACCGTCGTGCCGTAAGCATCGCTGAGGCCGTCGCTCGTATCGAACAACGTGTTGTCGTCGTGGGCGAAATCCCACCCGTTCACGTCGTCGACGAGTCCGTCGCCGTCATCGTCGATGCCGTTATCCGGAATTTCCTTGTCGTTGGTCCAAATTTGGCCGACCAGGTCGGGGACGTCGATCTTCGTGCCGTTGCCGATGACCGCGACGGCAACGTCCTTGCTGCCCGTCGTAATTCCCCAGGCTTCCGGCAAATCCATATCGATGTCCGGCGTACCGCCGGGCACCGTGCCGTCATTAAGTGCTTGTCCGGTATTATGCAGACCCCATTGCTCGTGGAAGAGCGGGTCGGTCGCCATTACCGGAGGCGCGCCCGCGTCCGCTGCCGACACGGGAGCTTGGTCCGCCAGATCGACCGGACGGAACGTCTGCGGGTTCAGCGCGGGGGATACTTTGTAGTCGGGTTCCGCGTAGAGCACGTTCGGATCCTGGAGCAAGTCTTGAATCACGCTATGTACATCGGCTCCAGCCGCGAGCTGCAAAAGTTCGGCATTGGCAACCGACAGCGGGCTGGCGTCTATTATTTGCGCGGAAATCGATTCGGCGGAAGCGGCAGCCGATGCCGACCGATACTTGACGATCACGCGGTCAGGGGCATACTCGGGCGCTGCCGGCAGCGTGCTCGCGAATGCGGGCTGATTTGCGGAAGCTTGTCCCGCGGCATTTGCTTTCGTGTAGATGGTTGTGTCAGGGGAAGCCTGTTCCCCGGTCCACTGGCTTTTTCTCAGCGGATCATGCGAGGGTTGTTCGGCCAAAGCAGGCGTTACCATGCCAAACGCTAGAATCGTAGAGAAGAGAGCAAACGTAAGTTTCGTACTTATCCTGGTCAAGCCATGTCACTTCCTTCGCTAAATTAGTTTAACGACAGCGTTGCGATTCCGTCATGATTACGGAATAGGAGGAGCGATAATTCGGAGTTCTATGCTGCCCGCAAAATACTTACTAGTATAAAAGTACGAGAAGCGCCAATCTTCGTGCGCGATTGGCATGCGGGCAATCGGGGAAAACCCTTCATGCGATTACGTAATACGACCACCCCTACTTCCGTTAGCGTATGCTCCTGCAGTCGAGCTTGCCGCGAATTTCAACTTCTCCGAAAATCGCGAACGCTTGCAGTTGCGAATTCGAGTTTAATGTCATTAAATCTAACATTCCACCTCGGAATTATGAGAAAATTATATAGTCGGCAAAATGATAGCGTCAACATATTTATTTTTTTAAACTTATGTGAAAATGACTATGAAAATCAAGGAAATTCGTGTTATATTAAATGACGTGTTTACAATTTGTATATATAAAAAAACCTTAAAAAATCAGCTTCGTTCGATGCCAAGCCCTCTGATTTCCGAGCAACAGAACACCTCTTACAGGGGTGCTGCGCTTACCTGAATATCGATTACCACGGCTTCTCTCAATTGCTTCCTATTCTTATCTGTTCAACCGTTGAATCCATAGGCTCTTAACGCTGCAACGCACAGGATATCGATTGATTCGTTCGTTCATCGAGTTCCTTAACCATAGCCAAATCATTGATGCAGTTAATAGTCTCGTCCGGAACGACGCCGTCCGCGTGCGGCTTCTCGAACTTCGGCATAGCGGCGGCGATATGACCGCGCTGGCGATCCTCTTCATTTCACAAGTCGGATACATTCGCGCCAAACTTTGGCAACATCCATGCCGTATCGTTTTCTTCGAGACGAATCCGAAATGGGGAATCCGATTGAAGAAAATCGCATGGCCGTTGACTGCCCTGGTGTTCCTGCTCGCCGCATGCAGCAGCTCCGATAACGCCCCGGAGCCGGGAACGGGATCGACATCGCCGGGGAAACAGCCCCCCGGCAGCGAAAACGCCTCCGGAACGACGGAGCAGCCCCGTGACGGCGAGACCGCCTCCGGTCCGGTGAAGCTGACGTTCGCCACTTATTATCTGAGCGATCGGATGCAGGCTGCCGTCGCGCAATACGAAGGGCTTCATCCGAACGTCGAGATTGCGCTTCAAGCGACGCCTACCTCCGGCAAGGACCTCGACGAAGTAATGGCCTACCATGAAAAATTCGTGACCGGCGTAAACACGGCCGTTCTCGCGGGCAAAGGGCCCGACCTGATCGAGCTGGACGAGCTGCCGATGGATGCCTACGCGGATCGCGGGCTGCTCGCGGAGCTGAACGGGATCATGACGGGAGATGCATCGTTTCGTCCGGAAGATTATTTCACCAACATCCTGAACCATGCGAAGAACGGCGACGGGCTGTACGGCATGCCGCTGTATTTCTCCCTTGTCGGCTTGGTCGGCGACAGCGAGGCGATCGGCAAGACCGGCGTGCAAATCGACGATAGCAGCTGGACGTGGAACGATTTCCTGGATACGGCCCGGCAGCTGCAGCAGAAGGGCGAGTTCAAAAACGCGATCGTCAGCGAGCCGTCCATCCTGCTGAGCGAGCTGGCCGCCGAGAATTTCGCCCGGCTCGTCAAGGGCGACAAAGGCGAACGAAGCTTCGATTCGGCTGCGTTCGTCGAGCTCATCGATCAGGTGAAAGCCATGGTCGACGACGGCTTGCTCTTCGACATGCTCAGAGACGGGGGAGGCAGAGGGAGCACCGCTACCCAGAACGCGCATGCGTATTTCAGCGAGAACACGATCAGCTCGTTCGGCACCTATCTATTCAACGATCTCATCGCGCATCCGGCACTGTACGCGAAGCCGCATCCGCAAGCCATGGGCGCCGGCGGTTATTTCAGCACCTACGGCACGGTGGGCATCAACGCGAACTCCCCCCATAAGCAGGAGGCGTGGAATTTTATCCGTTTTCTCATGGAGAACGAAGCGAAATCGCCGGCCGATGCTTCCGAAGACCGCGGCTTTCCGATCAACATGACCGCCTATGACGAACAGGTAGCGAAACTGAAAGCGGCGGGCACGATTCAGACGGATACGCATCCCGCGACAACCGTCGATGCCGGCAAGCTGGATCAGCTGAAAGCGGATCTGACGGAAGCCGTTCACTGGGCTCACGCTCCCTCGAATATCGACGAGACGATCATGAATGAAGCCAAAGCCTTCTTCAGCGGACAGAAAACGGCGGAGCAAGTCGCGAAGCTGGTGAAAAGCAAAGTCGACCTCATCCTGAACGAATAGGCCGGAACCGGCGGATGCGGGCCGAATCGGACTGCGAGGCGCCTATGTGGTCCCCGAATACGAGCAACGCAAAAAAGCGACCTGTCACGGTCGCTTTTCTGCGTGTATCGGGAATCGGTTCCCATCCCTGGTGTCCCAATCTTCCCTGTGCGATTCGATGCATCCCTTACAGGCCTAGAGCATTGCCCTTCTCCAGACGCACGATATGCTTCTCCCCGTCATCGGCCAATGTTCGGAACTGATTGATTGTTTCCCTCATTTTCGGAAGAGCTTGCTGTTTGTAGGAGCTGATGGCATCGAACGCCGACAGCACGTCCGCGAACGCTTGTTTCAAGGTATCGACCGAGACCGTCGCGTCCATGGCCTGCTGATGGATGGCCACGCCTTGGTCCTTCAGCATTCTCGAGGTGCCGGCGATCAGGTTCGTGGTGGTCTGATTGAGCAGCTCGATTTTCTTGAGCACGATCCCTTGATTATACAGGGCGCTCGCCACCGTAACGGCAATCTTCAAGGCCGAGATCGTGACGGTCTTCGCTCGGTCCACGCCGCGAATGAGCTCTTTGTTGTTGCGGATGACGACCTCGTAGGCCAGGATCCCTTGCTGGTTAACGACCAGCATTTGCTGCAAATCCATGACGCGCTGGCGCATCGGGAACAGGATCTCCTCCGTGATGAACCGAATCTTCTCCGGGTCCTCGCCGCGCTGCTTGGCTGATTCGATCTGGGCTTCGATGGACTGATCCATCAGCATTCCGAGCTGAATTTCTTTCTTGAGCGTCTTGGTTAGCTTTCGGATGTCGTGCTGCTCGAGCTCGAGCGTCGTGTTGTCGTTGCGGAGCGTGGCGCCGCCTTTATCAAGCGATACGACGATGTCGGCGATCACCTCGTCGGCCTTCTCGAACTTGAGGAAGTACGCGCGCAGCGGATTGAACAATTTGCCGAGGAATCCCTTCTTGGCAAAGTCGATCATGCCGGGATCCAGATCCTTCAGCTGCGTGTGCAGTTCGGCGAGTCCCTTCGCGACCGGTCCGCCCTCGTCGCCCGATCGGGCAAGATTGCCGACCGAAACCTGCAGCAGCGTGTTTTTATCGGAGGACCGCTTCATGGTGTTCAACCCATACGCGTCGATGGAGCGAAGGATCTCCTTGCGCTGCTCCAGGGACTCGGCATCCAAGGCCATGATCATCGCGACGTTCGCATTCGCCTCTTCCCGAAGCTTCGCTTCTTCCTCCGGCACTGGCTGCACGGTATGCTCGATCTCGGCCGTCAGCTCTTCCGGACTGGATACATTCATCGAAAACGACATGGAAATCCCCCCTCGGAATACTTACATTTGAACGTTGAACAGATTGCCGATCTTGTACACGACGTCGTCCGTATCCGCATTGATACTGGCCGCTTCGTTAATGCTGGAGATGTTCTGGAGCGCTTGAATATTGGCGTTATAGCCGATCGTGTAGATCGGAATCTTGTAGGTCTCGATCAGTCCTTTGATGTCTTCCAGCGAGTAGCCTTGATTCGTCTCCCCGTCGCTGAGAACGAAAATAATCGGCTTCGTGTTCGGATCGATGGCCAATTGATCCTCGAGCAGCTTGAGCGCAACGACGATGCCGTTGAAGGTTGCCGTGCCGCCGCCGGACTGCAGGCTGTTCACCGCCCCGACGAACATGGACTGCTGGTTCGTATCGTACTTCGCGATCGGCAGCTTGATGGCGACGCCGTCCGAGTAGGAGACGAGACCGATGCTGTTGTCTTTGCCCAAGTATTTCTGCCCTTTCAGAAGCGACTCCTTGAGCCGATTGATCGGCTCGCCGTCCATGCTGCCGGAGACGTCGGTGACGAATACCGCCGTAATCGGCTTGCTGCCGTTCTTTTTCTCTTTCCACACCTTCTGCGCGGACGCGAGCAGATTCCCATCCACGGGGGCCAGCTCCGACTTGTAGGTTTCAAGTCCGTTAAAGCCTTTTTCCTGCGCGGTTTGCATGTATTTGTCCTGCGTCACGAATTCCGCGAACTTCTTGAGAATATCGAGCTTTGCCTGCGGCAGATCGCCTAAAGCATAGAGCGGACTGTCGTGCCTGAACCCAAACGGCGTAAAGACATACCCGCTTTTCAATTCCGCGGCGTTGACGTACGTCTGGTATTCCAGGACGAACCCGTCGAGGGCCCCGGACTTGGCCGCGTCCCGCATCTGAATGGTGGTTGAAGCGATGAACGGTACGTTGGATTGGAACTTCTCGAATTCCTGCACGGCCTTGTCGCTCAGCATATTGGCGCTGTCGAAGGTATGAAGCGCCGTCACGAGGAAATTCAAGCCCGTGGAGCTCGCGAAGGGATCCGTATAACCCATGGAGAGCTCGTTATTGGCGATCGCTTCCGTGACGGTCTTCACATTGACGGAGCCGTACTTATCGATCATGGCATCGTACTTCGCCTTGGCGATGACGATTCCCGGAACGTTTCCGACGAGACGATTCACGACGAGCTGCGTTTTGACTCCGCTTGCTTGAACCATCTCGCCCCACAATTCATTCGAAGGCGTAAACGCGTCGGGGACGTACTTGCCGGATTTGATATAGTCCGCGGCGGTGCCCGAGGCGATATTCCGAATCTTGACCGAAGCCGGCTTGCCGTCCACGGCAATATTCGCCTTGTTGAATTCGGTCGCCACGTCCGTCAACCATCCGTCGACGCCCGTGCCCGACTTTTCCGTGGACGAGAAGATCTCGACGAAGTTATCGTTCGTATTGTTCACCGTGATCGGGAACTTGGCGATATCGGGCAAGGATGCTGCGACATCGACGGGATCCAGGTCGATCTGGCCTTTGACGGGGGCATCGGTCGTCGGGGCGATATCCGCGTACAGTTTATTCAACCGGTCCCCGGCATCCTCGGCCGTCACTTCCGCTTTCGATTTGCCCAGATTGGAGGTCAGCGTCACCCCGGCATACACGAGACCGAAGACGACTATCAGAAAAATAGCGGAGATCAGCAGAAACTTGCTCTTTCTTTGCATCCAGGCCACCTCTTAATTCTTGTAGTATTGGGTTTGCTTGATCAACGCGTCGATCTCCTGCATGCAAGGCATGCTGTCGATATCGCCGGGATCCAGACTGTCCAGCCGGGAGATCTCGAGCAGAAGCTGATCCAGCTTCAACAAGATCTCCTCGTTCGTGGCCAGCGATTGTTTGGTGAAGGACAGGTATTCGCCGTACACGCTTTTCCTGGCCTGAAGCAGCTCCGGCGATAAGGGCGGCGGCTTCCGGCCCGAGACGCTTTCGAATTCCGACTCGTCGAACGTGCGCAGCCGATTGATAACGCTTCTGACATTCAGGTAGAAGAGCTTCTCCACTTCGTGGATGACGGCGGCAAACTTCTTGTAGCTCAATTCCGCGGGATCGAATCGCTGCTTCAAAACCTCGAGCAGCGTGTTCTTTTTCTTCTCCAGCCGTTCCAGTTGACGCAGGGCCAAACCGATATCCGCCTCCAAGACCTTAATACGCCTAAAGCGCGATAATGCCTCGACATAATCGTCATGCGTCTTGATCTCCTTCGCCGGCAGGGCTGTCTCGGCCTTGAAGAGCAGCGAATAGCACCCATAAAACAGCGTAATGGCGCTGGCGGCGAGAACGGTCGCGCCGATCGCGGAGGAGAGCGCGCTGCCGCCGATCTCGATTCCGAGAAAACCACGGGAGAAAACGACAATATTCAACGCGACGACGCCAAGTGTCAAACCAAGCAGCTTTATGTATCTGGTTACGCCCAATCGAACACCCCTCTGCCAGAAAAATCCTTTCCTCTCACTATCATTGTACAACAATGTTAAATATTGGGGTATGAGTTTTGTCGCAGCGGGTTGGAGTCGAAAGCGTCCCATGCAGCCCGGCCTAGCCTACGATTCCGGCGGGCCCGCATGGAAAGAGCCGCTTCAATTAGATTATGCGCCTCCGAGTGCTATATCCCATCCGGATGCGGCGGCGCGGAGAGTCGAGACCTCGCGGTCATTATTCGACCTATACGCATGAGTTGCAGCGACGTTTCCGTTTGTTGGAAAATTGCGTTTGCCTTGCTTGCACGAAGTCCGTTAAACGAAGAAAAACCACCTTGTAGGTGGTTTTTAGGAGGTGTGGCAATGCAATGCGTGTCAGCATGGGAGTCGACCCCTTGTCCGAAAAAGCGCCGTGCGCGCCTCCACGGGCATAAGCTCAGTCAAGTCTAATCGCCGCCGGCTTAATCCTGCAGCAGCGCGTTGGCGATCAGCATATCAAACTTGCGGATATCAACGCCCTTTTGCAATTTCACTTTGATGTGACCGGCCTTGGTCCACAACTCTACCTCCGCATTGAAGTCGAGAAACCCGCCGGCATTCTCCGTGGACCACATATCGATGGAGGAGTAAGGCAGGGAATAGATCTCGATTTTTTTGCCGGACATTCCTTGCACATCCCGAACGATCAACCGCTTATTCGCGAAAACGGCCGTGTCCCGAAAGGTTTTATAAGCCGCGACCGGTACTTCGCCCTTCACCAGTAACGCGTTGACGTCCTGCGGTATGGGACACTCCGATACCAAGGTCCAATCTAAAATGCTTTGCGTAGCCGCCATCTGCCTAGCCTCCTATTAGTTGAGTTGCCTAATAGTCAGCTATTCGACATTTTTCTAGAATTTCCTTTTTTAAACAACATTGCCATATAAATTCTCCGGTAACAGCGACAAGCCATGCGCCCTTCGGCCTACAGACAGAAACCCGAATTCCGTACATGCCGAAAGTGTATTCGGTGCCGTCCTTAGCCGCGACCGTTACCTCAAGTCCTCCCGCGCTCTCTTGAGCGCTTCTTCAAGCGTCCCTCCGACAATGGTCATCGGGATCGATAACATCACGTTCATCGAAAGACCGAAGTTCTCGATGCGCATGCCGTCCGCATAAAGCCCGGTTGCGGCCTCCGTTTCAGGAAGAAGCTTCTCGGCCATTGTCCGATCGTCCGCGAGGAAGCCGTATAACTTCTTGCCCAATCCATAGCCGAGTCCGCATTCGAAGACAGTGCCCGAATCCGGCTCCTTCCCCCGGAAAGGGTTCAAATTGGCGATAATAATATCCGCTTTCTCGATCAGCTTCACATTTCCTTCGAAAATCGCTTTCGCCGTCCCGAGCAAGTCAGGCCGAGGCTTAATATCCTTATCCAGCGGGAAGATACCTTCGAATCCGTATTCCTTGCATAACTGCTTCATTCGAGACCCGATCTCCACCGCATCGGGCCTGAAAACTTCGAATCCCGCCATATACACTTTCAGTTGCATGCGAACTCTCCCTTTACTTCCCAAAATACATGCGTTAACATTCATCCAGTTTAAGAACTGCTTCGGCAGTTACCAGCCCCAGTTACAGGCAGCAATTTTTATGTTTTTTCCCGCTGCCGCATGGGCAAGGATCGTTCCTGCCGATTTTCGAGGAAGCTGCCGGGAATTGAATCACATTGCCATCATTCGCGCCCCGACTCGGCTTCGGGCTCAGCTCGGCAGGCGTAAAGCCGCGATTGGACCACATTCTCGTCGTGTTGTTCACGTTAATAACGAGCGGCACAATGTCATGGAGCTGCTTCTTGCTCAAGCGAATTTTGCGGATCTCGAACTCTTCCATGATGACGCTAAGCGGCTCTTCCATCGCGCATGCAAGCTGGACATCATCCACGATCGCTTCGGCCAACCGTTCGACTTTCCCCAACCGTTGCACGATATAGCCCTTTAATGCCTCCAGCTGTGGCGTCATTTCGAAATAATCGATATCCGCATAACGCAGCAGCTCCTCCTTGGGAGGCATGTAGTACGGCTTGTCCTTCACGCTCTCCATGAACGCCTCGTAATCTTCGAGGCTTTCTCCTTCCAGGCCATCGCTAAAAAGAAGCCCGCGCTGTACATCCCAAGTCAGCGCTTTATCGGAGACGGAATCTCGGATCCGATTGAACTGCTCCTCCGTCAAACCGCCGTCGTTCTGCTCGTTGATCATCTCGATAACCTTTCGCACGGGACAGATGCCGTACAGGTTAGCCGCAGCTTCCGCATAGCGCAGTACCAGCTGGGTTACGCCGCGTTCCGCTTGAAACGACTTCTGGTCCAGCTTCTTGTAGGCGGACTTGACCTCCTCCGGCATGACCAAGAACAGCTTATCCTGCTCCATGAAACTGAACACCAAGCCTTTATCCATCAGAAACAAGTACGCATCCGCAGTCACGGCATTGTCCTGAACATACGGGACGTTGAGAAGCCGATCCACAAGCGCCCATTCCTTCGTCTCCGCGGTAAGGAACGACGCCCGTACTTGATCCGCATTCGCGATTCGCTCGTAAAGCGCATCCGCGAGCTCCTGTTTCTTCAGCTTGGAGCGTCCCTCAAGCGCGCAATTCGCAGCAACGAAATTCAATCGATCTTTGGTCAGCTGTAACAAGATATCCTTTAAACGAGTCACGACCGCGCCTTTGATCGCATTGCTCGCATTCAGCTGCTGCATCTCTTTTTCCAAATCCAACTCCATTTCTTAACCCCTTTACAAGTCAACGCTAAAGCGATTGTACCCTAACCCGGCTCGCAAATGAAGCGCGTGGAACTATTAAAAAACCCGGAAAACGGAACGCCATGGAAAGCGTCCCGCGATCCAGGCCTTCAATTCGCTAGCCGTGTGCGATCGAACCGAGGCGCAAACTATAATCCAAGCTCGGAGAGACTGGGATAATGATCCGGACGGCGTCCCAACGGCCAGCGGAACTTTCGGTCGGCCTCGCGGATCGGCATATCGTTGATCGACGCGTAACGGCGCTTGTTCAATCCGGTTTCGCTGAACTCCCAATTCTCGTTCCCGTACGATCGGAACCACTGGCCCCCGTCGTCATGCCACTCGTAGGCGAAGCGCACGGCGATACGGTTGCCATTATAAGACCAGAGCTCCTTAATGAGCCGGTAATCCAGCTCCTTGTTCCACTTTCTCGTAAGAAACGCTATGATTTCCGCTCTGCCCACGGGGAATTCGACCCGGTTCCGCCAAGGGCAATCCTCGGTGTAGTCCCTCGCCACCAACTGAGGATCGCGCGTGTTCCAGTCGTCTTCCGCCTTTCGGACCTTTGCGGTTGCCGTCTCCAATGTGAACGGTGCCAGAATAATTCGCATCGAACTGTGCACGTCTCCTTTGCTGTTGTTGCCATTTGGCCCCAAGGGCTCGCTGCTGCGTTAACGTTCATCCAGCTTGAGAACCTTAGGCCTGGTCGTTTGTACCATTATATGGCGGCCCGACTGACGTGTGCGGCACTATCGCGGGCTTGGCTTGGCATGATCCAATTCTTATCGTTCGCCTCCCCGAAACCCGACCAATCGGGGACGATTGGATTCCGGTCCGCAATCCGGGCAGGCTGCACTCCGCCACCGCGGCAAAGGAGCTGTTTTTACCGTGTTACGGGGTTTCCCGACTTCGACGGCATCGGTTTAAGTTAGAGCGAGTTTCCAGTCGTTCCCGCCATCATCTCTTTCACCGCATCCTGAATCGTGCTGGATGGAATCGCGAATCCGATGCCTTGCGCTTCGGAGTTGACCGCGGTATTCACGCCGATCACTTCGCCTTTCGCGTTCAGCAGCGGTCCGCCCGAATTGCCGGGGTTAATCGAAGCGTCGGTTTGCAGCAGATGTTCGTACGGATGCTCGGAACCGTCGTCCTCCGTGACCGTAATCGGGCGTTCCTTTGCGCTGAGCACGCCTGTCGTCATCGTGTGATCCAAGCCGTACGGATTGCCGATCGCGATGACCCAGTCGCCAATATTCGCTTGATTCGAGTCGCCAAAGCTTAGCGTCGGAAAGTCTTTCCCGTCCGGCGTCTCCACTTTGATCACCGCCAAATCCAGTTTTTCGTTCTGGTTGATGATCTTGGCCTTCAGCGGCTCGTCGTATCCGGGCACCGTTACCTTTAGCTCCGAGGCATCGGCAATGACGTGCTGGTTGGTCAGGATATAGCCGTCCTGATTGAAAAAGAATCCGGACCCCGTGCCCATCAGCACCGGCTCTTCATTATTTGGCGCCGACTGCTGTCGACCGCCCGAACGGCCTCCGCCGCCGAAAAGGTTGGTTCTCGACTGGTTGTTCTCGACCCCATAATTTCCGATCTCCACAACCGCGGGGTTCGCTTGATTGAATACCGCGGCGAAATCACCGGTGGACGCCTGGAGAGAAGCGGTCGTTAATCCGGCATCGGCCGAATGGGAGCCGCCGTTCGAAGCGGTCGCCCGCGCGGCGCCGGAAGCCCCGCCGCCGAACAAATCCATTCGATCGGACATGTAGGTCAGCCCGCCGATCGTTAAAGCGCCGGCAAGAAAGGCGGCCAGAATCGTTTGGGATGCCGTTCTTCTCCTTCGAGGTCCGCCGCCTCCCGAGGCTCCTCTCCCGTCGTTCGCGGCGATCGCTTCTTCATACGCCGTCTGTATGTCGGCCGCCTTCTTCGGGGAATCGTAGCGATACATGGTCAGGCCATCGCCGACGTCATCGCGTTCCTGTTTCATTTCCATATGCTCATCCATTCGGATCATCCTCTCGCGCTCTTGATGACTCTATTATGCGGAACGATCCTAAAAGGAAGCTTAAATCTAGCTAAAAGAACGCTGAGAATCTTTCGAAATAGCCAGGAAAATATGACCAGATGAAAACCAAAAACGATCGCTCCCCGGCATCCAAAATGCCGGAAAGCGATCGTTTTGTTTCATCATCGCATGAACATGCGACGACTTTCTTTGATTTACTTTTCCATGGCTTTGAGCAAAGCCGCTAGCATCTTAGCCGCTTCGCCTCTAGTTGCGCTCTTCGCTGGCGCAAACTGATTGTTGGGCATACCGCTGATAAGCTCGGCTTGCTGCGCCTTTTTCACGGCATCGCGCGCGTAGGCGGAAATGTTGGCTTCGTCCTTGAAATGAGCGGGCTGCGCGCTGTCCTCCAAGGTGTATCCGAGCAAGTCGGACAGTCTCACAAGGATAACCGCCATTTGTTCCCTCGTAATTTTCTCGTTAGGAGCAAACGCATCCGGCTTAACCCCGAGCACGATGTTATTTTTCTTCGCCCATTCTACGTAAGGCGAGTACCAGTCGCCTTGCTTGACGTCCGAGAACGAGCTGTTCGTGAACGCGGACACGTCCGCTCCGGCGGCTCCGGCGATCAACTTGACGAATTCGCCGCGCGTGATCGCGTTATTCGGCAAGAACTGGCTGTCGTTAACGCCGCTGATAATGTCCTTACCCACCAGATAATAGATGTCCGCTTTCGCCCAGTGAGCGTCGGCGTCTTTGAAATCCAAGATCTTTTGCGTCGTTAGCAAGTACTCGGCCGACGTCGAGGAAGCGAAAGGAATCGCTGCGTTTCCGTATTCGTCCACGGTAAGCTCGGATACGAGTACAGGAGCTTGATCGGCGGAATTTACCGCGTAGAAGAACAGCTTTTTGCCCGCTTGTTCTTTGCCCGTCGGGATTTCAAGCGTCATTTTCCCCGGAAGAGCTCCGTTTTGGTTGAGAGACAAGCCCACAACGACTTTTTTGCTACTCACTTGAACAGGGGTCGAAACTTTCCCTGCTGGAGCTTGATTGGTGATGGTAACGCCCAGGTCTACGTCAGCGTTAGGATTCGTGATGTCCGAGCCATTGATTTTCCATTTGTAGCCGCTGCCCACGAACGTCATCGTTGCGTTCTTGTCTTTCGCGAGTTCCCCGAAGACGTCGGATTTCACGACGCTGTCCTTGGTGAGATCGATGTCCGGTTTAGTCGGAGGAACGATCACGACCGGACCGGAGTTGCCAGGAGCTGTAGGCGTAGTCGGCTTAGCAACGATTTTCGCGATGGCCGTCGCCTTCAAACCGCTGAACGCAACCGTAATTTCTTCGTCGCCTTCGGCATCCGCGAGGATCACTCCATCCTCTTGCATGTGTGCCTTTCCGTTCTTGAAGCTGAAGGTAACGTCTTTCGCGTCAAGGGCATAAACCGCGCCGTAAGCGTTGGTCGCTTTAATCGTCGGGATGAACGTATCCCCGACTTCAGGTTCGGCAGGAACGGACAATTCGAGCTTGACAGGCTTGACGTCTGCCGGCTTCACCGTCTCGACCGAAATCGAATTGCTCTTTCCTCCGGATGTTGCCGTAATGATTGCCGTACCGGATGACTTTGAAGTTACCACTCCATTTTCATCCACGGAAGCTACGTCTTCGTTGCTGGACTTCCAGTCAATCCCGACTAATTTGCGGTTATTGATTTGAGTCAAGTAATTAGCAGGATACTCTCTGAAGTCCCCGAACACATCCATTTGGACTTGGGATCCGATTACGGTGTTCATTTTGCCCGAGATAATCGCGTCGTTATGAATGTAAACCTTCGTCAAGAGAGGGTCGAAGGTGTACTTCATCTTGCCGCCCGCAACCGTCATCTTGCCGGTGCCGAGCAAATCTCCATCGCTATGCGGGAGGTACGTCTTGTCGGCACCGTTACCCGTTATGATGTATTTGACTCCGCCGACTTCCCAATTTTGAAGCGAATGCAAATGTCCGAAAATGCTGTAGATATCCGTATCCGGATGCTCGAGCTTATAATCGCTCAGAATGGACTCGTATTTCGCGGCGTCATTCGGGTCCATTTCATGCTTGGTGCCGAATGCGTCGCGCGTAATGACATGGTCAAGAACGATAATGTTTTTCTTCGTATTCTTCTTCAACACTTCTTCCAACCAATGGAACTGGGTGGAATCCGACAAGGTGATGCTTTGGATGTAGGCCGAGTTCAACATGATGATCAGCGTATCCCCATAGTCGAAATGCATCGTCGGAGAACCGAATTTCTTATAGTAGATATCCAAGGTGTTCTGGAACGATTCGTGATTGCCCGCCAATACGAAGAACGGTTTGGAATCCGCGTTCCCGAAATACTTGTCGACGAAGCCCGACGCTTGATCGTATTGCAGTTGGGAACCGTCATCGACGATATCGCCCATGTGCATCACTAACGAAGAATCATCCGCTGCAACCTTAGCGAACAATTTATCGGTAAACGCGTTGCCTTGCGTATCCGGAATAAGCGAGATGTTGAAGTTATCTCCATCCTGCGGCTGCGGGATTGCCGCCAGAGACAATTGATCCTTGTAGGTCGGCATGGCGTTCCCGGCTTTATCCCGAGCGTTGATTCTTAAGGTATACGCGCCGTTCGCCAAGCCGCTTGTCGGTTCGGCATATCCCCAACCCGTGACGGCGTCATAATACACAGGCAGTTCAGTATCATTCATCCGAACGGAAATGCTCGCCGGATCCACTTGCGATTTGCTGTCCAATAGCTTGAACGTGACCCGCGGCGTCGGAATTTTAACTTTGACGTCCTTCGTAGGCGTTACGTCCGTCATCGTCGGCGCTTCCTCGTCCGGAGTCAAATCCACATGATACGTTTTGTCGATATAGGGAACAGATTCGTTGGGGGTCAACGCTTTATCGTAAGCGTCTACGAATACTCTGTAATCCCCTTGTTCAAGATTTTCCAGCTTGAAGCTAAGACGACCCGTGGCTTTATCGTACGTGTAATCCTTATAATCCACGTCGTTGATTTTGACCGTTATTTTGTTCTCGTCAACCCCGGAGAGACTATCGGTAATCGTAGTCGAGAAATCAAGGGTATCGGTGAACAAACCGTCCGACGAAGGACTTGTATCGGTAAACTCCGGACCGCTAGTATCCGTTACATCGTCCGTGTAAATATATTTCATATCATCGAAATAGACCGTACCGGAATAGGCCGGCTTCGATTTCGTCGTCTCGACCATGTATACATAGTTAAGCGTAATCGGCAGCTTCCAACCGTCCGGGACAGGAACCTCTATATATTTCCAACCTACCCAGTTGATGTCGTCCGTTTCCGTCGTCAGGTCGAGCGTTTTATCCGCGCCGCCGGATGAATCTCTGAATATCGCCCTCAACCAAGGAGCCTTGCCGTCCCCGTATACCCACATTCCGAATTTTTTCGGATAAACCTCGGTCTTATACGTGGAAAGCATTTGATTTGCAAGCGTATCCGACCATTTCGGGCCCGTATACCAGTGCGGGATCCAGTTCAGCGTTCCGTTCGAATTTTTGTTTGTCCACTTGCTAAGGTCATAATCGAATTTAAAGCTATTGTTTCCCGAATGCTTAACTGCCGTCGAGATGCTCAAGTACGGGCTTGTTCCTGCGCTTCCCGCATATTGCGAAACACTGCCGAAACCGATTCCGCTTAGATGATAACCTTCGATCGGGTACGTCTCGAAATTGTCGATGACCTGCTCTTTTATACCGACCGTAACTTGTGTCGTTAACGTCATACCTGCAACCGTTGCCGTAAGCGTTGCCGTTCCGTTACTATCGTTGGAAGTAACCAGTCCGCTCTCGTTCACCGTACCGATACTTCCGGAAAGGCTCCACTTTGCCACGGACGGGTCGATATAAACCTGCCCCCCTGTTGCATCGGTAGCGACAAATCCGAACTGCTTTTTCGCGTTATTGTTCAAAACCACGTTGGTGCTTGTCAAAGCCAGGGTAGCCACGGTATCCACGACCGATACCTTCGCGCTGCCCGTCACGCCGTCGACCGTTGCGGTTACTTCCCCTGCGCCGACTCCGGCATCCGCGATATAATGGCCGTTCGGGTCGATGCTTCCGACGGTCGACGCCCACGTAGCGGGACCGTTCCCGCTGGAGATCGGATTGCCGAATTCATCCGCCAACCGATAGGCGAAATCGTATTTCGAGCCGGTGTAGAGCGTCACGTTTTTATCGACCACCACGTTGCCGACCGTCGTCCCTTTCGTCGCCGTGCTTACGAACAGCAGGGAACTGGAGACGAGTCTCGAGCCATTGACATCGCTAGGATGGCTTACGGTTACCGGACGATCGCTGCCGGCCGGGCGTGCGATCATCTCCGTCGAACCGCCGCCGTCCAAATTAAGCGCATCGACGGCTCCCGCTTCTTTCATGTATTTCCCCAGATCGGGAAGACCTGTTCCAATGCTCCCCGTATAACTAGAGCTTGGCTTGTCTACGGTTACCACGATGAGGCTTCCGTCTGCCTTCATGCCTAATGCCGTACGCGCGTTAGCGGCCGGATCGCCGGTCGTCACCACTGCGCCGTTATGTACGAGCCAAGCGTTAGAGGTGATCGAGGTCACGATATCGTTGTTCATAATATCGAGGTTGTTCGCATCTTTGCCTGCGAACAAATCGTATTTAAAGCTAACTTCGGCGTTAGTCTGCAGTGCCTCGACGATTGGTTTCGATGTGCCTACGCCTTCCAGAACGACGGAATCATCGGGAATGTCGAAGCCTTCCGTGGACGTTACGTTAACGACGGTACCCGTGTACGTTTGCCCCGGATGAACGCCGTCGAAGTTGTCGCCCACGCGGATCAACGCGAAAGCGGATTTCCCTCTGTCGCCAGCGTAGTTATGCGTCATTTTGCGCGTTTTCGTAACTTTGCTCGTGTGGATGACCAAAGCGTTATTCACGGCCTGGTTACGGTTAAGCAGGTCCACGTCGTAATCGGTTCCCGCTGCCGAAAAACTACCTTCGGCATGAATTTGGTTAATTCCGGGCTTGTTCGCGTTATCCATATAAAAACTCACGCGATCGTTTTCGCCTGGCAATTGGCTTACGATCAGCTCGCCGTCCTTCATGATTAACCCTAGCGGATTTCCGGATGCCGGATCGATATCGTAAAAGTCGCCGTCGACTCCGGCAATGACTTGATTGCCTTTCAAAATTTCCCGGTTGGCCTGATCGCCGATCGTTTCCACGGCACTGATGGTATCGTACGCCTTGGCCGTGATGATCTTCGTGTTCGAATCGGCCGGATTAACATCCAGTCGGTTGACGACTACGCGATTGTTCGCTTTATAGTAATTGTTGTATTCCTCCGAGCTAAAGTGGACGCCGGAAGAAATTTGCTCGTTTTTCAGGACGTTTGCTTCACCGAGCGTCGGCTCATCGGCTGCATTGGCAGTCAAAGCGCCAACGCTTGATAGATTCAGTGCCGTCGCGAGTGCCAGCAGCATCGCCGGCAATTTTTTGTTTCTTATAAACCTTCGCATGATGTCTCTCCTTTTTTTCGAATACATGATTGCTTTCTGTGCAAGCATCCTTAAACCACCCCTCATTCTATCTATGAATCTCGAGAGTAGATAGCTTATTGTGTTAAATATTTGATTTACTATCGTAAACTACCACATACAGCTGCCATATCCCGTGCCGCGTAGGACACCAGGTTGTAGTACCAATTTAGGTCTATTAAAGTGCCCAATATGATTGGATAAGCTGATTTTGTTGCGAATGAAGAACCTTCGTCTTGCTATCAACTGCAAACAAGCATCTTCTGTTCAAACAGGCCAGGCCATTAATGAGGTTGTCTCGGCTTATCGGGAGGGGAAGAAAGTAGCGAAGCAGATACGGTCGATTATTGATATCAATTCGGTTCAGAGGACTGCTTAGGTAAGCAAAGTAGTTGACGGATTATCTTGCTAAATTTAGCGAAGCATACTACTCGACGGCTACGTTCAAAGAATAAAATCATTTTCCGGGCTACAGCGGGGCTCCGTTTTCGGACAGAACAAAGCCCCGTCCTCACGAGGACGGGGCTTTCATTTGGTGGAGGCGAGGGGATTTGAACCCCTGTCCGAAGACAACGCCACATAGGCTTCTACGGGTGTAGTCACGGTTTTGATGTCACCCTAGGAACTCCCCGTAACCGGATTCCCTTCGGGTCAGCCTGATTGTCTTCTTCCGTCGACCCCAGGCGGAGACCGAACGGCGTATCCCACTATTTGTTAGCCCCTAGTCTAGTCACATGGGCGATGCTAGGTAGGAGCACGCTAACAGGTTATTAAGCTGCTAAAGCGTAGGTTTGTTGTTGTTTGCCGTTTAATAGGCTTTAGCGTTGATGAAGCAGACGACTCCCTGCTACCCGCAACCCATGCTCGAACTATCCCCGTCGAATCCATAAACGCCCCCAATGGCGCATAAACGGCGATTAGCGCTCCGTTTAGCAGTCGAGACGCTCCGACGAATGATGCCGCCTGTACTGGCCGGACATCGGTTTCACCCAAGCATGTTGAAACGATAAATGTTTCTTTCGTTGCTTACTTAGTATACCACAGATCGGGTGTTACCGAGTAAGCGTCTTGCTGGAAGCCATGGCGACGTTCTCCACCGACTTCCGGCTGCCGCTGCAATAGCCAGCGCTACCGGGCAACCTTCTGTTTCTCGCGAAGCGCACGTTGAATGTCGCGCTGCGCATCCTTCTTCGCCGCGGACTCGCGCTTGTCGTATTGCTTCTTCCCTTTGCCAAGGCCGATCAGCAGCTTCGCGTAGCCGTTACGGACGTAAATCTTGAGCGGCACGATCGCATAGCCGTCTTGCTTGGACAAGCCGAGCAGCTTGTGAATCTGCGCCTTGTGCATGAGCAGTTTGCGCGCCCTTGTCGGGTCGCCGGGATTGCTTCGGTTCCCTTGCTCGAAATAGCTGATATGCATGTTGTGGATGAAAATTTCGCCGTTCCGGATCGTCGCGAACGCATCGCTGATGTTCGCCTTTCCCATCCGCACCGACTTGATCTCGCTCCCCATCAGCACCATGCCGGCTTCGAAGGTATCCTCGATGAAATAGTCATGGGAAGCCTTCTTATTCTGCGCAAGCTGTTTGCCGTCGCTTTTCTTCGCCATGCCGTTCACCTCTCCCATGTTCGTTTAGCCTGTCCTTGCCCTGAGCAATGCACGCTCAAGAAAAGAAACGGACTTCCAACCGCAGCTAGAAGTCCATTGTAGCAACTTTGCGAACCGAAATCAAGAATTGGTAAAACGCGCAAAACCCGCGTCTTACTTGCGTTTCTTCCGAACGAAGGCCGCCGTGGCATTGCCGCCTGGCTTTTTCTTGCGCGGCTGCGCGCTGCCGGCTGCCGTTTCGTTACTGGTGCTTGGCGCAGTCTGCAGCTGGCCGCTGCCAGCCGCCCCGCCGGACTTCTTGCGGCGCGAGCCTGTACCTTGGCCTGAGTTGCCGTTCGCTTGAGCGCCGCCGCCCTGGCCGGAACCGCGTCGTCCGGCGCCGGACGATCTGCCGCCGCCGTAGCCGCTGCGATCGCCGCCGGAACGTCCGCGCCCCGAGCCTTCGCCGCGTCTGCCGCGCGAGCGGTTAGCGTCGTCCGGATCTTCGCCGTAGTCTTTCAGCGAGCCGGCATTGTGAACTGGCAGCCCCCACATATCCGTGCGGACCGCTTTGCGGCGTTCACCGCCGCTGCTCGAGGATTCGCCGCCGGACTCACTGCCGCTGCCATCGTTGCCGAGGAGACGATTCAAATTAAAATCGTCCTCCGGCTTCCACGCGCGTTGGTCGTTCGGCCGAGCCGCTTGCTGCTCGGCTCCGCCGCCGGCCGGCTGACCGCCGCGGTCCTCGCGGCTGCCGCGCCTGCGGCCCCGCCGCTGCTCAGCGGCTCCGCCGACGCCGGCCGCCGGCGTGCCGGCTTCACCGCCGCGCTGCCCGCGGCCGCGCGGGCCCACGCTCGCGTTCGCGACCGCGCGCGCACCGCCGCGCTCGCCCCGCTGCGCGGCACCGTCTTCGCGGCCGGCTCCGCCCCGGCCGCCGCGGCTCTCGCCGCGCGAACCGCCCGCGCGCGGCTCGCGTACCACGCTCCGCTGCGCGGAGCCGCTTTCGCGGCCGGCTCCGCCTCGGCCGCCGCGGCCGCCGCGCGAAGAACCTCGCTCGCGGCCGCCAAACCCGAGCTCGCGCGCGAGGTCGCCGTTGCCCGCGCCGCGCTCCAAGTTCTCGAGCATCGTGAAATCGATCGTATGCTCATCCATACTGACGCGCTCCACGCGGATGCGCACCTCGTCGCCGATGCGGAACGTCTTTGACGTGCGCTCGCCGATGAGCAGCATATGCTGCTCGTGGAAGTGATAATAATCGTCCGAGAGCTCGCTCAGGCGAATAAGCCCCTCCACCGTGTTCGGCAGCTCCACGAAGATACCGAAGCTCGTCACGCTGCTGACGATGCCTTCGAATTCCTCGCCGACCTTATCCAGCATGTATTCGCATTTCTTCAGCTTCTCCGTATCGCGCTCCGCATCGACGGCCACGCGCTCGCGCTCCGACGACTGCTGCGCGATGTCCGGCATCCGCGCGGTGAGCGCTTCTTGGCGCGCATCCGTAAGGGCCCCGCCGTTCTCGAGCACCTCCCGCATGACGCGGTGGATGACAAGGTCGGGATATCGGCGAATCGGTGACGTAAAGTGGGAGTAGTACTCCGCCGCCAAGCCGAAATGACCGAGACTCTCCGCATCGTACTTCGCCTGCTTCATCGAACGCAGCATCACCGTCGAGATGACCGTCTGCTCCTTCGAGCCGCGGATATCCTCGAGCAGCGTCTGCAATGCCTTCGGATGGATGGCGCTGCCGCCTTTTCCCTTGATCGAGTAGCCGAAATTCGCCGCGAACTGCACGAAATTCAACAGCTTCTCCTGATCGGGATTGTCATGCGTCCGGTAGATGAACGGCACCTTAAGCCAATAGAAATGCTCCGCGACCGTTTCGTTCGCAGCGAGCATGAATTCTTCGATGATCGATTCCGCGATGGAACGTTCGCGTTTGATGATGTCCACGGCTTTGCCTTGTTCGTCGACGATGACCTTCGCTTCCACGAAGTCGAAATCGATCGCGCCCCGTTTCATCCGCATGTCGCGCAGCCGCATGGCCAGCTCCTCCATCAACTTGAACGTGTCCGTCAATTCGGCGTAGCGTTCCGTGACTTCCGGATCTTCGCCCTGCAAAATCTTGCGCACGTTCGTGTACGTCATCCGTTCCTTCGTCCGAATGACGCTCGTGAAGACGTCATGGCGCACCCGCTTCAGCGTCGTCGCGTCGAATTCCATCTCGCAGGACATCGTCAGCCGGTCCACCTTCGGATTGAGCGAGCAGATGCCGTTCGAGAGCCGATGAGGCAGCATCGGAATGACGCGGTCGACGAGATACACGCTGCAGCCGCGGCGGTAAGCTTCCTGGTCCAGCGCCGAATTTTCCTTCACGTAATAACCGACGTCGGCGATATGAACGCCGAGCACGTAGTTGCCGTTCTCGAGACGCTCGATATTGACCGCGTCGTCCAGATCCTTGGCGTCCTCGCCGTCGATCGTGACGATCACTTTATTCCGCAGATCGCGGCGTCCCTGGCGCACGATCTCGTCGTCGGTGATGGAGTCCGGAGCCGCTTCCGCCTCCGCCATCACGTCATCCGGGAAGCTTTCGGGCAGCTGATGCTTGCGGATGATGGATAATATATCGATGCCCGGATCGTCCTTATGGCCGAGCACTTCCACGATTTCGCCTTCCGCCGCCGCGCGTCCCTCGGGATACGTCACGATGCGTGCTACGACCTTCTGTCCCGTTACCGCTCCGTGAAACTGTCCTTCGGGAATGAAAATATCCCGGTTGATCCGTTTGTCGTCCGGCAGCACGAAGCCGTACGCCTCGTGATTCTGGAACGTGCCGACGAGCTGCGTCACCGCGCGCTCCATGATGCGCACGACCTCGCCTTCCATGCGCCCGCCCGCCTCGCTGCGGGACGTGATGCGGACCAGCACGATATCGCCGTTCATCGCGCTTTTCAGATCGTTCGCGCCGATATACACGTCGCCGTGCGCCTTATCCTCGGGAATCAGGAAAGCAAAACCCTTCGCGTGCGCCTGCACGCGCCCGCGCACCAAATTCATCCGTTCGGGAAGACCATAGCGGTCGTTCGCGTTGCGGACGATTTTCCCTTCGTTCTCCAGCTCGTTCAACAACACCAAAAACGTCCGGAACGATTCCGCGCTGCCTGCCCCGCCAAACTGCTTCTCCAGCTCTTGGTATGTCATCGGCTTGTACGTTTGCTCGCGCATATAATCAAGGAGCTGCTGCTCTGTTACCATTCTTTCTCACCTCATAATACCGCGATGCCGTCCATACACAATTGCAGCAGTCGGTTGATAGATTATCATATACCATATAGTATACACGAAAGCGGGGCCTACCATCCGCGGCAGCCCCGCCAAATTACAAAATTACCCTTGCATCATTACCCGATGAACGCCCGCCGCAAACGAAAGGCGTCCAAAAGCAGCGTCGGCGTCCTCCGGATAGGAGCCGAACGGGTCAGGAATTCAGCCTGCAGAAGCGGGCAATCGGTAAACGCATTCATCCGCATACACAAAAAAAGCGGGCCGTAAGCCCGCTTTCGTTCACGTGATTAAACTTTAACCAGATAAGCAACGAGCAGCGATAAAATAAAGAAGCCCGCCGCTACTCCTACAGTCAGACGCTGCAAAAACAGGTCCAAACCGCGCGCTTTCGTTTTTCCGAACAAATGCTCGGCACCACCGGAAATTGCGCCGGAGAGCCCTGCGCTCTTCCCTTTTTGAAGGAGAACTACGCAAATCAAAGCAAGCGCGAAAATAACGAGCAAAATTTTAAACGTAATATCCATCGTTCCACCTCCTGCACAAGGAGCAAATTTTCTTTGCCGCTGCCTTGTCGATAGAGGGGACAAGACCTAGAAACAGCAATATTATTGTAACATAGGCGGAAATCGAATACAAGCTAGCAGATTTTATCCTTTTGCCAGCGGATCGACTCGTCGAACGGCACGAAATCGAACGCCTCCCGCTTCCAGTAGTACATTAAGTCCTCCCGCGTCCAACCTTCGTAAAGCTCATCCCATTCGAACGGCCCGTGCGGCAGCAGCGAAGCGTTCTCGATCGGCTGGCTGGCCGGCTGATATCGCAGGTCGAGAGACAGCCGCACGCGCCCTGGATGCCGGTTCGGCAGCGCTTTGTGCACGGTCAGGCTGTGGAAGATGATCATGTCGCCCGCTTCGTAATCCCCTTCCGCCCACTCGTAGCCGAGGTGGCATAGGATCGTTTCCAGTCCGCCCGCGCCTTCGGCGGCCGTCACGCCCAAGAGACCGGCATTATTGCTTCCCTCCAGAATCGACAATCCGCCGAGGGATCGCGGCACGTCGCCCATCGGCGCCCAACAGGTCCAGGTGTCGGCGCTGCCCTGGATATGAAGAAAATCCTGATGCGACGGCGTGACCTTCAGCGCTTCGCTCGGCAGCATGATGCGCGCGATGTTGCGCGGATGCGGAAATGCCCGTTCGCCGAACAACCCGCCGAACATGGCCAGCATATTGGGATGATGCGCGAACGCATGGAAGGCTTCGAGCTTCTGCACCTTGCGGTATACCTGCTGCGTCGTGCCGATGCCGTTCCAATTGATCTCCTCCGGCTTCAAGCCGTCGATCACAGGCTGGTTGCCGATGCCGTCGAGCAGCGGCTCCTCCGGGTCAAGCAGTCCCTCTTCCAGAAGCACGCCCAGCAGCAGGCTGCGCATCTCCATGATTTCGTCCCGCGCAAAGAAATGTTTGAAGAACAGGTAACCTTTCTCCGCTGCGACTCTTCGCAGCTCCTCTGGCCGCGACAGCAGCGGCGTCGCATCTTCGAATGACCGCGTAGCCGGTTTGATTGCCGGATCCATCCTCATCCCGCCTTCCTCATTTAAGTAGTTAACGATTGTCGGCCTTAAGGTTTTATTCCGTCTATGCAGCGGCTATCGTCGAGACAGAGCAAAGGGCATTTCTCAATCACGAAAAGCCGTTATTCTGGATTCGCTTCTTAACCATTGCCGACTTTATACGATCATTGTATGCTCATATTGGCTGTAAGTATTTGCTCATGCTCGACGAACATTTAACTTTTACCGATATTCTGCAAGCGCAATCCTCTCCATGGCGAGGTGACCAGGAATGAGCGAAAACATCGAAAGCCGGCCACCGGCTGCGCTGGCTTGGGACGAATTGCAGCCTGTCGTGTGGTACGCGAACCGAATGCAATGCCAGCCGGGATTCGCCTTCGGGCCGCGGGTCATCGACGAGCATCAGTTCATCCTCGTAGCGGGCGGGTTCGGGACGGCCTGGATCCAAGGAGAGCGTTATGAAGCGAGGCCTGGAAGCCTGTTCTATTATGGACCGGATACGGTTCATCATTTCATCGCGGATAACGAGAAGCCATTCCTGCTTTACGGCCTTCATTTCAGCTGGACGGGCAATTATAAGGAGGCGGGGAAGGGGATCTCCATACGGGAGGCTTCCTTCGATCCCGCGGTTGACGCCAAGCAGGACAACCGCTACCAGGTCGGCGATCCCGAACAGCCCGAGGGCTGCCTGCTGGTTACGGATATCCGCGCCTTGTCCCTCGAACGCTTCGAACCCCGATTTGCCCGGATTGCCGAATGCTACGGCATGGAAGAGCGCGGCTTTAAAGCGTCGATGCTGCGCGGTTTGCTGCTCGAATTGCTGGCGGCTATGAAGCAATGGGACCGACAGGGCAATTCGAGCCAGCCGATCACGCCGCTCATCGGCGGCATTGCGGAGCGGCTTGCCGAACATGCCCGCGGACGGTACGACCATCGCTGGCTTGGCGAATGGAGCTCGTATCACCCGGATCATATCGCCCGTCAGTTCCGGGCGCAGCTCGGCGTCACGCCCTACGATTTCTTCATGAGCCGCAAGCTGCAGCTCGCCAAAGACCTGCTTGCGCACTCCGAGCTCCCGCTCCTGGCCGTCGCCGACGAGCTCGAAGCCGGCAGCATCCATAACTTCACCAAATGGTTCAAGCAGCATACCGGCCTGCCTCCGGGCAAGTTTCGCAGCGGGAGCCGTTTCATCTAAGCTCCGGTTTTGCGATGGGGGCTCCGGTTTTGCGATGGACGCTCTCGTGGTGCTCCGCACCAAAGTCGCGCCCATTCGCAAAACCTGCGCAGCAGGATAGTTCAAAGACGCTCTCGCGGTGCTACGCACGCAAGTTGCGCCCACTCGCTAAACCTGCTCGGCAGGGTAGTTCAAAGTTGCTCTCGTGGTGCTCCGCACCAAAGTCGCGCCCATTCGCAAAACCTGCGCAGCAGGATAGTTCAAAGACGCTCTCGCGGTGCTACGCACGCAAGTTGCGTCCCACTCGCTAAACCTGCTCGGCAGGGTAGTTCAAAGTTGCTCTCGCGGTGCTACGCACCAGAATCGCAATCTCGATCGGACTGATGATCGCCCCGCCGCCAATTAAAAAGGTCCCCAATATCGCCCGCGTGAAGCGGGAGATGGGGACCTTCATTAGGTTAACTTATCTTAAACTCTTCGATCAGCCGCGTCCGGCTTTCCATTGGATCGGCCAATTGCCTTAAACTTACCGTTTCCTCCGGTCTTATCAATAGCCGTTCTGGCGGAAGAACTCCAGGCTGATCTTCGCGCTCTCGAGGGAGGAGTTCTCGAACTCTTCCTGCTCGACGATGAAGTATTCGATGCCGGCTTGCTCGGCGATCGCCATGACGCCCTTCAGGTCGACGACGCCCGCGCCCACTTCCGTGTCGCTGCGGCCTTGGCCGAAATCTTTAAAATGCGCCAGCGGCACGCGGCCGGCGTAGCGCGTCACGTACTCGGCCGGTTTCTGGCCGCCCATGTGCACCCAGCCCAGATCGAACTCGGCGATCAGGTACTCTGCCGATACCTTCTCCAGCAGCCAGTCGATAACCGGCTTGCCCTCGACTTTCTTGAATTCGAAGTCATGGTTGTGGTAGCCGTATTTCAGACCCGCTTCCGTCACCTGCTTGCCGGCGGCTTCCAGGATGCCCGCCAGTTTGTTGACGTCGTCGATCGTCGGATTCTCCGGGAGCGGCGCCCATGGCGTCACGATGTACTTCAGGCCGAGCTCCTTGGCGTATTCGATCTGTTTCCCCAGGTCGTCGGAGATTAGCTCCGGCTCGCCGAAATTCAATCCGACATGCGCCGAAGGCGCTTCCAATTTGAGTTCGTCGAGAACCGCCTTGAGCTTGGACGCAGGGGTGTTATAGTACCCCGCGAATTCCACTGCGGTATAGCCCATTTCAGCCACCTTGCGAATCGTGCCCAGGAAATCCTTCTCCGTTTGGTCGCGAAGCGTGTACAACTGCAAAGCTACTACCGGTTTTGCCACGATATCCACCTCGAATAATGAGTATAGTCTGCCATTTCCCAATCTTTCGTCCAATAAAAAAGAGGAGAGCTGCAGGTCCTTGCGCCCTGCGGATCGCGGTATGCCGCCTGTCCAACCACCGGTTGTACACGCAAACCATACCTGCGTCGCTCTCCCCTAATTATAGCCGTCCCCCAAGGTTTAACTACCGCGCCTTTTGGGACATTCTTTTGTTTTTTTGGCTTTTGCATAGTGGCTTCGAATTGCCGCAAAAACCAAAGCTTATGCTCCCGAAGCCGTTTTTGCTTTTGGATGCCTCCTATACCGGCCTTCAGCCCTCCGCAAAAACCAAAGCTTATGCTCCCGAAGCCGTTTTTGCTTTTGGATGCCTCTTATACCGGCCTCCAGCCCTCCGCAAAAACCTTTACTTGAAGTTTTTCAAGTTGTAGAACGCGCTTTTGCCGGCGTATTGCGCCGTGGAGCCCAATTGGTCTTCGATGCGAAGCAATTGGTTGTATTTTGCGACGCGGTCCGTACGGGACGGAGCGCCTGTTTTGATTTGGCCGGCGTTGGTTGCAACCGCGATGTCCGCGATCGTGCTGTCCTCGGATTCGCCGGAACGGTGAGAGATAACAGCCGTGTAGCCAGCGCGTTTTGCCATTTCGATCGCGTCGAACGTTTCCGTCAGCGAACCGATTTGGTTGACTTTAACCAGGATCGAGTTGCCTACGCCCTTCTCGATGCCATCGGACAGACGCTCGGTGTTCGTTACGAACAGATCGTCGCCAACGAGTTGGACTTTGCCGCCCAACTTCTCGGTAAGCAGCTTCCAACCTTCCCAGTCATCTTCGGAGCAGCCGTCTTCGATCGTGATGATCGGGTATTTGTCAGCCCACGAAGCGAGCAGGTCGACGAACTCGGCGGACGTGAACGAACGGCCTTCGCCTTCGAGGTGGTACTTGCCGTCTTTATAGAACTCGGTGGACGCTACGTCCATGCCGAGGAATACGTCTTCGCCCGGTTTGTAGCCGGCACGCTCGATCGCGGAGATGATCGTCGTGATCGCTTCTTCGTTGGAGCCCAGGTTCGGCGCGAAGCCGCCTTCGTCGCCGACAGCCGTGTTCAGGCCTTTGTCTTTCAGAACCGATTTCAGGTTGTGGAAGATTTCCGCGCCGATGCGAAGCGCTTCTTTGAAGCTTTCCGCGCCGACTGGCAGAACCATGAACTCTTGCACGTCGATGTTGTTGTCGGCATGTTCGCCGCCGTTGACGATGTTCATCATTGGAACCGGAAGGGTTTTAGCGTTGAATCCGCCCAGGTACGTGTACAATGGCACGTCAAGCGCATCGGCAGCCGCGCGCGCGCAAGCCATCGATACCGCCAGGATCGCGTTGGCGCCCAGCTTGCCTTTGTTGTGCGTGCCGTCCAGTTGGATCATTTTACGGTCGATCAGCACTTGGTCCAGCGCGTCCAGGCCGATGATTTCAGGAGCGATGATCGTGTTCACGTTCTCGACGGCTTTCAGCACGCCTTTGCCGAGGTAGCGGGATTTGTCGCCGTCGCGAAGCTCAACGGCTTCGTAAGCGCCCGTGGATGCGCCGGATGGCACGATGGCGCGGCCTTTGCCGCCGGACTCCAGCATAACTTCGACTTCAACGGTAGGGTTGCCGCGGGAATCCAGTACTTCGCGTGCATAAACGTCGGTAATGATAGACATTTTCGTAAACACTCCTTCAAGGGTTATCGTTTTGTGCCGACCGGGCGCGTCCTTGCGGTTCGGCCCCGCCGGTCTTTGTCGTCTAAGATTGTACTGTATCTTTTAGCCTTGGACAAGCGACCGGCCGGTCATTTCTTCCGGCTGCTTCAAACCCGCGAACTGCAGGATCGTCGGCGCGATGTCCGCCAGGATGCCGCCTTCGCGCAGCGGTCCGACTTGCCGGGTCACGATGAACGGAACCGGGTTCGTCGTATGTGCCGTGAACGGACGGCCGTTCGGGTCGATGACCATGTCCGCGTTGCCGTGATCGGCCGTGATGAGGCATACGCCGCCTTTGGCCAGCACCGCTTCCACGACTTGTCCGAGGCAGGCGTCCGTCGCTTCGACCGCCTTGATCGTCGGCTCCAGCATGCCGGAGTGGCCCACCATGTCGGGGTTGGCGAAGTTCAGGATAATCACGTCTTGACGGTCGTTCTCGATCTCGTTCACCGCTGCCGCGGCGACTTCGTACGCGCTCATCTCAGGCTTCAGGTCATACGTTGCGACCTTCGGCGACGGAATAAGAATGCGCGTCTCGCCCGGAAGCTCGTGATCGCGGCCCCCGCTGAAGAAGAACGTCACGTGCGGGTATTTCTCGGTCTCGGCGATGCGAAGCTGGCGCTTGTTGTTCTGCACGAGCACCTCGCCCAGCGTGTTGTCCAGGTTCTTCGGTTTATACGCAACGAACCCGCCTACCGTTTCGCTGAAGAGCGTCAGGCAGACGAAGTACAGGTTCTTCGGCGCTTTCGGGCCGCGGTCGAAGCCGGGGAAGTCCTCGTTCGTGAATACTTGCGACAGTTGGATCGCACGGTCGGGGCGGAAGTTGAAGAAGACGACTGCGTCTTCGGATTCCACGGTGCCGACGGGTGTTCCATCTGCCTTGACGATAACCGACGGCAGGAAGAATTCGTCGAAAACCGACTTCTCGTAGGATTCCGTTATGGCTTGGATCGGATCGGTGTATTGCGGGCCGTCGCCGTAGACCATCGCGCGGTACGATTTCTCGACGCGCTCCCAGCGTTTGTCGCGGTCCATGGCATAATAGCGGCCTTGCAAGGTCGCGATTCGGCCGACGCCGATTTCTTGGATTTTCGCAATCAATTGCTCCAGATAACCTTTGCCGCTGTCCGGCGCCACGTCGCGGCCGTCGAGGAAAGCGTGGATGTAGACGTCGTCCAACCCTTCCTTCTTCGCCAGCTCCAGCAGCGCGAACAGATGCGCGATGTGGCTGTGAACGCCGCCGTCGGACAGCAGCCCGTACAGGTGCAGCTTCTTGCCGTTCGCCTTCGCATGGCGCACGGCGCCGAGCAACGTCTCGTTATCGAAGAAGTCGCCGTCGCGGATGGACTTACTGATGCGGGTCAAATCCTGATAAACGATCCGGCCTGCGCCGATGTTCAGGTGGCCTACTTCAGAGTTGCCCATTTGTCCTTCCGGCAAACCTACCGCTTCGCCGCTCGCCGTGAGCGTCGTATGCGGGAATGTCGACCAATAACGGTCGTAATTCGGCTTGTTCGCCTGCGCGACCGCGTTGCCCGTTACGTCGTTGCGAAGGCCGAAGCCGTCCAAAATAATCAGTGCTACCGGTGCCGTCATGTTACTTCGCCCCCTCGACAAGCTGAATGAAGGAAGCGGGCTCAAGGCTCGCTCCGCCTACCAAGGCGCCGTCGATGTTGGATTGACCCATATACTCGCTTACGTTGTTCGGTTTCACGCTGCCGCCGTATTGAATGCGGACCGCGTTGGCCGTCTCGCCATCGTACAGGCCTGCGATCACGCCGCGGATGAAGGCGATGACGTCCTCCGCGTCCGCGGACGTCGACGATTTGCCCGTACCGATCGCCCAGATCGGCTCGTAGGCCACGACGACTTCAGCCGCTTGCGCAGCGGAGAGGCCTTGGAAAGCCGCTTCCGTTTGCACGTGGCAGACGTTTTTCGTTTGCTCGGCTTCGCGCTCTTCCAGCTTTTCGCCGACGCACACGATCGGAGTCAAGCCGTGCTTGAATGCCGCATGCACCTTCTTGTTCACGATCTCGTCCGATTCCGCGAAGTACGCGCGGCGCTCGGAGTGGCCGATGATGACGTACTTCACGCCGAGGTCCTTCAGCATGATGCCGCTGATCTCGCCCGTGTACGCGCCGTTGTCCTCGAAATGGACGTTTTGCGCGCCGATGGCGATCGTCGTGCCTTTCGCCGCTTCCACAAGCGCTGGCAGCGTCGTGAACGGCGCGCAGATGACGGTTTCGACGCCGTCGACCTCCGCTTTGCCTTTTACGTCCGCGAAGAATGCAGTCGCTTCGGAAACGGTTTTGAACATTTTCCAGTTACCCGCAATAATCGGTTTACGCATAGTCATTATCGCTCCTTCGGCTTACTTGTGTATTCGGTCTTACTTATCGTTCAAGGCTACGACGCCCGGGAGCGCTTTGCCTTCCATGAATTCCAGCGAGGCGCCGCCGCCCGTGGAGATATGATCCATTTTGTCGGCCAGGTGGAACTTCTCGGCTGCCGCAGCGGAGTCGCCGCCGCCGATGACGGTGTATGCGGAAGTCTCAGCGCAAGCTTGCGCAACCGCGCGCGTGCCGTGGGAGAACGGTTCGATCTCGAATACGCCCATCGGTCCGTTCCAGACGACCAGCTTGGAGTTCTTGATGACGTCCGCGTAGATTTCGCGCGTCTTCGGTCCGATGTCAATGCCTTCCCAGTCGGCCGGAATGCCGTCGACGTCGACGATCTTCGTGTTTGCTTTCGCGCTGAATTCGTCCGTGATGACCACGTCAACAGGCAGCAGGAAGTTTTTGCCGAGCTTTTTCGCCTTCTCGATGAACTCAAGTGCCAGATCCAGCTTCGAGTTATCGCACAGCGATTGGCCGATTTCATAGCCTTGCGCCTTGAAGAACGTATATGACAGGCCGCCGCCGATGACGATATTGTCCGCGATCTCGATCATTTTGTTGATGACGTCGATTTTGTCTTTGACTTTGGAGCCGCCCACGATTGCCGTGAAAGGACGCTCGGGATTCAGCAGCGCTCGGCCAAGGACGTCCAGCTCTTTCTCCATCAACAGGCCGGATACGGCCGGCAGGTAGTGCGCGATGCCTTCCGTCGAGGCATGCGCGCGGTGAGCGGCGCCGAACGCGTCGTTCACGAACAGATCCGCCAGCTCGGCAAAAGCCTTCGCCAACTCCGGATCGTTCTTCTCTTCGCCCTCGTAGAAACGGACGTTCTCGAGCAGCAGCACGTCGCCTTCCTTCAAGTCGGCCGCTTGCGCCTTGACCGCGTCGCCGATCGCTTCGTCGGCTTTCGCGACAGGCTTGCCCAGCAGCTCGGACAGACGCTCGCCGGCTTTCGTCAGGCGCAGCTCTTCCACGACTTGACCTTTCGGACGTCCCATGTGGCTCGCCAAGATCACCTTCGCGCCGTTCTCGATCAGATACTTGATCGTCGGCAGCGTCTCGCGGATCCGCGTATCGTCCGTAATTGCCCCGTTTTCCATCGGCACGTTAAAATCCACACGAACGAATACACGTTTGCCCGCAACCTCAACGTCACGCACACTCTTCTTGTTCATAAGCAGAATTCCTCCCGGGTACCCAAGCCGCCGCAAGGCGAAAAAAGGTCAAAGTATATTCAAATTCTCCACGCTATCCATCCCGCTATGGCGGTCTATTTCTCTATGTGTAAGGCGCCGCAGGCGCCGTGTTCTTACATTGCGGTGCCGCAGGCACCATCCTATCAATGGCTCCGTGATGCCGCAGCGCATCGTGGCCGTCCAGGTTCCAATAGGGAACCGCCATACGCCCTTCCCAAGCATCAGCGAAGCGCCGATGCGGCCATCCCAGCCCCGCGAACAACCTTCACGGTCTCTTGACCTTCCAGTCGCACGGGAGCGCCGAAATGAAAGCTTACGCCCCCGCAGGGCGAAGCATCAAGGGCGTATGGCGGGCCCCCGTAAACCACCGCGAAGGAGCTACATCAGTAGCTCCTTCGCCAACATCGGGTGTCCAGAGGGGAACCCTTGGAATCCCCCTTTGCAAGGGGGACTTAGGGGGATGGTCCCTCTTACAGACCTTTCGATGCGATATATGCAGCCAGGTCGACGACGCGGTTGGAGTAGCCCCACTCGTTGTCGTACCAGGAGATGACTTTGACCATGTTGCCTTCAACGACCATCGTCGACAGTGCATCGATCGTGGAGGAAGCAGGGTCGTGGTTGTAGTCGCTCGATACAAGCGGCTCTTCGGAGTAGTTCAAGATGCCTTTAAGGGAAGTTTCGGAAGCGTCTTTCAGCGCTGCGTTCACTTCTTCGACCGTAACGTTGACTTTCAGCTCGGCAACCAGGTCGGTTACCGAAACGTTAGGCGTAGGTACGCGCATAGCCATGCCGTTCAATTTGCCTTTCAGCTCAGGCAGTACAAGGGATACTGCTTTTGCAGCGCCCGTGGAGGAAGGAATGATGTTTTCTGCGGCAGCGCGAGCGCGGCGCAGATCTTTATGAGGAACGTCAAGTACGGATTGATCGTTCGTGTACGAGTGAATGGTCGTCATCATGCCTTTTACGATACCGAATTTGTCGTTAAGCACTTTTGCGAATGGAGCCAGACAGTTCGTCGTGCAAGATGCGTTGGAGATAATCGTGTGGGCAGCTGAATCGTATTTGTCTTCGTTAACGCCCATGACGATCGTGATGTCTTCGTTGGAAGCTGGTGCGGAGATGATGACTTTCTTCGCGCCGCCTTTCAAGTGAAGCTCGGCTTTTTCTTTCGCCGTGAAGATACCCGTGGATTCAACGACGATTTCCGCGCCTACGGATGCCCATGGAAGGTTCTCAGGGTTGCGTTCAGCAAAAACTTTGATTTCGCGTCCGTTCACGACCAGCGCGCCTTCTTTGGCTTCGACCGTGCCGTCAAGCTTGCCGTGCGTCGTGTCGTATTTAAGCAGGTGGGCCAGCGTGTTCGTGTCCGTCAGATCGTTGACTGCGACGATTTGAACATCCGGGTTGTTCAGGGCTGCGCGGAATACGTTACGACCGATGCGACCAAATCCGTTAATACCAACTTTTACCATTTTTGTTTCCTCCTAGACATGATTTCATTTATCTCAAGACGAGGACCGAAGGGAAGCCGGCGGGGCTGCCCTCCGATTCGTCAAGATCACGTTGCTGCATTACTGCGATTCCTTCTCGATAATCGCCGCGATCTCAAGCGCGGCCGCTTCATCCGTCACGAGCACGTCGTCATGGCCGAAACGCATCACGGCCGCGATGGCCTCGCCTTTGCTTCGTCCGCCAGCGATCGCGATCACGACCTCGGTCTCCATGATGTCCTCGAGCCGCAAACCCGCGGTCAGCATCTTGTGGACGACTTCGCCGTGCCGGTCGAAATAATACCCGAACGACTCCGCGAGCGCGCCTTCCGCCTTCATGGCTTCCACGACCGCCGCGTCGACGCGTCTGCGCCTTGCCATCACCATAGCGTCTCCGATGCCGTGAACGACGATGCGGGCTTCGCGAATCACTTCCACGATCTCCCGGACGTTCGGTTCCTGCATCAAGGAGTTGTACGCTTCTTCGCCCAAATGGTCGGGCACGTGAAGCATCCTGTACTGCGCGCCGGTTCGCTTGGCCATCGTGGAAGCGATCGTGTTGGCCTGATAGTCCAAGCTTTCCCCGAGCCCCCCGCGCGCCGGCACGAACAAATTGCTTCTCAGCGGCGTCTGGGACGTCAGCTGGTTCGCGACTTGCGCAAGCGTCGATCCGCCCGTTACGGCGATGACGTCATTTGCCTTCATATCTTTCCTTAGCACGCTGCAGCCTGCTCTTCCAAGCTCTCTGCCCGTTGCCGGAGATTCGTCCGAATCGCCCGAGACGATAACCACTTGCTTCAAGCCGAAATGCTTGCGGATCTTCTCTTCCAGCTCCGATAAGCCGAACATCGCTTTGTAGAACGGCTCCATTTCGTCCAGCAGGCGTTTGCCCGCTTCGCTGATCCGCATGCCGGCGGCATCGATGATCAGCAGCTCCTGCGATTTCAGGAAGTCCGTCTCGGCGCGGAGCACGCGTTCCGTCATTTCCAGCGATGCGGCGAGCGAACGTCTTCCGATCATGTCCGAGAGCATCACTTGACGGAGGATGAGGTATCGTTTGCGCATGACGACGAGCAAATCCGGCAGAAGCTGCTGTTGTATGGCGATGAGCGAGTGCATCTTTCAACATCAACTCCTGTTACAGAAGAGCATGGGTCAATCCTGGTCAATCAACGTGGACATAAAACGTCCCATATGATCGTTTTAAGTCCCACCACTATTGTAACCCATTCGACAGGAGGGGGCAAGGTCGATTTCCGGAATGAAAACGATTACCGTCACGATTTACACAATATTATTTTGCAATGACGCCTTGCTTTTCTCCTCGGATTCCCCTATAATCATATTTGCTGTCACAAACGCGCCCGTGGTCCAATGGATATGACGTAGGCCTCCGGAGCCTGAGATCGAGGTTCAATTCCTCGCGGGCGCGCCATTAATTTTAATAAGCTCGACTATATAACGAAGGGCCTTCCGACAACGGAAGGTCCTTTTTTGCTTAAGCCGAATGTCCCTCAAACAGCATCTCCAAATCCGCTGCAAAGTAACCTCGCATTGCCCGGTTATCAAGCGATTCGCCGGTTTTTTGACCTTCCCTGACTATATATTCTGACCTTCTTTGACTTTTGTGAACGAATCCGTTATGATGTTTTTACACAAGTCGCCACTATCTCAACCCATTTTGCATTAGGAGGGAATTACGATGGAATCGATGAATTTCGTGCCTATGGTTATTGAGCAGAGCAACCGCGGAGAACGCGCTTACGACATTTACTCCCGTTTGCTGAAGGATCGGATTGTATTCCTCGGTACGCCTGTCAACGACATGGTCGCCAACTCCATTATCGCGCAGCTGCTGTTCCTTGCCGCCGACGATCCCGAGAAAGACATCTCGATCTACATTAACAGTCCTGGCGGTTCCGTCTCGGCAGGTCTTGCCATATTCGATACCATGAATTTCATTAAACCGGAAGTTTCGACGATCTGCGTCGGCATGGCCGCCTCGATGGGCGCTTTCCTGCTCGCCGCCGGCGCGAAGGGCAAACGTTACGCCCTGCCGAACAGCGAAGTCATGATCCATCAGCCGCTCGGCGGCGCGCAAGGCCAAGCCAGCGACATCGAGATCCGCGCGAAGCATATTCTCAAGACGCGCGACACGCTGAATCGCATCCTCGTGGAACGCACCGGCCAGACGCTTGAGAAAATCGAGCGCGATACCGACCGCGATTACTTCATGTCCGCTGCCGAAGCCGCCGCGTACGGTCTCGTCGACAAAGTGATCGAGAAGCTGTAAGATTCGCCTCTTGCATTGCAAAGAGCGTTAACCCTCTAAGGGTTAGCGCTCTTTTTTCTTTGTAGGCCGTATATTCCATCCGCGCGTCTATATTCAGATTCACAACCAACTCAATTTGTCAAGTACTATTCAATCAGGTGAACCGTTAAGGACGATGCCTTAAAATCATGTTAATATGTACTAAATGATTCCATATCCTCCTTCACTTAGGCTACGTATTGAAATCTATAAAACGGAGTTGCACACGCATGAAACTTACGAAACCGTTCGCAAGCGTGCGAAATTTCATTCGACCTCATGACTCGGGCAATGCATTTACGCCATACGCGCCAACGTTCGAACCTAAATATCAGCATGCTTCCCCAGAACCCGATACGCAAAACCTGTTCTTGCCGATGCAGGACAGGTCACTCTTACTGCGGCCGCTTAGCGATTCTCATCTGATCGAAGTGTACCACGAAGCGAAAGCCATGCATCTCTCCGAAGAGTTTATCTCTTTGATCGAACATGCGATCGAGCAACGGGGATTGAACGTCAATGACGACCGCAAATCCCTCGCGTAATCCTGCAAACACAAAGGCAGACCTTCCTCCGAAGCCGGAGGCTGGTCTGCCTTCTTTGTTGTTATTGCATCTCGTAGACGACGGTGATGTCCGTGGTCACGGTAATTTCGCCGGTTTGCACGCTCGTGCTCGGGGCGCTGCCCGTCGCATCCGCCGCCGGCGCTGCCATTTCGCCTTTACCGATGAAGATCGGTCCGCTGTTGGCGCTATTTTGCGTGATGGTGAAGACGCCCTTCACTTGCTTGCCCGCTGATTTTGCCAGCGTCTCGGCTTTTGCTTTGGCGTTCGCCATCGCTTTGTCGAGCGCCTGCAGCTCGTATTGGTCCTGCTTCTCCGTATCGAACTGAACGCCGTCCACGCGGTTCGCGCCAGATGCGGACAAATCGTCGAGCAGCTTGCCGATTCCGTTCAAGTCCCGGGTCGTCACCTGGATGTTATGCACCGCCAAGTAGTCTTTGATCTTGCTGGTGCCGTCTTTGCTATTGTACTCGTATTCCGGCTGTACGGTGAAGCCCGTCGTCTTGACGTCCTTCGTCGCGACCTTGTACGTGTCGTACAGCAGCTTCGTCAGCCCCGTGAATTGGGCCGCATTCTTCGACTGCGCCTCTTTGGCCGATGCCGCTCTCGCTTCCACCGCCACGCTCAAGTACGCCACGTCCGGCGCCGCGTCGATCTTGCCGCTGCCCGAGACCGTAATCGTGCTCTTCTGCACGAGCGCGCCGTTGTCGACCGCGTATACCGGCTTGCTGCCATGTCCTGCCCCGCCAAACATCGCGCCCACCCCTACCGCCAGCGCCAATGCCGGCACCAACGCCCATTTCGGTTTCATCTTCATTTTCTTCGCCCCTTTTTGCCAAAAATAGGTGTTCTTGTTATGTAAGACGCGCCATTCCTCCGCGATGTTGCGGTTGTCCGGGAAGAATTATCGCATCCCCGCCTACAAACAGAAAAAACCCCCGTTAGGGAGTTTCCTCGTATCAAAATTACAGCCTCGAATGGGCCGTAATTTCGCCATTATTGGTTCTCGAGCTCTTCCTTGCTGACCAGGTTGACTAAAGCGGTTACAGCTTGGTCGGCATCCGAACCTTCCGCGCTTATCGTGACTTCAGTCCCTGAACTAATCGCAAGGCTCATAATGCCCATAATCGATTTTGCGTTCACTTTTTTATCGTCCTTCTCAACAAAGACCTCGGAAGAAAACTTGTTCGCTTCCTGAACAAAAAGTGCGGCCGGTCTTGCATGAAGACCTGTCTTCAGTCGAACGACAACCGGATGCCTTGTCATGGAAACCTTACCCCCTATACGAAATTCAACCCTTATAAGCGTGCAAACGTCATTTTACTCACTATTATATCACTTTTGTGCTTTGTACACTAGCCTTTGCCTATCCGTTCCTTAATTTTTCCGCAAGCTCGTCGATTTTACGCAGCCGGTGGTTCACGCCCGACTTGCTCACTTTCCCTTTGAGCATCTCGCCGACTTCCGTCAAATTCAGATCCGGGTGCATCATTCTTATATTCGCTACCTCGCGGAGCTTCTCGGGGAGCGTATCCAGCCCCACTTCCCGCTCCAGCAGCTTGATATTATCGATCTGGCGGACAGCCGCTCCGATCGTCTTATTCAAATTTGCCGTCTCGCAGTTCACGATCCGGTTGACGGAGTTGCGCATATCCCGCATGATTCGGACATCCTCGAATTTGAACAGCGCTTGATGCGCTCCGATGATGCTGAGAAGCTCGATGATCTTCTCGCCTTCTTTCATGTAGAAGATGAACCCCTTCTTCCGTTCGATGCAGCGGGCGTTCAAGTCGAACTTGTTCGCCAGCTCCACGAGCGCCTGACAATGTTCTTCGTACATCGTGGCGATTTCCAAATGGTACGAGGAGCCCTCCGGATTGTTGACGGAGCCGCCGGCCAGGAACGCGCCGCGCAGATAGGCTCGTTTGCAGCATGATTTGCGAATCATTTCCTTGTCGATGCCTTGATTGAACACGAAGCCTTCCGACACGATTTTGAGCTCGGCCAAGATCTCCTGCACTTTGGTCGGAATACGCACGATATACACATTGTTTTTCTTCAACCTCATCTTTTTGCGAACCAGCAATTCCGTATGCACGGCAAACTGCTTCTTGATGAGGGAATAGATCCGTCTTGCGATTGCTGCGTTTTCCGTCGAAATATCAAGGATGACTTTCCGGCTGGACAACGAGACCGAACCGTTCATGCGAATCAGCGCAGACAACTCTGCCAATTCGCAGCACGCATCCGCTTCGATGAGCGTCAATTCTTTTTTGGTTTGTCCCGCAAAAGACACGTACCCTCACCTCTTTCGTTCCATCCAGTTTTCCACAAGCTGATAAATATGATGACTGAGCCTTGCCGCGTCATGCCGCAAATACGTGCGGAACAAGACGAGCTTGTCGGCAATGACCTCGTACCCGCTTCGTTTTACTTCGTCCAAATCCAGAAGCACGGCCTTCGCGCCCATCTCGGCGTACTTGAGCTGCACCTGCTCCGGAATCTCGCCATTGTTCACGATGACATAATCGAACAAATGATGGCCCACGTGCGCATGCACGGCCGCCAAATGATCGCTCACCGAATAATTGTCCGTCTCGCCCGGCTGCGTCATGACGTTGCAGACGAACATTTTGACCGCGCAAGATTCCACGATGCTCTGCGCCAGCTTCGGCACGAGCAGGTTCGGAATGATGCTGGTGTACAGACTGCCCGGCCCGATCAGGATCGCGTCCGCTTCCCGAATCGCTTCCACGGCTTCCTCCAGCGGCTCCACGTCCGGCGGCTCGATAAACACCCGCTTGATCGCTTTGCCGGCCTTCGGAATGTTGGATTCGCCCGTAATGATCGTGCCGTCCACCATCTCGCCCTTCAGCACGATAGCTTCGCCCGCGGCCGGCAGCACCCGTCCCCGAACGGCCAGGACCTTGCTCAGCATCCGGACCCCGGAAACGAAATCTCCCGTGATATCGGTCATTGCCGCCAGCATCAGGTTGCCTAAGCTGTGTCCCGCAAGCCCAGTACCGGAATTAAACCGGTACTTCAGCACGTCGGACAGCAACGGCTCGACATCCGCGAGCGCGATCAGCACGTTGCGGATGTCGCCCGGCGGTGGCATTTGCAACTCGTTGCGCAGGATGCCGGAGCTTCCGCCGTCATCGGCGACCGTGACGATCGCCGTAATGTCGAGCGGCTTCTCCTTCAGGCCGCGCAGCATGACCGAGAGTCCCGTGCCGCCGCCGATCACGACGATCCGGGGCTGTTGCGCCTTACTACGTTCCCCCATGGTATGCCTCAGCTCCGATCACGGTCTGCATCTCGATGACTGACGCGCACGATTTCCGTATCGCTGCTGCCAAGCATGCGTCCCAAATATTCCGCGATCGCGACCGAACGGTGCTTGCCGCCCGTGCAGCCGATTCCGATCACGACCTGACTCTTGCCTTCCTTGCGGTAAAGCGGAATGAGAAATTGCAGCATATCCAGCAACTTCGCAAGAAACGCCTGCGTCTCCGGCCATTTCATCACGTATTCGTAGACCTCGGGATCCTGGCCGGTGTTGGGACGCAAGTGAGTGACGTAATGCGGATTCGGCAGAAACCGCACGTCGAAGATCAGATCCGCGTCGATCGGAACGCCGTATTTGAAACCGAAGGAAATGACGTTCACGGAGATCGTGCTCATGTCCGAGTTCGTGAACCGGGACATGATCCGTTCCTTCAAATGAGCCGGCTTCAGGTTGCTCGTATCGATGATTTGCGTCGCCCAGCCCTTCAGATCCTCCAGCATCCGGCGCTCCAGCTTGATCCCCTCAAGCGGGAGCCCTTCGGTCGCCAGCGGATGCATCCGGCGGCTTTCCTTGTAACGCTGGACGAGCACGCCATCGGTCGCATCCAAGAACAGAATCTCGTAGCCGATCGTGAAATGCTCCTTCACGTAGCTGAGCGATTCTGACAAGGCCGTAAAAAACTCGCGTCCGCGCAAGTCGATCACCAGCGCCACCTTGCCGATTTTGCCGTTGGACTGCTCGATCAATTCGGCGAACTTCGGAATAAGCACCGGCGGCAAATTATCGACGCAGAAGAAACCGAGGTCTTCCAAGCTCTGCACCGCAATGGTTTTGCCGGCGCCGGACATGCCCGTGATAATGACGAGTTTCGCCTTCGCTGTTGCCGATTCCATCGTCAATTCCTCCTAACCCACGAAAAACCTGCAACCATATGAATCCTGATAAACGTAAGTGATACGTTTGCGGAGGATACTCGCAACAACCATCGCCCTATGCGCGAATGATAAGGCCGGCAGCGCCTACTACGCCAGCATCGTTGCCCAGAATGGCCGGCACGATCTCCACGCCTTCCTGCGCCATGTTAGGCGTTGACTTGCGGAATACGTCACGGATTTGCTCGAAGAGGAATTCGCCCGCTTTCGAAACGCCGCCGCCGATGATGAAACGCTGCGGATTCAGCACGACGGCGACCGTCGCCATCGATTTGCCCAGGTAGAACGCCGCGCGGTTCACGATGCGCCCCGCCACTTCGTCGCCGGCTTTCGCCGCGTCGATGACATCCTTCGCCATGATGTTTTCCACGAACGACAGCGACGTCCGGTCGCCGCGCTCGACGGCGTCCTTGGCCATCCGGATGATGCCCGTCGCCGAAGAGACGGTTTCCAGGCAGCCTTTGTTGCCGCAGCCGCATTGGATCGCTTCCAGGTCCGGCACGATCGCCATATGGCCCAGCTCGCCGGCCATGCCTTTGTAGCCTTCGACGATCTTGCCATTGATGATGACGCCGCCGCCGACGCCCGTTCCAAGGGTGTAGCACACGCAATCCGAGATGCCGCGGCCTGCGCCAGCCCAAGCTTCGCCAAGCGCAGCCACGTTCGCATCGTTGTTCACGAGCACCTTCTTGTTCAGTTTCGCTTCCAAAATATCTTTAAGCGGCACGTTTTCGAAGAACAGGTTGACCGATTTGTGGACGAAACCGCGCGGAATGTCCAGGAAGCCGGCAATGCCGATGCCGACGCCTTCCACCTGATCCCACTCGTACGACGATTGTTCCACGATCAGGCGGGCATATGCCGCGATGTTATCGCAAACCGTGTCGGAACCCTTCTCGACTTCGGTCGGACCTTCGTACGTATGCAGCAGCGCGCCTTCGCTATCGCAAATGCCAACCTTGATGGACGTACCGCCAATATCTACACCAACGACAATTTTCTCGGACATGAATGGGCCACCTCTATAATAATATAAGGATCTGTTGCTATTTCCGTTCCAACTAAAACTATAAGCGAACGCTTCCAACTGGTCAAGAATAAGCCATTGCTGCCAGAAACAGCCTTTCGCAACAGGATCGCTTACATGAAGCGACGCTGTCCGGTAGTCCGGACAGCGTCCCCGTTGCTCGCCTGCTAACCGGTCGAACCCGGGCTTACAGCGACTGGCTCCAGTCGTGCACCGCGTGGCCTTCCAGGAATTTCTCGCAATCCAATGCCGCCATGCAGCCGCTTCCGGCCGCCGTGATCGCTTGGCGGTACTTGTGATCCTGCACGTCTCCGCAAGCGAAGATGCCCGGGATTTTCGTCTCCGACGTACCCGGATTCACCACCAGGTAACCGGTCTCGTCCGTTTCCAACTGGCCGTTCAGGAACTTCGTGTTCGGTGTATGGCCGATCGCGACGAAAATGCCGTTCGTCTCGATGACTTCTTCTTCGCCTGTCTCGTTGTTCTTCACTTTCAGCCCCGTCACGCCCATATCGCCGGCTACGACTTCAAGCGGCGTACGGTCGAGCGCCCAGCTGATCTTGCCGTTCGCGCGCGCGCGGTCCTGCATGATTTTGGAAGCGCGCATTTCCGGACGGCGGTGAACCAGCACGACCTCGGAAGCGAAGCGCGTGAGGAAGCTCGCTTCTTCCATGGCGGAATCGCCGCCGCCGACCACGATGATTTTCTTGCCGCGGAAAAAGAAGCCGTCGCATGTTGCGCACGTGCTGACGCCGCGTCCCACGTTCTCGCGCTCGTTGGCGATGCCCAGGTATTTGGCGGAGGCGCCGGTCGAGATGATCAGCGCTTCGGCTTGGAGCTCGCCTTGGCCTTCGACCTGCAGCGTAAACGGTCGTTTGGAGGTGTCGACGGAATTGACCCAGCCGGTGCGGAATTCGGCGCCGAAGCGCTCCGCCTGCTTGCGCATGTTCGCCATCAGATCTGGACCCATGATACCTTCCGGGAATCCGGGGAAGTTCTCGACTTCCGTCGTCGTCGTCAGTTGGCCGCCCGGCTCAGGACCTTCGATGACGAGCGGGTTCATGTTGGCTCGGGCCAGGTAAATGGCTGCGGTAAGGCCTGCGGGGCCGGTTCCGATAATTATTGCTTTGTACACGAGTAGTGCCTCCTTTGCGATTAAGCTCCCTTAGTCGCGGTGGTCCGCAAGCGCCGGGAAGGTCATTCTCATTTTTTCTTTGATACCGCATATTTCATCAATGCGCTTGGCGCATTTGCTGACGGTCGCGATCGAGATGCCGTACCGCTGCGACACTTCATGGTAAGAAATTTCGCGGCGGTGCATTTTGGCGGTCAAGTATTCCAGCGCGGCTGCCCAGCCCTCCACTTTCCCAAGCTTCGGCACGTCGGGGTATACCCGGGATAGGAATTCAATCCACAGCGTAAGCAGGTCATGCTGCTGCACCAAATCGTACTGCTTATTCATCCGCACGAGCGCGGCTTCGAGCACGGACTGCCATTTGTCTTCCCAGATCGGCAGGCGCGACGGCATCCGGCTGTGCTCGATGACCGTTTCCTTGCCTTCGAGAATCGCATTCAGCGATTCATGCACGCCGATGGAGCGGAGCACGAAGATGGCGATCCGCTTCAGATAATCGTCTTCCTGCGGCTCGACGATGAACTCGCGCAGCGCATCCTTCACTTCATTATCGGCAATCATGCCGAGCGCTTGAATGACCTGCAGCTTCGTATGGCGGTCGCCGTGGCGCAGCGCCCAGAAGAAGGACGAGCGGACGAGCGGATCGCGCTTCATATGATCCGGCAGCGACTCCGTCGATTTCTCCCACAGCTTGAACTGCTCTTCGAAAGGAAGATGGTAATGATAACTCGCGGGCGCCGCGTGCTGGCCGTTCTTCATGCGTTCCAGCTGCTCCAAATAATAACCGGGCACGTGCGAATCGGCATCGAGCTTTCGGACCTGCTGCCATAAGCGGCGAGCTTCCTCGTAGCGCCCCATGTTGCAGGCGGCCACGGCCGCGTAATGGTAGAGGCAAGGGTCCGATTTCAGCGCCCCGTCCTTCAGGAGCCGCATGAAATGGCGGTAAGCCTCTCCATGCTCTCCTAGAATGCCCATTGTCGTCGCCAGCTTAAACACATGCTCCTGGTGGAACGGCACGGTTTTGCACAACAGTTCGACAAGCGGCGCCAATTCTTCTTTATCCTCGCCGTGCTGGTAGAAAATCGCCAGGTTGCACAAGGCATGCAGATTGCCCGGCTCGAGCTCCAGCACCTGCTTGATCGTGATCATCGCTTTATCGAAAATGCCCATGTAGTAGTAGGCAAGCGCCAGGTTGTTGCGGGCTGCCAGGAAGTCGGCGTTCTTCTCGACGATGCTCTCGAGCAGGCGAACGGCTTCGACGAACTTGCCTTCTTCGAGCATCGACCTCGCCCGGTCATGCTCGAAAAATCCTTCGCGCGCCTTGATGAACGCGAGCTTCGTCGGCCGTTCCAGTTCGAAGTGCAGCAGTTCCATCATCTCTTCCGATTCCTCGAGAAATTGGCCTTCGGCGTCTTCCTCCAGGTAACGCACGAGCGAAGTCTCGGCCGCTTCGTACAATTCCATATTGGCGTAATTGTTCGCCATATAAAAATGACATTCCGTCATTTCGGGATCGAGCTCGTCGACGATCGACTGGAGAATGCGGTTGGATTCCTCGTAATTCCCCATCTCAGACAAAATTCCCGCCATATTGCAGTGGTTGACGGGATTATCCGGCTCGTATTCGGCCGCGCGCCGGAAGTATTTCAGTGCCTTGTCATAATGATATCGATCCATCGAGCGCACCGCACGCTCGAAGAAGAACGTTGCGTCCCACTGAATGGGAATGATTTTCGTGCTGCGACCGGCAAGCGCAATTTTCTTTTCTTTCATAACACAAGGCACCTCCTCGGCTGCAGAGGCGGACAGTACTCATTCGCGCATAACGTATTATGCGCGCTAGTACGACCAGCCCCTTACAAAGTTTCTACGATTATACCATAGCGCGGCCTATCCTTACACGCAAGAATATGTGGCAAATCGCGGGCAGGCGCCCGCGATTCAGGTGGTTGGCCGCGAATCGCGGCCCTATGGGACGAACAAAACCGGCATCGCCGATGCTAAATGCCCGCGTTTTTGAAGAGCGTGCTGATGGAGCCGCCTTCGATAATGATCCGCGTCGTTTCCGCCAAAATCGGGGCGACCGACAGCACCGTGAACCGATCGGAACGATTGTCCGGAAGCGCGATCGTATCGGTAACGATGACTTCTTTAATATTAGGATGGTCCAATCGCTGCAGGGCAGGGCCCGAGAAGAGCGGATGCGTTGCGCACACGTAGACGTCATCGGAGCCGCGTTCCTTGAGGCCTTCCACGACGTTGACGATCGTGCCGCCCGTATCGATCATGTCCTCGATAATGATCGGCGTGCCTCCCTCGACATCGCCGATAACGTGGGTGATGTTGGACTCGTTGTGGGCTTGGCGTTTCTTGATCATGATCGCGAACGGCGCATCCAGATAGTTCGCCAGCTTCTCCGCCGTCGAAGCACGACCGGCATCCGGGGAGACGACGACCGGGTTTTTGATGTTCTTCGATTTGAGGTAGTCGCTGATCAGGTCAAGGCCTGTCAGGTGATCCACCGGAATATTAAAGAATCCTTGAATCGCCGGCGCATGGAGATCGATCGTGATCACGCGCGTCGCCCCGACGGTCGTCAGCACGTCAGCAAGCATCTTGGCGGAAATCGGTTCACGCGGAGCCGCTTTGCGCTCTTGGCGCGCATAGCCGTAGTAAGGCACGATGATGTTTACGGTACGGGCGGAAGCACGCTTCGCCGCATCGATCATGACGAGCAGTTCGACGAAGTGATCGTTGATGGGATGCGAGAACGACTGAACCAGGAACACGTCGCAGTTACGGATCGTTTCCTCGTAGTGAACATAAATTTCGCCGCTCTTAAACCGGGAAACCTTGATTCTGCCGAGCGGCAGCCCGAGCTCTTCGCTGATTCGTTCAGCCAATTTGGGATTCGAGGAACCCGAGAAAATACGCAGCTTGTCGCTAAACAACATAATACCCTCCTGAGCGATTAGACCACTAAATTAATAACCTTCCGTCCCTTCATGCAGACAGGGAAGCACAACGGCACGATTGACTTCGGCTTTTTAAAACACCGCATTGTTTCGACAACTTTCATTATACATGGAATCATTAAGAATTCAAAAAACGATCTTGTGGGATTACTTGCCCTTAACCGCCTTCAACATGCCGATCCCGTCCCTATGCGGCATCTGGCGCGGTTTGTTCCCGTTGTTGAGCGCGTATCCGCGGGCCGGGGCGTCCGAAAGCGGCAGAACCGAGCGCGCTGTTCCGACGGCTCGGTCCAAGGCTGCGGTCGCTCCGGATGTACTAGGAGGACGGCTTTATTTTGTTGTGGCGGTTTCCGAGCTCGGCCATGACCTCGTCCAGCGACAGGCCGCGCTCGCGCAGCAGCACCATCAGATGGAAGATCAGATCGCTCGTCTCGCAGCGCAGCTCGTCGTTGTCTTTGTTCTTGGCCGCGATGATGACCTCGGCCGTCTCTTCGCCGACTTTCTTCAGAATCTTGTCGACGCCCTTCTCGAATAAATACGTCGTGTAGGCGCCTTCGGGACGTTCGACGTAACGCTGCGCGATCGTCGCCTCCAGCTGGTTCAGCATCGCGAACCGGTCGCTGGACTGCTGGAAGGAGCTTGCGCCGGATTCCGTGCCCTTAATGCCCTGCACTTCGCCCGTGAAGCAGCTGTACGTGCCCGTGTGGCAAGCCGGACCGGTTTGCTCCACCCGCACGAGCAGCGTATCGCCGTCGCAGTCATACTGCATCGCCACGATGCGCTGCGTATGCCCGCTCGTCGCGCCTTTGTTCCAGAGCTCGCCGCGCGAACGGCTCCAGAACCAGGTCACGCCCGTTTCCGCGGACAGCGTCAGCGATTCCCGGTTCATGTAGGCCATCATCAACACTTCTTTGCTTTTGGCATCCTGCACGATGGCCGGGACCAACCCCGCCTCGTTCCATTTGATCTCCTCGGCAACCGCCGCAATCGTTTTTCCTGTGCTCATCGAACCTCGACCCCTTTCTGCCGCAAGTCGTCCTTCACGTCGCGGATCGTCATTTCTTTATAGTGAAAAATCGTCGCCGCTAGGCCAGCGTCCGCATGCCCCTGCAGGAATACGTCATGAAAATGCTCCACTCTGCCCGCGCCGCCGGAAGCGATAACCGGGATGCCCAGCAAATCGGACACCGCGCGCGTCAGTTTCAAGTCGAAGCCGTCCTTCGTGCCGTCCGCATCCATGCTGGTCAACAGAATTTCCCCGGCGCCCAGTCGTTCCGCTTCCTTCGCCCAGGCCAGCGCCTTGATGCCCGTCGCCGTGCGTCCGCCGTGCGTGTACACTTCCCACTCTCCCCAGGCCGCATTGAACTTCGCGTCGATCGCGACCACAATGCACTGGGAACCGAATTTCTTCGCCCCGTCCCTGACGAGCGACGGGTTTTTCACGGCTGCCGTATTGATGCCGATCTTGTCGGCTCCGGCCCGCAGCAGCCGCTTCATGTCGTCGACATGCGAGATGCCGCCGCCGACCGTGAACGGGATGGTGATTTCGCCCGCCGTGCGTTTGACGACCTCCACCATCGTGGCCCTTCCTTCGACCGACGCGGAGATGTCGAGAAAGATCAGCTCGTCCGCGCCTTCCTTATCGTAAATCGCCGCAAGTTCGACGGGATCGCCGGCATCGCGCAGGTTCACGAAATTGACGCCTTTGACGACGCGTCCGTCCTTCACGTCCAGACAAGGGATAATCCGTTTGGCTAACATTGTGGACGCTCCCTCCTAAAAAATTAATCAATAATGCCTCGGAAGCAATGCTTCCCTTGGCTTGCAAGCTCTTAGCGCGGCCTCACTATGTACGCGTTGCCGCGAGGCGCTATCGTACGGCTTCGCGCACGCCAGTCAGAGCCAGGAAATTGCGGAGCAGGCTCATGCCGAGGTCGCTGCTCTTCTCCGGGTGGAACTGCATGCCGTATACGTTGCCGCTGCCGACGATCGCCGTGACCTGACCGTTATAGTCCGTCGTCGCGAGCAGATCGCTTTCCCGCTCCGGCTTCGCGTGGAAGGAATGAACGAAGTACACATGCCCCGGCTCGAGTCCGTCGAAAAGCGCATTCTTCTGGCGGAAGTCCAACATGTTCCAGCCCATATGCGGCACTTTGAAATCGCCCTTAAACCGAATGACCGTCCCCGGCAGCAGATTCAAGCCTTCATGCGGACCGTACTCCTCGCTTTCGCTGAACAGCAGCTGCATGCCGAGGCAGATGCCGAGCAGCGGCTTCCCGGTCGCCGCATATTGCCGCGTCACTTCGTCCAGACCCGTGCCCTGCAGATTCTGCATCGCATCGCCGAATGCCCCGACGCCCGGCAAAATCGCGCCGTCCGCCTCTATGATCTCCTGCGCTTCCGCCGTGACGACCGCTTCGTATCCGAGCCGCTCCACCGCCTTGCTGACGCTGTGCAGGTTGCCCATGCCGTAATCGATGATCGCGATCATCCTACAGCACTCCCTTCGTCGAAGGCACTCCTAGCACGCGCGGGTCGATGCCGGTCGCTTCGTCAAGCGCCCGGCCGAGCGCCTTGAACACCGCTTCGATCATGTGATGCGTATTGAGGCCGTAATGCACGATGACATGCAGCGTCATGCGCGCTTCGAGCGCCAGCTTCCAGAGGAATTCATGCACGAGCTCCGTGGAGAAGCTGCCGACCTGCTGGGACGGGTACTGCGCCCGATACTCGAAATGCGGCCGGTTGCTGAGGTCGATGACGACCTGTGCCAGCGCCTCGTCCATCGGCACGAACACCGAAGCATAACGCTTGATGCCGCGCTTGTCGCCCAGCGCTTCGCGGATCGTCTGCCCGAGGCAAATGCCGATGTCCTCGACCGTATGATGATCGTCGATGTCCACGTCGCCGCGCGCTTCGACCGTCAGATCGAATTGACCGTGCTTGGTGAACAGGTCGAGCATATGGTTCAGGAACGGCACGTCCGTCTCGATCTTGGAAATGCCGGTGCCGTCGAGGCCAAAAGCGAGCGTTATGTCCGTCTCGTTCGTTTTGCGCGCCACGTCGGCCGCGCGAATCACGTTATCCGCCATAGTAAACATCCTTCTTTCGCTTCATTCTATTCGTGCAACGAACCGCCTTGCCCGCAGCGTGCAGGCTGTTCCCTCCGACGGTCCGGTTAACGTATCGCCGGGACTACCGTTCCCGCTCCAAGCGGATTTCGATGGCGCGCGCATGCGCCTCCAGGCCTTCATGCCGGGCAAGCGTGATGATTTGATCGCCGTTTGCCAGCAGCGCTTCCTTGCTGTAGTGGATGAGGCTCGATTTCTTCATGAAATCGTCCACGTTCACCGGCGAAGAGAAACGCGCAGTGCCGTTGGTCGGCAGGATATGATTCGGACCGGCGAAATAATCGCCGACCGGTTCCGAACTGTACGGACCGACGAAGATCGCGCCCGCGTTCTCGATTCGGCCCAGCAGCGTCATCGGGTCGGCCGTCATGATCTCCAGATGCTCGGGCGCCATGCGGTTGACCGCGGCTACCGCTTCCGCCATCGAATCCGCCAACAGGATCGCGCCGTAGCCGTTGATAGACTGGCGGGCCGTGCCTTCTCGCGGAAGCGTCGATAGCTGCTGCTCGATTTCCACGGCTACGGCATCGCCCAGCGCCTCCGAGGTCGTCACAAGGATGGCAGAGGCCATCTCGTCATGCTCCGCCTGCGATAGCAGGTCTGCCGCGACATAGGCGGGATCCGCCGTCTCGTCCGCCAGCACGACGATTTCGCTCGGGCCGGCAATGCTGTCGATTGCCACGACCCCGAACACCGCGCGCTTCGCCAGCGCAACGTAGATGTTGCCGGGTCCGCAGATTTTATCGACCGGCGGGATCGTTTCCGTGCCGTACGCGAGCGCGGCTACGGCTTGCGCGCCGCCAATCCGGTACATCTCCTTGACGCCCGCTTCCGCGGCCGCGACCAGAATATACGGGTCGATGCCCGCCTTGCCTCCGGTCGAGGGCGGCGTCACCATCACGATCTCGGGCACGCCCGCGACTTGTGCCGGAATGACGTTCATCAATACGGAAGACGGGTAAGCCGCCTTCCCGCCCGGCACGTAGACGCCGACGCGTTTTAACGGACGCAGGAGCTGGCCCAGCATCGTGCCGTCCGGCTGCACGTCCACCCAGGACTGCCGCAGCTGCTTTTCGTGAAATGCCCGGATATTCAACGCTGCTTGGCGGATCGCCGTCAGGAAATCCGCGTCGACGCGATCGTACGCCGCTTGAATCTCGTCGTTCGTGACGCGCAGCGTACCGGTATCCAGCCGGACGCGGTCCAGCTCCTCCGTATAGCGCAACAGCGCCGCGTCGCCTTCCGTGCGGACCGCCTCGACGATGCGCGCGACCGTTTCGTTTTGTTCAGGCGAACCGTATTCCACCTTGCGCGTTAATCCAAATTGCTCCGCCCGCAGCTTTCGCATGCCGCTTCGCTCCTTCCATGCTTTATTCGTATGGCAACCATCGGGAGCCGCCGATCGGGACTCGAATCCTTTCATGCTCATGCGATTCCGTCGCTGTTCTGCCCGGCTATTGCCTAGTAAACGACCGGTTTCGCCGCGATAGCCTGCTGCAGCTTATCGCACAGGTTCTGAATCGCCTCGTTCTTCATGCGGTAGCTGACGCGGTTCGCGATCAGCCGGCTCGTGATGCCGAAGATCGTCTCCATCTCCACCAGGCCGTTCTCGCGGAGCGTCTGCCCCGTTTCCACCATATCGACGATCCGGTCCGCCAGCCCGATCAGCGGCGCCAGCTCGATGGAGCCGTTCAGCTTGATCACTTCGACCTGCTGTCCCTGCTCGCGGAAGTACTGCGAGGCCACGCTCGGATACTTCGTCGCGACGCGGGGATGAATGACCGGCTTCCAATCCGGCAGCCCGATGACGGACATGCGGCATTTCGCGATCCCCAGATCCAGCAGCTCGTAGACGTCCTTGTTTTCTTCCATCAGCACGTCTTTGCCCACGATGCCGATGTCGGCAACGCCGTATTCGACGTAGGTCGGCACGTCTACGGGCTTCGCCATTATAAATGACATGCCCGCTTCGGGAAGCTCGATGATCAGCTTGCGCGTATCGTCGAAATCGCTCGGGATCGGAACCCCCGCTTCCCTGAACAAGTTCGAGGCCACCTTATAAATGCGGCCCTTCGGCATCGCTACCTTCAACAGCTCCCGGCCGGAGGAAGCCTGCAGTTCGTTCATCGTCATGTTCAGCCTACTCCCTTCCCCGTTCGCCGCCGAAGTAAGTCAGCAGCTTCGTAAACGCGACGCCTTTGTAAATGACCAGTCCGTCGGCCCCAGATGCCGCGAAGTCGCGTACGGCTTGCTGCGAGACGGCGTCCATGCGCTCCGTCACGATCAACGCGGACGATTCCGCCGCTTCCCGAAGCTCGCGCGCCTTATCCAGCGCGGCCGCGCGGCCGTCGGCATCGTAACCGATAAGCACACGCTCCTCGTTCGACTCGCAAGCGTCGTCGCCGATCAGCTCGAGGATTCGCGTCGTCTTCAGCGCGAACCCCGTAGCCGGAGCCGGGCGCCCGAACTGCTTGAGCAGATTATCGTAACGGCCGCCGCTCGCCACCGGGAATCCCAGATCCGCGGCATAGGCTTCGAACGTCATACCCGTGTAATACTTGAAATCGCCGATCATCGTCAAATCGATCAGCACGTGCTCGCATACGCCGTACGCCTCCAGGACGTCCCACATCTCGCATAAATGGCGGACGGACGCCTGAGCGGTGTCGTCCAAGCTAAGCGCCATCGCCTGATTGCAAATTCCCCGCCCCCCGCGCAGGCGGATAATGCCCTCGAGCTCGCTGCGCATCTCTTCCGATATCGTTAGCGAACGCAAGCATTCCCGATAGCCGACATAGTCGCGGCCGAGCAGGTACGCTTTCAGTTCCTCCTGCGCGGCCCTTTGACCGGGAAGCGTCTCCTCGAACAGGCCGTTCAAGAACCCGACATGGCCGATGGCAATTTTGAACCGGCTAACGCCTGCCGCTTTCAGCGACGCGATCGCCAGCGCGACGACTTCCGCATCGGCTTCCGGCGATGCATCCCCGACGAGCTCCACGCCAGTCTGGAAGAACTCCGCTTCGCGGCCCGCCTCTTCCTCGATCGCGCGGAATACATTGGAGTGGTAAGACAAGCGAATCGGGAACTGCACGTCTTTGAGCACGGAGGAGACGACGCGCGCGATCGGCGCGGTCATATCGGATCGAAGCACGAGCGTCGTGCCGCGGTTGTTCAACAGCTTGAAGAGCTTCTGGTCGGACGTCGAGCTTGCCACGCCAACCGTATCGTAATATTCCATCGTAGGGGTCATTATCTGCTCATAGCCCCAGGAATGCATGCAAGCAAGCACTTGATTTTCGATCTGTCGCAGCTTTGCCACCGCATGCGGCAAATAATCCTTAACCCCAATCGGTTTCTCGAACACCTTCGGTTTGGACATTTAAGTTCACCCACATGACTTTAGTATATTAACGCGTCACCATATTACCATACTGCCAAAATAAAGAGTTTAGTCGTAATGATACCATGCTCCGAATGTTCCGTCAATAACGCTTCCGACCGTATCGCCGCTGCTTCGTGGGTCGATTGCGATGCACGCGGGCTTCTCGGCAGCGGCCCCGTAAGGGTTCCAACTGCCAAATCAACTCATGTCACAGCCTGTCCTCCATACATGACACACCACTGCTCCATAAGCACGATATGTAACCTGAATTTACCGAAAACGCATCTGCCCAGCAAAAACCGGGAAGCGACGCTTCCCGGTTTTTCTTGCGGGCAACTGCATTCAATCAATCGACCACAGGGGACGGTAGACCGACACCTTGCCGCATACCCTAGGCCTTCCGAATATCCTGAATGGGGTTACCGCCGACGAAGGCGCCGGGCGGAACGTCTTTATGCACCATCGACCCCGCGGCCACGACCGCTCCGTCGCCGATCGTCACGCCGGGCAGGATCGTCGTATTGGCCCCGATCATGACATTGGAGCCGATTCGCACGACACCTAGCCGGTACTCGCCGATTAGATATTCATGCGTCAAGATCGTCGTATTGTAGCCGATGATCGAGTTGTCTCCCACCGCGATTTTCTCCGGGAAAAAGACGTCGACCATGACCATCAGCGCGAACGCCGTATGGCGCCCTACGCGCATGCCGAGCACGTGCCGATAGATCCAATTTTTGACCGGCAAGGACGGGCAGTAACGCGCCGCCTGTATGAATGCAAAGTTCCGTACGGCCTTCCAACGGCTGACGGTACGGTACACCTGCCAGAGCGCGTTCGGCCCTTCGACGGGATAACGCTCCACGTTTCTCAACGGCGTTTACTCCAATCCGACAAAAGCATATAAATCGCGCATATCCTGAATGATATGGCGCGCGCCGCTCTCCTTCAAGACCTGCTCGCCTTTAAGGGACCACGCCACGCCAACGGAGACGACGCCGGCCGCCTCGGCCGAGTGGATATCCACGATGCTGTCGCCGACCATCATCGTCTCTTCGGGAGCGGTGCCGATCGCTTGCAGCGCAAGCCGCACCGGCTCCGGATCCGGCTTCGGACGGGTCACGTCCTCGATCGTAACGATCGCGCCCGGTTCCACGTAGTCGTATATTCCGACATAGCGCAGTCCCCGTTCGGTCGTCAAGCGAATCTTGGTCGTCACGATCCCGATTTTGATACCGGCTTCATGCAGCCTCGCCAAGACTTCCTTGACATGCGGGAAAGCTTGAACGTATTCGTCATGCAGCCTTAAGTTGACTTCACGGTAAGCCGATACCAAGTCCTCGACCTGCTCGCGCCCCGAGAACTGCTGCAGTTGCATCGACAGCGGAAGCCCCATGCTGGGGATGATATGCTCCCGATTGAAATCTTGCGGGACGATCCCATTCAGCGCGTACAGAAAGGACTGAATAATCAACTCGTTCGTATCCATGATCGTGCCGTCCAAATCGAACAAAATCGCCTTGATCTGAGTCGCCATTGCCTCTAGATTACTCCTTTATTGACGTATCGCCGGGTCCGTTCGCCGCATTGCCGCCATTATGCTCGATCGGCGGTTTCGGGTTCGGGGCATCCGAGTTCTTCTTGTTCTCCGCGCCCGCGGGGAGCCCGGTTTTAAAATTAACGATCGGATCGTTATAATGCTCCGAAGCTGCGCCCGTACGGCGGCGAATGATAATCATCGCGATGGACGCGATCACGAGGAGTACCGCCAACAGCTGCGAGATCCGAATATTTCCGTAGGACGGATCCAGAAAACCTTGTGCGCCGAATACGGCTTTCATCGGGGACCACAGCCCATTCATAAGCGAAGCAGCCCAATCCGCGCCATGAAAAGCGAGGCTGTCCGTTCGAAGTCCTTCCACGTAGAAGCGGCCCAGGGAATACCAGATGAAATAGAAGAAAAGCTGTTCGCCCGCGCGCAGGAAAGGACGACGGCGAATGACGAGCAGAATCACGAGACCGACCAGATTCCATAACGACTCGTACAAGAAGGTCGGATGGTGGAATACGCCTTCAACGTTCATTTGATTGACGATCCAGCTCGGCAGATGGAGCGTGTTGCGCAGAAAGCTTTCGTCAACCGGACCGCCATAAGCCTCTTGATTCACGAAGTTTCCCCAGCGTCCGATCATTTGGCCCGCAATCAGGGATGGCGCGCAAATATCGGTGATTCGCCAGAAGCTGTACCCCTTGTTTCGGAAATAAACGATGCCGCAGGCAAAAGCGCCGATCAACGCGCCGTAGATCGCGATCCCGCCGTTCCAAATTTTAAAGACGTCCATCAGGTTGTTCTTGTACTCGTCCCATTGGAAGGCAACGAAATAAATGCGAGCTCCGATGATCGCGGACGGCACGCCGAACAGCAACAAATCCATAAAAAAGTCCGGCGACAGCCCGAAACGTTTGCCTTCTTGCACTGCCAACAGCAAACCGACGAGCGCCGCGGTCCCCAGAATGATGCCGTACCAGTGCACGCTGATCGAACCCAGCGAAAAAGCAATCGGATCTAATCGTAATCCAAACATGCGTCAATGGCTCCTTCTCAATTATCCGTAATGGTCATCCATGGCCATGCAACCCAGGCGCTCAGTCAAAATCGTCCGAGTCTTCCGCGATCGTTTCCGTCAGTTTGTTCGTAAACTGCAGCGCCGCGTTATACCCCATCCGCTTCAGCCTGAAATTCATCGCCGCCACCTCGATAATGACAGCCAAATTTCGGCCAGGTCGAACCGGTACCGTCACGATCGGCACGTCCGTATCGATGATGCGCGTCGTCTCCTCGTCCAAGCCGAGCCTGTCATATTGCTTGTCGGCCTGCCAGTTCTCCAGCTTGATGACGACGCTGATCCGTTTATTGTTCCGGACAGCGCCGGCCCCGAATAAGGTCATGACGTTGATAATGCCCAGCCCGCGAATTTCAAGCAAATGCCGGATCAGCTCGGGTGCCGTACCATGAAGCTGATTGTCGGAAGTTTGGCGAATTTCGACCGCGTCATCCGCAACGAGGCGATGGCTTCGCTTGACAAGCTCGAGAGCGGTTTCGCTTTTACCGATGCCGCTGCCGCCCGTAATCAGCATCCCCACCCCGTAAACATCCACGAGAACGCCGTGAATCGTCGCGGAAGGCGCAAGTTTGCGTTCCAAGAAGTTGGTAATGCGGCTCAAGAAGATCGTGGTTGCGGTGTTGCTGCGCAAGACCGGAATTTGCCGAACGTTCGATTGTTCCAGCAGCTCAGGAGGCGCTTCCAGACCGCGCGTAATGATAAAGCAAGGGGTCTCATCGTCGAACAGTCGCTCGACCCGGTCGATCCGCTCCTGTTTGGAGAGGGTGTCCATGAACGTAATTTCCGTCTTCCCGAGAATCTGCACCCGTTCCCTCGGGTAATAATCGAAGTAGCCTGCCATTTCGAGTCCCGGACGCGACAAGTCATCCAGAGTAATGCTTCGTTTCAGGCCGTCTTCGCCACCCAAGATCTCAAGCTGGAACTGGCTTACAAGATCCGAAACTTTCACTTTCTTGCCCATGTTTGGCCTCCTCAAGATCGCAGCCGGCTACGCGTATAGTGGTCATTCATAAAAATCCAGATGTATTTATCCTATAGGAAATAAGAACTGAAATCAACGTCCTAGCTCGTCGGAAATTGGCTGCGTCCCGTATAGAAGCGTATAATCGCACAAAAACAGCCGTCCGATCGGATCGGACGGCTGTTCGGTAAGGTGAGTGCCTTATTTTATACTTCGAATACGTTCAGTTCGCTTTCTTTGTCAAAGATATGAACCTTGTTCATATCCAAAGCGAGTTTTACGTTAACGCCTTCCTTAACGCCGGAGCGTCCGTCAACACGAGCGATAACGGAGTCTTTGCCCAGACCGTTCAGGTACAGGAACATTTCGTGACCAAGGTTCTCGGCAACTTCGACGTGAGCGTTCACGATCGTTTGCGGGGAAGCCTCGTGGAATACCGGCTCTTCGTGCAAGTCTTCAGGACGGATGCCAAGGATGATTTCTTTGCCGATCAGGCCTTTTTCGCGAAGCTGTTGCGCTTTGCCGTCTGGAACAAGAACATCAATGTTTGTCGCTTTGAAACGAACCGTGCCGCCTGTTTCATTAAGCGTACCGGTAATGAAGTTCATGGAAGGAGCTCCGATAAAGCCTGCCACGAAGATATTAACCGGGTGGTTGTACAGTTCCTCCGGGGAAGCGGCTTGTTGAATGATGCCGTCTTTCATAACGACGATACGATCGCCCATTGTCATGGCTTCGATCTGGTCATGCGTTACGTAGATAACGGTTGTTTCCAGACGTTTAGCCAGTTTGGAGATCTCCGCGCGCATTTGGCCGCGAAGTTTAGCGTCCAAGTTGGAAAGAGGCTCATCCATCAAGAAGACTTGCGGTTCACGAACGATTGCGCGGCCGAGGGCGACACGTTGACGTTGACCGCCGGACAATGCTTTCGGTTTACGATCGAGCAAGTGTTCGATATCGAGAATTTTAGCGGCTTCACGAACGCGTTTGTCGATTTCCGCTTTTTTGAATTTACGAAGTTTAAGACCGAACGCCATGTTTTGGTAAACGTTCATATGAGGGTACAGGGCATAAGATTGGAATACCATCGCGATGTCACGATCTTTAGGGGCTACGTCATTAACAAGACGTTCGCCGATGAACAGTTTACCTTCGGAAATTTCTTCAAGACCGGCAATCATACGAAGCGTCGTCGATTTACCGCAACCGGAAGGACCGACAAGAACCAGGAATTCCTTGTCTTTAATGTCGAGGTTGAAGTCTTTAACCGAAGCGAGATCAGTACCCGCATATTTTTTGTAAACGTGTTCTAAGCGTACACCAGCCATTTGTATTTCCCCCTAACGATTATTGTCGTTCATTACACTTAGTTTATATCAGTGCTGTCCATATGACTATGCACATACTTTACAAAAAAACTACGCCCTTTTCGTCACTTTATACAATAGCAAAATAATTTTGACGAGTACGGCATCGCGGAACTGCCGCACGTCCAGCTCCGTCTCCTGCTTTAGTTTGTCCAACCGGTAAAGCAGCGTATTCCGGTGAATATAAAGCTTCTTTGCCGTTTCGCTTACGTTGCAGTCCAATGCGAAGAACGTTTCCAGCGTAGTCAGGATTTCCGGATCCAGGAAGGCATCCGTCCGTTTCAAAGCCTGCTCCACGAATTTGATGCGGTGCGCTTCGGGAATCGTATTAAGCAATCGCTCTAAATGAAGCAGCCACGGCAAGTGAATATTGGCCCCGATATGGAACGCTCGTCCGAGATGAACGGTTTCCCTGAGAAGAGCCGTCGTTCCGATGATGGAATTAGCCGGCGATATGGGGTGGGAAATCGCCAGATGGCAGTCCCCCATCCATTCGCTTGCCAGCATTTCATGCAAGCCGAAACCGATCGATGCCAAGCTTTCCTCCAACGATTCCTCTTCTTCCTCGTCCCGTTCGCCGGACTGCGCATCGTGAATGAGCGACGCAGGCCCAAGGATCAGCCATTCCTGCTCCTTCAGCGGAATAATCAGCACATCGTCGGCAAGAAACGTACGAAGCAGTTTTTCAAGTTCACCGAAACTCGCTCGGCCCGACTCCGCTTGTTCGCATACGAGGAGAAAAGGAATCATGGACGAGAATAATCTTCCCCTGGAAATCAGTCGATCCGGGAGCAGCAGCTTGGGCTCGCTGGCATCGAGCTGCTCGTCGATCCAAGTCCCCAGCTCTCTGGCATAACGTTCCGATTCCGAAAAACCTTCGTAATTCTTGCTGCTCTCGGCGAGCATCTGATTGACCGCCCATCCAATAAGGCGAACTTCCATTTCGCTCAATCGTTGTTCCCGATTAATCTCGAGCACGTGAACATGCTCTGCATGCTGTTCAAGGGCAAACCAAGTCGCGCCTTCGGGACCGCTTACATAATCTCCTATTGTAACCGCATTCGTTTTAGACTTTTGCAACCGTTCATTCGGTTGCCGAGCTTGTTCACCGCTCAGTAATCGCCAGTCATGAATCGGGAGCTGATGCTCTCGGACCGGGCAATCCAGAACAGCTTGCAATTGCATGATCCATTTTGCATCACTCATGGGCTTGCCCCTATCCATCGGCGCGAATATGCGCTTTTTACTGCACAGTATACCATATACGACCGTTTATTTCAGCTAAGGGCCAGCAACACGACAAGAGACAGCAGGGAAAACAACGCCGCCACCAAATAAATGAAGGATACCGTCTGAATCTGCGTTAATCCCCATCGCATCAAAACATGATGGGTATGAAGCTTATCCGCCCTGTGCAGCCCTTTGCCCGACAATAGCCTGCGAAGCATGACCACGGCCGTATCGAGTATCGGGACGCCAAGCGCCAGCAAAGGTACGGTGACCGTGACAAGCGTAGCGCTTTTGAATGCGCCGTCTACCGCTGTAACCGCCAAGGAGTAACCGAGAAACGTCGCCCCCGCGTCCCCCATGAAGATACGCGCCGGATAGAAGTTATAGCATAAGAAAGCCACGCAGGCTGCCACCAAAATCACCGCAAGCAGCGCGGTCGGATATTGTTGCTTAAACAACGCCGCAACGAATAACGTCAATGACGACAATGTCGCTACCCCGGAAGCCAACCCATCCACGCCGTCAATAAAATTAATCATGTTGATCAATGCGAACACCCATACGATCGAACCGACAACGCCTAACCAATAAGGGAAAAAAATCATCCCGTGCGGACTCGATAGCCCTTCGATCCGAATTCCGAACAACAGCGGCAAAGCTGCGACCGCCAGATAAATGATAACCCGCGGCCAGACTGGGAATTCCGACCCGCTCGCCTTGGCCGCATCGTCCAACAAACCGATGCAAACCAAAACGAAACCTCCGATTCCAATCGTTAAACTCAGCGAAGTTATACCTTGGAAGAGAAATAACGTCACTGCTATGCCGACATACAAAGCTGCCCCGCCCATCAGCGGTACGGGGGCTTTATGGATTTTACGGGCAGTCGGACGATCGACGAAGCCATAACGAATGGCGAATTTACGAAGGACCGGCACGAGTACGGCAACGATACCAAAGCATAACAACGCGGACAAGCCATAGTTCATCTGCGATACAACCCCCTGAAACCAACCATTGTGTGTTTGAGTTCAGTTTGCCCGCAGCCGATTGAAATACTCCGCCATTCAAACAACAAAAAACCTGCAGGTCATTGACCTACAGGTGCTTTAGGTGTCGTAATGGTGAGCCATGTAGGACTCGAACCTACGACACCCTGATTAAAAGTCAGGTGCTCTACCAACTGAGCTAATGGCTCTTGCTGTTAAAGGGAATGGTGGAGGGCGATGGATTCGAACCACCGAACTCAGAGAGAGCAGATTTACAGTCTGCCGTGTTTAGCCACTTCACTAGCCCTCCACGAAGCTTATCAGGTAATAAGCCTTAAGAAATTATGGTGGCTCGGGACGGAATCGAACCGCCGACACGAGGATTTTCAGTCCTCTGCTCTACCGACTGAGCTACCGAGCCTTACTTGGAAATTAAATGGCGGAGCCGACGGGATTCGAACCCGCGGTCTCCTGCGTGACAGGCAGGCATGTTGGGCCACTACACCACGGCTCCGCGTTGTTAGATCTGGTGGAGGCTGAGGGGATCGAACCCCCGACCCTCTGCTTGTAAGGCAGATGCTCTCCCAGCTGAGCTAAGCCTCCATGAAAATGTGGTAGCGGCGAAGGGACTCGAACCCCCGACCCTCCGGGTATGAACCGAATGCTCTAGCCAGCTGAGCTACACCGCCACATTGTTGCCTCTACATAGTGCTTGTCCATCACGACCGAGGCAGTCGCCATGATCAGGAATAAACGTCGCCAAACGTTTTTGTAATCAGCTTCGACCAAAACGTCCTTGCCGTCTGTTCAATGCTGAATTCCACCCTGAAAACTGGATACGAACCTTTGCGAAGGTCTCTTGCTTAGCTGGATGTCGAATGTGCTTGGATAAGCCCTCGACCGATTAGTATTCGTCAGCTCCGCACGTTGCCGCGCTTCCACCTCGAACCTATCAACCTCGTCGTCTTCAAGGGGTCTTACATACTGGGAAATCTCATCTTGAGGGGGGCTTCACGCTTAGATGCTTTCAGCGC